>NZ_DASSAB010000024.1:0-61234 GCF_035685805.1 Dyella sp.
TGGCGGCTCTGATCCGATGGACGCTGTACCTCTCTGGAGGCCTCGCTGAAGGCCGTGGGGATTGGCATCCCGAGCGGAGAAAGCAGGCTGGGTCCCGCTCGTCCTCTTCCTGCCCGGAGCCGACATGACCGCCGCCCAACCCCAGCCGCAGCCCAACGCCCTCGCTGAAGCGGCCCAGCCGTTGAGGCAGGTCGAGGCCGAGGTCGGGAAGGTGCTGGTCGGTCAGCGCGAGCTGGTGCGTCGGCTGCTCATCGGCCTGCTCTGCGACGCGCACCTGCTGCTCGAGGGCGTGCCGGGGCTCGCCAAGACCACCGTGGTCAAGACGCTCGCCGCGGCCTGCCAGGCGCAGTTCCGCCGCATCCAGTTCACGCCCGACCTGCTGCCCGCCGACATCATCGGCACGCGCATCTACGAGGCCGGCACCTTCGCCACGCGCAAGGGCCCGATCTTCGCGCAGGTGGTGCTCGCCGACGAGATCAACCGCGCGCCGGCCAAGGTGCAGTCGGCACTGCTCGAAGCGATGGCGGAGCGGCAGATCACCGTCGGTCGCAGCACGTGGCGGCTGCCCGAGCTGTTCCTGGTCATGGCAACGCAGAATCCGATCGAGCAGGAGGGGACTTTCGCGCTGCCCGAGGCGCAGCTGGACCGGTTCGTGATGCACGTGACGATCGGCTACCCCGATGCCGCCGCGGAGCTCGCCATCCTCAAACTGGCGCGCAGCCAGGCCAGTCGCCATGCACAGGCGCACGCCGCGCCCCGCTCGCTGCTTACCCGTGCCGATGTGATGGAGGCACGCGAGGCGGTGCTCGCGGTCCATATGGCCCCGGCGCTGGAGGAATACCTGACCCAGCTGGTGCTGGCGACCCGCGACGCCGGTCGCTACGGCGCCGAACTGGCCCGCTGGATCGCGTGGGGTGGCAGCCCCCGCGCCACCATTGCACTGGATCGTTGTGCCCGCGCCCACGCGTGGCTGGACGGGCGCGACTACGCGCTGCCCGAAGATGTGCATGCGGTGGCGCACGAGGTTCTTCGCCATCGCGTTCTGCTCAGCTACGAAGCCGAGGCGGAGGGTGTTCGGCCCGACCAGGTCATCGACCGACTGCTGGACCTTGTGCCGCTGCCGTGACCGCACTCCAGCAACACGCCACCGGAGATGGTCGCACCCGCGTTTCGCTGCCTGAACTTCTCGCGCTGCGCGCGCAGGTAGGGCGCGCCGTACTGCCACAGCAGGTCAGCCGCGCCGGACGCATGGGGCAGCAGGCCAGTCGGCTGCAGGGACGCGGCATGGATTACGCCGAGTCGCGCGTCTACCAGGGCGGCGACGACGTGCGCCGGCTCGATTGGCGACTGACTGCCCGCAGCGGCAAGCTGCACACCAAGCTGTTCCAGGAAGAGCGCGAAGGTCGTCTGCTGATCCTGATCGACAGCCACCCGGCCATGCGTTTCGGCACCCGAACGCGGTTCAAGTCGGTGCAGGCTGCCCGCGCAGCGGCATGGGCTGCCTGGTGCGCGGTCAAGGCCGGCGAGCGCGTGGCGATGATGGGTTTCGGCGCGCATGACGAGCTGCTTACGCCGCGAGCAGGGCCGCGCGGTGCACTCGCCGTCTGCGGCGCGCTGGCGCAATGGGATGCCCGGGCCGATGCGCTGCCGGGCGAGTCGTTGTCGGCCGCACTGCAGCGTGCCGGGCGCGTGCTGCATGGCGCCAGCCGGGTACTGCTGATCAGCGATGGTGGCTGCAGCGACGAGCCCGCCCGGCGCCAGTTGCTGGAGCTCGGGCGCAAGACGCGCTTCGGCGTGCTGGCGCTGGCCGATCCACTGGAAGTGAACGCGCTGCCGCCAGGACGCTATCCGCTCGAACACGACGGCGAACGCGTCGAATGGCTGGCCTACGCCGATCGCCAGCGACACGCCCTGCAGCGCGTCCTCGGCAGCGGCCACGCGCGACTGCTGGACCTGGCCCGCGGCGCGGGCGTTGCCTGCCGCACGGTCACCACGGCGGACGAGCCGTTCGAGAGCACGGCCGCGCTGCTCGGTGTCAGGGGCAGCGCCCGATGATGATGATCCGCCTGCCTGCGTCCGGGTCTCCACCCGGCCCCGTTCTGCGGGACATCCATCTGCCGCCGCCGCCCGGCTGGTGGCCGCCGGCACCCGGATGGTGGGCGCTCGCCGTGCTCACGCTGGTGGTGCTGTGCATGCTTGCCCGAGCGGGCTATCGGCGTCGCCAGCAAGCGCATCGGCGCCGGCGCCTGTGGGCCGAAGTCGATGCACTTGAGCAGCGGCACATGGGCGACTCCGACAGCGCGCTCGCCGCTGCGCTGCATCAGCTGCTGCGCCGCGCCGCGCGCCTGATCGATCCGGAGGCGGCGACCCAGACCGGTTCCGCATGGCGCAATACGTTGGAACGGCTGCAGGTCTCGGAGCCCACGGTCTCGCAGCTGGTGCAGCTCGACGCCGCGCTCTATCGCCCCGCCGGAACGTTCGACCGCGCCGGCGTGATCGTGGCGGTTCGGCAATGGCTGGCGGCGCTGGCGGCCAGCGACGCGATGCTCCGTCGCATTCCTCGCCACAGGAGCGGTGCATGAACCTGCCGGTTTTCACGTGGCCGTGGGTGGCGCTGCTGTTGCCGTTGCCGTGGTTGGTGCGTCGATGGTTCCGGCCTGCGGCGCCGGGGCAGGCGTTGCATCTGCCGCACGCGGGGTTGCAGCTGTCGGCCACCGATGCTGCGCCTGCCAGTGTGCTGCGGCAGTGGCTGCTGGCAATCGCGTGGCTCTGCCTGCTGCTCGCGGCGATGCGCCCGCAATGGGTGGGCCCGCCACAATCGCAGCAGCGCAGCGGGCGTTCGATGATGCTGGCTGTGGATCTGTCCGGCAGCATGCGCACCGACGACATGCGACTGGCCGGGCGCCAGGTCAGCCGCTTCGGCGCAGTCGAAGCCATCGCCAGCGACTTCATTACCCGCCGCAGCGGCGACGAGCTGGGGCTGGTGCTGTTCGGCAGTCGCGCGTTCCTGGTGACGCCGCTCACCTACGACCTCACCGCGGTGAGCGCCCAGTTGCAGGGCGCCGCAGTCGGCCTGGCTGGCACCGAGACCGCCATCGGCGATGCGATCGCCGTATCGGTGAAGCGGCTCGCTGCGTTGCCGCAGCAGGCGCGCGTGCTGGTACTGCTGACCGATGGCGTCAACAACGCCGGCAGCATCGCGCCTGTGGACGCGGCCAAGGCGGCCAAGGCGGCCGGCGTGCGGATCTACACCATCGGCATCGGCGCCGACCGCATGACCGTGCCGGATTTCTTCGGCAGCCGAACCATCAATCCATCGGCGGACCTCGATGTCGGCATGCTCACCTCCATCGCCGAGCAGTCCGGCGGACGGTTCTTCCGCGCGACCGACAGCGCCCAGCTGGCCGACGCCTACCGGGCGATCGATGCGCTGGAGCCGATGCCCCAGCGAGCGCCGGCGCTGCGTCCGCGGCATGAGCTGTTTCGCTGGCCGTTGCTGGCTGCCGCGCTGTTGCTCGCCCTGGCCGCATGGCCGCGTCGACGCGGCACGATGATGGAGCAGCGCGCATGATCGCGGCCGTGCATGCCTTTCACTTTCTGCGGCCGTGGTGGCTGCTCGCGTTGTGCGCGCTTCCGCTGGCGCTGTGGTCGTTGTCGCGCGCCGATCGCGGCGTGCGCGAGCTGGCGCGGGTGGTCGACGCCGAACTCCTGCCCCACCTGCTCAGTGGCAAGGCCGCCAGCCGCGGCGCCTCCGGAGTGCTGCTCGGACTCGGCTGGCTGCTGGCCGCGCTGGCGCTCGCCGGCCCCACCTGGAGCCGGCAGCCGCAGCCGCTGTACGCGGAGCGGGCGGCGCAGGTGGTGGCGGTGTCCATGTCTCAACGGATGCTGGCCCGGGACCTGGCGCCGAGCCGCCTGGACCGCGCGCGCTACAAGGCGCGCGATCTGCTTGCCGCCAACCAGTCCGGGCAGAACGCATTAATTGCGTTCGCCGGCGAAGCGTTCGTGGTGGCGCCGCTGACCAGCGATGCGGCCAGCCTCAACGAACTGCTCGACGCACTCTCGCCCGACACCATGCCCACCGAGGGCGACAACGCCAGTCAGGCGATCGAAAAGGGGGTGGCGTTGATCAGCCAGGCCAAGGCCGGTGGCGGCTCGCTGGTGTTGATCACCGACCGCGTGGACGGCGCTGCCGCAGCGGCGGCGCAAAAAGCGCGCGCGCAGGGAGTTCAGGTGTCGGTGCTCGGCGTGGGCACTCGCACTGGTGGCCCGGTGCCGCTGGGTGGCGGCGGGTTCCTGCGCGATGCGCGCGGCAATCTCGAGCTGGCGCGCCGCGACGACGGGGCGCTCCGTGCAGTTGCCACGGCCGGTGGTGGCCGGTTCGTCGCGATCACCGCCAACCACGACGACATCGATGCGCTGCATGCGCAGCTTCGCGGCGACGGCACTTCCGCCGCCGCCGGCGCCGCCGACAGCCAGCAATGGCAGGATCGCGGGCCGTGGCTGCTGCTGCCGTTGCTGCTGGTGGTGGCGCTGGGCTTTCGCCGTGGCTGGCTGATGGTGTTGCCGCTGGCATGCCTGCCCCTGCTGCCGGGCACGGCACACGCCGACGGCTGGCAGGACCTGTGGCAGCGCCCCGACCAGCAGGCCGCCCGGGCACTGCGCCAAGGCGACGCGGCGACCGCACTGAAACTGGCCCAGGATCCCGCACTGCGCGGCGCCGCGGCCTACCGCCGCGGCGACTACGCGCGCGCGGAGCGGGCCCTGGCCGGACTGCCCGGCAGTGATGCGCAGTACAACCTCGGCAATGCGCTGGCCCGGCAGCAGCGCTACAAAGAGGCGATTGGCGCGTACGACCGGGCGCTCGCGCGCGACCCGCACAACGCCGATGCGCTGGCGAACAAGCGTGCGGTGGAAGCGTGGCTGCGCCGCCAGCAACAGAAAAAGGACGCGCAGAACGGCGACGACAGCAAAGACCATCAGGGCAAAGACGGCCAGCAGGACGGCCAGAACGGCCAGTCCAGCGGCCAGGACAAGCCTCCCGGCCAAGGCCAGCCGAAGCCGGGCGAGAACGGCAAGAACGGCTCGGGCAAGCCCGGCACCGCGTCGGACAAGACCTCCGGCGACCAGACGCAACGCGAGGGCGAGCAGGGCGAACCCAAGGACGCCGGCGGCAAGCCGCAGACCGCCGCACAGCGCGCAGCCGAACAGGCGCGCGCGGAAGCTGCGCGTGAAGCGTTGCAGAAGCAGATGGACCAGGCGCTGGCAAAGAACGGCCGGTCCACCACCGATCCGGCCAACGGGCCCCACCAGCTGGGCCTGCCTGACAGCGACGACCCGACCTCGCGCCTCCCGGCACAGGTGCGCCAGGCGCTGCAGCGCGTGCCCGACGATCCGGGCGCACTGTTGCGGCGCAAATTCGAACTCGAGTACCGGCAGCGCCACGGCGGCGTGCCGGCGGAGGATGATCAGCCGTGACCCGTTCAGTGCGATGCGTGGCCCTGGTGCTGCTTGGCTGGCTGCTGCCGTGGCTGGCGGTCCACGCGCAGGTGCGGGCCACGCTCGATCGCAGCAGTGCTCGACTGGGCGACACCGTCACCCTCACCCTGCACGCCGACGCACCGCTTGCGAGCCCTGACCTCAGTCCGCTGCAGGGCGACTTCGAGGTGCTTGGTCGCTCCAGCGGCAGCAGCACCAGCATTCGCAATGGCCAGGTCACTACCGACTACTCCTACGGCGTGGCGCTGCGACCGCTGCACGAGGGCACGCTGCAGATCCCCCCGCTCACCGTCGGCAACCAGACCACGGAGGCGCTCACGCTGCAGGTGAGGACGCCCGACCCGGGCGATCCGGCCGCGCCGAACGGCCCGGTATTCGTGGAGGCGGCGATCGAGCCGGACCATGCCTACGTGGGGCAGCAGCTGCAGCTGAGCGTCAAGCTCTACTTCACCGCCAACCTCGCCAATGCCTCGCTGGCGGACCCGCGCATCGACGGCGTCGACGTCAGCCGCATTGGCGGCGACACCGATTACCAGTCCGAGCGAAACGGCCGCATCTACAACGTGATCGAGCGCCATTACGTGCTGCTGCCGCAGCGCGAAGGCACGCTCGATATTCCGCCGGTGCAGTTCCAGGGCGACCTGCTCGATCCGAACGACCCCGACAGCTTTCTCGGCATGGGCGCGCCGGTGTCGGCGCGCAGCAACCCGCTGCAGGTGCAGGTCAAGCCCGTGCCGGCGGGCTGGGGACAGGCGGCGTGGTTGCCTGCGCGCCAGCTCAGCCTGCAGATGGAGGGGCTGCCCGACGCCAGCCGTCCGCTGCGGGTGGGGCAGCCGTTCAACCTGCAGATGACGCTGGAGGCGACCGGCGTGCCGTTCGAGGCGCTGCCGGCGCTGAGCATGCCCGCGCTCGATGGCGCGACGGCCTATCCGGACAAGCCGGTGACCGGCAATCGCGCCGACGGCGGCTGGGTCGTCGGGCGCCGTCAGCAGGGCTTTGCGATCGTGCCGGACAAGCCCGGCACGCTGGTAATTCCTGCCGTCACCGTAAGGTGGTGGAACGTGGTGGCCGACCGCGCCGAGACGGCCACCATCCCCGAGCATCGCCTGCAGGTGCGCGCCGCCGATGGCTCGGTGGCGCCCGCGAAGCCGGCGCCGGCATCGTCATCGAGCACGGGCGATTCGGGCCCGGCGAACGTGCCGAACCGCGCCGCTCCGGAAGCCTCGGCCGCTCCCGCCGCGGGCGCCACGTGGCGGCGGGCGGCGCTGCTGGGTGCCGGCTTGTGGCTCATCACGCTGGCGGTGCTTGCGGCGGTGTGGTGGTGGCGACGCCACCGGCGCCGATCGGTCAGCGCCGATGCACCCGCGCCTCGGCCCGCACGGGCGCTGCGCAACGCGTTCGAGCAGGCCGTTCGCTCCGGCGATGCCGCCGCGCAGGCTGCTGCGCTGCTGGCGTGGGCCCAGGCGGAGCGGCCATCAGTCCGTCACCTGCAGGCGCTGTCCGAAGCGCTCGACTCGCCCGCGCAGCGCGACGCCATCGTCACCCTGCAACAGGCGCGTTTTTCTGCCCACGCCGCATCCGTCGATCGTGCGGCGGTGGCCGCCGCGTTCGCACCGGGACTGGCCTGGCGCGCGGGGCCGAGCGCTGGCGGCGATGGCGACGTGCTCGCTCCGCTGTATCCGTTCAAGCTGCACTGAGCGCGCGCTGCAGCACGGCGGCCATGTCGCGATCGCGGGCGCACAGCGTGACCTCGAGCCTGGGGCTCGCTTCGAGTACCGCCCGCACGGTGTGCACGGCGATGCGTGCCGCGGCCTCGGCCGGGTAGCCGTACACGCCGCAGCTGATCGCGGGGAACGCCACCTGTCGCAGCGCGTGCTGGTCGGCCAGCGCCAGCACATTGCGATAGCAGCGTTCAAGCAACATCGGTTCGTCGTGTCCGCCGCCGTGCCAGACCGGGCCCACCGTGTGGATGACGTAGCGCGCCGGCAGCACAAAGCCAGGCGTGATCACCGCCTCGCCGGTCCGGCAGCGCACGCCGGGGCGGTGTTCCGGCAGCGCGCGGCACGCCTCCAGCAACGCGGCACCGGCAGCGCGATGGATCGCCCCGTCGACGCCACCGCCGCCCAGCAGCGCGGGGTTGGCGGCGTTGACGATGGCGTCCACCGCCAGTGTCGTGAGGTCTCCCTGGCGCACGTGCAGAGTCATGGCCTGTCCATCGGCAGGCACGTATGCTTCGGTGCAATGGCTGGTTCGGAGTGCTTGATCGACATGGCGAAAACTGAAGACATCTCGTTCGGCTACCTGCTCAACGACGTCACGCTGCTGTTTCGCAAGCACTTTGATCGGCGTGCGGTGAAGTTCGGGTTGACCCGCGCGCAGTGGCGGGCCACCAAGATGCTGTGCCACCGCGAAGGCCTGCGCCAGACCGAGCTGGCCGAATACCTGGAGATGGAACCGATCGCCGTCGGCCGCGTGATCGATCGCCTGCAGGCGGCCGGATTCGTGGAGCGCCGCCCCGACCCGCGCGATCGCCGTGCGTGGCGACTGCATCCCACCGAGCAGGCGCGCAGCGTCACCGGCGACATGGAAGAGATCGGCCGCGGCCTGCGCAAGGACGCCACGCGGGGCATCAGCTATGCGGAGCTGGAACAGGCGCTGGCGGTGATGACCCGGATCAAGGACAACCTGCAGGCGCTCGACCAGGGCGCGGGCGAGCAGCTGGATGCTGTCGAAGGCGAGGACGCCAAGGAGTAACTGCCTCGCCTCGGGGCCCGTGTATCGGAGCCTTATCGCGCGTTCCTGGCCATGCATCTACCGGCACCTTGCGCAGCTGCTTCCTTTAGCCGTCTGGCCGGGGCAAGCCGCTGGCCGCAAACGTCCTGTGCGGCGTTCGCCTGCCGACCCTCTACCCCGTAACCGCGAACGGCCACGCTGGCGTCCATTCCTCCGTGCCACTGCCCCCGCGTTGCCTGTGTCGCCTGCAGCTTCACCCCGGATCGGGACGTTTCAGATACGGCACCGGCGGTGCGGGAGCGCAGGCACCGCGTTCACGCCGGCGCGAGCTAAGCTGCCCCTTTCGGCAAGGGAGACGGCGGCGATGCGCAACCACCTCACCACATGGATCGGCAGCTTCACCTTGCTGGCAATGAGTGCGTGCGCCAGCCAGGCCGCGACGCCGGGCCCGCTCGATGACGCGGCGCTGCTGGCTTATGCGAAGCAGCCCTGGGACAAGGCCGAGCTGATGCACAGCACGGTGGAGGTCGGGCGTTACCACGGCCAGCGCGTGGTGGCGGAATACCCGTGTGGCGACGTCTGTCCGCAGTACACCGCACGGGTCATCCACTACGAGCTCGCGCAGGGCGCCACCTGCGACAGCGTGGGCGGCGTGCAGCAGGACGTGCTGATGCCGGTGGCGATTACGGTTCGCCCGAAGACCTTCTGCTTTCCGAAAGTACTGGTGGACGCCCAGCTGCACTACACACGCTGACGCCCGGCTGCCCATGGCCGCCCGCCTCGTCGGCGGGGGTCGGGTTCCCGAGCGGCGCAGCGCCCATGCGCTGCGTCGGTGGGCGAAAGGCTCCGACCGCACGCGCAAGGCGACACGGCCTGCCTCTGACATCGTCACTATCGGCCGGTGACGCTCACTCGCCAGCGTCCCCCGGGAACGCGCCGGGTGCCGAGCCGAAATCGCCGTCGGCCTGGGCCGCCATGTACGCATAGGCGGCGTATACCGCCACGTTCTGCGCCAGATCCGCCGGGTCGATCTTGTCCAGCGTGTCCTCGGAGGTGTGGTGCCAGTCGAAGTAGTGGGTGCCGTCCTGGGTCAGCGACAGCGCCGCCATGCCTTTGGCGTGCATCTGCGAAAGATCAGACCCGCCACCCCCGGCTACCCTGGCGTCGTAGGCGACGCCGATCGGCGCAAGCACCTTGGCGATCTGCTCGATCGCGCCCCGCGCCTGCGGCTTCACGCTGGCGCTCATCCGCCAGATGCGGCCGGCGCCGAAATCCGACTCGGTGCCGAGCTGGTGGTTGGCCACGTCGGCGCCGTGCTTCTCGGCGTAGGCGCGACCACCGAACAGGCCCATCTCCTCGTTGGCGAAGGCGATCACCCGGATGGTGCGGTCCGGTCGCTGCGGCAGGTCGTGGATCAGCTTGGCCGCGGCCATCGCGATCGCCACGCCGGCGCCGTCGTCGATTGCACCGGTGCCGGGGTCCCACGAGTCCAGGTGCCCGCCGATGTCGACGATCTGCTGCGGATGGGTGCGACCGGTGATCTCGCCGATCACGTTGGCGCCGGTGTACTGGCCGGTGATGCCGCAATCCAGGTCGAGCTTTACCCGCACCGGCTTGCCGTAGGCCAGCACGCGCTCGAGCTGGTCGGCGTCGGGCGCGGCCAGCGCCGCGGCGGGAATCGCCTTGGCCGGATCGGTGAAGCCGGTGACGCCGGTGTGCGGCGCGCGGCTGTGCGGATCGGTGCCGGCCGAGCGCAGCAGGAAACCGGCGGCACCCTTGTCCTGGGCGATCACCGGCCCCTGCGTGCGTACCGACGAGCCGATCGCGTAGTCGTGCCCGTCTTTCTGCCGGGTCATGCGTGCGCCCACGTAAACGATGCGGCCCTTCACGTCGGGCGGCCTGGCGGCCTTCAGTGCCTCGAGCGTGGGGAACGCGATCACCTCGGCGGTCAGCCCACCCATCGGCGTGCCCGGCGAGTAGCCCAGCGCCGTGAGCGCGAGCTTCTGCGGGAACGGCGCGACGATGGCGCCGCTCTCGCTGCGGCGCTCCCACAGCGGGTAGCTCACCGGCTCGGTGTAGACGCGGTCGAAGCCCAGTGCCTTCATTTTCGCCACCGCCCACTCGCGGGCGCGCTGGTCGTTGGGACCGCCGGCCAGGCGTGGGCCCACCTCGGTGGTCAGCGACTGCACGATGGCGTATGCGGTGCCGTCGTGCATGGCGGTGTCGCGCAGCTGTTCGGCCGTCCTTACGGCCTTGGCCGGAATAGCGGTGGCGCGATCGGCAGCAACCGCAGTAGCGCTCGCCAGGGCGAGGCTGGCGGCGAGCAGGGAGAGCGAGAAGCGGCGCATCGGGAAGTCTCCGGGGGCAAACCCCGATTATGGCCGCGTGCCTGCGCGCCGCTTAGGCCAAAAGTCACGACGTGCCAGCGCAGGTCCGGCGGTGCCGCGGCCTGCGCTGGCGGACGATCAGTTCAGTGGACGCTGCCGCAGCAGGTCCCGGATCTCGGTCAGCACCACCACGTCCGGCGGCGGCGCGGCGGGAGCGGCCGGCGCGGCGGCCGCCTGTTCCTGCTTGCGGTTCATGCGGTTGATCACCTTGACCACGAAGAAGATCGCCAGCGCGATGATGATGAACTGGATCACCGTGTTGATGAACGCGCCGTACTGGATCGCGACCTCGGCCACCTTGTGCGCCGGGTCGGAGTTGTCGGCGGGCTTGAGCACCCAGCGCAGCCGCGAGAAGTCGACGCCGCCGGTGACCAGGCCGATCGGCGGCATGATCACGTCGTTCACCAGCGAGGTGACGATCTTGCCGAAGGCGGCGCCGATCACCACGCCCACGGCAAGGTCGACCACGTTGCCGCGCATGGCGAATTCCTTGAACTCCTTGATCATGCTCATCTTGGTCTCTCCCGGTACTGGCCCGATGGCGGGCGGATTGGGTGTGGCGCAACCGCTGTCGCGGCCGTGCGAGGTGTCAGCTGATGCGTCCGTCCAGGGTGGCCACGCCCACCAGCTCGGCGTGGAAACGGTCGCCCCGGTGCAGCGCCGCCACGCCTGCCGGCGTGCCGGTGAAGATCAGGTCGCCCGCCTTCAGCGCGAACAGCCGCGACAGTGTGGCGATGATTTCCGGCACGCTGTGGACCATGTCGCCCAGCGTGGTCTGCTGGCGCAGCTCGCCGTTGACGCTCAGCTGCAGCACGGTGGCATCGTCCAGCGTGGCCTGGGCGCGCGGCACCAGCGCCGACACCGGCGCGGAGTGGTCGAACGCCTTGGCCACGTCCCACGGATGGCTTTTTGCCTTGGCCTGCGCCTGCAGGTCGCGTCGGGTGAGGTCCAGCCCCACGCCGTAGCCCCACACCAGTTCGCCGGCGGCCTCCGGCGTGAGATCACGTCCGCCCGCGCCCAGCGCCACCACCATCTCCACCTCGTGGTGCAGGTCGGCGGTGGCCTGCGGATACGGCACGTCGGCGCCGTCGGTCACCACCGCGTCGGCGGGCTTGCAGAAGAACAGCGGCGTGTCCTTCTCCACCGGCGCGCCCATTTCGCGGGCGTGGTCGGCGTAGTTGCGGCCGATGCAGAAGATCCGCCGCAGTGGAAAACGGGCCGGGCTGCCGATGATCGGCAGGCTAGGCATCCTGGGCACGTCGATGGCGTAAGGCATGCGCTCAAGGGTATCAGGCGAGTCGCCGCGCGCCACCGGCGCGCGGAGCAAATGACAGCTGTCACCAGCGATGGCTGATCGCCGCCGCTGCCGGGCGATGGGCGCACACTGCAAGCTGTCGTCATGACGGCCGGGGTGGGCCGGCCGGGGAGAGCACGTGGACAACGCGGATCTGTTGAAGCAACTGCGGATCGACCGGAACGATCGCGAGGACGCCGGGCGTGGCGCACCGCGCTGGCCGTGGATCGCGGGCGCGCTGTTGGTGCTGCTGGTGCTGCTGGGCATCGGCGGCTGGTGGTGGATGGGACATCGCCCGCTGGCCGTCGAGACGGCCGCCGCGGTCACCCCATCGAGCCACAGCGAGGCCGGCGCCGTGCTCGACGCTACCGGTTACATCACCGCCCGGCGCCAGGCCACGGTGTCGGCGCAGATCACCGGCACGCTCACCGAGGTGCTGATCGAGGAGGGCGACCACGTGGACAAGGGCCAGGTGCTCGCGCGGCTCGAGGACAGTGGCTACCGCGCCAATCTCGAGGCCGCGCGGGCCAGCGCGCAGGCGGCCCAGGCGCAGGTTGCGCAGCTGCAAGTGCAGCTGGTGCAGGCCCGCGCCGACGCCAGGCGCCAGGACGCCCTGGTTGCGCGCGGACTGGTCTCCACCCAGGCCGCCGAACAGGCCCGCACCGCGGTGGCCAGCTACGCCGCGCAGTTGCAGGCGCAACAGCGCCAGGCCGCCGCGGCGCAGGCGCAGGCACGCGTGGCCCAGGTCGATTACGACTACACCGTGGTGCGCGCGCCGTTTGCCGGCGTGGTTACCGACAAGGCTGCCCAGGTCGGCGAGATCGTCTCGCCGCTGTCGGCCGGAGGCGGGTTCACCCGCACCGGCGTGGGCACCATCGTGGACATGGATTCGCTGGAGATCGAGGTCGACGTCAACGAGGCCTACATCGGCCGCGTCAAGCCGGGCATGCCGGCCCAGGCGGTGCTCGATGCCTACCCCGACTGGACCATCCCGGCGCACGTGATCGCGATCGTGCCGGCGGCCGACCGCGGCAAGGCCACCATCAAGGTGCGCGTGGCGCTGGAGCAGCGCGACGCGCGCATCGTGCCCGACATGGGCGTGCGCGTGGCCTTTCTCGACCAGGCGCCGCGCGCCGCCGCGAGCGCACCGCGCGGCGTGCTGGTGCCGGCCGGCGCGATCGTCCAGCGCGACGGTCACAGCGTGGTGTTCGTGGTCGAGGGCACCACTGCGCGCCAGCGCCTGGTAACTCCGGCCAGCCAGACCTACGGCGACCTGCGCCTGCTGCCGGAGGCGGTCAAGGCCGGCGAGAGCGTGGTGCTGTCGCCACCGGCCGCGTTGCGCGACGGCTCCGCCGTCCAGACGTCCACCACCCCTTGATAGCGCCCGCGGGCCCCCGTGCCGGGGCCTGCACGTGCCACGTCATCCACGCAGGAGAAGCAGCATGGCAACGTTGATCGACATCCATGACCTGGCCAAGGTCTACGAGCGCGGCAAGCAGAAGGTGGAGGTGCTCCACCACGTGAACCTGGCGATCCGCGAGGGCGACTTCCTCGCCCTGATGGGCCCGTCCGGCTCGGGCAAGACCACCCTGCTCAATCTCATCGGCGGGCTCGACTCGCCCAGTGCCGGCAGCATCACCGTGGGCGGCCAGCACATCGACCAGCTCGGCGCCGGCGCGCTGGCCAAGTGGCGCGCTGCCAATGTCGGCTTCATTTTCCAGTTCTACAACCTGATGCCGATGCTCAGCGCGCAGCGCAACGTGGAGCTGCCGCTGTTGCTGACCAAGCTCTCCGGCGCGCAGCGCCGCAAGAACGCGGCCATCGCGCTGCAGCTGGTGGGCCTGGCCGACCGTGCCTCGCACAAGCCCAGCGAGCTGTCCGGTGGCCAGCAGCAGCGCGTGGCGATCGCCCGCGCCATCGTCTCCGATCCCACCTTGCTGGTGTGCGACGAGCCCACCGGCGACCTCGATCGCCAGTCGGCCGAGGATGTGCTCGGCCTGCTGCGCACGCTCAACCGCGAGCACGGCAAGACGATCGTGATGGTGACCCACGACCCCAAGGCGGCCGAATACGCCGACCACATCCTGCACCTGGACAAGGGCTCGCTGGTCGAACAGGCGACGGCCTGAAGGAGGCGGCGATGAAATACCTGCACCTGATCTGGGCGGCGCTGTTCCGGCGCAAGACCCGTACCTTCCTGACGCTGGTGTCGATCGTCACCGCGTTCCTGCTGTTCGGCATGCTCGACGCCGTGCGCACCACCTTCGACAGCGGCAGCAAGAGCATCGTCGGGGTGGATCGGCTGATCACCTCCTCGCGCTACTCGATCATTCAGTCGCTGCCGCAGTCGCTGCGTTCGCGCATCGCCGCCGTACCCGGTGTGCGCGACGTGGCCTATGCCAACTGGTTCGGCGGCATCTACCAGGATCCGAAGAACTTCGTCTTCAGCTATGCGGTGAGCCCGAACTACCTGGACGTCTATCCGGAGATCAAGCTCTCGCCGGAGCAGCGCAAGGCGTTCGACGAGACCCGCACCGGCGTGGTGATTGGCCCGCTGCTGGCGAAGAAGTACGGCTGGAAGGTGGGCGACAAGATCCCGCTGCAGTCGACCATCTTCCCGCAGAAGAACGGCGACAAGACCTGGCAGTTCGACATCGTCGGCATCTATGGCGTGGGCGAGGGCGCGGCCAACGGCATGGACCAGCTGTTCCTGCTGCACTGGAAATACTTCGACGAGGCCAACCTGTATTCGCGCCACGAGATGGGCTGGTACATCGATCGGCTGGCAAATCCCGATGATGCCGACCGCGCGGCCAAGGCGATCGACGACATCTCGGCCAATTCCGACCACGAAACCAAGACCCAGACCGAGCAGGCGTTCAGCGCCTCGTTTGCCAAGCAGTTGGGCGACATCGGGTTGATTGTCACGGCGATCATGGGCGCGGTGTTCTTCACCCTGATCCTGCTCACCGGCAACACCATGGCGCAGGCGGTGCGCGAGCGCACCTCGGAACTGGCGGTACTCAAGACGATCGGGTTCTCCAGCCCCAGCGTGCTGGGCATGGTGCTGGCCGAATCGGTGCTGCTGCTGGTGCTCGGCGGGGTGATCGGGCTGGGCATCGCCGCGGTGCTGGCGCCCGGCGTGAGCAAGGGCAGCGGCGGCATGGTCAACCTGCCGCCGGTCGGCGCCACCAGCTGGGCGCTGGGCGTGGGGCTGATGGTGCTGATCGGTCTGGTGGTCGGCGCGTTGCCGGCGCTGCGCGCGATGCGCCTGAATATCGTCGACGCCCTCGCGGGCCGCTGAGGAGAACTCCATCATGAAGAAATTCCTGCGCTTCCTCGGCAATCTCGGCCTGCTTGCGTTGCTCGCTGCCGTCCTCCTGGTCTGGACCCGGCTGCCGCTGGCCGCGGTCGGCGTGCTGGCGCTGGTGCTGGCGCTCTGGCTGGTGCTCACCCGGCGCGGTCGCCAGACGCTGTCGGTGACCCGCGTGGGCATCAGCACGCTGGGCCAGCGCCTCGGCGCCTCGTCGGTGATCGTGATCGGCATTGCCGGCGTGGTCGGCGTGCTGGTGGCGATGCTGGCGATGGGCGACGGCTTCGCCGCCACCCTGCAACAGACGGGCAGTGACGACAGCGCCATCGTGCTGCGTGGCGGCTCGGCGGCGGAGCTCAACTCGGTGCTCGAGCGCGACAACGTCGACGTGATCGAGCAGGCACCCGGCGTGGCCAAGGGTGATGACGGCAAGCCGGTGGCCTCGGCGGAGATCTCGGTGGTGGCCAATCTGCCCAAGAAGAGCGACCCGACGGTAGATGCCAACGTGCAGATCCGGGGCGTCGGCGACGCCGCCTGGGCACTGCGTCCCAACGTGAAGATCACCCAGGGCCGACGCTTCCAGCCGGGTCTGCGCGAACTGGTGGTGGGGCAGGGGGCGCAGCGGCAGTTCGCCGGGCTGGAGGTCGGCAGGCAGATCCGGCTGGCGGGCCAGGCCTGGACGGTGGTCGGCGCGTTCGCCGCGGGCGATTCGCACGATTCGGAGCTGTGGGGCGACAAGCAGACCGTCGCCTCGGCCTATCGTCGCGGCTCCAGCGCGCAGTCGGTGACCGTGCGGCTGACCTCGCCCAAGGCGTTCGACACGTTCAAGGCTGCACTGGTCAGCGATCCCCGCCTGAAGGTGGACGTGACCACCACGCGCGAGTATTTCGCCAAGCAGTCCGAGGGCCTGACCAAGGTGATCCGCATCGTCGGCATCACGGTGGGCAGCATCATGGCGATCGGCGCGATCTTCGGTGCGCTCAACACCATGTTCGCCGCGGTGGCAGCGCGGGCGCGCGAGATCGCCACGCTGCGGGCGATCGGCTTTCGCGGCGTGCCGGTAGTGGTGTCGATCCTGCTCGAGACCATGCTGCTGGCACTGCTCGGGGGCCTGCTCGGCGGCCTCGTCACCTGGCTGATCTTCAACGGCTACACCGCCTCCACCCTGGGTTCGAACTTCAGCCAGGTGGTGTTCCAGTTCAAGGTGTCGCCGCAGCTGCTGTGGACCGGCATCAAGTGGGCGATGGCGATCGGCTTCGTCGGCGGGCTGTTCCCCGCCGTACGCGCGGCGCGGCTGCCGGTGACGACGGCGCTGCGCGAACTCTGAGGGCAGGGAGTGCGTGGGCAGGAGTGAGAATAGAGAGAGCGTCGGCCGGGCCCGCTGACTGCCCTTTCTCTCACTCCTCGCTTTTCGCTCCCCACTCCTCGTGCCTTAGGGCATGACCGGTGGGATGTAGGTCAGTGTCATACCCAACAACCACAACAGCCCCAGCACCAGCGGCACGTGCACCAGCAACTGCATGAAGGTGTAACCGACCAGGTCGCGTGCCTTCAGCCCCAGCACGCCCAGCAGCGGCAGCATCCAGAACGGGTTGATCAGGTTGGGTAGCGCCTCGGCAGCGTTGTACACCTGCACTGCCCAGCCCAGGTGCACATGCAGGTCGTTCGCCGCCTGCATCACGTAAGGCGCCTCCACCAGCCACTTGCCGCCGCCGGACGGCACGAAGAAGCCGAGCACCGCCGAGTACGCGCCCATCACGGCGGGAAAGCTGTCGGTGGAGGCCACCCGCACGAACAGGCCGGACAGGTGATGCGCCAGGGTCTGGCCGTCCGCGCCGGTGGCCTTGGTCAGCAGCGCGGCGATGCCGCCGTAGAGCGGAAACTGGATCAGCACGCCGGCGGTGCTCGGCACCGCGCGCGCCACCGCGTCGAGAAAGCTGCGCGGACGCCAGTGCAGCAACAGGCCCAGGGTAAGAAACAGCAGGTTGTAGGTATTGAGATTGGCGATGGCGCCGAGCACCGGCTGGCTGGCGAATTCGCGGGCCAGCCAGCCCAGCCCGAGCAGGCCGATCACCAGCGACAGCAGCGGGCTGTATTCCAGCCACTCGCCCGGTCGCGTGCGCGGCGGCAGCGCAGGCAGTGGCGCATCGCTGACGTCGAAATCCTTCGCCACCCGCGCGTTGGCATCCGACGGCGCGGTGAACCAGCACACCAGCAGCGACACGCCGATCAGCGCCGCGGTGAGCACGATCGACTGCCACAGGAAGATCGTCTGCGAGAACGGCAGCACGCCGGTGATGCCGAGCAGGCCCGGCGGCATGCTCTTGGGGTTGGCCTGCAGCTGCGCGGCCGACGAGGACAGCCCCATCGCCCACACCGCGCCCAACCCGAGATAGGCCGCCGCACCGGCGGCGCGGTAATCCATGCGCAGGTCGCCGCGCCGCGCCAGCGCGCGCACCAGCAGGCCGCCGAACACCAGCGAGAAGCCCCAGCTGAGCAGCGATGCCAGCATGCTCACCAGGCCCACGTAGACCACCGCGCCGCGGCCGGAGCGCGGCGCCCGCGCCAGCACGTCGATGAAGCGCGCCACCACCGGTGCGGTCGCCAGCACGTAACCACCGATCACCACGAAGGCCATCTGCATGGTGAACGGAATCAGGCTCCAGAAGCCGTCGCCGAACGCCCGCACTGTGGCCACCGGCGTGGTGCCGAAGCTCATGGCGGCGATGGCGACCAGGGCGACGCCAAGCGCGGCGAATACCCATGCATCAGGAAACCAGCGCTCCGACCAGGCGGCGCAGTGCAGCGCCGCGCGGGCCAGCATGCCTTCGTTGGGGTGGGACATGCGCCGGCCTCCTGCGATGGGAGCGGGCATGGTGGCGCGCCGTTGGCGGCGCGGGCAAGCGCAGGCCGTCGGCGCGGTCAGGCGGCGCGTTTTTGCCGCGCCAGCGTGATAACGCCCACTCCCAGCAGGATGACCGCCATGCCGGCCAGGTCGAACGGTCCGACATGCTCGCCGGCCAGCAGCACGCCGAACAACACGGCGACCGGCGGATTGACGTAGGCATAGCTGGTGGCCACCGCCGGGCGCGCGTGCTTGAGCACGTACAGGTAGGCGGTGAATGCCACGATCGAGCCGAACAGCGCCAGATAGACCACCGCCGCGGTGGCGCGCACAGTCGGGTGGTCCGGCAGGTGCTCGCCGCCGGCGTAACCCACGCCGAGCAGGGCCACGCTGGCGCACAGCATCTGCGCGGCCGTGTTCATCGGGCCGGCGGGCATGTCCTGCCGGCGGCTCCAGGCCGAGCCGAATGCCCAGCACATCGCCGCGGTGATCAAGGCCAGCGCGCCGATGCGCGAACCGGACAACCCGCTGCCGAGGTTCAGCACCACCACGCCGGCGAACCCGATCAGCAGGCCGATCGTTTCGCGCCGCGTCGCCCACTGGCCATACAGGCCCGCGAACAGCGCCGCAAACAGCGGCATGCTGGCCACCGCCACGGCGGCGATGCCCGAACTCACGCGCTGTTCGGCAAAGCACACCAGCCCATTGCCGAACCCGAGCAGGAGCACGCCGGTGAACGCGGCATTTTGCCACTGCCGCGCGGACGGCGCGGCCAGGCCGCGCAAGCGCAGGAAGCCGTAGAGCAACACGCCGGCGCCGAGAAAGCGCACCCCCGCCAGCAGAAACGGCGGATAGCTCTCCAGTGCATAGCGGATGCCGAGATAGGTCGATCCCCAGATCACGTAGAGCGCGAGCAGGGCAAGCGGGATCAGCACACGCTCGTCGACGGGGCCGCGCACGGTGGACGCAGAAGCTGGCTGGGACATGCTGGGGAGGTGTCGCGCGGGGAAGGGCGCCATTATCCGCGAGCGCGACGCGCCGCACGAGAGGCGCTGCCGGCAGCACCGGGGCGCGACGCGGCCTGTTCGCGGGCAAGCAGTTGCACCTTGCGCTCCACGCCCCAGCGCCAGCCGCCCGGCGAGCCGTCCTCGCGCACCACGCGGTGGCACGGCACGATCAGCGCCAGGCGGTTGCTGCCGCAGGCGCGGCCGATGGCGCGCGCGGCTTTCGGCACGCCCAGTTCGGCGGCCAGTGCCCCGTAGCTGCGCGTGCTGCCTTCGGGAATCCGGGTCAGCGCCTGCCAGACCCGCCACTGGAACGCGGTGGCGGCGATATCGATCGGCGGCAGCGCCGGCGCTTCGGCCTCGCTCCAGCCCAGTTCGTGGGCGATCCGCCCGACCACGGCGTCCAGCCACTCCTCGCGGCCAACATCGACGCGCTCACGCGCGGCGCGCGGAAACTCCTGCGCCAGCTGTGACTCCAGCGTTGCGCCGTCCTCGCCCAGCGACACCGTACACAGGCCGCGCGTGGTGGCGGCGACCAGCAACTGACCCAGTGGCGTGGCGGTGATGGTGTAGCGGATGCTCGCCCCGGCGCCACCGGCCCGATAGCTGGCGGGAGTCATGCCGAGCAGGCGATCGCTGTGTTCGTAGACACGGCTGCCGGAGCCGAAGCCGGAGGCGTATACCGCGTCGGTCACCGCGCTGCCCTGGCGCAGCGCGTGCCTGAGCTGGTCGAAACGGCGCGCCCGATGGTATTCGGCCGGGCTCACGCCGTAGCGGCGGCGAAACGCGCGCTGCAGGTGGGACGGGCTGAGTTCGGCGAGTGCGGCCAGGCTGGCCAGGGTCGGCAGCGTGTCGCACTGCTCGATGCGCGCGCGCACCTGTTCTAGCGCTAGGTCGGTACCGGGACGGGGCATGAGGGTGGCATCCTCGACTGGATGCGGCTCAGCCTACGCAGGCGGGCACGTGCCGACCATCCGGATCTTGCGCGGCGAGGTGCTTGGGGAGGTGAGCTTCAGTGCGCGGCGCGATGGCCGTCATGCAGCACCACGAACTCGCCTTCCAGCGTTTCCGCGCGCGCGGCCGGGCGCGCCGGGGCCGGGCGTGCGGGGGCCTTCCACTGACGGATCGCCAGCAGCACCACGCCACCGACCAGCAGCACGCCGGCGACGACCAGGCCGAAAACCATCAGTACGCCGACCACCGCCAGGCCCAGAATCACCGAAACGGCGCGGGCGAGCGGATGGCGGGAGCGACGCGTGGCAGGCAGTACGAAGCGCATGTGTTAAAAATCCGTGTGGTAAAATCAACGACTTACGCGTGCAACGATGAGGCCTTCACGCCTCCGGGACAAGTGCCGATGGATAGAAACGAGATGTCGCCCCCGCTGTGCCGGTTGCACGACATCCCGGACGGCGAGGCAATTGCAGTGGATGCTGCGCTGCCCGACGGCGAAGAAAATCTGATCGTCTGGCGCCGTGGCGAGGCGGTGCACGCCTATCTCAACATCTGCCCGCACGCCGGCCGGCGGCTTGACTGGGCGCCGGGCAAGTTCCTGCTGAGCAAGGGCGCTCTGGTGTGCGCCGCGCACGGAGCCAGCTTCACTGCGTCCAGCGGCTGGTGCGTGGGCGGCCCGTGTCGGGGCCAGAGCCTGCGGCGGGTGCCCGTGACCGTGCGCGACGGCGAGGTGCGGCTCGCCGAATGAACGAGCGGCGCGCTACAGGCGCGCGTCTGCCAGCGCTTCGCGCGGCACGCTCTTGATGTCGAAGATGGTGCAGGCCTCGCGGCCCCATGCGCGAATCGTCGCAGCATCGATCGCCGGAAACTGCCGGTGCACCACGGCCAGCACGATCGCGTCGTAGGCGCCCAGCTCCGGCGCGGCCAGCGGCCGCAGGCCGAGCTTGCGCTCGGCTTCCTCGGCATCGGCCCGGGGATCATGGACATCCATGCCCGCATGCGCCGCCGCGAGCGCGCCAACGATATCGGTGGCGTGCCTGTTGCGCAGGTCCGGGCAGTCTTCCTTGGACGTCACCCCGGCACCAGAATGCGCGAGCCGACCCAAGCCGTCGAAGCTCATCTCCATGCGGATCCGCCGGCGTCAGCCCAAAAGCACGGCAGCGTCGCAGCCGGCCCCGCGCCGGGCCGCGGCCGACGGCGAGGGTTCCAACGCCGCGGTCGCCACCGCCTGCGCCGTGATCGCCTGCTGCCGGTCGGCTCATGCCGAGGAGCATGCGTACGCGGCGCAGGCAGGGCGTGGGGGGCGTCCATCAGGCGATGGACGCGGATCCGTCATTCGTGCGATCAGTTGCCCAGGCGCTGGTTGGTCAGCGCGGCATTGCCCACGATGCCCGACAGCGGCAGCAACTGGCTCAGCACGCGATTCCAGCGGGTAACCCCGGCCGGGCCCACGAACACCACGTCACCCGCATGCACCTGAAAGTTGTCCGCCAGCGCGAAGGCCGCCGGCGACCGTGCGTTGAGGTGGTACACCTTGGCCGGTTCGCGGGCCAGATCCTGTACCCCGCGGATGACATAGACGGCGCGTCCGTCGGAGGTCACCGGGTTCAACCCACCCGCGCGGCCGATCACCTGGGTGAGCGTGAGGCTGGAGGTCTTGAACGGGATCGCCTGGGGGCGGATCACCTCACCCATGACGTAAACCTCGCGCTGGTCGTTGTAAGGCAGGAACAGCCGGTCGCCGGGCTTCAGGTAGATGCCCTGCGCCGAGCGCGGCCCGACCGCGTTGAGATCCAGGTGATAGTCCTGGCCGTCGCGGGTGAGAACCAGGTCGGAGAGGTCGGCCTGCTCGGCGTCGACACCCGCCGTACCCACCACCTGGCCCAGTGTCATCGGCACCGCGGTAATCGCCTGCGGGTCGGTCTTGCCGAACGCGCCTTCGAGCGTGATGCGCTGGCTGCCGTAGCCGATCACGCTCACGTCCACCTGCGGATCATCCACGTAGGCGGCGATCTTCTTGCTGATCACCTGCCGCAGCTCCTCCACCGTCATGCCCTCGGCCTTGATGGTGCCCACGTACGGGTAGAACAACGTGCCGTCGGGCCGGATCAGGCGGCCGTTGGGCAGGGTCTGCTGCTGCGAACCGGCCGGCGAGGTCAGCTCGGGATGGTCCCAGATGGTGATGTAGAGGGTGTCGCCGGGGCCGATCTGGTAGGCCTTGGGCTGATACTCCGTCAGCGCGGCGGGTACCGCCTCGCCACGGCTGTCGGTGGCCGGGCTGGAGACGAGATCGGGCGTGATCTGCACCAGCTGCACGTGGCCGCTTTCGGGAGCGTCGCCGTGGGTGAGTGCGTCGGCGGACATGCGTTGCCCGGGCGCAATCGCGCAACCGTGCAGCAGCAGCGCCGACAGCATGAGTCCAACCAGGGAAAAGCTTTTCATGAGCGTGGCCTTCTATGGCAGTGCCCGCGAACGGGCCATGGATGACCGTGCCCCGGACGGGGCAAGGTAGCGGGCGGACGCATACGCACCTGCACGGGGTGCATCGTGCGAACGTCCTGTTCCCTTGCGTCGCTGACGACACGCGCGTGCGCCAGCAACTGATGAAACTCAGCAGAGGCCGGATAAACGGCGGCCGATAAAAAGCCGTCGCGAACCATTAATGGCCGCTGCATAAAAACGTGGTTTTCACGCCGCGAAAGTAGGCCCGCCAATTCCACATTTTTTCGTGAATAAACCGTGTTACATCGGCGCCATCTTCTTCACGAGCGTGAATCATGTCAGGCGTGTAACAGCGGCGGTGGCCATTATTAAAAGGAGGCGATTGTAAGCCCGCCGCATCCTCCTTTTTGGTAACCGTTTGTAACGGCGAGTAACCCGTCCCGGGGGAATGTAACGGCTTGTAAGAATCCGGCCTTTTTGGCTCTGGTGCTATTCCTTGTGGGCCGTCACGCAGGTTAAATGGCCCGCTCCGGCATGGCGAGCCGGGATCTGTGCGTCGATGTGGCGCGGTCTGACGCGGCGAAATGGATCGGGATCACTTATGGACGTGCGGAAAACAGATGTCGCATGGATGGGTCGGTATGTCATTACCGCCTTCATTGCTTGCGTGCATTACCGCACATATGGCGCGCTCCGATTATTGCGCCGTTTATCGGGAGTGGCGGCAGTGGCAGAAAAGGATGTGGCGGATCGCGCGGGCGGCAGCATGTTCCAGCAGGTTTTGATTATCTGCGTGGGCAATGTGTGCCGCAGTCCGATCGCGGAGTTTCTGCTGCGCGAGCGGCTTCGTGATCGCGGCATCCAGGTGGACAGCGCGGGCCTCGGCGCGATGGTGGGATACCCGCCGGAGGGCCACGCCGCCGCGCTGCTCAAGGAGCACGGCATCGACGCTTCCTCGCACCGCGCCCGACAGCTCGAGCTGTCGATGTTGCGCGAGGCCGATCTGGTGCTGGCGATGGAGCGCAGGCACGTGCACGCGGCGACCCGGCTGGCGCCGGAAGCCAGCGGCAAGGTGTTCCTGCTGCGCAAGTGGCTCGATGCCCGCGACGTGCCGGACCCGCACCTGCAGTCGCGCCCGTTCTTCGAGCGCGTGTACGAGCAGATCGATCGTGGCGTCGGCAGCTGGCTGCGCTACCTGTAAGTCCCTTTTTCATTTTCTGGAACGGCACCCATGACTACCCGGCAAACGTTCTCATCGCGCGACGACGACATCGATCTGCGCGCCATCCTCGGCACGCTGCTCGATCACAAGTGGCTGATCATCGCGGTGACCGCGGCCTTCGCCATCGCCAGCGTGCTCTACGCGGTGCTGGCCACGCCGGTCTACCGCGCTACCGCGGTGGTGCAGGTTGAGCCGAAGACGCCCAGCCTGCCGGGCCTGCAGGATCTCAGCCAGACGCTCGGTACCTCCACCTCGCAGGCGGTGACCGAGATTGCGCTGCTCACCTCGCGCTCTACCGTAGGCCAGGCGGTGCAGAACCTGGGCCTGGACATCGACGTCAAGCCGGAGCACTTCCCGCTGTTCGGCGCCTTCATGGCGCGCCGGTTTTCGCCTACCCGCCCGGGCGAGGTGGCCGCGCCGGTCGCGGGCATGAACCGCTACGACTGGGGCGGCTCGCAGCTGGAGATCTTCCAGCTCGACGTGCCGCCGAGCCTGCTCGACCAGCCGCTGCACGTGGTGGCGGGCGAGCACGGCAACTACGTGCTCACCGACGACGACGGCAATACCCTGCTGTCGGGTCGGGTCGGTCAGCCGGAGTCGGCCAGCGGCATCACCATGCAGGTGCAGGCGATGCAGGCCAACCCGGGCATGCGCTTCGACGTGGTGCGGCATGCGTCGCTGGTGCTGATCGGCCGGCTGCAGGCCAACCTCGTGGCCGCTGAACAGGGCAAGGACTCGGGCATCATCCGGGTCACCTACGACAACAGCGACCCGCAGCGGGCCACCCGCTTTCTCGATCAGGTCACGGCGCTCTACGTGCGCCAGAACGTCGACCGCAACTCGGCCGAGGCCGCCAACAGCCTGAAGTTCGTGCGCGACCAGCTGCCGCGCGTGCGGCTGGAGCTGGAGCAGGCGACCAAGGCCTTGAATGCTTTCCAGACCCAGGCCCATTCGGTCGACATCACGCTGCAGACCAAGGGCGTGCTCGACCAGATCGTGTCGATCGAGAGCAGCCTGCAGCAGCTGCGCATGCAGATGAGCGACATGCAGCAGCGCTTCACCCCGCAGCATCCCGCCTACAAGGCGCTGCAGCAGCAGATCGGCCAGCTGGAAGCCAAGCGCGACACGCTGCAGAAGCAGGTGGGCAAGCTGCCGGACATCCAGCAGCAGCTGCTGCGGTTGACCCGCGATGTGCAGGTGAGCAACCAGACCTACACCAGCCTGCTCAACCAGGCCCAGCAGCTGGACATCGCCCGCGCCGGCACGGTGGGCAACGTGCGGGTAATCGACCGTGCCGCCACCGATGTCACCCAGCCGGTGTGGCCGCAACGCGTCCTGGTGGTGCTGGCAGGTACGGTGCTGGGCGGGGTGCTGGCGGTCGGCTTCGTGTTCCTGCGCCAGATGCTCAATCGGGGCATCGAAGATCCGGCCGCAATCGAGCGGCTGGGACTGCCCGTCTACGTGTCGATTCCGCACAGCGAGCTGATGCCTGCGGCAGTGCCGCGCAGCCGCCAGCGGCGATTGGGTGCAAAGCAGAACCTGCTGGCACTGCGCGCGCCCGACGACATCGCCACCGAGGCGCTGCGCAGCCTGCGCACCAGCCTGCATTTCGCCCGCATGGAGGCGAAGAACAACCTGCTGATGATCAGCAGCGCCAGCCCCGGGGCGGGCAAGTCGTTTGTGGCCGGAAACCTCGGCGTGGTGGTGGCCCAGGCCGGGCAGCGCGTGCTGCTGATCGACGCGGACATGCGCAAGGGCACGCTGCACAACGCCGTCGGTGGCCGCCCCGAGGAAGGATTGTCCGAGCTGATCAGCGGCCAGATCGACCTGCCGCATGCGGTGCGCAACGTCGATGGTGCCGGCAAGCTGTTCTTCATCGCCCGCGGCAAGGTTCCGCCCAATCCGTCGGAGCTGCTGATGCACGCGAACTTCAGCGCGCTGCTGGAGAAGCTCAAGAGCCGCTTCGACCTGATCATCATCGACACCCCGCCGATCCTCGCAGTGACCGATGCGGCGGTGATCGGCCACCACGTCGGCACCAGCCTGATGGTGGTGCGGTTCGGCGTGAACCAGGCGCGCGAGATCGCGCTGGCGCGGCAGCGCTTCGAGCAGAACGGCGTGCCCATCAAGGGCGCCATCTTCAATGCCGTGGAGAAGCGCAGCGCCGGTTACTACACCTACGCCTACTACGCCTACGGCAGCACGCCGGCGGAAGTTCCGCTCGGCGCCTGAGGGCGCGGGCGATCACCTCATAAAGGAGCGGCACGCATCATGAAAGTTACGTTGTTCGGCAGCGGTTACGTGGGTCTCGTCACCGGCGCATGCCTGGCGGAAATGGGCAATCAGGTCACCTGCGTCGACGTCGACGTCGACCGCGTGGCTCGGCTCAAGCGCGGCGAGGTGCCCCTGTTCGAGCCCGGGCTGGAGCCGATCGTGCGGCGCAACCAGGCCAACGGCAATCTCGACTTCACCGTCACCGCCGCCGAGGCGGTGGCCCACGCGGACGTGATCTTCATCGCCGTCGGCACGCCGCCGGCCGAAGACGGCAGCGCCGATCTCAGCCACGTGCTCACGGTGGCGCGCACCATCGGACAGCATCTGCAGCAGCCCGCGGTGGTAGTGGACAAGTCGACCGTGCCGGTCGGTACCGCCGAGCGCGTCCACGCGGCGATCGCCGCCGAACTCGACGCGCGCGGCGTCAGCGTGGACGTGGACGTGGTCTCCAATCCCGAGTTCCTGAAGGAGGGCGAGGCGGTGGAAGACTGCCTGCGCCCGGAGCGGATCATCCTGGGTACCAGCAGTGCGCGCGCACTGGCAGTGCTGCGCACGTTGTACGCCCCGTTCAATCGCAACCGCGACCGCACGCTGGTGATGGATACGCGCTCGGCCGAGCTGACCAAGTACGCGGCCAACGCCATGCTCGCCACCAAGATCAGCTTCATGAACGAGATGGCGAACATCGCCGAGCGTGTCGGCGCGGACATCGAGCACGTGCGTCGCGGCATCGGCACCGATCCGCGCATCGGCTATCACTTCATCTACCCGGGCGCCGGTTACGGCGGCTCGTGCTTCCCCAAGGACGTGCAGGCGCTGGCGCGGATGGCGCGGGCAAGCCAGTACGAGGCACGCATGCTCGGCGCCGTCGAGGCGGTCAACCACACGCAGAAGCTCAAGGTCTTCGAGCTGCTGAAAAATCACTTCAAGGGGCACCTGGCCGGACGCACGGTGGCGCTGTGGGGCCTGTCGTTCAAACCGGAAACCGACGACATCCGCGAGGCGCCCAGCCTGTACCTGCTGCGGGCCCTGTGGGCTGCCGGCGCCAAGGTGCGCGCGCACGATCCGCAGGCGTCGGACCACGTGCTGCACTGGTGCGGCGAGCGCGAGGATCTGGTGATCTGCGAACAGCCCTACGAAGCGCTCGAAGGCGCCGATGCGCTGGTCCTGCTGACCGAGTGGAAGCTTTTCCGCAGCCCCGATTTCGGTCGCATCCGTGCCGCACTGCGAGAGCCGGTGCTGTTCGATGGACGCAACCTGTACGACCCGGCAGCAGTCGAGGGGGCCGGGCTGGCCTACTACGGCATCGGCCGCGGGCGCTCGATCGGACTGGCGAGCCATGCAGTCGTCGAGCCGGCGGTGACCGCCGGTGCCGATCCGCTCGCGGCGGCGTGACCGAACCATGGCATCAGTCCTCTCCTGGCGATGGCGCATGACTACCCTGCCGCAGGGCTGGCATCGTGCCGTGGGCGCGATCTCGCTGCTGTGGCTGGCAACGGCGCTGGGTGCCGGCATGACGTTCGGCTCGCAGGCGCTGCTGGCACGCGAGCTCGAGCCGGCGGGCTATGGCCTGTTCACCTCGTCGCTGGCGATGATCACCATGGTCGCACCGCTGGCCGGCTTCGGCCTGGCCCAGTTCTGGCTGAAGGCCTATGGCGCAGAGGGCTGGGCGGCCAATCGCTGGCTGCGGCCGTCGATGCGGTTCCTGAGCGTGAGCACGCTGCTGACGATGCTGCTGATCGCCGCCTGGGCGATCACCGCCGCGCCGGCGGACGCCACGCCGATGTTGCTGATCCTGCTGCCGGTGGTGCTCGGTGTCCTGGCGGCGTCGTTGATCGGCACCAAGCTGCGGCTGGAGGAGCGCCACGGTGCGCTCGCGGCGTGGCAGCTCGCCACGCCGGGGAGCCGGCTGCTGGTGGCGGTGATGCTGCTGCTGGTGCCGAGCCTCACCAGTCGGTTCGTTGCGGTGGGGTTTGCGGTGATCTCGCTGGGCGTGGCCGCACTGGCGACGCCGGAACTGCGGGCGATGTTGCACGGGGAAATGAAGCTGCACGGCCACGGGCCGCGCCCCGCGCCGGCGGCGTCCACAGAAAGCCCGGCGCCCGGGGCCTGGTCGGTGTGGTCGCAGGCGTGGGCATTCGGGCTGTCGGCCGTGCTCTATCCGGTGTTCTTCCAGATCAGCACGGTGCTGGTGAAGTACTTCGACGGCAACGTGCGGGCGGGCATCTTCGGCATTGCGCTGGCGGTGATGACGGCGATCTACCTGATCCCCACCACCGTGTTCCAGAAGTATCTGCTGTCCAAGCAGCACCGCTGGGCGGTGCATGACCCGAAGAAGTTCTGGATGGTCTACCGGCGCGGCAACGTGGCGATGCTCGTCGCCGGGCTCGCCCTGGGCGCTGCCGTGGCCGTGCTCGCGCCGTGGGCGGTGCCTCTGGCCTTCGGCGAAAAGTACCGTCCGGTGGTGCCGGTGTTGATGGTGCTCGCATGGTGCGTGCCGATCCGCTTCATGGCCATCGGCATCGGCTCGGCGCTGCTGAGCGAGCGGCACATGCGCTACCGGGTGTTCGCCATGGGCCTCAGCGCGCTCGTGGTAATCGCATTGAATGTGGTGCTGATTCCCTCGCATCACGAAATCGGCGCAGCGATAGCCACCGTCGTGGGTGAGACGGTGTTGTTGCTGGCCCTCTATGGCGGCGTCCGCCGCTTTCATCCTCTGCAGGAGCGCGCGTCATGATCAGCTCGCGTCTGAAGCGCCTCATTCGACCACTGCACAACCTGCTGTGGGCGTTTGGCGGGTTTGCCTACGACTTTTCCCGTTACGTGCGTTACGGCGGCTGGCGCGCCCACGCCGAGCACCGTCGCCGCGACTACAAGGCGGTGAAGATCTATCACCAGCTGGAGAAGAGCCTGAGTTTCCGCGAGCGGCGTGCAAACTCCGGCTGGGAGGCGGCGGGCAACCTGCTGCGTGTGCTGGAGCGGCGCACCCCGGCGACGGCCGGCCCGGGCTACCACGAGTCGGTCGGCGTGAAGGTGCTGCGCGATTTCGCGGCGACCGCCGACGGTGGCGGCGACACGGCCCGGCGGGTGCAGGAGTTCCTGCAGCACGTTCGCCAGGAGTCGGCCGAGGGAGGCGTGATCGATTTCCATCTGGAAGAGCTGCTGGCCGGCAAACTGGAGGACCCCGAGCGCTTTTTCTGTTCGCGCCATTCCGTGCGTGATTTCCGCCCGGGCGCCGTGCCACGCGAACTGATGCGGCGCGCGATGAAACTGGCCATGCGCACGCCCTCGGTGTGCAACCGCCAGGCATGGCACGTCTACCAGATGGACTCGCGCGGCACCATCGATCGTGCGCTTGCCCTGCAGAACGGCAATCGCGGCTTCGGCCACGAGGTGCCGTGCCTGTTGATCATCACGGCCGACCTGCGCGCCTTCGACACCCACGGCGAGCGCTTCCAGCACTGGGTCGACGGGGGCATGTTCGCCATGTCGCTCGCGCTGGCGCTGCATTCGCTCGGGCTCGCCTCGTGCTTCCTCAACTGGAGCCGCGGAGCGCGCGAGGACCGACGCCTGCGCCGCGTCGTGCCGATCGATCCGGCCCACACCGTGATCACGATGATGGCGGTCGGCTTCGCCAGTGACGAATTCAAGGTGTGCTACTCGGCGCGCCGCCCCATCGACAGCATCCTCACCTATCTGGACGATCCTGCATGAAGCGATTCTATCTATCCGGCCAATACGCCTTCGACAACCGCGGCTGCGAGGCGATCGTGCGCAGCACGGTCGACCTGCTGACCGAACAGTTCGGCGAGGTCGAAGTGCTGGTGCCGGCCACCAATGGCCAGCGCGATGCCGTGCAGTGGCCGCAGGCAGCCAGCAAAGGCGTGCGCTTCGTGCGGGCCTACCAGCCGCTCGAGGGACGCTACTGGGTGCAGTTGCAGCGACTTCCGCTGCCGTTGCTGCAGGGCGCTCCGTGGCCGTTCCCGATGCCTTCGTGGTTGCGCGACGACCTGGACAGCGTCGACGCCGTGCTGGCCGTGGGGGGCGACAACTATTCGCTCGATTACCGCATTCCCTCGCCGATCATGGCAGTGGACCGCTACGCCATGGACCTGGGCAAACCGGTGATCCTGTGGGGCGGTTCGGTCGGGCCGTTCGACCGCGCGCCGGGGCTGATGCGGCCGATGGCGCGGCACCTTTCGCGCATGCGGCACGTGGCTGCGCGGGAGTCGGCCAGCTACGACTACCTCACCCGCAAGCTCGGCCTGGCCAACGTCATTCGCATGGCCGATCCCGCTTTCGTGCTCTCTCCCGAACCGGTCGCGGTGGACGATTTCTGGCCCGAGGGCAGCGGGCGCGTGCTCGGCCTGAACGTGAGTCCGTTGATCGAGCGCTATCGCAAGCCGGGGCAGGATCTGCGGGCCGAAGTGGCCGGGTTCATCCGCCACGTCGTGCAGGACCTGGGCATGCGTGTGCTGCTGGTGCCGCACGTCAATCCGCTGATGGCGGAAGGACAGGGCGGCGACTCGCGCTACATGGCGCCGCTGCTGGAGCAGCTCGGAGACCTGGGCGGTGCGGTGAAGCTCATGCCCAGCCACTTCAATGCGGCGCAGACCAAGCATGTGATCAGCCGACTCGACTTTTTCATGGGCGCGCGTACGCACGCCACCATCGCGGCCCTGTCCAGCGGCGTGCCGACCATCTCGATTGCCTACAGCGTGAAGGCGCGTGGCATCAACCGCGACCTGTTCGGCAGCGAGGACATGGTGCTGCAGACGCCCGACGTTTCGGCCACGACGCTGCGCAGCGCCATGGAGTGGCTGATGGGGCAGGAGCAATCGATGCGCGAGACATTGGCCGACCGGCTCGGCGAGTGGCGCGGCATGGCACGTACCGCCGCCGTACGGGTATCCGATGCACTGGTCCACTGAAGAGGCCTGCGCCGCAATGCAATCCACAGCTTCCAGCCTGCCGTCGGCGGACTCCAGACGCACCGCGGACTTTTCGCCGCGCCAGGCGATCGCGCCGATCAGCGTGGTGGTGCCCTGCTTCCGCTGCACCGCGACGATTGCCGGTTCGGTGGCCCGGGTAGCCGCGCAGACGATGCGGCCGGCCGAGGTGCTGCTGGTGGACGATGCAAGCGGCGACGGCACACTCGAATGCCTGCAACAGGTGGCGCGCGACTATCCCGAGGGGTGGGTCAAGGTGTTCGCCCTGCCGGCCAATGGCGGACCGTCGGCGGCCCGCAACGAGGGCTGGAAACACGCGAGCCAGCCGTGGATCGCCTTCCTCGATGCCGATGACAGCTGGCACCCGCGCAAGATCGAGTTGCAGATGGCGGTGCTCAACGCCGATCCGCATATCGCGATGATCGCGCATCTGATGAATGTGCAGCCGCGCTCGGCGCCGCCGCCGCCGCTGACCTACCCGATCAAGATCGTGAAGATGCCCAAGCGCCTGCTGCGCCTGCGCAGCGGCTTTCCCACGCCATCGGTGATCCTGCGCCGTGACCTGCCGTTCCGCTTCGACGAGAGTCGGCGCCGCTCGGAAGACGCCCTGCTGTTCGGGCAGATCCTGCTGTCGGGCTATCGCTGCGTGACGATCCGGCAGGTGCTGGTCTCCGGTCACAAGCAGCCTTTTGGCGAGGGCGGCCTGAGCGGCGACCTGGCCGCCATGCAGAAGGCAGGCTGGGACTCGCGGCAGGCACTGTACGCGCAGGGACTGGTGGGTCGCGCCGAGTTGCTGGCGACCCATGCCTATTCGATCGCCCGCTACGCGCGGCGGCACGTGCTGACGTTCCTGCGTCGCCAACGTGCCTCCAACCGTGCCGGCCAGGGACACTGACTCGATGGCCATCAACGACAGTTTGTTGCAAAGCCCGCTTGGTCTGGTGGACAGCGGCGACACGGCCGCGGCCAATGCACGTGCGGTGCTGACGGTACTGGTGCTCGGCGTCGCCTGCCTGATCGCGACCGCCACGGTCGCCTTGCGTGCCGAGAACATCGGCACCGACACCCATATCTACGCGGGCGTGTTCGAGGCCATGCGCCACGGCCAGGTGACCACGCGTTTCGAGCCGGGGTTCGTCGCACTCACCAAGATCAGCAGCGTGATCGGCATGAGCGTGGTCGGCTACCAGGCGACGCTTTTCCTGGTGTTGCTGGCGGGCGCAGCGGCAGCGGCCCATCGCTACTTCAACTACCTCGGCTCCAACCGCGAGTTCCTCACGTTCCTGTGCGCGGCGCTGCTGTTTCTCTTCCTCTCGCCGATGTTCGTCAACGCGTCGATCAACGCGGTGCGCCAGGGGCTGGCGACGCCGTTCGTGTTCGCAGCCCTGCTGGCGTTTCACCGAAAGCAGTGGCGCGGCTTTCTGTTCTACGGCTTGCTGAGCAGCAGTCTGCACTACTCCTCGTTGATGTACCTGGGCTTTGCTCCGGTCCTTCTGCTGAGATTGCGTACGCAGCGAATCATCGCGGGCGTGGCGTTTGTGGCGTACTGTTCCGGGCTGTCGATGCTGCTGGTGCGGACCATCGCCCCGGCGGTCTACGCCGCGGTGATGAGCTACAGCTCCGGGGCCGAGTACCGCGCCGGCGTACGGCTGGACTTCGCGGTGTTCTCCCTGTTCTGGTACCTGCTGCCGTTCATTGCCTCGCGCCTGGTGCGCGAGCCGTACGACGAGCGCATCAAGAGCAGCGCCGCCGTCTACATGGCCATGGTGCTGCCGTTCCTGGCCGTGGGCTGGGGCAACTACTCCAACCGCTACCTGCTGGTGCCATGGGTGGCGGCGTCGTTCATTCTCGCCGCCATCGTCTGTCATGCGCGCACGCCGGTGCTGCGTCATCCCCTGTTGCTGCGGCTCGTATTGATTCCAGCCAGCGGCCTGTTTTCCTACTTCGTGCTCCACATGGTGCTGATATGAGCGTGCCCGGGGCGAGCTACAGGGCGCCTCCGACCGACGCCACCCTGTCGGGCCCGATCCAGCTGATCGCGGAGGCCGACGGGCGCCGCGTCGATTTTTCGCCGCTGCGTCGTCGCTCGCCGGGCAACGCCATCGATCTGGTGTCCGTAGCGGACCTGTTGCGCAACGCGTTCGTCTACCCGCCACACTCGATCTACAGCGACGTCAAGATCGCCATTTCCGGGTTCGAGCCGGACCAGGACCTGCACGCGCAACCTCGATTCCACTTCCCCTACCAGTCGTCGGCTGCACCCGCGCGGCCCCGCCTGGCGGACACCAGTGGTCCGCTGCTGGTCGAGCGCTACCACCAGCTGCTGTGCGAGGCGGTGTTGCGCACGACCGCCACCATGCGCACGCCCTGGTTGCTGCAGAGCGGAGGCAAGGATTCGACGTCGATGGCGCTGGCGGTGGCGGAGGTGCGACCGGACACCACCTGCGTCACCTATCTGGGCGGGCGCGAGGAGAACGAAGTGGAGTCGGCGCGCCTGGTCGCGGGTCGGCTGGGACTGCGTCACGAGACGCTGGTGTGCGACCCGGGTCGGGCATACGACCGGTATCTGGCGATGGTGGGGAGGATGCCGCTGCTCACGGCCGACTTCGCCATGTTGTCGTATGCCGATCTGGTCACCGAGATCGCCGCCAACGGTGGTGATGTCGTGCTCGACGCGCTTGGCTCGGACCCCTATTTCGGCCTGCCGCTGCGTTGGCCGCAACTGTTGCGCGGGGTACTGGCGCGGCGGCTCTCCCTGCCCGACGTCATGCTGCACTCGTCTCTGGTCAGCCGGAACTTCCCGCTGTCGTATGCCTTGGGCTCGCTGCAGATGGATCGGTTCGAGCGCACCTTTCCCGGTTCCCGGTTCACCGATCGCGAGGTGGACGACCTGCTGCACCTGCCGATGGCGGCCGCCTCACGGCAACGGCTGGAAATGTTCCGTGCAGACATCACTGCGGCGCCCACGCTGGAGGCCCAGCGGAGGGTCGCGGCGACCATCGTGGAAGCCGCGACTTTCGGCAAGGGCATGTACACCACCGAGGCGATGGGGCTGGCGCTGGGCTATCCGTATTGCGATACCGCGTTGTGCGACTGGATCTTCCACCACGTGCCCGACGCCATGCTCATCGGCCGCGGCGGGGTGAACAAGGTGCTGGTGCGACAGCACATTGCGCGCCGGTTCCAGCAGTTGCCTTACGTGAGAGCCAAGGGGTCGTTCCGTTTCGACGTCTGCGGTCTCGCCGACCGGTTCGATCAGGTACATGCCTTTGCGCTGCGTGCGCACGAACTGGTCCCCGGCGCCTCGGCCTGGCTGGAACGTCATCGCCACCAGCTGGGCAACAAATACTTTGCCTCGAAGTTCTACCTGCTGGCGGTAACCCTGCCGTGGCTGCTGAGCCGGATCCATGCGGCCGACCCTCCCGTACGCACGCATCGAACGGAGTAAGCGGACATGCGCGAAGCATTTCCCGGTCACGAGGCCAAGCCGGTACCGGTGGCCTGCCCGGCGGGCCCGGTGGTCGCGGCCGATGCCGAGCTCGCGGCGGCGCGGATCATGCCGGGTGCAGGCAAGGGCGACGGCTGTTCCGAGGCGATGGGAAGCACGCAGGTGCGCGCGGGCAGCTACCCGACGGCGCCTGCGCATGACCGTATCCAGGTGGATGCCTCTCCCCACCGGGGCGAGGCCGATTTCTCCGCGATGCGCGACATGCACGGGCAGGCCGAGGATCTCGACCCGGTGTCGATGGCCGATCTCTTGCGCAATGCGTTCGTCTACCCGCCGCACTCGATCTTCCGCAACGTGAAGCTGGCCACCACCGGCTTCATGCCGCAGCAGGATCTGCACGATGCGCCGACGTTCCACTTCGAGCGGCAGTCGGCTGCGGTCAAGCGGCCCACGGCGAGTGCGATCGACGATGAGCGACTGGTCGACACCTACCACCGCCTGCTCTGCGAGGCGGTAACGCGCAACACGGAGCGCATGCGAACGCCATACCTGCTGCAGAGCGGCGGCAAGGACTCCACCTCCCTGGCAATCGCGATGTCCGAGGCGGCACCCCAGGTTGTCTGCATGACCTACCTCGGCGGACGCGAAGAGAACGAGGTGGACTCGGCGCAACGGGTCGCGCAGAAGCTGGGACTTCGGCACGAGTCGCTGACCTGCGATCCCGGGCGCGCCTATGATCGCTATCTCGCCCTGGTGCCGCGCATGCCGTTGCTCACGGCGGATTTCGCACTGCTTTCCTACTGCGATCTCGCCACTGAAATCGCGCGACACGGTGGCGACGGCATCATCGACGGTCTCGGCTCGGACCCCTACTTCGGCGTTCCTCCCAACGGCAAGCAGCGCCTGCTGGCGTCGCTGGCGCGGCGGGTGCGACTGCCGTCTTCGCTTCAGCGCATGCCGCTGATGCGGGGCAGCTTCCCGCTTTCGTACGTGCTCGGCACGTTGCAGATGGACTCGTTCGAACGCTTCTATCCCGGCTCGCGCTTCACCGATGCGGAGGTGGACGCGTTGCTGGGGCGCTCGCTTTCTTGGCTGTCCAGGCAACGACTGGAAACCTTCCGCGCCGACATCGACGCGGCCCGTACAGGCGAGGCAAGGCGCCGGATCTCGGCAACGATCCTGGAGCCTGCCCTGTTCGCCAAGGGCATGTACGTCGCCAGCGCGCTGGACCTGCGGATGGCTTATCCATATTGCGACGGGCCGCTGTGCGACTGGGTCTTCCAGGACGTACCCGACGAGCAGTTGATCGGCGCGGGCGGCATCAACAAGGTGCTGGTACGCAAGCACATCGCCCGGCGCTTCGGCCATCTGCCCTATGTCGCCGCCAAGGGTTCGTTCCGCTTCGATCTCTGCGGACTGGCGCACGAGCGGTTCGATCAGGTATGGGCGATGGCCCAGCAGACCCGGGGGCTGGTTCCCGGCGCCCCGGCGTGGCTGGAACGGTATCGTCACCAGTTAGGCAACAAGTATTTCGCCTCCAAGTTCTATCTGCTTGCGATCCTGCTGCCGTGGCTATTGCAGCGGTTCGACGGGGCGCTGGCGCAACTGGACTGCGGTGACGCATCGTGACGGTGGGGTGCGGGGACGACACGCGCATGGCGCGGCGGGCGTTTCTGCGCCGGGCCTGTGCGCTGGCGTTGCCGGTGCTCGTGCTGCCTGCCATGGGCAAGGCGGCTCTCGCCGTGGCGCCAGGCCCGCGCAAGCCGGTCAACGTGCGCGAGCACGGCGCCGTGGGCGACGGCGTGCATGACGATACCGCCGCCTTCCAGGCGGCCATCGATTCGTTGCTACTGGTTGGTGGGACGGTGAGCGTGCCCGCGGGCCGCTACCTGATCGACGCGGCGCGTTCGGTAAGGCTGCGCTCGCACACCCGGCTGGTGATGGACCGCGACGCCGTGCTGCTGGCCAAGCCCAATGCGCTGGAGCGCTATGCGGTGGTGTTGATCCGCGGCGTGATCGACGCGGGCGTCAGCGGCGGGCGCATCGTCGGCGAGCGGTCGGAGCATACGGGCAGCAAAGGCGAGTGGGGGCACGGCATCTCCGTGCTCGGCGCCCGCCACGTGAGCATCCGGGACGTCGATATCTCCGCCTGCTGGGGCGACGGCATCTGGGTCGGCACCATCTTCGGGCGCGGTGGCGCGATGAAGGTGGCGAGCGACGTCACGATCGAGCGGGTGACCTGCCGTGGCAATCGCCGCCAAGGCCTGTCCATCACCGCGTCACGCCGCGTTACGGTGAGGGACTCCCACTTCAGAGACACCGGCGGCACGGCGCCGGGATGCGGCATCGACGTGGAGCCGGACACCATGAAGATGGGCGCCGAGGATGTGCTGATCTCCGGTTGCAGCATGAGCGGCAACCACGGCAGCGGCCTCTCGGTGGCGGGCGAAAACGTGCTTCGGCTGCGACTGGAGCGCTGCGACATACGCAGCAATCGCGGCTATGGCGTGCTGGTCACCGGGGCGGGCCGCGTGGTGCTTGCCGACAACACCATCGCCGACAACGGGCTGAGCGGAACGTACCTGCGCAGGGGCGTGCGCTCGTGTGTCCTGGCGGGCAATACGTTCAGCCGCAACGGCACGCGCTACATGCACGAGGCGATCAAGCAGGCGATGCAGGCATTCGCCGCCGAGCCGGCGTCGCGCAGCAAGCGCGACCTGAAAGTGGATGACGGCGTGCAGGCGACCGTCATGGAAAGCAACCGATACCTGCGGTAGCGACGGTCCGTGTGCGTGGCACACGTGGATCTGTCGGCCGTTTCTGCGGTGCGACCGGGGCCGCTGCCGCCGCGTCGCGGCGTTATATCCCCTCACGAACGACGGAGCGTCGATGAAATTCATCCTGTTCGCCAACACCGACTGGTACCTCTACAACTTCCGCCTCTCCACCGCGCTACGCCTGCAGGCGGATGGCCACGAGGTGGTGATGCTCTCCCCGCCGGGACCGTTCGGTTCGCGCTTCGCCGGACATGGGCTGCGCTGGGTCACCCTGCCCATGGACCGCGCCAGCCTCAATCCGCTGCGGGAAGCGGTGACCTGGTGGCGACTGGTCCGGGTGCTGCGTCGCGAGCGGCCCGACCTGCTGCACAGTTTCACCGTCAAGTGCGCCGTATACGGTGCGCTTGCCGCCCGCGTCGCGGGCGTGCCTGCGGTAGTCAACGCGGTGGCGGGCATGGGCTACGTATTCACCAGCGACGGGGTCAAGGCGCGCGTCCTGCGGCCCCTGGTCAAGCTGCTGCTGCGGACGACACTGCGCGGCCGGCGCTCGCTGCTGATCCTGCAGAACCCCGACGATGCAGAGGCATTTTCGCAGGCGCGTCTTGTCGATCCCGGCCGGGTCCGGATGATCCGCAGCTCCGGAGTCGATACACGTCGTTTCGCCCCCGCAGATCGCCTGCCCGTCGATGGCGAACCCCTGCGCGTGCTGCTGGCGGCGCGGCTGCTGTGGGAGAAGGGCATTCAGGAGTTCGTGGATGCGGCAAAGCAGCTGCATGCGGTTGGCCGCAACGTGGAGTTCCTGTTGGCTGGCACTCCCGATCCAGGTAACCCGCGTTCGGTCTCGCCCGCCGAGGTAAAGCGGTGGGACGAAGAGGGGATCGTGACCTGGCTTGGCCATGTCGACGACATGCCGGCCCTGCTGCGCACCGTGCACGTGATGGCGCTTCCGAGCTATTACCGGGAGGGCGTGCCCAAGAGCCTGATCGAGGCGGCAGCATGCGGCCTGGCGATCGTGACGACGGATCTTCCCGGTTGTCGGGAAGTGGTAACCGAGGATGGTCGCGACGGCCTGCGGGTGGCCCCGCGCGATGCGGCCGCACTGGCGCAATGCATCATCGCGCTGGACGACGATCGGGCCCTGCTGGAGCGACTGGGCCGCCGGGCTCGGCAGCGGGCGCTCGATGAGTTCGACGAGCGCTCGGTCATCCAGCGAACGATCGACGTGTACAACGAACTTCTGCCGCGGGCCGGCAGGCAGGGACAGCGAACGCCCGCCGCCGGCAAATATCCGCCCAGGCCGCAGCCGCGCTGAGGCGACCACTGCGCCGCTTGCCAGGCATCGCGCGGGCTGGTGTCGCGGGAGCCACGGGGTTCATTACATCGGGGCCTCGGGCGACCCGCTGCGACGAGTCGATCGCGGCGGCTCCGGCTTCCACATCACCGCGCCGAGCCCTCGCCGTCGTGTCGTAGGCAGATCAACGCGCCGGTGTCGGCAGCACCCGGCCGCTTGGCCATCCGGTGGCAGGGCCGATTGCGGCCGAGTCTTCCGCCAGGACCCGCGCACGCGGTGAGCGGCCCAGCGGGCGTCCTGAGCGGCAGAGGCATCGGGAGCGATCCATCGTGCGGGGCAGGCAGAACACGCCCGCTGCCCCCGCGTGAGCGCCTGCGGAAGTATTGCGGCGGGGTTGATCCAGCCGCGTCAGTTGCACGGCCTGCGCGACGCGGCTTTTACAACGCGCAGTCGCCTTCTCCGACGAGGATCACCTTCCCGGACGATCCGCGACAAACTGCACCGGCAGGGTGCTGCGTCGCATGGCCGGCACCGTCCCTGCCACCGCGCGGCGCCGGGCGTGCTTCCGTACAGGAGCTGGCACGCGATGGCTCTTTCGCTGCGCCGCGCGGCGGGCTTGAACCTGAGGGCCAGCAACTGGTCTGCGTGCAGTGGCAGTCGACGTCCGCGGAGGTCACCGGAGGATGGCGGACACGCTCGGGGCGGCTCCACTTGCGACCTTGCGCCCAGGCGGTTGCCCGGCCAACTGATGCGCAGGTCCAGCCCGAAGTGGCGCGGCCTGCCTGCGCCGGGCGTCGAAGCACACGACCAGCCGCATCCCCATCCGCAGGCCACCTGCGCGCTCAACTGCATGCAAGGGGCCCGCGGCCGCCCGGGCCGGAGGGTTCTCCGGACGCAATTCGGCCGCCCCAGCGTGTGAACGAGGCATTCGCGTACTCCTCACGCCCCCTTGTTCAGAAACCGCGATTCCCACAGTCATGCGGCCTGACGCCAGCCCACTTTCGATTTGTCGGTGCGTGGTTCAGGCCGCCATCGCGTTGGCTGACTAAGGTCCGCCGGGTTGCCCCTGCCGCATGGATGCCTGCGCGTGCGTTGCGACGCAGCCGGGGTGACGCCTCCTTGACGACCTCAAAAGGCTCACACGTGACTTCCAAGAAAAACCGTACCAATTTTCCTGTTTCACTTGAACATTCGCGGGCCGGGGCCCGCACCTCGGGGATCTCTCGCAGAAAAACGCTTCGTCTGACCGCGGCCGCGCTGGCGCTTTCGGTCGTCGCGTGGCCAACGTGGGCAACCTGGTACCCATCCGCACCGCATCTGAGCATCGGCTCGCGCACCGTGAACGTGCGCAATGCCGGTGCAAGGGGAGATGGCGTGCATGACGACACGGCTGCTTTCCAGGCGGCCATCAACTCACTTCCCTCCAGCGGCGGTACCGTGACGGTGCCAGCGGGGAGGTACCGCATCAATGCGCTGAAGTCCGTCAACCTGCGCTCGCACATGCGTCTGAAGATGGATTCGGGTGCGCAGCTGGTGGCGATTCCCAACAACCGCACTCGTTCTTACGTTGTGAAGGCGTGGCGGGTGAACAACGTCGAGATCGTCGGCGGCGAGATCGTGGGCGAGCGCGCCCGGCACGCCGGCAGTACCGGCGAGTGGGGCATGGGCCTGGACATCCGTGCATCCAGCAACGTGTCCGTGCGCAACCTCAAGACGTCCGACTGCTGGGGCGACGGCGTCTACATCGGCGCGATCGGCCGTGCCGGTCACGCCACGCCCTCCACCGACATCACGCTCAATCACGTCACGTCCACCGGAAATCGCCGGCAGGGGATGTCGATCGGGCCGGTACAGCGGGTGTACGTGGTAAACAGCGCCTTCCTCAATACCCACGGCACGATGCCGCAGTCCGGCATCGACATCGAGCCGCAGACTCAGGGCCCGTCGCGCGACATCAGGATCGAGTCCACCACGATGGCCGGCAATGGCGGCAACGGACTGGTGATGCACGGCAACGTTGCAGGCGTGGTGGTGAAGAGCAGCAAGATTGAAAAGAACAACGGCTTCGGCGTGCTCGGGATCCAGCTGGCTGACGCGTGGATCGCCGAAAATGTGATTACGCAGAATGGCCTGGACGGGGTCGCCATGACCTCCACCACCCGGCGGGTCAAGATCACGAGCAACACGATCAACTACAACAGCACCCGCTGGTTCAAGGCCAACCATCGGTCTATCTACATGCTGACCCGGAGCCCGCGCGACCTGCAGATCGACTCCAGCACGTGGTCCATGACTGTTTCATCCAACACGTTGTCGCCGCGGCCGTAACGCTTGCGGGCACAGGGGCAGGCGCGCTCATGCGTATCTGCCCCTGTGGTTGCGACGCCGGGAGAAGAGGGTGCGTGCTGCACGGTCGGGCTACCACGCCAACCGTTGCAGTGACTGCCGCTGGCGCGTCCACGCCGCCAGCGAGTGAGGCGCTTTGCGCAGTGAGGCCTCCGGGCCGGCTGCAGAGCGTGCGCCGGTCGATCTTCTTACTACCGGTTCATAGGTAACAAATTCATTCTAATCAATTAGATACGCGTTCTTCAGAGCGTGCGCTCGCGCACATCGGTATCAACTTTGTTGAGGCATCGTGAAGACGTGGCCAACGAACAGTCACTAGTCCTTCACGCCTGAGTACCCGACCCCCATGAACAAGATCCAGCTCGGCCGCGCATCGGCGCAGGCTTCCCCTTCCTCCCGCCGCCGCGCCCGCGGCGCCCTGCTCACCGTCCTGGCGCTGGCGCTCGGTTCCGTGGTCGCCCCGGCGTCGGCCGCCGTCTGGTGGACCACCAGCCCGACCGTGGTGATCGGTTCAAAGATCGTCGACGTCCGCAACGCCGGCGCGCGCGGCGACGGAGTGCACGATGACACCGCAGCGTTCCAGGCGGCCATCAATTCGCTGCCCAGCACTGGCGGTACCGTGGTGGTGCCGGCCGGGCGCTACATGATCAACCCGGTCGCCTCGATCAAGATGCGTTCGCACACGCGCCTCAAGCTGGATCCCAGCGCCCAGCTGGTGGCGATTCCGACCAGCAGCGAGCGCTACTACGTGATCAAGGTCTGGGGCGTGACGGATGTGGAGGTGACCGGCGGCCAGGTCATCGGTGAGCGTGCCAAGCACATGGGCAGCACCGGCGAGTGGGGCATGGGCGTGGACATCCGCGCTTCCGACAACGTCTATTTGCATGACATCAAGGTGTCCAGTTGCTGGGGCGATGGCGTGTATGTGGGCGCTACCGGTCCGGCGGGGAGCGCGATCCCGTCCACCGATGTCACCCTGCGCAATGTCGTCTCCGATGGCAATCGCCGACAGGGTCTGTCAATCACCGTGGTCGATCGGGTCTTCGTCTACAACAGCACGTTCAGCAACAACGTCGGCATCCTGCCGCAGTCGGGGATCGACGTTGAGCCGATGTGGCAGGGACCCACGCGCAACGTCCGGATCGAGAAGAACCATCTGATCGGAAATGCGGGCAATGGCCTGGTGATGCACGGCGATGTGTCCGGTGTCGTGGTCAAGAGCACCACGTCGGAGAAAAACAACGGTTACGGGATCCTGGCGATCGATATCGCCAACACCTGGATCGCCGCGAACCTGATCACCCAGAACGGGCTCGACGGCGTTGCCATGACGAAGGCAACCCACGACGTCAAGATCACCAGCAACACGATCAACTACAACAGCACCCGCTGGTTCATCACCAACAACCGGTCGATCTTCATGCTGACCAAGAGCCCGCGTGACGTGCAGATCGATTCCACCACGCGCAACATCACTTTCACCAACAACATCCTGTCGCCGACGCCGTAACCCCGGCGAAGCTATGGAAAAGCAAAAGAAAGGCCACCCTCGGGGTGGTCTTTTGCTTGTGGCGTCACACGATCAGTCGGTTGCCGGTCCGTGGCGCACCACGCGGTTGATCTGGCCGTCGAGGTACATCCATTTGACCGGACCATGGCGCTGCTCGCGGCGGTGGATTCCCCGCGTCACCTGACGCCGCAGCTCCGGCGCGGTGCGGGCGGGGCTCAGGGCCATCAGCGCCAGCTCGATCTTTCTCAGGATGCGTTCCAGCTGCCCGAGCCAGGCGGCGTAGGAGCTGGTGAAATGAAGATGCAGCTGCGGATGCAGTGCCAGCAGCTTGGTGATGTCGCGGGTGCGTGCGGCCGAGGGGTTGTCGGCGATGACGTGAGTCTCGTGGGCACGCGGGTAATGCGCCGCGATGCTGGCCAGGAACGCCGCGAGCTCGGCCGACGTGGCGCGCTTGCTGACTGGCGGCGAGGCGGGATCCTCCTCGCGCCCCTTCAGTGCGCGGCATAGCGCCATGGTCCCGGGCCGCGCCTGCGCCGCAGAGCGCGGTTGGCGCGCCGGGGGCGACCCGGGCGGCACGCGGTCGACGATGCGGAAAACGGCAGCGTGCTGCGACCGGTTGAGGTACAGCCCGATGAAGTCGGCGGCGCTGGCGTTGAATTCCGGCTCCGGCAATGCGGGCGCGCTTTCCAGGCGATGGGGCTTGATGCCGTGGCGGGCCCAGATGCGCGCCACCGTCATGTGCGAGATGGTGCCGCCAAGCTCCGCCGCCAGCTTGCGCGAGGACCAGTGTCGGGAACCGTCGGCAGGCCGGTGGTGGGTGGTCCAGGTGAGGACACGCTTCTCCAGGCGTTCGGTGACCTTGTAGCGTTCGCGTCCCGCATGGCGTGCGTAGAGACCGGCGAGGCGCTCGGCGGTGAAGCGCTTGCTCCAGCGTGCGATGTAGCTGTCGCTGCAGCCCAGTCGCTTGCGGATTTCAGCCCAGGTGTGACCGTCGGCGAGCAGCAGGATCAGTTGCGCCCGCCGGGCGGCATCGCTGCGCGCCGCCCCGGTGCTCGCCTGGTGCTCCAGTTCGAGTCGCTCGCTTCGCGACAGCGTCAGCACCGGCGAACGTCCGACGCGGGAGGGCTGGGCGCGGGCACCGGCGAGCCCGGGTCGGGAGGGAGTCGCTGCGGGGCCAGGCGGTTGGGTTGACGGTCCGCGCATGCCATCGCTCACCCTTGTGACTGTCGATCCGTCTTGCGCCGCATCTGCGTGTGCTCGCTCGGTCCGCTCTCTGTCGCGGTGGCACGTGCATCCAGAGCGACCAGCTGCGCAAGCTTGCGCGGCAGTTCACGAACCGCGCGCCGGCGTTCGCGCACCGCCGCCAGCTGCTGTCTACGCCAGACCTGACTGTGCATGGCGATGTAGATCACCGCCAGCGCGCCGAACGAGAGCATGTTGCTGCCGGCATTCAGGCGTCGCGTGAGCATGCCCACCCCGACCAGCGATGCCGCCAGCAGCACCAGCGCTGCGAGCGTGGCGCGCGGTCCGAAGCCGGCGTTGAGCATCAGATGGTGGATGTGGCCGCGGTCCGGCTTGAACGGCGACTTGCCTTCGCGCATCCGTCGCGTCATCACCGCCAGCGTGTCCAGCACCGGCAGCGCCACGCTCCACACGACGTCCACCGTGGAAAGATGGGGCCCGCTAGAGGTCTGGCTGGAGCGGATCAGCATCCATGCCAGCAGGTAACCCAGCACCACGCTGCCGGCGTCGCCCAGAAACACCTTGCGTCCGACGAGTCCGAGATTGACGGCCAGGTAAGGCAGCAGGGCCGCTGCCAGCAGCAACAGCACGCCCAGTGAAGGCCACTGGTCGATGCCCTGGTAGACGGCGATGCCGCCGATGCCGACCAGCGCCAGCATGCCGGCCAGGCCGTCGATGCCATCCATCATGTTGAACGCGTTCAGCAAGCCGATCACCGCGATCAGGGTCAGCGGGATGCCGGCCACGCCCAGTTCCAGCTCGTAACCGAACGCCCGACCGAGGGTGTGGATGTACACGCCCGTGACGCTGACCATCGTCAGCACCGCCGCGGTCTGCACCAGCAGCCGGCTGCGCACGCTGAGTTCGAAGCGGTCGTCCAGCGCGCCCAGCAGCACCAGCGCAGCGCCGGTGCCGAGCAGGCAGCGCGCGAACAGATCGGACGGCGCGGCGAAAAACCAGCCGGCCATGACGCCGGTGAACACGGCAATGCCGCCGATCAGCGGCACCTGGCCCATGTGCGTCTTGCGCTCGTTCGGACAATCCACGAGCCCGAGCGTGCACGCGTGGCGATACAGCAGCGCCAATGTCGTGGTGCACGCGAACGTGGCGACGGCACAGGGCAGCAGGATCCGGTAGTACTCCATGGAAGGGTCATCCTTACGGCGGATTTCATGCGCGTGGCAGTCGATCCGGTGCGGGTTGCCCCAGTGCCATGCGTTTGAAAGCGTCGCTGCGTGCAGCGGCGCGCATTGCATGACTCGCGCAGCGCGCGCTATCGGTTTCGTGCGCTGTCGGCAGATGGGGGTGGCGTAGGCCACCAATAGACGTGATCCGCCCCGCGCCGTGCTTGATATTTATCAAGTGCGCCAAGCCTTGTGCCGCAACGGTTTGCGCGGTGCATGCGTCGCGTGAAGACGTGACCTCGGCGCCTTCGCGCGACGTTGATTTCAGCGGAACATCAGGTTGATCACGACCATCGTTATCAACAGCACCGTCAGGGTGAGCGGCACCCCCACGCGCAGGAAGTCCTTGCCGCGATAACCGCCGGGGCCGGCGACCATCATCAGCGCCGGATGGCCGGAACTGAGCAGGAACGTATTGGAGGAGGACACCGCCACGATCAGCGCATAGGCCGAGGGGTTGCCGCCAGTTGCCACCGCCACGCTGATCGCGATGGGCACCATCATCACGGTGGCGCCCACGTTGGACATCACCTGCGAGAACAGCAGCGTGAGGATGGCCAAGCACAACTGCAGCACCCAGGGAGCGGCATGACCCAGGTAGGCCAGCACTTCCTGCGCGATCCATGCGGCGGTGCCGGTAGCGTCCATCGACCAGCCCAGCGGAATCAGGCAGGCGGTGACGAAGATCGTCTTCCAGTTGATCGCCTTGTACGCCTCGTCCATGTTCAGCACGCCGGTGAGCAGCATGCCGATGGCGCCGGTCATCATCGCCACGGACAGGTCGAGGTTGGTGAACAGGGCAAGGCACTTGGCCAGCAGGAAGAAGCCCACGGCGTGCCAGATCTTGCCGGGCCGCTGCTCTTCCTTGGGGACGTCGGTGACCACTACCAGGTCCTTGTCCTCGCTGGTCTGGGCCAGCTCGCGCCAGCTCGAGTGCAGCACCAGCGTGTCGCCGGCGCGCAGGCTGATGCCGCGCACGTCATCGCGCAGCACCTGGTCGCCGCGGTTCACCGCCAGCACCGAGATGCCGTAGCGCTTGCGCAGCCGCAGCTCGCCGATGGTCTGCTTGATGAAGCGCGAACTGGGCGGGACCACGGCCTCGGAGATGCCCGCCCGGGTCGGATTGAACAGCTCGCCGAGCTGTCGCATGCGCGGCGACAGCTTGCACAACTGGTTGTTGGCGAATTGCGCCAGTTGCTCGCGGGGGCCCAGCACGCCGAGCACCGAGCCGACCCAGATCACCTGGTCCACCGGCGGCGCCATGCGTGCATCGTTGCCGCTCTTGATCGCCAGGATCAGCGGCGCCTGGTGCAACTGCTCGGCTTCGCCGATGCTCATGCCCACCAGCGGGCTCTCCGCGGTGACGGTCAGTTCGGCGGTTTCGCCCACGATGCCGTAGGTGTCGGCAAAGTAGCTCTCGGTGCGTCCCGGCGTGACCTTCAGCCGCTCGTCCTCGCGCTCGGGCAGCAGCCGGTGGCCGAAGAAGTAGAAGAACGCGATGCCGGCCAGCGCCAGCGCCAGGCCCACCGGGGTGACGCTGAACAGGCCGAACTTCGGGATCGTGTGCGCACCCGGCGGCAGGTTGTTGTTGGCGCTGGCGATCAGGTCGTTGAGGATGATCAGCGGCGAGTTGGCGATCAGCGTGGTGTTGGTGGCCGCCAGGATGCAGAACGCCATCGGCAGCAGCAGTCGCGAGATCGGCACGCCGGTGCGCGCCGAGAGGCGGCTGATCACCGGAATCATCAGTGCCGCCAGCGCCTGGCTGGGGATCACCGCGCTGAAAAGGCTGGTGACGGCGTTGATCACCACGCCCAGGCGCGACTCCACCCCGCGTGCCATGCGCATGACGAAGTTGGCGGTCAGCGAGAGCACGCCGGCGCGATCCAGCCCCGCACCCATGATCATGATCGCGATGATCGCGATCACCGCGTTGCCGGCGAAGCCGTTGAACACGCGGTCGGACGGGATCAGGCCGGTCAGCCCGATCACCACCACCACGAGCAGCGCAACCATGTCGGCGCGAATCCACTCCAGCACCAGCATGAGCATGGTGAAGCCGACCAGGGCCAGCACCAGGATCATCTCGGGAGTGAGGGTCAGACCCACGGGCAGAGGTCTCGCAGGGAGTGGATTCGCACACCAGCGACTTGCCGGGCCAGGCCGCACGAATGCATGCGGTGGTGCGAAGAAGGCCTCACGCGGCGTCCCGTCCCTGAATCAGGCCGCAGTATATGCGGCCACGCATGCGGGCGGTCGAACCGCAGCACGCGCGCGTGGTCACTGGCGACGATAGAGCAGGTCCCACACCCCGTGACCGAGCTTCAGGCCGCGCCGTTCGAAATGGGTTTCGATGCGCCAGCTTGGCCGCTCGGAGCGCGCGCCGGGGGCTACCTCGTTACGCCAGTGCGGTGCTGCCTCCATCACCTCCAGCATGTGGGCGGCATAGGCCTCCCAGTCGGTGGCCAGGTGCAGCAGTCCGCCTGGCGCCATGCGCGAGGCGAGCAGGGCGACGAACTCCGGCTGCACGATGCGGCGCTTGTTGTGCCGCTTCTTGTGCCACGGGTCGGGAAACCAGATGCGCACCTCGGCCAGCGCGCCCGGGGCGATCTCGTGTTCGAGCACCTCCACCGCATCGTGCTTGTACAGGCGCACGTTGTGCGCGTCGCGCGCCGCCAGCGCATTCATCAACCGGCCCACGCCCGGCCCGTGCACTTCCACGCCGATGAAATCGCGTGCCTGGTCATGTTCGCTGGCCCAGGCCAGCGCCTCGCCGTTGCCGAACCCGATCTCCAGCACGCGGGGTGCGACGCGGCTGAACACCGCGTCCAAGTCGCGCGGCTGGCCGCGGTAATCCAGCCCGAAGCGCGACCAGTGTGCGTCGAACGCCCGCTGCTGCGCAGTGGTCATGCGGCCCTCGCGCAGCACGAAGCTGCGGATGCGACGCAGGTAGGCGGGGCTGTCGGTGGCGGCTGCGGGCTGCCCGTCGTCGCCGTCGTGGGGGTGTGTCATGGAAGGTCCGTGGAGCGGCGCGGTGCCGGCGCGCGTTGCAATGCAAGAACAACGGCCCGCCTGCGCGGCGGGCCGTCCTAAGGGCCGCCTAGTGTAAAGCGGCGACGCTCAGCGGTGCTTGTAATGCAGCATCGCCGGCGTGCCGGCGTCGTCGCCTCGGGCGGCCGGGGCAGCTGCCGGCTGGCTCGGGCGCGCAGTGGGCGTGAACGGACGCGCCGCCGGCGCGCTGCGGTCGGGCGCCGCCTGCCGCGGCGCCGGCTCGCGCGCTGGTGGCTGGAAGGGCCGCGACGACGGCATTGGCGCGGGCCGGGCGTACTCCTCGCGGCGCGGCTCCGCGCGCGGCTCGAAGCGACGCATGGCCGGCTCCGAAGCCGGGGCGCGCACGGCCGGTGCCCGCATCATCCGCACATCGCCCCGCTCGGCCCGCTCGCCCTGCCAGCGTCCTGCCGACCATTGCCGTGCCGGCTCGATCCGCGCAGGCGTCGGCAGCACGGCCGGACGCGCCGCTTCGCGTGGCGGGCGATACATGGTCGGCGTCTCGGGCGCCGCCGCAGCGCCCTGCGGGGCTCGCACGATGCGCGGGACCTCGGGCAACCTGCGCGGTGCCGCCCGCTCCGGGTCGATGGCATTGCCACGCGCTGCAGGGAATCGCGCGGGCTGGCTCTGCGGATGGGCGAAGCGCGAGGAGCGCACGCCGGGCACGGCCGCGTCGCGGGCCGAGCCCAGCTCGCCACGCGCCTGCGGGAAGCGCGACATGGCGGCGGGCTGGGGAACGCGCACCGGCGCAGGCCGGTTGCCGGCGCCGATGCGATCGGCCGACAGCTGGCCGGCTCCTGCGGGCGGCGCGTTGTGGGCGATCACGGCGCGGTCGAAGCGACCGACGGGCACGGAGCGCGTGCCGCCCTCGCGTCGCGGCGCGAGGCTTGCGCGTACCGGCTGCAGGTCGATGCCGCCGGCCAGCACCGGCGCGGCGCGCAGCTTGCCCGGGTCCACCTTGAGCCGGTGCGTGTCCGCCCGGCGGGCGTGGACGAACGCCTCGCGCGACATCGCCGTGATGCCGTAGGGCGCGTAGCGGTTGGCATAGTCCTGGTCCGGGCCGCGGCCGTCGCGGTGATGCCGATAGTGCTCGTCGATGCGATGGTCGTGATCGCCGTCGTGGTGGCGGCCCCAGCGGATGTTGTGACGGTTCACGCGCCGGTAGTAGCTGGCGCTTGTCGCGTACCACGGGTCGTAGATGTCGCCGGGGCCCAGCGGAAACCAGCCGATCGGCGCGCCGCTGCCGATCGACACGCTCCAGCCGCTGCCGCCGACAAACGCCACCAGCGCCGGCGCATAGACCGCGCGCAGTTCGCGCGGTCCGGGGATCCAGCCCCAGCGCCCGTGCACGCGGATCCAGCGACCGTAGTGGTACGGCGCGAAACCCCACGGCGCGTCGTCGACCCAGCTCCAGCCCCACGGGGCCACGTAGGCCCAGTGGCCCTGGCGGTATGGCGCCCAGTCACTGCCGACGATGGCCGGGTACCAGACCTGGCCGTAGTCGTCGCTGGACTGCCACTGGCCGTACTGGTCCAGGTCCTCGTAGCCGACCACGTCTTCGGACACGTACTGGCGCGACGGCGAACGGACGTAGCGCGCATCGCGGTCGGAGCACCACAGGTCGAACGCATCGCGGGCGCCGCTGTAGGACTCGACCAGCTGCGCCAGCGAGCTGTCGTCGAAGCGGTAGCTGTGGCCACCGACCAGCGCGCGGCGGGCGCCGCCCTCGCCGTACACGGTGGCCTGGCCTTCCAGTGCGGTGATCTCGGTGCCGCCACCGCGGTCGTCCACGTCCACGCGGAACACGCCGGGGCGATCAACCACCAGCGCCACGGCCGGCGTATCGATCTCGTAGCTCTGGCCCTCGGCCAGGCCGCGCACGGACAGGCTGAGCGTGCCGCGGGTCAGTTCCAGCTGACCGGTCTGGTCGTCCAGCCGCAGCACGCCGAGATCGGTATCGCGGTCGGCGCGCAGGCTGGCGCGATCGAGTTCGAGCTCGATGCGCGCGTCGTGGCCGGTGGACAGACGATCGCCGCGGGTGAGCGGCCGGTTCACGCTGGCGTCGCTCCAGCGGTCGGCGCCGGCGGGCAGGAAGCCCACCGCGCCGGCAAGGTACGACAGACGCGCCACGCGGTCGGGTGGATCACCGGCGCTGCCGTCGTCATCGGATTGGGCGTGGCTGGCGCCGGCGGCAAGCACGAGCACCAGCGCGCTCAGCAAACGCCAGGGGCGGCGGGGATGGGACAGGAACGAGAGCATGACTTCCTCCGTGGAAGCGGCGACCCGGGCGGGCGGGGCGACACGTCATGAAAACGTGCCGCCGCCGCGCGGGATGACGTGGCGACATTATGGGCACGCAGTGCCGCATTGCCGCAGCGCAGGCGCTGATTCTGCGGCGGGCGATTCAGCTGGCCGCCATGCGCGGTTTAGCGCGCGTTGGGCCATTCCCCCGGACGCCGCCGGCGGGTTACCATTTGCCGCCGACGCGGGTGTAGCTCAATGGTAGAGCTGTAGCTTCCCAAGCTACTGACGAGGGTTCGATTCCCTTCACCCGCTCCACTTTCTCGATTTCCCCCTCGAGTTCCCGACCCCTCCCCGACGCGTGCGCTGACCATGGCGGCTGTTCTCACCCTCGGCTGGCGGGAGCGGCTTGCCCTGCCCGAACTCGGCATCGCCGGGCTCAAGGCCAAGCTCGATACCGGCGCCCGCTCCAGTGCGCTGCACATCGACGCCCTGCAGCCCTTCCAGCGCAATGGCGATACCTGGCTTCGCTTTACCGTCAGCTCCGGCCGCCGGCAGGTGATCCACTCGCACTGCGAGGCGCGCGCGCTGGACCGGCGGGTCGTCACCGACACCGGTGGGCGGCGCAGCGAGCGCTGGTTCATCCGCAGCGCGGTGAGCCTGGCCGGACAGTCGTTCCCGATTGACATCAGCTTGACCGATCGTCGTCACATGCTGTTTCCCATGCTGCTCGGCCGCACCGCCCTGATCGGTCGGTTCGCGGTCGACCCGATGCTTTCCTACACCCAGCCGCGCACTCCGTACCCGGTCCCGGACAACCCATGAAAATCGCCATCCTCTCGCGCAACACGCGGCTGTATTCGACCCAGCGCCTGGTCGAGGCGGCGCGCGAGCGCGGCCACGTGGTGCGCGTGCTCGATCCGCTGCGCTGCTACGTGCGCATTGCGCCGGGCAACATGGAGATCCGCTACAAGGGCAAGGCGCTGCGCGACATCGACGCGGTGATCCCGCGCATCGGCACCCAGAGCACCTTCTACGGCACCGCCGTGCTGCGCCAGCTGGAGATGATGGGCGTGTACACGCCCAACCCGTCCGATGCCGTGCTGCGCGCGCGCGACAAGCTGCGCTGCCTGCAGATCCTTGCCTCGCACGGCCTGCAGATGCCGGTGACCGTGTTCGGCGACAACCCGGACGACACCACCGACGTGCTGGCGATGCTCGGCGAGCCGCCGCATGTGATCAAGCTCAACGAGGGCAGCCAGGGCACCGGCGTGGTGCTGGCGGAAAAGCGCAGCGCTTCGCAGAGCGTAATCGAGGCGTTCCGCGGGCTGTACGCCAACTTCCTGGTGCAGGAGTTCATCGCCGAGGCCAAGGGCAGCGACCTGCGCTGCTTCGTGGTCGGCAACAAGGTGGTGGCGGCGATGCAGCGCGACGCCAGCCCGGGCGAGTTCCGCGCCAACCTGCATCGCGGCGGCACCGCGGTGAAGGCGACCCTCAGCCCGCAGGAGAAACGCATCGCGATCAAGGCTGCGGGGGCGCTGGGGTTGGGGATCGCCGGCGTCGACCTGCTGCGCTCCAACCGCGGACCGCTGCTGCTGGAGGTGAACGCCTCGCCGGGGCTGGAAGGGATCGAGGCGGCCAGCGGGCTGGACGTGGCCGGCAACATCGTCAAGCACCTGGAGCAGAACGCCGGCCGCTGAATGGCGCCACGGCGCGATCGGGGCCATTAACCGGTTCCTAACCCTCCGCCGCCTATAAAGGCGCCACTGCATTTGTTTGGCACTTCAACCTGTAGGTCTAGGTGGCAGCAGATTCGGTATCGGGGCAGTAGCTTGGGCCCGGGTGTGCTGATCCCGACGTGGGTCAGTCATCCGGGCTTTTTCTTTGCCCGCGCGGCGCATTCAGTCTCGCGCCCCGGCGATTCGCCGCTGCCCCGCAACAGGCTTGTTAAGCTTGCAACCACTGTGTCGGCCCCTGCGCCGGCGGCTCGGAGCGGCGCATGCGCGTACTGGTAATCGAAGACAACAGCGATATCGCGACCAACATCGGCGACTATCTGGAAGACCGCGGCCACGTGGTGGATTTTGCCGGCGACGGCGTCACCGGCCTGCATCTGGCGGTGGTGCACGACTTCGACGTGATCGTGCTCGACCTCACGCTGCCCGGCATGGACGGCCTGGAGGTTGCGCGCAAGCTGCGCCACGAGGCGCACAAGCAGACTCCCATCCTGATGCTCACGGCGCGCGACGCGCTGGAGCAGAAGCTGACCGGCTTCGAGTCCGGCGCCGACGACTACATGACCAAGCCGTTCGCGCTGCAGGAGTTGTCCGCGCGGCTGGAGGTGCTGGCGCGCCGCGGCAAGGGTCCCCAGAGCCGCGTGCTGAAAGTGTCCGACCTCACCTTCAATCTCGACACGCTCACGGTGAACCGCGAGGGCAAGTCGATCCAGCTCAACCCGATCGGCCTCAAGCTGTTGCAGGCGCTGATGGAGGCGAGCCCGTCGGTGGTTACGCGGCAGGACCTGGAGCAGAAGGTGTGGGGCGAGGAGCTGCCGGACAGCGACTCGCTGCGGGTGCACATCCATGGATTGCGCGCGGCGATCGACAAGCCGTTCGAGAAGCCGCTGATCCACACGCGGCACGGCATCGGTTACCGCATGGTCGATCCGGATGCAGTCCAGGCGTAAGCTGCGGTTCCGCCTCGTCGTCTCCTTCGCGCTGTTCGGCTTCGGCCTCAGCGCGTTGTTCGCTTTTGCGGCGCTCAACATCCGCACGCGGGTGGAGGATCAGCTCGTCAACGCCAGCCTGCTTGACGACGCCAGATACTCCAACCGCTATGCCCAGGAGCATCCCGATTCGCCCGGTCCCGGTTCGCGGCTCATCACCGGCACGGTGAAGAGCGAGCGCACGCTCTACAAGGCGCCGCTGGCCTGGCAGAACCTCGGCACCGGCGTGCACGACATCCACGAGCCCGATCCGGACGATGGTGGCCAGATCCACCACTACAAGCTCGCGGTGTATCGCGAGAACGGCATCATCAGCTTCGTGCGTTACGACGTCTCGCGCGAGGAACTGGGCAAGCAACAACTCCTGTTCAGCGTCATTGGCGCGGTGTTCCTGTTCGGCCTGCTGTCGCTGGCCATTGGCCTGTGGCTGTCGCGCAAGGTGCTCAAGCCGGTCAGTCAGCTGGCCCAGCGCCTGCGCGAGTTCCGAAAAGCGGGCAGGGCCGAGCCGCTGGCGCCGGATTTCGCCGACGACGAGGTGGGCGAGCTGGCCCAGGCGCTGGACGACTACGGCGCACGGCTCACCTCGATGGTGGAGCGCGACCGCGAGTTCAACTCCGATGTCAGCCACGAGTTGCGCACGCCGCTGGCGGTGATCGCCAGCACCACCGAGTTGCTGCAGGACTCGCCCGATCTCACCGACAAGCTGCGCGAGCGGCTCAAGCGGATCGAGCGCGCCTCGCGCCAGGCGACCGAACTGATCGAGGCACTGCTGCTGCTGTCGCGCGCCGAGCGCCGCGGCCCTACCCGGGGCGAAACGACCGATGTAGCCAAGGTGGCCACGGACGTGATCGAGAGCCAGCGCCCGCAGATTCGCGACAAGCCGGTCGCCGTGCATCTGGACGAACGCGAACCGGTGAGCGTGAACGCACCGGCCTCGGTGCTGGCGGTGGCATTGACCAACCTGATCGGCAACGCCATCAAGTACACGCTGGATGGCGAGGTGCGTGTGGAAGTCGGCGCGAACGGCATCGAGGTGATCGATACGGGCCCGGGCATCAAGCCGGAGGACGCCGAACGCCTGTTCCAGCGTGGCGTACGGGGCGAGGGCGCGGGCGGAAGCGGTGCCGGGCTGGGCCTGGCGATCGTGCGCCGGCTGTGCGACCTCTACGGCTGGCAGGTGTCGATGCGCCCGCGCAGCGATACCAACGGCGCCATCGCCAGCATCGTGTTCGGCTGATTCGCCTTCGTTGGCAGCCCGCTCGGGCGACGCCGCGGCCCGGGCTGCGAATGAAAGCCAGCGTCAGCGGCCGCAGCGCACGTGGCTCATCCGCTCCCGATAGGAGCCCGCTTGCGGGCGATGCTTTGGTGCTGGGACGGGCATTCAGGGCCACGGTCAAGGCCACGGCATCGCCCGCGAGCGGGCTCCTATGCGGTCAGCGTGCAAGCGCGACGCAGAAAAACGCCCCGCATGGCGGGGCGTCCTGGTCTGCCGTGTCAGGTGGCGCGTCGATCAGACCGCTTCGAGCCAGCCCCACTTGTCCGGCGTCTTGCCGTCGAACAGGCCGAAGTACAGCTCCTGCAGGCGGCGAGTGACGCGGCCGGCGGTGCCGTTGCCGATCTGCTTGCCGTCGACCGAATTGATCGGGGTGATCTCCGCCGCCGTGCCGCACATCAAGAGCTCGTCGCACAGGTACAGGTACTCGCGCGGGATGTCGCGCTCGACTACCTCGATGCCTTCCTCGCGGGCCAGCACCTTGAGCGTGTCGCGGGTGATGCCGGTGAGGATCGACGCGCTGGCCGGGGTGGTGTGCAGCACGCCGTCGAACACCAGGAACAGGTTCTCGCCGGCGCCTTCGCTCAGCAGGCCGCTGGAGGCCATCGCGATGCCCTCGCCAAAACCCAGCCGACGCGCTTCACGCGCGATCAGCTGGCCGGACAGATAATTGCCGCCGGCCTTGGCGCCGGCCGGGATGGTGTTCGGCGCGAAGCGCTGCCAGCTCGACACGCAGGCGGTGATGCCCTTCTCCAGCGCCTCCGGGCCGAGGTACGGACCCATCGGCCAGGTCGCGACTGCCACGTCGATCGGCGTATCGGCCGACAGGCCGAAACCGCCCAGGCCGCGGTAGGCGACAGGGCGCAGGTAGGCGGCGGAGAAGCCGTTCTTCTTGATTACGTCACGGCAGGCCGCAGCCAGCTCGTCGAGCGAATACGGCAGCACCATGTCGTAGATGCGCGCGGACTGGTACAGCCGCTTCAGGTGGTCGGTGAGGCGGAAGATCGCCGCGCCGTCCGGCGTCGCGTAGCTGCGAATGCCCTCGAACACCGACGAGCCGTAGTGCAGGGCGTGCGACATCACGTGGGTGGTGGCGTCTTTCCACGGCTTGATCTCGCCGTTCTGCCAGATCCATTCGGGGTACTGCTGCGCCATGACGCTTCTCCGTTGGGGGACCGCCCATGATAGCCGTTCGCCCGGGCGACCGCCCGCGGGGGCTAGTTGGTCGGGCGCAGCCACAGGCAGCCGGACTGCTGCTCCAGCGCGAACGCCGTGGAGCGGCTGCTCCCGCTGCCGTCCTCGGCCTGGGTCAGCACGCTGATGCCTGCCGGTGCTTGCGCCGTCGCCGCGGCGTGGTTTTCGCCCGCGGCCAGCAGATGAGCCAGTGGCTGGCTGGCGTCGTACAGGTCCACCGGTGCGCCAGCGTGGGCGGTGCGGCCGCCGCCGTAGTCGGTGATGTCGAGCAGGGGGTGACGCATCAGCTCGGACAACGCGCGGATCTGCTCGACGACCGCATCTGCGCTGTAGCCGTCCCACAGCATCAGCCCGGCCAGGCGGTTTGGCTGGTTGCCGGCAAATGCCTCGACCACCTGCTGCTTGAGCGCCGGCAGGTCGATCACGCACAGCGGCATGACCGGCTGCCCCATTGCCGCCGCCGTGGTCGGCACCGGCGCTACGGACGGCAGTGCGGGCGTGGCTTCAAGGTCGGCGCAGCTGCGATCGGTGAAGATCTGGCCCCCGCTGCGGTCGACGCAGCGGTGAATCCCGTCGCCGGCTTGCGCATGGGCGTGCCGGCAGGCCGGGCCGGCCAGCAGGAGGAGGGTCACGCACAGGCCGGGCAGCGCTCGCATCGCATCAGCATATCGCCGCGCCAGCGTCCGGCTCAGTGCAGCAGCTCGAGCACCGCGCGGGTCGGGCGAGAACGGTTCAGCGTGTAGAAGTGCAGCCCCGGTGCGCCGCCTTCGAGCAGGCGACGGCAAAGCCCTGCGACCACTTCCGCGCTGAGCTGGCGCACCGCCTCCACATCGTCGCCGTGCGCCTGCATGCGCTTGGCGATCCAGCGCGGGATTTCCGCGCCGCACATGTCGGAGAAGCGCTTGAGCTGGCTGAAGTTGCTGATCGGCATGATGCCCGGCACCACTGGAACCTCCACGCCCAGCCGGCGGATGTCGTCGACGAAGCGGAAGTAGGCGTCGGGATTGAAGAAGTACTGGGTGATCGCGCCGTTGGCGCCGGCGTCCACCTTGGCCTTGAAATGGCGCAGGTCCGACAAGGCATCCTCCGCTTGCGGGTGAGTCTCCGGGTAGGCCGCCACCTCGATGTGGAAATGATCGCCGGTGTGCTCGCGGATGAACTGCACCAGCTCCGCGGCGTAGCGGAAATCGCCGTGCGAGGCCATGCCCGAGGGCAGGTCGCCGCGCAGCGCCACCAGCCGCCGGTAGCCTGCCGCACGGTACCCGTCCAGCAGTGCGCTGATTTCCGCGCGCGTGCCGCCCATGCACGACAGATGCGGCGCCACGGTGAGCCCGTGTTCCCGGTGCAGGTGCGCCACCGTGTCGCCGGTGTAGCTCAGCGTGGAGCCGCCGGCGCCGAAGGTTACCGAGGCGTATTCCGGCTCCAGCCCTTTCAGCTGCTGTGCCGCGCGGTCGAGCTGGGCGCGCTGTTCGTCGGTCTTGGGCGGGAAGAATTCGAAGCTGATCGACGGCATGGCGGGAGCGTCATCGTGAGAGGTGTGGCCAAGTGTATATCTCTTGTTCGCGATGAAGCGATATAGCTTGCCTTCACCGGCAGTGAGGCCGTGCAGGCAGGTCCGCGGCGGCGGTTGGCGACCCCGCGTCAGCTTGAATCCGACGGCGCCTTGTCCAGTGGCGAAGCTTCCGGGCCCCGTCCCCGCATCGCGCGAAGATGTCGCAGCATGCGGCGCCACTGCATGGCGACGATGTCTGCGGCCACCACGAGGCCGGGGAGGGGGTCGTCGAGGCGGAACGCATGGAAATGCGCCTTCGCCCACTGGCGCATCACCGCCAGTGCGGGTGCGCGCGCGCCGGGCGGCTGCTCGCGCAACGAGCGGATGTCACGCGGCAGGTTCACGCAGCCGGCGCCCACGGGGTAGATTGCCGGGGCAGCGGTGACCGGCAGGCCCAGCGCGTCGTGCCAGGCCATCTCGCACACGTTGACGCCGCAGCGCGATGCAAACTCCACGTAAGTCCACGCGCGCGAATTCACTTCCAGGATGCGGTACTGGCCGTCGCGCGCATCGCGCTTGAACTCCGCGCTGAAGATGCCGCGGTAGTTCACCTGCGCCAGTAGCTTCGAGAGGTCGCGCACCGGCGCCTCGACCGCTGCCAGCGGGATGCTCTGGCAGTACGAGCTGTTGCCGAAATCGATCGGATGGATCCGGTAGCGCCGCCGCGCGAACAGGCCCGTGAGCCGGCCGCCCGCGTCGCGAAAGCCGTCCACGAAGTAATGATCGTCGGCGCCGCCCGGCACGTATTCCTGCGCCATCAGTCCGAAGCCGTGGGCCTGCAGCTGTTGCCACACCCTGAGCAACTCGTCCCTGCCGCTGACACGCACGCCCTTGACGCCGAGGATGTCGCTGAACTGCTGCGAGTTGACCGGCTTGATGAAAAGCCGGTCCAGCCGCGCAAACGGGATGGCCTCGATATCAGCGGCCGATGCGATGTGGAACGTGGGCGGATGGGGAATATCAGTCTCGCCCAGAAACTGCGCAAAGCGCGACTTGTCCTGCAGCAGCTCCTGGGTTTCGCGCGAGCTGCTACTCACCCGAAAGCGCGCCGCCAGCTCGTGCTGCGGCAGGTCCGCCAGCCACAGTGCTGCATCGTCCGCGCCCGGGATGAGTACCGCCTGCTCCAGCGGCATGTCGCGCAGCGCCTGCAAACCCGTTGCTCCCAACGTCCCATCCCACGGTCGGGCGCCCGGCGTGGGCCGATACCAGCGTGAGCGCGTCACCAGGTCGTCCGGCGGACAGGCGACATACGCCGGCACCCCCGCCATCTGCAGACTACGCAGCACGCCGAGCGCATTCGCGCCCTGCGCCAGCACGATGGCTGGCGTCCGCGTCGTTTCGGAATTCCCCATGGCCCCACCCCTGATGGCGTTCCGGGCGCGCTGCGGGTTCGCTAGCCGCCTCTGGCCCGGTCGCGACTTTAAAGCAAAACCTGTGAGCCACGGGGGCGACATGTGCCGCTACGGCAAAGGGAAACGCCGGCTTTTCCGCGCCGGACAGGCCGGGCGATGTGCCCGCGGGAGACGCTTGCCACGTCGGAACGGACGGAGATCGTTGAGCCGGCGTTGCATGGCGTCGTTCGCCGTCAGCTTCGTGGCGCCGACGGAGCTCCCAGTTTGAGCTCCGGCCTCGGCCGGCGATTCGCCGACCGCTCTTGCCAGACCGTCCGCTGCACGCGTAGCAGCGGCTCGCCTGTACACGTTGCAGTTATTGCGCTCTGTGCAAAAGAGTGCGCTGGACACTGGGTTGCAGCATTCGTCCCGGCGCGGCATGGACATCGTTGCATTCACACGGGAGGAATGCAGCGCCTCATCTGCCCGGCCGGTGCCGTTGATCCAGGACGCCGCAATGAGAGTGGCCATGGGCAACGCTTCGCCGATCACCCGTCACCTTGGTCAGGCATCTCTGGCGACCTGCGCCCTTGCCGCTTTATCCGGCCGGGCGTGCCGCCGCCTGGCCGTGCCTGCAGCGGCGGGATGCCAGACCAGCCGCCGGCAGCCCGCCGCGTGGTATCCGTCCAGCAGCACGGCGACCTGCGCGGGTGCCACCCACGCAGGACAGCTGCGGCACCACCTTCAGTGTGGCTCGCCGGTGTCGTCGCCCGCCGCGGGCATGACGGCGTACCCCGGGGGCACCGCCGTGCTGAACACCTGCGGATCGATCGGCGCATCCAGCGTCACATGCATGGCCTGGCGCAGCGTCGCGCCGTCGGCGTCCATCTCCACCGCGCGCGGCAGTGCGTCGGCATCCGCCCAGATGGTGATACGCATGCCCTGCACATCGAGCGTCCAGCCGGTGGTTGGCGTGCCGTCGATGATGCGCGTGCCCGGCAGCCGGCGCGCCTCGCCCTGGAAGCGGCGCACCGGTTCGAGCCAGGCCAGCGGCGCGGGCGCGTCGGCGGTCGCCGGGAGCGGCATCTGCAGTGCGTGGCGACTGTCGTGCAGCAGCGTCAGCACCCGATGCTCCTGCGTGTTGACGACCATGCTGGTGGCGGTGCCGAAGTCCGTGCGCACGTCGCCGCGGCGGTTCATCCGTACCCGGATTGGCGGCATCGCCATGCCTTGTGCCTGTTGCTCGATCTGCAGCGTCAGGGTGTGGAAATCGCGCAGGCGCTGCTGCACCGCGTCGAAGGCGATGCCGTGCGATGTCGGCAGCAGCACCAGTGCCATCATCAGCGAGGCCGTGGCGACCGCCGCCGCCCAGCCAGCCCAGCGCCGGGCCGGCGCCTTGGGGGCGCGGCGCTGCAGTCGACGCTCCAGCTTCTGCTGCGCGACATCGGCGGCGTTCTCGGGCAGTCCGTGGTCGAGGGCGCGCAGGTGGGCGTCCAGTCGGTGCGAAAGGGTCGGGTTCATCACAGCACCTCCGGGGTGGTGTCGGTTTCGATACCGCCCAGTCGCGCTTCCAGCGCACGACTGGCACGGTGCAGGCAGACGCTGACGTGGTTGCTGCTCATGCCGGTGGCCGCCGCTATCGCGGCGATCTCCATGCCCTGCACGTGGCGCAGGGTGAAGCACTCCGCCTCGCGCGGCTTGAGCCGGCCCAGCGCATCGCGCAGCTGCCGGGCACGTTCGTGTTCGATCGCGCTTTGCTCGGTGCTGTCGAAAGCCGCCGGTGCGGTGGCGCGCCACGTCGGTACGAGCCGGCGCCAGCGCCCGGCCTTGCGCAGTCGATCGATCGCCATCCTCACGGTCAGCGTGGTGAGGTAAGCCGGCCACGACTCGACCGCTTCGGTCGGTCGTTCAAGCACGCGCAGAAACACATCCTGCTGCAGGTCCTCGGCCTGGGAGGCCTGACCAAGCACACGGTAGGCGGCCTGAAAGACCTGGCGGCCGTACAGCCGGGCGAGTGCTGCAACGTCGGGTGGCGCGTGGTCCGTCATGGGGTCGCCTTCGCTCTCGATCGAGAGGGTCATGGGAACGTCTCCGTCGGGTGATTTACCCAGGAAGACGCGCCAGCGGACCGATTCTTACAGCAGCCCGGCTCCGGGCGAAAAAAAAGGGCGCATTGCTGCGCCCTTTCCTGCTGTGCGACGGGAACCGTCGATCAGTAGCGGTAGTGCTCCGGCTTGTACGGGCCTTCCTTCGAAACGCCCAGGTAGGCAGCCTGCGAGTCGGTCAGCGTGGTCAGCTTCACGCCGATCTTCTCCAGATGCAGGCGCGCCACTTCCTCGTCCAGCTTCTTGGGCAGGATGTAGACCTTCTTCTCGTAGCTGTCCTTGTTCGTCCACAGCTCGATCTGCGCCAGCGTCTGGTTGGCGAACGAGTTGGACATCACGAAGCTCGGGTGGCCGGTGGCGCAACCAAGGTTGACCAGGCGGCCTTCGGCCAGCAGGAAGATCGCGCGGCCGTCCTTGAAGGTGTACTTGTCCACCTGCGGCTTGATGTTGAGCTTGGTCACGCCGGGGAACTTGTTCAGCGCGTCGACCTGGATCTCGTTGTCGAAGTGGCCGATGTTGCAGACGATGGCCTGGTCCTTCATCTGGCTCAGGTGCTCGATGGTCAGCACGTCCTTGTTGCCGGTGGTGGTGACGTAGATGTCACCGCGGCCCAGCGTGCTCTCCACCGTGTTCACTTCGAAGCCTTCCATCGACGCCTGCAGCGCGTTGATCGGGTCGATCTCGGTCACCACCACGCGCGCGCCGTAGGCACGCAGGCTGTGGGCCGAGCCCTTGCCGACGTCGCCGTAGCCGCAGACCACGGCCACCTTGCCGGCCAGCATCACGTCCATCGCGCGCTTCAGGCCATCGGCCAGGGATTCGCGGCAGCCGTACAGGTTGTCGAACTTCGACTTGGTCACCGAATCGTTCACGTTGATGGCCGGCACCAGGAGCTTGCCTTCCTGCTGCATCTTGTACAGGCGATGTACGCCGGTGGTGGTCTCTTCCGAAACGCCGCGCCATTCCTTCGCCAGATCGCTCCAGCGCCGGGGATTCTCGGCATGAACTTCCTTGAGCAGATCCTTGATGACCTTCTCTTCATGGCTGCCTGACGGAG
>NZ_DASSAB010000025.1:0-66552 GCF_035685805.1 Dyella sp.
GGCGCGGGCGCTCGGTTATCCGGTGCTGCACAAGCCGGTGAGGCCGGCCGCGTTGCGTGCGCTGTTGACCGCCCTGCTGCGCCGCTAGTCGGGGAGTCAGCCTTCGCCGTCGGGCAGCGCCGGCATGCTGCCCTGGTCGACCGCCAGCTGGCTGGCGAGCAGCGCGACCTGGGTGCGGTTGTTGACCCCGAGCTTGCGCATGATCGCGGTCATGTGCGCCTTCACGGTGGCCTCGGAGACGCCGAGTTCCCACGCGATCTGCTTGTTCAGCAGGCCCTCGGCAATCATCGTCATCACGCGGAACTGCTGCGGCGTCAGCGCGGCGATCTGCGCGGCGGCGGCGGCTTCGTCGGGCCGGAGTTCGCCGGGGGCGCCGAGCAGGGCCGGCGGCAGCCAGACGTCGCCGTCGAGCACGGCGCGGATCGCCGCGACGATGCTTTCGCCCGAGCTGGATTTCGGAATGTACGCCGAGGCGCCATGCCCCAGCGCGCGGCGCGCCACCTGCGCCTCTTCGTGACCGGACACCACGATGGTCGGCAGTCCGGGGTATTGCCCGCGGATATGCGCCAGCGCGGAGTAGCCGCGCGCACCCGGCATGTGCAGGTCGAGCAGCAGCAGCTCGGCGTCGGGGAATTGTTCGATCAGGCCGAGCAGCGTGTGCACGCTGTCCGCGCTGTGCACGCGCGCCTGCGGCAACGCGGTCAGCACCGCCCGCTGCAGGGCGTCGCGGAACAGCGGATGGTCGTCGGCGATCAGGATGTCGGGCATAAGGCGAGTAGTGAGTGGTGAGGAGCGAGAAACGAGAGACAGCGTAGTCGGCATTTACTCACTTCTCACGCTTCTTCACTCACTCCTGCTCACTTGATCAGCCGCTCGTCGACCAGGTTCTTCACCACGCTGGGATCGGCCAGGGTGGTGATGTCGCCGAGCTGGTCGGGGAGGTTCTCGCCGATCTTGCGCAGGATCCGGCGCATGATCTTGCCGGAGCGGGTCTTCGGCAGGCCGGGCGCCCACTGCAGGTAGTCCGGCGTGGCGATCGGGCCGATCTCCTTGCGCACCCAGGCGATGAGTTCCTTGCGCAGCGCGTCGCTGCCGGTTTCGCCGGCGATCAGCGTGACGTAGGCGTAGATGCCCTGGCCCTTGATCTCGTGCGGGCAGCCGACCACGGCGGCCTCGGCCACCTTCGGGTGCGATACCAGCGCGCTCTCCACCTCGGCGGTGCCCAGGCGGTGGCCGCTGACGTTGATCACGTCGTCGACGCGGCCGGTGATCCAGTAGTAGCCGTCCTCGTCGCGGCGCGCGCCGTCGCCGCTGAAGTAGTTGCCGGGGTAGGCGCTGAAGTAGGTTTCGATGAAGCGCTGGTGGTCGCCGTAGATGGTGCGCACCTGGCCCGGCCAGGAGTCGGTGATCAGCAGGTTGCCCTCGGCCACGCCCTCCTGCACGGTGCCTTCGGCGTCGACGATCGCCGGCTTGATGCCGAAGAACGGCAGCGTGGCCGAGCCCGGCTTGGTACCGATCGCGCCGGGCAGCGGCGAGATCATGATGCCGCCGGTTTCGGTCTGCCACCAGGTGTCGACGATCGGGCAGCGCTCGTCGCCGACCACGCGGTAGTACCACTCCCACGCTTCCGGGTTGATCGGCTCGCCGACTGAACCGAGCACCCGCAGTGAGGCGCGCGAGCAGGCCTTCACCGGGCCCTCGCCCTCGCGCATCAGCGCGCGGATCGCGGTGGGCGCCGTGTAGAACAGGCTCACCTGGTGCTTGTCGATCACCTGCCAGAAGCGGCGGTAGTCCGGGTAGTTGGGCACGCCATCGAACATCACCGTGGTGGCGCCGTTGGCCAGCGGCCCGTACACCACGTAGCTGTGGCCGGTGACCCAGCCGACGTCGGCGGTGCACCAGTAGACGTCGTCTTCGCGCAGGTCGAACACCAGTTCATGGGTGTAGCTGGCATACACCAGATAGCCGCCGGAGGTGTGCAGTACGCCCTTCGGCTTGCCGGTGGAGCCGGAGGTGTAGAGGATGAACAGCGGATGCTCGGCCTCGACCGGCTCGGGCGGGCAGTCGACGCTCTGACCATCCATCAGCACGTGCCAGTAGCGGTCGCGCGGGGACTGCATGGGCACTGCGGTACCGGTGCGGCGCACCACCACCACAGTCTCCACGCTGTTGGTGCCGGGACGCTCCAGCGCGGCGTCGACGTTGGTTTTCAGCGCGATCTTCTTGCCGCCACGCACGCCCTCGTCAGCGGTAATCACGACCTTGCACTGCGAGTCGGCGATGCGTCCGGCCAGAGAATCGGGTGAGAAACCGCCGAACACCACCGAATGCACCGCGCCAATGCGCGCGCAGGCGAGCATCGCCATCGCCGCCTCGGGAATCATCGGCAGGTAGATCGCCACGCGGTCGCCTTTCTGCACGCCCAGGTGCTTGAGCGTGTTGGCGAACTTGCACACTTCGCCATGCAGCTCGCGGTAGCTGATGTGGCGCGACTCGTTCGGGTCGTCGCCCTCGAAGATGATCGCGGTCTTGTCGCCGCGCTCGGCGAGATGTCGGTCCAGGCAGTTGGCGGCCACGTTGAGCTGGCCGTCCTCGTACCAGCGGATGTGCAGGTCGGCCGGGTCGAACGAGGTGTCCTTGATCCTGGTCGGCGCCTTCATCCACGCCAGCCGCTGGCCAACACGGCCCCAGAAGGCCGCCGGATCCTTCACGGACTCGGCGTAGGTGCGCGTGTAGTCGTCCCGGCCCACGCGCGCGCGGGCGGCGACTTCGGGTTTGACCGGATACAGCTTGGACATGGCGTGCTCCTCGGGTTCGGTAGGCGCGGGGTTCGGTGGGCGCGGCGGACCGGGGCAGGCGGTCGGCTGCCAGCGCCCGGGGGCTGGCGAGTCATCGACGGTCGAGTGTAGTCGCGCGGGAGGCGATGCACCGGAGCCGGTGCGCTTCGACTTTGGTCGATTCTCGACCAAAGCCGTATAGCTGCGCGCGACCCAACATCCCCATGCTCCGAGCGTCTTCCGGCACGCAAGTACGTGCGCTTCGCAGCGTGCATGGCGGGAGGCGAGGCAAATCGGTGCACTGGCGGCACCAGCCAGTGTCGACGACGCGGGACCCGGGCCGGGGGGCGGCCAAGTCCGAACGTTCTGACCGCGGTGACGCGGTACCTGCTCCGCCGATGTGCGGAGTAAACCGAAAAACTTTGAGGGGAGTGACAGCATGGCCACCACCGGCATCGATGCGACCAGCGCACTCGACGTCAGCCACAAGCGGGTGATTTTCGCATCCAGCCTGGGCACCGTCTTCGAGTGGTACGACTTCTACCTTTACGGCTCGCTCGCGGCGATCATCGCCAAGCAGTTCTTTTCCGGCCTCAACGAGGCGTCCGGTTTCGTGTTCGCGCTGCTGGCCTTCGCTGCCGGCTTCGCGGTGCGTCCGTTCGGTGCGATCGTGTTCGGCCGCATCGGCGACCTGGTGGGACGCAAGTACACCTTCCTGATCACCATCCTGATCATGGGCCTGTCGACCTTCCTGGTCGGCGTGTTGCCGAGCTACGGCTCCATCGGCGTGGCTGCGCCGGTGATCCTGATCGCGCTGCGCCTGCTGCAGGGCCTTGCGCTCGGCGGCGAGTACGGCGGTGCGGCCACCTATGTGGCCGAACATGCGCCCCACGGCAAGCGCGGCCTGTACACCAGCTTCATCCAGATCACCGCGACCTTCGGCCTGTTCCTGTCGCTGCTGATCATCCTGGGCTGCAAGGCAATGCTGGGTCCGAAGTTCGACACCTGGGGCTGGCGCATCCCGTTCCTGCTGTCCTCGGTGCTGCTCGCCGTGTCGGTATACATCCGCCTGCAGCTCTCCGAGTCGCCGGTGTTCCAGCAGATGAAGGCGGAGGGCAAGCACTCCAAGGCGCCGCTGACGGAGTCGTTCGCGCGTTGGGGCAACCTCAAGATCGTCATCCTGGCCCTGCTCGGCGCAACCGCTGGCCAGGCCGTGGTGTGGTACGCGGGCCAGTTCTACGCGATGTACTTCCTGGGCACGACGCTGAAGATCGAGGCGACCACGACCCAGCTGATGATCGCGGCCGCCCTGCTGCTGGGCACGCCGTTCTTCGTGCTCTTCGGCTGGCTGTCGGACAAGGTGGGGCGCAAGCCGGTGGTGCTGGCCGGCTGCCTGCTCGCGGCGCTGACCTACTTCCCGATCTTCAAGGGCCTGACGCACTACGGCAATCCGGCGATCGAGGCGGCCAGCGTGTCGGCACCGATCCGCGTCACCGCCGATCCGCAGGACTGCAACGTGCAGATCGACCTGATCGGCAAAAAGGTGTTCACCAGCTCCTGCGACGTGGCCAAGAGCTTCCTGGCCAAGCGCGGCGTGCCGTACGAGAACGTCTCGGCGGCGCCGGGCACGGTCGCGGTGATCTCGGTGGGCGGCAAGGACTTCACCTCGTTCGACGGTAGTGCGATGGCCAAACCGGACTTCACCGCACGTAGCACCGCGTTCGCCGAGGCCGTTGGTGCCGCAGTGAACGAGGCGGGCTATCCGGCCAAGGCCGATCCGGCCACCATCAACAAGCCGATGGTGATCCTGTTGCTGTGGATCCTGGTGATCTACGTGACCATGGTCTATGGCCCGATCGCGGCCTGGCTGGTGGAGATGTTCCCCACCCGCATCCGCTACACCTCGATGAGCTTGCCGTACCACATCGGCAACGGCTGGTTCGGCGGCTTCCTGCCTTCGGTGTCGTTCGGCATCGTGGCGGCCACCGGCAATTTCTACGCGGGCTTGTGGTACCCGATCATCATCGCCGCGATGACGTTCGTGATCGGCGCCCTGTTCGTCAAGGAAACCAAGGACGTCGACATCAACGCCTGACCTCGAGCGGACTCTGCCTCGCCTCCTGACGGCCGTGCCGCAGGAGGCGAGGGTTCGCCGGCCGAACGTGCGGGCGGGCTCGAGCACTCGCGGCAGGGACGACCAAAGTCTTAGGGCTAAAGCCGAGAAATCGCTATCTACCCGCTTTAACGCTCTTGTAATCTTTCAGACATATCCGAACGACGGCCCTTGAGGCGCTTGCAGCCACTGCGTGGCCTCGCTGTCGGCGGTCTTACCACCGGGGAAAAAGCCATGAAACGTAACCCTATGTTCTTCGCCGTGGCGGCAGCGCTGGGCCTGGCGATGGCCGGACCGTCGTTCGCCGCGACCAAGCAGACCGACGTCAAGGCGTTGCAGGCGCTGATCGAAAAGCAGCAGGCGCAGCTCGACCAGCAGCAGAAAGAACTGCAGGCACTGCGTGACAACCTGCAGCAGATCGCCGGCAACCAGCAGGCGCAGCAGCAGCAGATCGAGAAGGTGGCCGCTGCGCCGGCCCCGGCGCCGGCCGCCGCACCCGTGTTCAGCAGCGCGCCGGGCGTGACGGTGGCCCTGCACGGTTTCGTCAACGCCACCGCATTCTCGCAGGACAAGGCCTTCACCTTCGGCAACGGCCAGAACGCCGAATTCCCGAACGCGGGCACGCATGGGCGCAACACCGGCGTGGATATCCGCAACACCCGCTTCTGGCTCGACTTCGCCGGCGCCAAGTTCAACGACAACTGGTCCGGTGGCGGCCGCATCGAGATGGACTTCTTCGGCGGCTTCAACGGCACCGGCGCCTTCTCGGTGTCGCAGCCGACCCCGCGCCTGCGCCAGGCCTACATGGACCTGAAGAACGTCTCCTCCGGCAGCACGGTGCGCATCGGCCAGCAGTGGGACCTGCTGTTCCCGCTGGACAACGTGCCGGCCTCGGTCACCCACGTGGCGTTCCCGCTCGGCTACGGCACCGGCATGATCGGCTGGCGCTTTCCGGGCGTGGTGTGGATGCAGGACCTCAACCAAGGTGCGGACGGCCCGAAGTGGCGGCTTGACCTGGGTGGCTTCAACGGCAACTGGAGCGGCCCGGGCGACAACGTCAACTACCTGACCGCCGGCAACGCCGGGTTCCGTCCGCAGCTGCAGGCCCGCCTGCACGTGCAGGACAAGGACTGGCTGGCTTACTTCGTGGCGCACTACGCGCAGATCGACCTGCGCGGGGTGGACGGCACCGGCGCCGTGCCGGTCGCCTCGACCATCGACAGCGAGGGCTTCGAAGTGGGCGGCAACTGGCATCCGGGCAACTGGATGTTCAAGGGCAACATCTACAGCGGCAAGGGCCTGGGCCAGGTGTTCGGCGGGCTGATCCAGTTCGGCGACATCCAGGAGACCGGCGGCTACCTGCAGGCGGGCTACAAGTTCACCCCGAACTGGAGCGCCAACGTGTTCTACGCCTCCAGCAAGCCCAAGCGCAGCGACGTGGTCGAGTGGCTGGGCCGCGGTTCGGTCGGGCGCCTGAAGAACGACCAGGCGGCGATCAACCTGATCTACACCTCCGGTGCGTACGAGCTCGGTGCGGAATACCTGTACTCCAAGCTCGACACGACCTCGGCGGCGGATACCACTGCCACCACCAGCACCAAGGGCAGCCAGGTGTCGCTCAGCGCCAAGTACAACTTCTGATCACGCACCCGGCGGCCGTCGTGCCGCCGGGCCGGATCCGGAGTGCAGAAAAGCCACGCCGCACGGCGTGGCTTTTTCTTTGGCACGATTTCCCTGGCACGAACCTGGATGCTCAGCGATCCAGCGGCGGCTTGCCTTCGCGCAGGCGCTGCAGATCGTAGGGGGACAGCGATTCGTCACGCGCGCGGGACGCGATACGCGCCTGCGCAAACGCCAGCGCGGTGGCCAGCAGGCCCACCAGTCCCAGCAGCAGCCAGATCAACATGGCGCCGCCGCTGTGGCGGGTAAAGCACAGCAAGAAAGCCAGCACCGTTCCGGTCAGCATCAGCCAGCGCATGAGGTCTCGCCAAAAAGGTCGCCGCCCCGTCGGCAGCGCGACCGATCATAAACCGGCGCCGCGGTGGCCGGCATGCCACGGGACGTGACGTCGTTCATGCTCCGGCTACGGGCCGGTCGCGGCGCCTGAGATGGCCACGCGCTACGCTCCCGCGCATGTCCACGTCGCATGATCCATCTGCTCCACGGGCCCACAAGGGTCGAGGGGCGGCGTCCAACCCCGAGGGTCGCTTCGAATCGATCCGCCACCATGCCGAGGACGATGGCTGGCAAAGCGCGCTGCTGGAGGAGGACGCGCCCCGACCGCGCACCGAGGTCACCGAGGAGCGCGCGCGCAACGTGATCACGCGCAACGACTCGCCGGACATCCACTTCAGCCAAGCACTGAACCCGTACCGGGGCTGCGAGCACGGCTGCATCTATTGCTTCGCGCGGCCCTCGCACAGCTATCTCAACCTTTCGCCGGGGCTCGATTTCGAAACCAGGCTGCGTGCCAAGGGCAACCTCGCCGAGGTGCTGCGCCACGAGCTGTCGCGCCCCGGCTACCGGGTCGAGCCGATCAACATCGGCAGCAACACCGATCCCTACCAGCCGATCGAGAAGCGCTGGCGCCTGACCCGCGCCGCGCTGGAATTGCTGGCCGAGTGCGCGCACCCGTGCACGATCGTGACCAAGAACGCGATGGTGGAGCGCGACCTCGACCTGCTGGCGCCGATGGCGAAGGCCGGGCTGGTGCAGGTGCTCGTGTCGGTCAACTCGCTGGACAACCATCTCGCGGCGAAACTGGAGCCTCGCGCCAGCGCCCCGCACCGGCGCATCCAGGCGATCGGCGCACTGGCCGAAGCAGGCGTGCCGGTCGGCGTGCTGGTGGCACCGGTCATCCCGGCGCTCAACGACCGCGACATGGAGGCGGTGCTCGAGCAGGCCGCCGCTGCCGGTGCGCGCTGCGCCGGCTACACCGTGGTGCGCCTGCCGCACGAGCTGAAAACGCTTTTTCGCGAATGGCTCGCGCTGCACGCACCCGAGCGCGCCGCCCACGTGATGAGCCTGATCCAGCAGATGAACGGCGGTCGCGACTACGACAGCGATTTCCGCACCCGCATGCGCGGCCAGGGCGTGTTCGCCGACCTGCTCAGGCGCCGCTTCGAGATCGCCTGCCGCAGGCACGGGTTCGGCCGGGCGCGCGAGCTCGAGCTGGACACGTCGCGGTTCGTGCCGCCGCGCAAGCCGTCGCCGCAGGGGCAGTTGTTCTGATCCATGCCGCCTCGGCGCGGCGCGGGGGTTGAACGCCTCCGCCGCAGGTTCACGCCGCGCCCACTCCGCTCCGCGTCTGCTTGCCCGCTGATGTATGCCGCGCCGGCGGCGCGGTCCCTGCACTGCAAGGAGGTGCCCGTGTCCTCATTCGCGATCTACCTGATCGGCATGCTGCTGGTGATCGGCGGCCTGGCCTACGTCGCCTGGATGCTGCACACGCCGCTGCCCTGGCTGATTGCCGGCGTGGTGGTACTACTCGGCGTGGGCGTGATGGGTGCGGTCAAGAGCACCCGCCGCCGCGACCCACCGGAGTCCTGACCCACTCACGCATCGGGCGAAGCCGGCGCCAACGCGTTTCGGGAGCGGGCGCCGTCCCGGTCAGCTGCCCGCCGGTAGGTATTTGCCGAACCAGCGCAGTGCCCGTTCCAGCACGTCGCGCTGATGGTCGGGATCCTCGAAGTGATGGCCTTCACCGGGATAGACCACCAGCGAGGTCGGCACGCCCTGGGCGCGCAGCGCGTGCCACATCTCGAACGACTGTGGCGCCGGGCACTCGGCGTCGCGGTCGCCGACCACGATCAGCATCGGCGTCTTCACCTGCTTGATGTAGTTGATCGCCGAGCTCTTCGCATACACCGCCGGATCGTCGTACACCGACGCGCCGAAGAACGGGATCATCCACTGGTCGATCAGGTTCTGGCCGTAGTAGCTCTGCCAGTTGCTGATGCCGGCACCGGCGACCACGGCGTGGAAGCGGTCGGTCTGCGTGGGTGCGAACATGCTCATGAAGCCGCCGTAGCTCCAGCCGGTGAGTCCCAGCCGCTTGTCGTCCACCGGCAACTTCTTCTCGATGGCGTCGACGCCGGCGAGGACGTCACGCAGGTCGCCGTGGCCGAAGTCCTTGCGGTTGGCCTGCACGTAGGCTTCGCCCTGGCCGTAGCTGCCACGCGGGTTAGGCATGAACACGAAATAGCCCAGCGGCGAGAACGGCACGCCGCCAAAGCCCACCGACGGCCAGCGCGGCAGCACGGCGCTGGCCGGGCCGCCGTGCACCATCACGATCATCGGGTAACTGCGGGTCGCGTCGTAATTGGCCGGGTACAGTAGCCAGCCCTGCACGTGGCGGCCTTCGTTGTCCCATTCCACCGACTCGGCCCGGCCCCACGACGGCTTCAGCGCCGCGTTGATCGTGGTGACCGCCGGCGGCGCGGTAGTGCCGAGCGCGCCGACGTGCACTTCCGGAGCCTGCGCGTAGGAGCTGCGCGCATAGGCAACCCGCGCATGATCGCGCGACAGCGACAGCCCCATCGCGGCAATGCCGTCACCGAGGCTGGCGGCGTCCGAGAACAGCGGCGCCTGCGCGGTGGCGTGCGCGGCATCGATCGCATACGGCACCACTTCGCTGCGACCATCGTGGATCTGCGCCACCAGCAGTCGATCTGCGCCGGTCCAGGCAAACCACACGGGCGTGACCTTGATCTTGGGCGTCAGCAGCGTCACCGCACCGCCGCCCGCCGGCACGCCGTACAGATCACCGCCAGTGGCGCCCTGGTCGCTCATCAGGCCGCCGATGAAGACGATCCGCCGGCCGTCCGGCGACCAGCGCGGCAGGGCCATCTGCAGCCCGCGCAGCGGACCGCTGACGGCGCGCGGGTCGACCAGTTCGCGTGCGTTGGCGCCGGCGCTGGCCTGCTGTGCATACAGCCGGGCGATCCACCAGTTGTTGTCGCCCGGGGCCGAGGCCGCGACGTATGCGAGCTGGCGGCTGTCCGGCGACCAGGCGAATTCGTAGACGTAGCTCGCCGCCGGCGTGAGCATTTGCAGCGCCCCGCCCGCCGCCGGCACGGCGGCGACGCGCTGCACCTCCAGCCCGTCCACGCCTATTTCCCCTGCTGCCGGCTTGGCCGCGGCCACCGCGCTGGCCGCGCGCGTGGCGCCGTCGACATAGAGGAAGCCGATGCGCCGGCCGTCGGCCGACCAGGCCAGGTCATGCGCATAGCCGTGCAGCACGGCAAGACGCATCGGGGTCGATGCGCCGGTGGTGTCGGCGAGCAGCAGATCCTTCTGGCCCACCGTCGCGCCCGCACCGGGGCAATCGGACAGAAACGCGAGCTGGCGCGAGTCCGGTGCCCAGGCGATGTCCGTCTCGCTGCACGTGCCGGCCCGCTCGCGCGGGCTCAGTCGGTGGGCGTCACGGCCGTCCGCGCCAGCCAGCATGATCGCCGGCTTGCCCCCGGTCTGCACCACCCACGCCAACTGCCGGCCGTCCGGCGACAGCTGCACCGCCTCGATGCTGCGTACCTTGCCCAGCTCGGTCAGCAGGTGATCGATGCGCGGGTCGACCGGCGCGGTGCGTGCAAGGAGCGCTGGGGCGAGCGCGCTGGCGAGCAGGGCCAACGGCAGGCGGAGCAGGAATCGGGACATGAGGTTTCTCGCAGCTGACAGGCCTGCGACGCTAGCAGCGCGCGATGGGGTCCTCCAAGTGCGTCGTGCCGATGGCCGCTTCAGTCGGCCGGCGCGGCCGCGATGCGCGCTTGCCGGGCGGCGGCAATTCGCGCGCGGATCGCGGGCATCGCCGCCAGCGCCGCCCGCTCGCCCTCGAGGATCGCCTGGTTCTTCTGCGCAAAATCGGTGGCGCCGATCTCGCTCACGTGCGGCCGGATCACCACGTCGGCGCGGGCCAGCTCCTGCGCACCGAGCGTCTGGCCCATGATGCTGATCGACTGGTTGACGATGCCCACCATGCCGTCCGGATTGCGCCCGTTGGCCCGGCTGGAGATGTCCACTGCGATCACGAGGTCGGCGCCCAGCTGGCGCGCGGCGTCCACCGGCACCGGGCTGGTGACGCCGCCGTCGACATAGTGCAGCAGGCCGATCGCGACCGGCTCGAACACGCCGGGAATGCTGCACGAGGCGCGCACCGCTTCGCCGGTGTTGCCGCGGGTGAACACGGTGCGGCGACCATTTTCGAGCTCGGTGGCCACGGCGGCGAACGGCTTCTTCAGACGCTCGATCGGCGTGTGGTCCAGCTGCGTGTTGATGTAGTCCTGCAATGCCTGGCCACGCACGAGGCCACCGGAGAACAGCCGCACGTCGCGCAGGCGAGACTCGTCCAGCGCCAGCGCGGCCTGCTGCAGGGCGAACCCGTCCATGCCGCCGGCGTACAGGGCGCCGACCACGCTGCCGGCGCTGGTGCCGGCCACCACGTCGATGGCGATGCCGTTGGCCTGCAGCATCTTGATCACGCCGATATGCGCGAAACCCTTGGCCGCACCGCCGCCCAGCGCCAGCCCGATCCGCAGCCTTGCTGCGGGCGGCGAGGGAGCGGCCGGACGCGGCGCCTGACCGGCGCAGGCAGCGAGCGCGAGGCAGGCGAACAGCAGCCGGAGCAGGCGGCGGGGCGACATCAGCGGCGCCCAGGCGGACGTGGCAACGACATCGCTCAGCCGGTCGCGCCGTCGGCGGCGAGGTGGTAGCGGGTGGCGATCTCCACTTCCTGCTTCGAGCCCAGGAACACCGGCACGCGCTGGTGCAGCGCGGTCGGCTGCAACTCCAGGATGCGTGCGCGTCCGGTGGTGGCGGCACCGCCGGCCTGTTCCACGATGAACGCCATCGGGTTGGCCTCGTACATCACGCGCAACTTGCCGCCCTTGGCCCGGATCTTGGCGTCCAGCGGATAGAAGAACACGCCGCCGCGGGTGATGATGCGGTGCACGTCGGCCACCATCGAGGCGACCCAGCGCATGTTGAAGTCCTTGCCGCGCGGGCCCTCGGTGCCGGCCAGCAACTCGCCCACGTAGCGCTGCATCGGTGCCTCCCAATGGCGCTGGTTGGACATGTTGACGGCGAACTCGGCGGTCTCCTCGGGGATGCGGATGTCACGCCGGCTCAGCACGAAGCTGCCGACCTCGCGATCCAGCGTGAACTCGTGCGTGCCGTGGCCGAAGGTCAGCACCAGCACGGTAGCCGGGCCGTACACCACGTAACCCGCCGCCAACTGTTCGGTGCCCGGCTGCAGGAAATGCTCGGCCTTGGGCACGGTGACGCCGTCGGGGCAGCGAAGGATCGAGAAGATCGTGCCCACCGAGATGTTCACATCGATGTTCGAGCTGCCGTCCAGCGGATCGAACAGCAGCAGGTGATTGCCTTTCGGGTACATGTCCGGAATCTGCTGCGGATCTTCCATCTCTTCCGAGGCGCAGGCGGCCAGCTGGCCGCCCCAGGCGTTGGCCTCCAGCAGGATCTCGTTGGAGATCACGTCCAGCTTCTTCTGCGCCTCACCCTGCACGTTGATGCTCTGCGCGCCGTCGCTGCCGGCCATGCCGAGCACGCCGCCCAGCGCGCCCTTGTTGGTGGCCACCGCAATGCGCTTGCAGGCCCGCGCCACCACCTCGATCAGCAGCGACAGCTCGGCGTTGACGTGGCCGGCGCGGCGTTCCTCGATCAGGAACTGGATCAGCGAAACGGGCTTCATGGCATCTCCATGGCAAGAGGGATCCGCCATTCTCCCGGCTGCCGCCAGGAGACGCCAGCGCAGACGCGAGCCAGCCCTCGGTCTGCCCGCCTGCTGACAGCACGGTGTCAGCAGCCCGGCGGCATGCTTGGCCTTCATCCACGGAGGGCATGCCCATGCGCGATACGGTCTACGTTCTGGTGTTCGACGGTTTTGCCGACTGGCAGGCGGCGCTGGCGCTGTGCGAGGTGCGCCGGCCTGGCGACTGGCAGGTACGGACGCTGGGCTTCAGCGGCGCGCCGGTGGTCTCGATGGGCGGGCTCACGGTGCAGCCGGATGCATCGCTGGCCGAGCTGGCGCCGGATCGCGCGGTGTTGTTGATCGTGCCCGGCGGCCACCTTTGGCTGCGCGGCGAGGGTGCGGTGGCGGTGCAGCGCCTGCGTCAGGCGCATGCCGCCGGCGCCACCGTGGCGGGTATCGACACCGGCGTCGTGCCGCTGGCGCGTGCCGGGCTGCTCGACCACGTGCGCCATACCGGCAACTGGCCCGGTCAGCTGAATGAGGTAGCAGGCTATGCCGGTGAAGAGCAGTACGACGCCGACGTGCTGGCGGCCAACGACGGTGGCGTGATCACCGCCAGTCACCTTGGCAGCGTGGAATTTGCCCGCGAGGTGATCCGCACGCTCGATCTGTACGGTCCCGCCGATCGCGAGGACTGGTTCCGCCTGTTCAAGCACGCCCAGCTGCCATCGTGGTGCACGGGCGAATCGCCGGCCGGGGCGGTCGTGTGAGCACGCGCCTGGATCGCCTGCTGCGGGCATATCGGCCGCTCTACCTGCGCGGCACGCTGATCGAGGGCGCCGTGCCGCCGCTCGTTCGGGCAGCGCACACCGCGGAGCGGCCGACGCGACTCAGCCTGCTGGCCTGGGTCGCGCTGGTGCTGCCGCGCCGCAGCCGGGGCTTGCGGTGAGCGCGCGGGCGGTGCCCCATGCGGGCGTGCTTGAGCTGCGGCAGTACACGTTGCGGCCAGGGCAGCGCGAGCGGCTGGTCGCGCTGTTCGAGCGTGCCTTCGTCGAGTCGCAGGAAGCGCTCGGGATCGTGCTGCCCGGGCAGTTCATCGATGCCGGCGACGCCGATCGCTTCGTCTGGCTGCGTGGCTTGGGTGATCTGGCCTCGCGCGCCAAGGCGCTCGCTTCGTTCTACGACGGCCCGGTGTGGCACGCCCATCGCGACGAAGCCAACGCCACCATGATCGACTCGGACGACGTGCTGCTGCTGCGTCCGCTGCGGCCGCTCGAACTGGGCGGCCCGGTGCGCCCGCCAGCGGGCACGTCGGCGGCCGCGGGCCGGGTAGGGGTGATGATCTGCCCGCTGCGCGCCGGCACTGCCCGTGCGGTGGCACGCGCCTTCGAGACCGGTCCCGGCCCGCGGCTGGAGGCTCACGGAGCACGCGTGCTGGGCACCTACGTGACCGAGCCGGGGCAAAACGATTTTCCGCGCCTGCCGGTGCGCGAGGGCGAGCCGGTGTTCGTGTGGTTCGCCGGGTTCGAGGATGCGCCAGCGTGCCATCGCTGGCAGCACGCGATCGCGACCGACGAGGCCACCGCCACAGCGTTTGCGCAGTGGCAGCGCCGGCTCGACGGCCCGCCGCAGTATCTGGATCTCATCCCCACGCCGCGCTCGCTGCTGCGCGGTGGATGTTCCGCGGCCGCGACGGGCGGCATGCCGGACAGTTCCGCCACCGTGTGAAACCATCCGTCTTCCATCCAACGAGGGAACGAACCATGACTGCAGTGCCCCGCGTCACTTTTTTCTACGCTCCCCAGACCCGCGCTGGCGGCACGCTGGCCCTGTTCGAGGAGCTGGGCGTCGATTTCGACCTGCATCTGCTCAGCCTCAAGGACGGCACGCAACGCGCGCCGGAGTACCTGGCGATCAATCCCATGGGCAAGGTGCCGGCGATCGTGCACGACGGCGCGCTGGTGGCGGAGCAGCCGGCGGTGTTCATCTACCTCGCCGACTTGTATGCCGACAAGGGTCTCGCGCCGGCGATCGGCGACCCGCTGCGCGGGCCCTACCTGCGCTGGATGGTGTTCTATGGCTCGTGCTTCGAGCCGGCGGTGGTGGACCGGGCCATGAAGCGCGAGCCGGCGGCACCGTCCACCTCGCCCTACGGCACCTGGGAGCAGGTGCTCGGCGCGCTCACCGCGCAGCTGTCTTACGGGCCCTACCTGCTGGGCGAACGTTTCACCGCGGCGGATGTGCTGTGGGGCACGGCGCTCAACTGGACGACCAAGTTCCAGCTGGTTCCGGAGTCGCCGGTAATCCGCGGCTACATTGACCGCGTGCTGGCCCGCCCCGCGATGCAGCGCGCCATGGCCAAGGATGCCGAGTTCGCGGCGCAGCAGTCGCCCTGAGGGTGGGGTTGCCGCCGCGCGCCCGGTCACAGCCGCGCGGGCGCCGAGCGGCGCCGGCGCACCCGCATGACCTGTGTCGCAAGCGCTGGGACGGCGCTGCCGGCATCATGCGCGGATGCGCCGCGCCGACCGCCTGTTCCTCATCATCCACGCCTTGCGCGGGCGCCGTACCGCGCTGCAGGCGCGCTCGCTGGCCGAGACGCTGGGCGTCTCGTTGCGCACCGTCTACCGCGACGTGGCCGACCTGCAGCGCTCCGGCGTGCCGATCGAGGGCGAGGCCGGAGTCGGTTACGTGCTGCGCAAGGGCGCGGACATCCCGCCGCTGATGTTCACGGCCGATGAGCTGGAGTCACTGGTGGTGGGCACGCGCTTCGTGCGCGCGTTCGCCGGCGATCGCCTGGCCGGCGGAGCGCAGGCCGCGCTGATGAAGATAGAGGCGGTGCTGCCGCCGGAGCTGCGCGAGCGTTCCTCGCGCACGCGCATCTATGCGCCGGTGTGGCGCGACGCCCATCAGGCCGCCTTCGCCGCACGCATCGACCAGCTGCACGCGGCGATCGAGGAGCGGCGCGTGCTGCGCCTGACCTACCGCGACGAATCCGGCCGCGCCAGCAACCGCGAGATCGAGCCGCTGTGCCTGGCGTTCTGGGGCGGCGCCTGGACGCTCGGCACCTGGTGCCGGCTGCGTGCGGACTTCCGCAACTTCCGCCCCGACCGCATCGACGCGGTGTCCGACACCGGCCAATGTTTCACCGAGCGACCGGCGACCAACCTCGACGCCTACCTCACGGCCATGCGCTCCTACTACGCCGGCATGGATTGAGACTGGCAACGGGCGCAATCTCTGCCAAGATCATCGGCTGATCCTGCGGAGGGAACGCATCAATGAAGTACCTGCTGGGCGGCCTGCTGGCCGCGGCACTGAGCTTTGCCGCCAGCGCGGCGCCGACGAGCAATGCGGACGGCCGGTTTCGCGACATCTACACCCAGGAGTGGGCCTGGCGAAGCGGACAGAGCGGGATCAGCAGTTCCGGCGAAAGCCAGCCGGGCGATGGCCGGCTGGACAGTGTCGACCCCCTCGCGCAGCAGGCGCGGCTGGAGAAGTGGCAGGCGGTGCTGGACCAGCTGGACGCGATCGAGCCGGCGGCGCTGTCGCCCGGGGCGCGCGTGAACTACGCCATCTACCACGCGCAAATCGCCAACCTGCTTGCCGCGCAGCAGTTCAAGACGTGGCAGATGCCGTTCAACAGCGACTCGTCGTTCTGGGGCGACATCGGCTACCAGCTGCACGGCGACCAGCTGCGCAGCGCGGCCGACTACCAGCGTTATCTGGACCGGCTGGGCCAGATCCCCGCGTATTTCGATCAGCAGATCGACAACATGCGCGCCGGCCTGAAGCGCGGCTTCAGCGTGCCGCGGGCGGTGCTCGACGGACGCGATGTCTCGATCGCCGCGGTAGCGACCCTTGCCGATCCCACCGACAGCACGTTCTATGCGCCGTTCAAGCAGCTGCCGGCCGGCTTCACCGCCGAGCAGGCCCAGGCGCTGCAGGGCGAGGCGCTGCGGCGCGTGCGGGACGACGTGATCCCGGCCTACCAGCGTCTGCTCGCCTTCTTCCGCGACGAATACGTGCCGCAGGCGCGCACGACCCTGGCCGCCGAGGCGTTGCCGGACGGGCGCGCCTTCTACCGCCAGCAGATCCGCGAGTACACCACGCTCGACCTCGACCCCGAGGCGATCCACCAGACCGGCCTGGAGCAGGTGGCGAAGATCCACGCGCGGATGCTCCAGACGATGCACGACACCGGCTTCAAGGGCAGCTTCGCGCAGTTCCTGCACTTCCTGCGTACCGATCCCCGGTTCTACGCCAGGACGCCCGAGGAACTGCTGATGCGCACGGCGTGGGTGGCCAAGCAGGTGGACGGCCAGCTCGGCAAGTTCTTCGGCCGGCTTCCGCGCCAGCGCTTCGCGATTGTGCCGGTACCGGCGGACATCGCGCCGTACTACACCTCCGGCCGGGGCGGCGCCGATGCCTACCTGGTCAACACCTACGATTTGCCGTCGCGCCCGCTGTACAACATGCCGGCACTCACCCTGCACGAGTCCGCCCCCGGCCATGCGCTGCAGCTGGCGCTGGCGGCCGAGCAGAGCGGGCAGCCGCCGTTCCGGCGCAACAGCTACATCTCCGCCTATGGCGAGGGCTGGGGACTGTACGCGGAGTACCTGGGCAACGAAATGGGCATCTACGCCACGCCTTACCAGCGCTTCGGCTACCTCACCTACCAGATGTGGCGTGCGGCGCGACTGGTGGTGGATACCGGCATCCACCACGATGGCTGGACGCGCCAGCAGGCGATCGACTACCTGACCCAGAACACCGCGCTGTCCGACCGCGAGATCGCCAACGAAGTCGACCGCTACATCAGCTGGCCCGGGCAAGCGCTGTCCTACGAGATCGGTTACCTGAAGATCCTGGAGCTGCGTCGCAGGGCCGAGCAGGCACTGGGCGACCGCTTCGACCTGCGTGCCTTCCACGACACCGTGCTGCAGCTCGGCTCGGTGCCGCTGCCGGTGCTGGATAAGCGCATCGATCGCTTCATCGCCGACGGCGGTCCTGAGCCGGATTTCAACTGCGATTGCAAGGGCCGACCGGCCGGCTGAAACTCAGCGGGGCGCAACTGGAACGTACTGACCGCGCTCGCCGTACCGCCTGCCGCGGGTCTCGACGTTCGCGCACAGGCGCCCGCCGCACAGGGTGACGTCGGCGCGGTTGTAGGCCTGCAGCAACTCCGCCGGCAGTCGGTTCTGCTCGATAACCCCCGCGTAGTGCAGCGACAGCCAGGCGCCGCCGGCCAGCAGCAGCGCCAGGCAGACCGCCACGGCAGCCACTGTCTTCCACAGCAACAGCCGGTGCAGTCGCTGCAGCCGGTCGATCTGGCTACCAAGCCTGAGCGCGGCTGTCTCCAGCTCGTTGCCGGCACGCTGCAGTCGTTGCTGGTATTCCTGCACCGGCCGCTCAAGGCCGCCGCCCAGCCGGTCCATCACCAGCCCCGGCAGCGCGTGCAGCGAGCCGTCGGCCGACTGCCGCACGATCGCCGGCACCTGCTGGCTGAGCCGCTCCAGCTCGCCCGAGTGCGTGCGCAGGCGCAGTTCGATCTCCCCGCAGCGGCGGTCAAACTGCTCCATCAGGACGGCGGTCTTGCTGATCAGGCTGGCCAGCTCCGCCGGCTGCATCGCGCCCGACACGGAGGCGCTCATCGCTGCCAACCCTGCACTGGTGCGGTCGGCAGATCGGGCCGCTGCGGCGGCAACTCCCGTGTCTGCGTCTGGTTGTCCACGGCAGTACGAGTCTCCTGCCGCAGTGCCTGGCCCGGATCCATCGCCGCGAAGCGTTCAGTGCCCTGCCGGAACGCCGACCACTCGTTGGTGCGCGCGGCTGCGAGCATGCGGTCGACTTCGGCGGAGATGGACCGCGACAGCGGATCGACCGTAGCCGCAGGTAGGCCGGGTACCGGGCCATCCGGCATCGCCTGCCGCGCATAGCCGGCATTGAGCGCCTCGTCCCGCGCCTCGTTGTTGAACGGGTCGGCAACCTTCCCAACATTGCGGCGAGGCACGAGCAGCTCGCGATAGCCTTCGGACTTGAGCCGGTCGACCTTTGGCGTGACGCGGTAGATGAACATGCCTTCCTCGGAGCGATGGACCACGTTGAGGCGTGGATCGTCCGGTTCGGGTTGCTTGGTCAGGAACGGCTGGTCGCTGAGGCCGTTGAGATAGTCGATGACCAGATTGCCGGCCCGGTTGGAGAGGCCGTTGCGGTGATAGCTTCCACCGACATCCGAGTGTGCGCCCGGGACGTAGATGCCGGCGAGTCGTCCATCCGGCGTAATGCCCGGGTCGATGATGTGGTCGGACTTGAATAGCCAGCGATGTTCGTCCGTGGAAGTCAGCTGGATACCGGAGATCACCGACGGCGGCAGCCGACGATCGTCGTTGCGGACCTCGCTGCCGGTTCCCACTGGATCCATCAGCGCGACCGCCTGTGCGACCTGGCCGGGTGCTATCAGCGGAGGCAGGGTGTACTCGACGTGCTTCACCAGCCCGTCGGAGGTGTAGGTGTACTTCGCGCCAGCCGGATCCTGGAGACCGCGTTCATGCACCAGGCGCGCGAAGATGGCGGCCTCATCGGCTCCGCGACTGAAGCCGACTGAAGCGACGGAGACACGGGCATTCGGATCAGCCTCACGCCACTCCTTGGCCTGCTCGATGAATTTCTTGTACATCAGCTCGGCGCGTTCTTCGCAGGTGTAGCCATCTGCACCATCAACAGCGCGTTTCAACGCGCTGCTCTGGGTTCCCGCGCCAGCTACGTAGTCAACCTGAATGTTCGGATGCTCGTGTGTGCGCGCTGCGATCGCCTGCCTTATCCGACCTACATTCGTCGCGTGCTCGGGATCTCTGTTGACGTCATTACCCGTTCCATCGAGCGCCGCAACGAAGAGGTATTCGTGAGGATTCCCGGCATGGATAAGCACGGGCTCATCGAATTGGGTCAGCTGCTCCCGTGCCCGCTCGTACATGGCCAACCGCGTACTGTTGGCTGGATAGAAGGTGACCCCGTCACCGAGAACACCATCCGACTGCATTTGATGCTTCTCTGCCATCCTTTGGCACTCCCGTCAGTTCAGTACGTGTGAGTCCAGGCGAGTATCAAATCGTGTCTGGTGTTGCTGTTTTTGTTCCCGGGAATCTGAAGGTGCTTGGTGGGAATCATTGCCTTCATGTACACGCTGATCGTCCGGTCGTTCACCTCGACGAAAATGCCCGGATCGAGATAGAGACCCTGTGGATACATGCCGTCCGGAATTTCTTCATCCGGCACGCGATGCAGTATCTCCTCGCCCTTGAAGATCTCCGCCAGATCGATCGACGCGTGGTGGTCTTGCCCATCCAGCGAGGTCCAGGTCACCTCGACCGGGCTCGGGAAGTTTCGGATGCCGCTGTAGGAGCCAAAACCCCAGGTTGAGCGGTAGTCACCCTCGGGGGGCGGACCGGAGGGCGTCTCGGCGTCCTGTGCCGTGAAGTCCTCGTTGAAGTAGATGACCTTGCACTTCAGCGTATTGAATGCATACGCCGAAAAGCTGTGGATCTTGAACTGCAACGGCAGCAGATTGCCGTTGACCATGTGTCGTGCGACCGGCGTTTTGGTCATGGCTTGGATGCACCCGGACAAGGGGAGAAGGGCAAAGCATGCGGCAAGTAGACGCGCGAGGTTTATTGAGCGGCTTGGCCGGCTCCCGGCTTGCGTCGATGCTCGGGAAGAAAGCAAGCGGGGCGGGAGGTCGTCAGATCCGTGTGCCAGTCCTGACAAAAGCGAGGAGGGTTGGACCGGCACGCATGTACGCCGCGCGTGAATCGAAGCCGAGCCCGGGCCCGCCCCAATCTCTTCCTCGGACAGGCAGGTGCGCGAGTCGCAATCTGCACGATGTCGTACTGCCACGGATCTCGCCCGAGTGGTCGCGGCCAATGGCGACCCTGCAAAACAGACAAGCTTCACGTGCCCTCCTCCTCCGAGCGATGCACCACATTCATCCGCTCCTCGTCCGGCTCGGGCTGCTCGCCGAGGAGCGGCGTGGTGCTGAGCCGATTGATGTATTGCACGAGCAGGTTCGCCGCGCGCGTGGAGAGTCCATTCAAACGGTAGCCGCCGCAGACGTCCGAAAGCGACCCGGGGACCGACAGACTGAGGAAACGTCCGTCGCTCGAGCGGCCACGACCGAGGATCGGCAGCGACTGGAAATCAGGACCCCTCGTCAGTCGCACTGAGCTGGAAGCCTGAGATGACTGAGGAGGGCAAGCGCAGCTCCGGCGGCAGATAGCCGGTCGGGGCCAGCAGGGCAAGAGCCTGCTCCGTCCGGTGCGGTGGCACGAGGACTTCCCCCGTGGCGGAGCGCAGCCCCAGGACATCCACCATCACCGCGAACTCGGCACCTTGCAGTCCACCCCAGCTGCCACCAACGATCAGCAGACTGATTCGGGCAGCGGGATCCTGCCGCCGCCAGGCCGCGAACTGCGCGGCGAGTTGCTTGTACATTGCGGCAAGACGGGTTCCGGCAAACTGTTCCCCATGGTCCTTCGCGGTCAGCCAGTTGTCGCGGGCACAGTCGGTCGTCACGTAACCGGTGGCAGTGCCTGCAGGCAAGGATCCCTGACTGAGCTGCTGATGAATCCAGGCGACCGTCGTGGGCCCGGCAGGTCCGCCTCGCGCATGCTTCCAGCTGCAATCGAACAGGGCGATGAAGAGGCGTCCATGGGCAGCCTGCTCCGATCCGACCAGTGATTCGGCAAAGCCGCCACTGCTGAGCGTTGCCGTATCGGACCGCAGTGGGGGAGACATCCAGGCGGTAATGACCAATAGGGCGACAAGACCCGCTCGCATCGTCCTTTGCATGACATCTTCCTTGTATCCACGCATCCACTCAGCGCCGGGCCGACGCCAGAGCACGGATGATAGGCATCAACAATGATTCTGGCTGTGAGCGCAAGCCTGTTTCCGGGTCATTGTCGGGCTCGCCGGAGTCGCTGCGCCGATAAAGAGGTGCCACTGCATGCTGTCAATAGCTTTCCCTGTGTAGTAAATTGCATGAAAGCTTTATACATGGATAAAGCATGACAGCCTTCCCACAAACAGCAACCACCTCCATTCCCGATCTCGGCGGTCCCGCCCTGCGCAGCTTTTTCCGGCTGGCCGAGGCGTGGCAATTGCGCGGGGCGGAGCAGCGGCGACTGCTGGGTGATCCGCCGGAGTCCACGTTCTACAAGTGGAAGCGCGAGCAGGACGGTGCACCTGGTCGCGACGTGATCGAGCGCATCAGCTACCTGCTGGGTATCTTCAAGGCGCTGCAGATCCTGTTTCCCGATCCGGCCCAGGCCGATGGCTGGCTGCGCCGGCCGAACCAGGCCGCATTGTTCGGTGGCCAGTCGGCGCTCGAGCGCATGCTCTCGGGTAACGTGGCCGATCTGTTCGTGGTGCGTCAGTACCTCGACGCGCAGCGCGGCTGAGCGACCGCGTGGCGCCGATCGCGGTGGACGAGACGACGGCGCGTGACACTGCAAATCCGAGTTGTTGCCGATCCCAACGGCGCGCGCACAGGGGAGCGCGCCTCGCCCGCGGCCGCGCCGCACTTCGCTGACTGCCGACGCCGCCGTACTCATGGAACTACCCCCGACCAAGCGCATCCGCTGGACCCACGCCTACCGCATCGTGCCGAGTCGTTTCCCGCCGGTGGGGCTGTTCGATCGCATCGCGGATCCGGCGGATCTGGAGGCGGTCTTTGCGATCGAGGCGTTGACCAATCCACGCCTGCGCGAGGAGGCGGATGCGCTGAAGCAGGTGCCGAAAGCCCGCCGCATCAGCGGCCCCGGCAGCACTCCCGTCATGGCCGCCTTTACCCATCTCAACCCGGAAGGCAGTCGCTTCTCCGACGGTAGCTGGGGCGTGTTCTACGCGGCCCACAGCGTGGCCACCGCGGTGGAAGAGACGGTGTACCACCGCGAGCGGTTCATGGCCGCGACCCGCGAACCACCGTGCGACATACCGATGCGCTGTTATCGCACCAGCATCAACGGCCGGCTGCACGATCTGCGTGGTGCATGGCCGGCCGAACACGACCCGGCCAGCTACGCCGCCAGCGTGGCGCTGGCCCGCCGACTGCGCGAAGGCGGCTCCAACGGCATCGTGTACGACAGCGTCCGCCACGCGGGCGGCGAGTGCGCCGCGGTGTTCTACCCCGATCTGCTGGCGCCTTGCGTGCAGTCGGAGCATCTCGTGTATCGCTGGAACGGCCAGCGCATCGCCATGGTGCTGCGGGTGTCGGAACTGCCGCGTCCGCGCTGAAGCGCGCGCCGCCGACCGCTGGCGGCCCTCGTGCACCGTGACGACCTGTTGAACCTCGCCGCTGCAGGATGACGGCCCTTGCCGGAGATGCCTGCTCCGGCTACCCCCTTGCCAGCATCGGCAGGGGCCTGTTTCCCCGACCGAGAGCACCGATGACCCGCTGGATCCTGCTGACGCTGTCCCTGCTGTTGCCCATGTTGGCGATCGCCCGCAAGCACGACCGCCCGAACGACCACGACCAGTGGGCGAACGAGCTCGCCGTGTTCGCGGCCGCCGATCGCGCGCATCCGCCGGCGCCCGGCGCAGTGCTGTTCGTCGGCAGCTCGTCGATCCGCCTGTGGGCCACGCTGGCGGAGGATTTTCCGATCTGGCGCACCGTCAACCGCGGCTTCGGCGGCTCGGAGATCGACGACGCCACGTACTACGCCGATCGCCTCGTGACGCCTCACCGTCCGAGCGCGATCGTGATGTACGCCGGTGACAACGACATCGCCGATGGCGACAGTCCGGAGCACGTGCTGGCCGACTTCCAGGCCTTCGTACGCGTGGCCCGGAACGACGCGCCGGGCGCGCCGATCGCCTTCATCGCGATCAAGCCGAGCGTGGCGCGGCGCGCGCTGCTACCGAAGATCCGCGCGGCGAACGCTGCGATCCGCCAATGGGCGGCGAGCCAGCCGGACGTGAGCTACCTGGATGTCTTCACGCCCATGCTTGGGCCGGACGGCCAACCGCTGCCGGACTGGTTCGGCCCGGATGGCCTGCACATGAATCGCCGCGGCTACGCCTTGTGGGCGCGCATCGTGACGCCGTGGCTGCGCGACCACGCGCCGGCCGCGCGCCGACGCTGAGGGCTCAGGTATCGGCGCCGGCGGCCCAGCCTTCGCGGGTGCCGTAGTTGAACACCCGGTCGCTGGCATCGATCACGTCGCCCGCAGCGTGCGGAGCACGCTCGGCGAGCCGCGCGTAGATCGGCGTGAAGTCCGGCGTGGTGGCCTCGAACAGTTGCTCGAAACCATCGATCACGAAGTAGGTCTGCTGGTAGGTGTCGATGCGATAGCGCGTGCTCATCACGCGCTCCAGGTCGAAACCGATGCGGTTGGGTGCTTCGGAATCCAGGCAGTAGATCGACTCGCCCTTGGAGCTGACGATACCGGCGCCGTAGATGCGCAGGCCGTCGGGTGTGTCGATCAGGCCGAACTCCACCGTGTACCAGTACAGCCGCGTGAGGTTCATCAGCGCCTCGGGGCCGATGGCGGACGCCTTCATGCCGCCGCGGCCGTAGGCCTGCATGTAGTCGGCGAACACCGGGTTGAGCAGCAGCGGCACGTGGCCGAACAGGTCATGGAACAGATCCGGCTCGCTGAGGTAGTCGAGCTGGTCGGGCTTGCGGATCCACCAGCTCACCGGAAACCGGCGGTTGGCCAGATGATCGAAAAACACCTCGTCCGGCAGCAGGCCTTCCACCGCCACGATCTGCCAGCCGGTGGCCCCGGCGAGCACTTCGTTGAGTTCGGAAAACTTCGGAATGCCCTTTTCGCCCATGCCGAAACGCGCCAGGCCATCGAGGAACTCCTGGCAGGCACGACCGGGCAGCAGCTCGCACTGCCGTGCATACAACGTGTTCCAGACCTCGTGATCGGTGGCGCTGTAGCTGTCCCACGGCTGCTCGACCACCCCGGTGGCGTACACCGGTACGTAACCGCGATCAGTCTGCTGATGCTCGACCCGGCGGGGCGTGGCGTTTTCCATGGGGAGACTCCGAGGATCAGGGGATAGCGAACAGAATACGGGCAAGCACGCGCACGGAACGTGTTTTCTTGCTGAACCTCGGGCTTTACATGCAATATCCAACCAACCAAAAGCAAAAATGACGAAGAATCGTGCATGAGCAGCCTTGACCGCACTGATCTGCGCCTGCTTGCCGAACTGCAGGCCAGCGGCCGCATCACCAACGCCGAACTGGCCGAACGGGTCAGCCTGTCGCCATCGGCCTGTCTGCGCCGGGTGCAGCGGCTGGAGGCGGACGGAGTGATCAGCGGCTACGCCGCCCAGGTGGATCCGCAGGCCGTGGGGCTGGGGCTGCAGGCATTCGTGCGGGTGCAGCTGGCCAAGCACGAGGCCGATGCGATCGAGCGCTTCGTGGCTGATGTGAGCGGCTGGGAAGAAGTGGTCGCCTGCCACGCGCTCACCGGCGACATGGATTACCTGATGCACGTCTACGTGGCTGATCTGGAACACTTCTCGCGGTTCCTGCTCGATCGCCTGCTCAATGCCTCGGGCGTGGCCGACGTCAACTCGAGCTTCGTGCTGCGTACGGTGAAGCGCTCGCCCTCGCTGCCGCTCGGGCAATTGGCCGGCTGAACCGGCGCAGCAGCCCCTGCCATGCGTCGCATGTCGTTGCGACCGACTAACGCTAAACTAACCGGCTGATGAACATGGACACCGTCACCGCCCCCGACCGCGCGCCCTGGCAGCCGATCCGCTACCTGTGGCGGGTGCCGCTGCTGCTGGCGCACATCGTGCTGGGCATCGGTCTGTGTTCGCTGATCCTGAGCTGGAACCAGCACCGGGTGATGAAGAATGGGCGCGCGCCGTTTGCCCATCGCATGATCAACTGGTGGTCGCGCATGCTGATGCGCATTTTCGGCCTGCGCTCGGTGCGGATCGGCGAGCCCTTGCCGGACCCGGTGCTGTTCGTCGCCAACCACACCTCGTGGATCGACATCGAGCTGCTGCACAGCCAGCGCGCCGCGTGCTTCGTGGCCAAGGCGGAGATCGCGCGCTGGCCGCTGGTCGGCTGGATGGCGGCCACCGGCGGCACCATCTTCCATCGCCGCGGCTCCAACCACTCGCTGGCCTCGGTGATGGCGGTGATGGTGGAGCGCCTGCGCGGTGGCCGCTCGGTGGCGGTATTCCCCGAGGGCGGCAGCGGCTACAACGGCGTGCTCAAGGTATTCCACGCGCGCATCTTCCAGGCGGCGCTCGACGCCGACGTGCCGGTGCAACCGGTGGCGCTGCGCTTCGCCCGCCACGGCCGCCGCGTGATCGACGCGGGCTTCCGCGAGCACGAGAGCTTCATGGGCAACTTCCTGCGGCTGCTCGGCAGCGCGCCGCTGGATGCCGAGGTGCACTTCCTCGAGCCGGTGCCGTCCACGCCGGACGCGCGCCGGCGCATGGCGGAGACTTCGCGCGAGCGGATCGACGCGGCGCTGCAAGACCCCACGCCGGACAAGGCGGGCGCATGACCCTGCCGCAAGGACGCGACTTCCAGCCGCCGTGGCCCCTGCGCAGTGGCCATATCCAGACCATGCTTTCCTCCAGTGGCGTGCGACGCGTGCTGCTGCCCAAGGCCGCGCGCACGGTCGTCGATGGCGCCGAGCACGTCATGGTCAGCGGCGGCCCCGGCGTGCGCCTCAGCGGTGCATACACGGCGCAGAGCGGCCGGCCGCAGGCGCGCGGACTGGCGGTGCTTTTCCACGGCTGGGAAGGCAGCGTCGACTCCACCTACGTATTGCAGACCGGCAGCCGGTTGCTGGCCGAGGGCTGGGACGTGTTCCGGCTCAACTTCCGCGATCACGGCGACAGCCATCCGTTGAACGAGGCGCTGTTCCACTCGTGCCGCATCGACGAGGTGATGCACGCCCTGGCCGAGATCGCCCGGCGCTGGCCGGCCCGGCCGATCGCACTGGCCGGTTTCTCGCTCGGCGGCAACTTCGCGCTGCGGGCGGCGATGGCGGCGGCGCGCTACGAGGTGCCGCTGAGCTACGCGCTGGCGGTGTGCCCGATCATCGACCCCGCCGAAGGCCTGTTCTCGCTGGAGAAGCAGGCGCCGTGGTTCTACCAGGCCTACTTCATGCAGAAGTGGCGCCATTCGCTGCGGACCAAGCAGGCGGCGTTTCCGCAGCACCAGTATTTCGAGCTGGCCGAGTTGAAGCAGAACCTGCGTGGGCTGACCGAGTCGCTGGTGCTGCGGCACACCGACTTCGGCTCGCTGGAGGCGTATCTGGACGGCTATTCGGTCGCCGGCGACGCACTGCAGGCGCTGCAGATCCCCGCCACCATCCTCACCGCCCGCGACGACCCGGTGATCCCGGTCAATGCATTCGAGCAGCTGCGCCTGCCGGACCATGTGGAGCTGGACATCGCCCGCCACGGCGGCCACTGCGGCTTCATTCGCGGCTGGGACATGACCAGTTTTACCGACGACTACATCGCGGCGCGCTTCAACGCGATCGCCGACGCCTCCTGAGTTTCCGGCTCAGGGCAGGGCGTTCGCCTCACGCCGGCGCATCCAGCAGGCGATGCTCATGCGCTCGCGCGTGGCCGGAAGCACCTCGTGTTCGAAGCGGTCGGACAGGAACAGCACCAGCGTGCCGGCCTGCGGCAGCACGTCGTGGCTGCGGCCATCGTCCAGGTACAGACGCAACGCGCCGCCGTCGTCCGGGTCCCACGCCTGGTTGAGGTAGTAGACCGCCGACACCGCCCGCGCATCGCTGTGGCGCAGGCGGTCCAGATGACGCCCATAGCGTGCGCCCGCTGCGTACACCGCGTAGTGCGCCTCGCTTTCCACCAGGCCGAGCATCAGGCTGCGGTTGAGCGCCTGCCGCAGTGCGTCGAGTGTCTCGACGAACGGCTGCTGTGCCTCGCTCAGCGCGGTCATCTCGAACCAGCGCGTGTGATCGCCCCGCAGCGCCGTGGCAGTGCGCGCCGCACCCACGCGCGCCGGCGTCATGCGATGCGCCGCGTGCATCGCGGCGCACTCCCGGGCCAGCGCCGTGGTGATTTCCTCCGGCAGTGTCCGTGGCAGCACGCACCAGCCGGCCGTGGCGAGGGCATCGGCGGCCGCATCGAATCGCGACGACAGGGAATCCATGGAGACGTGCACCAGCGAGGGGGCGGAACCGGCCCGCGGCGGCGGGCGGTAAAGCATACGCTGCCCGGGGCGCCACGCGTGCCGCCTCAGCGCAGCGGATCGAGCAGCCCGCGCAGGCCGTTGTGGTCCAGCTCCAGCGACAGCGCCAGCAGCCGGCCGAGCTGTCCCGGCGGAAAGTCCTTGCGCGCGAACCAGGCCAGGTAGGCGCCGGGCAGGTCGCCGATCAGCCGCCCCTGGTACTTGCCGTAGGGCATGCGCACAGCCACCAGCCGCTTGAGGTCTTCCGCTTCCACCCCGGCTACTTCGCGAACAGCCGCGAGCGGTCGGCGAACGCCTTGAACTCCAGCGCGTTGCCGCACGGATCGCGCAGGAACATGGTCGCCTGCTCGCCGGGCTGGCCGACGAAGCGCACGTGCGGCTCGATCACGAAGCGGGTGCCCGCGGCGGTCAGCCGGTCGGCCAGCGCCTGCCAAGCGTCCATGTCCAGCACCAGTCCGAAGTGGCGCACCGGCACCGCGTCGCCGTCCACATCGTGGGCGGTGACAGCGCCGGCTTCCTCGGGCGCCAGGTGGGCCACGATCTGATGGCCGTGGAAATCGAAGTCGACCCAGCTGTCGCTGCTGCGACCCTCCGGGCAACCGAGCAGATCGCCGTAGAAAGCGCGCGCGTGGGCCAGCGAGGTGACCGGGAAGGCGAGGTGGAATGGAGCGAGTGGCTGCGTCATGGGCATGAAAGGTGAGAGTGATCTGCGGCGCGGGCGCGCACGAGACACGGATCGTGACAGATCGGCCGAGCGCGGTCTGGCCCGTACCACGCCCGCGCGCCGGTGCGACGCTTTGCGCTGCGGCCATCGGGCATCGCCGGCCATCGCCCCCCTGACGATCCCGCCTGAGGTGTTCCGCAACGCCCGACTATTGCGCTCGTTCGCCATCACCGCCAGCGCGGCGCGTCGCGGCGCCCGGCCGGAAGCGCTGCACCCGTCGCCCGCAGAGCGGTACACCGGGCCGAGGGCGACGCGGGGTGCGCCGCAGCCGTGCAGCACCGCCCGCAGCATCGGCGCGAGCAGGCGGACCGATCGGCTCGTCGGGTTTCGCCGGTGTCGGCGCGCGTAGTCTAATCGGCCGATGAAACACATCGTGATCGCCACCGTGGGTTCGCTGGGCGACCTGTTCCCGTTCCTTGCGGTCGGTCAGGAGCTGCGCCGGCGCGGCCACCGCGTGACGGTCGCCACGCATGCGGTGCATCGCGACATGGTGGTGCAGGCCGGGCTGGCGTTCCACGATGCCAGCGGCATCCCCGAGCCGGAGGATCGCGAGGCGTTCACCGCGCGGGCGTTCCACCCGTGGCGCGGGCCGGCTTTCGTGGTGCGCGACTTCGCCGCGGCCGACGTGCACGCCAGCTACCGGCGGCTGCTCCCGCTGTGCACCGCGGCGGACGTGCTCGTCACCAGCACGCTGGCGTTCGCCGGACAGATCCTGGGTGAAACGCTGGAAGCCGCTGGCCGCCTGCACTGGCGGTCGGCGCTGTTGGCACCGGCGGGTTTCCTGTCGGTGCACGACATGCCGGCGACCGGGTTGGCCGTGGTGGACCGGGCAGTGCGTGCGTCCCCGCGTGCCGCCCGCGTGTTGCAGTGGCTGGCCCGCCGCGTGACCCACGGCTGGACGGCCCCGGTGCGCCAGTTCCGCCGCGAGCTGGGGCTGGCGCCGGTGTCGCCGTGGGGGGATCCATTCCATACCGGTCAGCATGCCCCGGGCGGGGTGCTGGCGCTTTACCCGGAGCTGCTCGGCGCGCCGCAGCCGGACTGGCCGCCGAACGCGCACGTATGCGGCTTCGCCCGCTACGCGCAGCCCGCTCAGCTGCCCGCGGCACTGCAGGCATTTCTCGATGCCGGGCCGCCGCCGCTGGTGTTCTCGCTCGGCTCCACCGCGGTGCATGCCGGCGAGGCGTTCCTGCGCGAGAGCCTGCACGCGGCGCTGTCGCTGGGGCAGCGTGCGGTGCTGTTCACCGGTTCGCCCGCCATGCGTGCGCGCCTGCCGCCGGTACTGCCCGAAACCATCTTCTGCGTCGACTACGCGCCCCACGCGGCGCTGTTTCCGCGCGCCGCGGTGGTGGTCCATCACGGCGGTATCGGTACCAGCGCGGAGGCCCTGCGCGCCGGCGTGCCGATGCTGGTGGTGCCGCACGGTTTCGACCAGCCGGACAATGCCGCGCGGCTGGAGCGTCTGGGCGTGGCCAAGATCCTGCCGGTGTCGCGCTACCGCGCCGCGCCGGCGGCAGCGCGCCTGCAACGCCTGCTGCAACCGCCGTATGCGGCCCGGGCCGCGGCTTGCGCCGAACGCCTGCGGGAGGATGGCGCCGCGCGCGCGGCCGACGTGATCGAGGCCGCCTGGGTCGCGCCACTGCCGCCCGCGGGCTAGAGCTGCGAGGCGGTCTGCGCGGCGAGCCAGTCCACGACCCGCTGGCGCCACGGCCGCTGCTGCCACTGCGCGTAGCTCAGCGGCCGGGCGTGGCGCAGGTCCGCGTCGATCACGTCGGTCATGTGGGCGGCGAAGTTGGCGTCGTAGATGTTGATGTTGGCTTCGTCGTTGAGCTGGAACGAGCGGTTGTCGAAGTTGGCCGAGCCGGCCAGCGTGAGGTAGTGGTCCACCACCATCAGCTTGTTGTGCAGCAGCGATGGCTGCCAGCGATAGATCCGGGCACCGCCCGCCAGCACCGGGCCCCACTGCGCCTGCGAGGCGTTCACCACCACGTCGCTGTCGACATACGGCCCCGGCACCAGCAGGCGGATGCGCACGCCGCGCTTGAGTGCGCGACGCAGCGCGCTGAGGGTGAGCTGGTCGGGTACGAAGTAGGCCGCCTCCAGGTCGATGCTCTCGCGCGCACCGTCGATTGCCATCAGGTACATCAGCTGCATGTTGCGGCTGCCACCCTCGGGCGAGCTGGCAAATGCCTGCACCGCCAGCTCACCGGCGGTGTGCACCGGCGGGTAGTAATCCTCGCCCAGCAGTGCCTCGCCGGTGGTGGTGAGCCAGTTGTCCTCGAAGATCGCCTGCATCTGCTGCGCGGCCGGCCCCTCCACCCGGAACTGCATGTCGCGCCAGTGGGTGGGGTCGTCGCCATGGCCGTCCCAGGAGTCGGCGATGCCGACGCCACCGTTGAACGCCACCTCGCCGTCCACGATCAGCAGCTTGCGATGGGTGCGGTTGTTGATACGGTCCAGGCTGTACCACTTGAGCGGGTGGAAGTACTCGAAGCGCACGCCGCCGGCGCGCAATGCGTCCACCGCGTTGGACTCCATGCGGGTGGAGCCGGCCCAGTCGGCGAGCACGTGCACCTTCACCCCGGCGCGGGCGCGTTCGGTGAGCGCGGCGATGAACTCTTCGGAGATATCGCCCGACCAGTAGATGTAGGTTTCCAGGTTCACGCTGCGCCGGGCGCCGCGGATCGCTGCAAGCATTGCCGGAAAGATCTCGGCGCCGTTCTGGTAGTCGGTGACCGCATTGCCGTCGACGATCGGCGGCCCGAGCAGCGTACCGACCTCGCGCCGGAACGCCTCGCTGCGCACGGCGCTGACCGGCCCCAGCCGGTACTGCAACGTCTGCACCTTCGGCCACAGGTTGAGTGCAAGGATGCCTGCCAGCGCCGCGCCCAGCGCGCCGGCACCGATCCAGATCACGCGTCGTTTCCAGCGGCGTGCATCGGCCACGTGCCATCTCCCGGAGTCAGTTCGCCAAAAGGGGGCGCGGCGAGCGACCCGCCAGCACCGAACCGGGCCGGAGCGTCTCAGCGTGCGGGTGACGAGAGCGTGGGCGTGGCTGCGCCGGCTCAGTCCGCGGGCACGCAGCGATCGCGGGCCCAGGCGCGCAGGCCGTCCACCTGTTCGCGCATCAGCACCGACAGGGGACGGGTCTGCGCCAGCGCCTCGAGCAGGGTGGGCTGGTCGAGCACGCCGGGGCCGGCGGCTGCGTCGTACAGGGCGCTGACGATCGCCTGCTCGATCTCGGCTCCGGAGAAGCCGTCGCTCGCGGCCGACAGCGCCCCGGTGTCGAACGCGTCCAGCGGCAGCTGGTGTCGGGCCAGGTGCAGCGCGAAGATCTGCTCGCGCACCGCCGGTGCCGGCAGGTCGACGAAGAAGATCTCGTCGAAGCGACCCTTGCGCAGCAGCTCGGCCGGCAGCTCGTGCACCGCGTTGGCCGTGGCCACCACGAACACCTTGGCCTTGCGCTCGGCCATCCAGGTCAGCAGGTAGCCCAGCACGCGGCGCGACACGCCGCCGTCTTCGCCGCCGCCGGCCAGGCCCTTCTCGATCTCGTCGATCCACAGCACGCAGGGGCTCAGCAGCTCGGTGCTGGCCAGCGCCTCGCGCAGGTTCTTTTCCGTTTCGCCCTGGTACTTGTTGTACAGCGTGCCGAAGTCCAGTCGCACCAGCGGCACGCCGAAACCCCCGGCGATCGCCTTGGCCGCCAGGCTCTTGCCGCAACCCTGCACGCCGAGCAGCAGCACGCCCCTGGGTGGATCCAGCGTTGGCGTCGCTTCGGGGGAGAGGAACACCGTGCGCCGCCGCTGCACCCACTCGCGCACGCGCTGCACGCCGGCGATGTCGGCGAAACTGGCGGTGGCGTATTCGAAATGCAGCAGGCCGGAGCGGTTGAGCAGTTCGAACTTCGATTGCATCAGCTCGGGCAGGTCGGCGTGGCCGAGTGCGCCGTCGTTGTAGATCAGCTTGCGCACGATGCGCCGCGCGTCCGGCGCCGACAGTCCCAGCAGGTTGCGCACGATGATCCGCGCGGCCTCGCCGTCGACCTCCACCCGCCGACCCTGCTCGCGCTGCCAGGCGGCCGCCTCGCCGCGCATGATGCCGGCCAGTTCCTTGATGTCCGGCAGCGCCAGCGGCACGCGTAGGGCCAGCGCCTCCAGTTCGTCCGGCAGCTCCACCTTTGCTCCCACCAGCACCATGGTGTGGGCCGCCGAGCGCTGCCGCTGCACGATCTCGCGCAGCATCCGCAGGCTCATCGCGTAGCGGACGAACGGGTGGAAATCGAACAGCAGAAACACGCCGGCATCGGCGGCCTGGCGGATCGCCTCGAGCGTGGCAGTGGCATCGGGCGCCGCGGCCTCGGCGCGCTGGACGAAGTCCAGCCGGGTCAGTCCGTCGGTCAGTGTCCAGCGCCACAGCGGGCGCAGCGACTGCGAAATCACGTGGCGGAAGCAGTCGATCACGCGCTGCTCGTCCACCGTCTCGATCACCAGCAGCGGCGTCGCGGCACGCACCAGCGTGGTGAGGTCTTGCAACTCGCCCATGAGTTCCCCCGGATGAGCTGCAACGGTATCAGAGAGCATGGCGTGATCCCTTCGCCGCGCGCGCCCGCCCGGAGCCAGGAGCGCCCGCAGCCTGGGTGCAAGCCCAGGCCCGGGGACTGATGCTCCGCCACGTGGGGTGGCGTCACCGCCCCGGCGCAGCCACGGCGGCGGCGCGATGATCTCCCGGCGCAGGGTCTGTCACGCGTGAGCAGCGAAACCAGGGCGGGCGCGCCAGCGCAACCGGCGCTGAACTGCGCGGCGGGCGTGGGCCGGTGCGGATGCGCCCTTCACGTGGGCAAGGCGCCGCATGTGGGTGAATGGCGTCGTCAGGCCGGGCAGGGACCCGACCGGCGGCACCCTTTCCGTCCTTACGAGGAATTCGTCATGCTTCACTACGCTCTGGTTTTTCTGGTTATCGCGATCATCGCTGCGGTACTGGGATTCGGCGGGCTGGCTGGGGCGGCCGCAGGCATCGCCAAGATCCTGTTCGTGGTGTTTCTGGTGCTCGCGCTGATCGCCTTCTTCCGCCGCGCGGCCAAATAGCCGCCGCAGTTCCAGCATGTCCTTTCTCCGTTCCGGCACCTCGCACGGCCGGATCCACTACCGATCCACTGCTCCGGAGTTATCGCAATGAACAACCCTGATATCGCCAGCAACAACCCCACCGGCACCCCGGCCACCAACAATCCTGCCGGCCGTAACCCCGCCGATCGCAGCCCGCTGGACCAGCCCAAGGCGCACCAGCGCATCGAGGAAAGCGCCGACCGCGTCAAGCAGGCCACCTCGCATGCCGTGGCCGGCACCAAGGATGCGGTGGACCGCGCCGCCGACCGCGTCGAGGAAGGCCTTCATCGCGCCACCGACAAGGCCGCCGGCGCTGCCAGCCGTGCCAGCGACAAGGCCGCCGAGTACGGCGAGCGCGGCCGCGAAGCCTACGGCCACGCGATGGACCGTGCCGATGACTGGACCGAGCAGGCACGTGCCTATGTCCGCGAGAAGCCGCTGCAGTCCGTAGCCATCGCCGTTGGTGCCGGCTGGCTGCTCGGCCGCCTGCTGCGTCGTTGAAGCGGCCCACCGGAGGGCTAGCCCATGGATGAGACGCCTCACGCAGGTTACGGCGCCGGCGACGGACCTGCGGGCGACCCGCCCCCGGGCGCAAAAGCCGCCGATGCACATGCCGCATCGGCGGCTTCGTCGCGCTTCCTGGCCGAATTGAGCCAACTGGGCAAGGCCCTCAAGCACCTGTTCGGCGCACAGTGGCATCTGTTTGTCGCCGAGTTGTCGCTGGCGCGCGGGGCGGTGTCGCTCTTGTTCGCCGCAGGACTCGCGGCCACGGTGCTGGGGGTCGGGCTGAGTCTGACCACGCTGGCCCTGATCGGAGTGGCGCTGGCGCGATGGTTTGGCTCGTGGCTGTGGGCGCTGGGCGCGTTGGCGGCTTTCCAGGGCCTGCTGCTGATCGTCGCGATCACCTACTTTCGCCGCGGCCTGCACTGGATGAGCCTGCCGGCGACGCGCGACGAGTTCGGTGCGATGATTCGCGATACCAAGGCCAAGGCCAGCGCCGACGCGGCGCCCGCCTCTGACGTGCCTTCCCCGGTTGCTTCCAGGAGTTCCGTGTCATGACGCTCTCGCGCAAGCTCGCTGCGGTTCGCCTGTCCCAGGCCGAGGTACGCGCCGCACGTGCCGAAGTGGGCGTGCCGGTTGATGCCCTGCTCGCTCGCGTGCGCAGCCACCCGCTCACCAGCGTGGGCGCGGCCGCCGGCGTGGGCCTGGCGCTGTCGCAGATGAACTTCCATCCGATGCGGGTCCCGGGTGCCACCGGCTTGCTCACCAGTGGCGTGTTCGAACTGGTGTCCCATGGCATGAGCATGTTTTCCGACAGCGGCTTCGGCGGCTTCGGTAATGCAGGGGCCGAGGCGGCAAGTTCGCCCGGCCAATGAGCACCCCCGAGGTCCTGCCCGGCGACACGGCGGCTGACGCCGATTTCAGCGACCCCGCGCCAGCGCCCCCGCGCGAGGTGGCGCCAGCGCCGGCGCGCGTGGCGCCCGGCTATCCGCCGCGCCGGCTCGCGCACGGGCTGCAGACTGCGCGCGGCCTGCGCCGGCACATCCGCGGCATCCGCCTGGTGCTCAACGGCATGCTGCTGCTGGCGGTGCTCTACACGATCACCCTGATCAAGGCGCTGCTGATTCCGCTGGTGCTGGCGGCATTCCTCGGCGTGGCGCTGAACCCGATCGTGGCGTTCAGCGCACGGCGGCGAGTGCCGCGCTGGCTCAGCGCGAGCGTGCTGATGATCTCGCTGGTGGCCGGCATCGGCTTCGGCGTCACCCAGCTCGCGCAGCCCGCGATGGGCTGGTTTCACGATGCGCCGGCGGCGCTTAAGAGCTTCGTGCCCAAGCTCAAGGGCATCACCCAGCCACTAGAGGCGGCCAGCCGGGCGACGCAGAGCCTGGTCGGCGGGCAGGAGGTGCGGGTGCAGCCGCCGCGCCAGGCAACCGTCGCGCTGACCGCGTGGGACGTGTTGTCGAATGCGCCCAAGGTGCTCGCGGCGGTGCTGACGGTGATGCTGCTGGTGTTCTTCTTTCTGATCTACGGCGACGATCTGTTGCGACGGCTGGTCGAGATCGTGCCCAACTTCCGCCACAAGAAGCACGCGGTGTCGATCGTGCGCAGCATCCAGACCGAGGTGTCGCACTACATCCTCACCACCGCGGTGATCAACATGTGCCTGGGCGCCGTCACCGCCACCATGCTGTGGCTGCTGCACGTGCCCGATCCGCTGCTGTGGGGGAGCATTGCGATGATCGCGAACTTCATCCCGTACGTGGGCGCGATCACCACCACCACCGTGCTGCTGCTGGTCGGCCTGATGAATTTCCGCGAGATCGGCCACGCCGTGCTGCCCGCACTGGCGTTCGCATCGATCACCGTGGTGGAAGGCAACATGATCACGCCGATGATCCTGGGCCGCCGCATGCGGGTGAGCCCGGTGGCGATCCTGCTGTGGCTGCTGCTGTGGGGGTTCCTCTGGGGCATCCCCGGCGCACTGCTGGCGGTGCCCATGCTGACCAGCGCCAAGCTGATCTCCGAGCGCGTGCGTGGCTGGCAGTGGTTCGCCCTGATGGTTCAACGCTGACCCGAGCGCGGTTTGCACTACCGAGGCCACGGCCCGCGCCCACGGGCGCGCGGGCCATTTCCACTCGCCGCGAAAGTGCGGGCGCTCAGTTGGCCTTCGCCACCGCGCTGCACTGCGCGTCGCCGCAGGCCTGCCAGCCGCCGCCGAGCGCCTTGTACAGCGCAATCGCCTGCAGGTTGATGCCGGTCTCGGCTTCGGCCAGCTGGTCCTCGGCGGCGAGCTGGGTGCGTTGCGCGTCCAGCAGTTCCAGGTAATCGGTGGCACCGGCGTCGTAGCGGACCTTCGCCAGCGTGGCCGCCCGTTCGCTCTGGTGCGCCTGTTCCACCAGGTGCTGCACGCGTTCGCGCTGCTGGTTGAAGCCGACCAGCGCGTTGTCGACGTCTTCGAGCGCGCGCAGCACGGTGCGCTGGTAGTTCGCCCGGGCCTCGTCGGCGCGCGCCTCGCTGGCCTTCACGCCCGAACGCACGCGCTGCACGTTGAGGCCGGACCAGCTGATGCTCGGGGCGATCGACCAGGCCCGCGTGGCCGGGCTGCCGAAGTCGTTGCTGCGCCCGGTCAGGAAGCCGACGAAGCCGCCCAGCGACACGTGCGGGAACCAGTCGGCCTTGGCCACGCCGATGCGCGCGCTCGCGGCGGCGAGTTCGCGCTCGGCCACGCGGACGTCCGGCCGGCGGGCCAGCACGTCATCGGCATGGCCGATCGGCAGCGTCACGTCGATCGGGGTGAAGCTCTGCGCCGATAGATCCACATCCAGCGCGCCGGGGCGTTCGCCCAGCAGCACGGCCAGATGGAACTGGTCCGCGCTGATCCGGGTGGCCAGCAGCGGCAGCTGCGCCTGCACCGCGGCGAGCCGGGCGCGGGCGCTGGCGACGTCCTGGTCCGAACCGGTGCCGATCTCGGCGCGGCTGGCGATCAGCTTCAGGGCGGCCTGCTGGTTGGCGATGTCGCGCGTGGCGACGTCCTGGCGCAGCTGGGTGCCGCGCAGGTCGAAGTAGTAGCGCGCGACCTCGGCGAACAGGCTGACCTGCGCGTCCTGCAACGCCGCTTCGCCGGCCTCGCTGTCGGCGCGAGCGGCCTCCACCGAGCGGCGCACGCCGCCGAACAGGTCCAGCTCCCAGCTGGCATCGAAACCGGCCTGGTAGCTGGTGAAGGTACTGCGCCGATCGCTGAAGCCGGGCTGCTGCTGGCGGCTGCGGGTGTAGCTGGCCTGCGTCTCGATATCCGGCCACTGCTGCGACTGCGCCGTGCCGAGCAGGGCGCGCGATGCCTTCAACCGGGCCACGGCGATCTGCAGGTCCGGGCTGTTCTTCGCCGCGCGGATGATCAACGTGTCCAGGGTCGGGTCGTTGAACTGCTTCCACCACGCGGCCTGGAACTGCGTGTTCGATTGCTGCGCCGTGTCGACGCCCTGCAGCGCCACCGGCTTTTCGGCCGGGCGGTGGTAGTCCGGCCCCACGCTGATGCAGCCGGCCAGCAGCAGGGCGCCGGCGAGTGCGCTCCAACGGATCAGATGATTCATCTCAATGCTCCTCGAAAGCCGGCGCGGGCAGCTGCGCGGCACGGGCGGCCTGGCGGGCGGCGCGACGCTCGGCGCTGCGCTCGCTCCAGCCGCGGATCAATACGTAGAACAGCGGGGTGAAGGCCAGCCCGAAAAAGGTGACGCCGAGCATGCCGGAGAACACCGCCACGCCCATCGCGTGACGCATCTCCGCGCCGGCGCCGTGCGACAGCACCAGCGGCACCACGCCCATGATGAAGGCGAACGAGGTCATCAGGATCGGGCGCAGTCGCAGCCGTGCCGCCTCCAGCACCGCCTGCACGCGGTCCATGCCTTCCAGGATCTGCGCCTCGCGGGCGAACTCCACGATCAGGATCGCGTTCTTGCACGCCAGGCCCACCAGCACGATCAGGCCGATCTGGGTGAAGATGTTGTTGTCGCCACCGCTCAGCCACACACCGGCGATCGCAGACAGCAGCACCATCGGCACGATCAGGATGACCGCCAGCGGCAGCGTCACGCTCTCGTACAGCGAGGCCAGCACCAGGAACACCAGCAGCACGCACAGCGGGAACACCAGCACCGCGGTATTGCCGGCGAGGATCTGCTGGTAGGTCAGCTCGGTCCATTCGAACGTCATGCCGTTGGGCAGGGTCTTGTGCGCCAGCCGTTCGATCGCCGCCTGCGCCTGGCCCGAGCTGTAGCCCGGTGCCGGGCCGCCGTTGATCTCGGCGGTCGGGTAGCCGTTGTAGTGCATCACGCGCTCGGGGCCGACTGTCTGGCTGACCGTGACGAACGAGCCCAGCGGCACCATCTGGCCGGCCGCGTTGCGGGTCTTCAGCTGGGTGACGTCCTGCGGCTCGCGACGGAAGCCCGGCTCGGCCGACAGGTTCACCTGGTAGGTGCGCCCGAAGCGGTTGAAGTCGTTCACGTACAGCGAGCCGAGGTAGGCCTGCATGGTCTGGTAGACGTCGGCCAGATCCACGCCTTCGGCCTTGGCCTTCTCGCGATCCACCTCGGCGTCGATCTGCGGCACGCTTACCTGGTAGCTGGAGAACAGCCCGGCCAGCGCCGGCTCCTTCTGGCTCGCCGCAATCAGGTTCTGTGTCTGCTTGTAGAGCTCCTGGTAGCCCCGGTCGCTGCGGTCTTCCACCTGCAGGCGGAAGCCGCCGATCGTGCCCAGCCCCTGTACCGGCGGCGGTGGGAAGATCGCGATGTAGGCGTCCTGGATCGCCGCGAACTTCTGGTTCAGCGCCCCGGCGATCGCCCCGGCCGAAAGCGACGGATCGCGCCGCTGCTCGAACGGCTTCAGCGTCACGAACACGATGCCGGAGTTGGTCGAGTTGGTGAAGCCGTTGATCGACAGGCCCGGGAACGCCACCGCGTTCTCCACGCCCGGCTGCTTCAGCGCGATCTCGCTCATGCGGCGGATCACGTCCTCGGAGCGATCCAGCGAGGCGGCATCGGGCAGCTGCGCGAATGACACCAGGTACTGCTTGTCCTGCGGCGGCACGAAGCCGGTCGGCACCTTGGCGAAGCCGAACAGGCCCAACAGCACCAGGCCGCCGTAGACCAGCAGCGCGATCGAGCCCTTGCCCAGCACGCGCTTCACGCCGCCCACGTAGCCGTCCGCGCTGCGCACGAAGAAGCGGTTGAACGGGCGGAACAGCCAGCCGAAGCCACGGTCGATGGCCAGGCTGAGCTTGTCCTTCGGCGCGTTGCGATCCTTGAGCAGCAGCGCGGAGAGCGCCGGGCTCAGGGTCAGCGAGTTGAACGCCGAGATCACCGTGGAGATCGCGATGGTCAGCGCGAACTGCCGATAGAACTCGCCGGTCAGGCCGCTGATGAACGCGGCCGGCACGAACACCGCGCACAGCACCAGCGCCGTGGCCACGATCGGCCCGGTCACTTCCTTCATCGCCTGGCGGGTGGCATCGCGCGGCGTCATGCCGTGCTCGATGTGCCGTTCGACGTTCTCCACCACCACGATCGCGTCGTCCACCACGATGCCGATCGCCAGCACCAGGCCGAACAGGCTCAGCGCGTTGAGCGAGAAGCCGGCGATGTGCATCACCGCGAACGTGCCCACCAGCGATACCGGCACCGCCACCAGCGGGATGATCGAGGCGCGCCAGGTCTGCAGGAACAGGATCACCACCAGCACCACCAGCGCGATCGCCTCGAACAGCGTATGCACCACCGCCTCGATCGAGCCGCGCACGAACACGGTGGGGTCGTAGACGATGCGGTAGTCGACGCCCTGCGGGAAGTCCTGCTTCAGGTCCTTCATCAACGTGCGGACTTCGTTGGAGATCTGGATCGCGTTGGAGCCGGGACGGGCGAAGATCGGCAGTGCCACCGCCGGCTTGTTGTCCAGCAGACTGCGCAGCGCGTAGTTGTTGGAGCCGAGCTCCACCCGCGCCACGTCGCGCAGGTGGGTCACCGCACCGTTCTTGTCGGTGCGCACCACGATGTTGAGGAAGTCGTCCTCGCTGATCAGGCGGCCGCGCGTGTTGATGTTGAGCTGGAACGCGGCATTGCCGCGACCGGGCGGCGCGTTCAGCGCACCGGCGGCCACTTCCACGTTCTGCTCGCGGATCGCGCGGGCGACGTCGCCGGTGGTCAGGCCGCGCTGGGCCATGCGGTCCGGGTTCATCCACACCCGCATGCTGTATTCGCCGGCGCCGAACACCTGCACGTCGCCGACGCCGTCCAGACGGGCCAGCTGGTCCTTGATGTGCAATCGCGCGTAGTTGGACAGATACAGCATGTCGTAACGCTGATCGGGCGAGATCAGGTGCACCACCATGGTGAGGTCGGGCGAGCTCTTCTGGGTGGTCACGCCAAGCCGCTGCACTTCCTCGGGCAGCCGCGGCAGCGCCTGCGCCACGCGGTTCTGCACCTGCACCTGGGCGTCGTCCAGGTTGGTGCCCAGCGCGAAGGTCACGGTCAGCGTCATGGCGCCGTCGCTGGTGGCCTGCGAGGCGGTGTAGAGCATGCCCTCGACGCCGTTGATCTGGGTTTCCAGCGGCGTGGCCACCGTCTCGGCGATCACCTTGGGGTTGGCGCCCGGATAGCTGGCGCGCACCACCACGGTGGGCGGCACCACTTCCGGGTACTCGCCGATCGGCAGCTGGAACAGCGAGATCGCGCCGGCGATCAGGATCAGCACCGACAGCACGCCGGCGAGGATCGGTCGATCCACGAAATATTGCGCAAGTTTCATGAGCGTTAGTCCTGGGCGCTGGTCAGCGCCTGGCCCTGGCGGGGGTTGCCGCCGCCGCGGGCGAGTTGGGTATCCGGGTCGAGGCTGCGGGTTTCCATCGCCACACGCGTCGGGTTCACCTGCATGCCCGGCCGCACGTGCTGCAGGCCGTTCACCACCACCACGTCACGGGCGTCGAGGCCGTCCTCGATCACTCGCAGGCCGTCCAGCAGCGGGCCGGTGGTGACCTTGCGGTAGGTCACCTTCTGGTCCTTGTCGAGCACGTAGACGAACTTGTTGCCGAGGTCGGTGCCGACGGCGCGGTCGTCGATCAGCGCGCGCGGGGTGGCGCTGTCGGTGCGCAGCTGCAAGCGCACGTACAGGCCCGGCGTGTAGCGGCCGTCGGCGTTGTCGAACACGGCGCGCAGGCGGATCGTGCCGCTGCCGGTGCTGAGCTGGTTGTCGACGAAGTCGATGCTGCCGCGGTGCGGGAAACCCGATTCGTCGGCCAGCGCCATCGTCACCTTCGGCACGGTGTGGTGCTCGCGGCGCAGGCGATCGAGCTCGAGGTAGCTGTGCTCGTCCACGTCGAAGTAGGCGTACACCGGATTCACGCTGACCACGCGCGTCAAGACGTCGGCGGGGCTCACCAGGTTGCCGGCGGTCACCATCGCGTTGCTGACGCGCCCGTCGATCGGCGCGCGCACCTCGGTGAACTCGCGGTTCAGCCGCGCCGCTTCCAGCGCGGCGGTGGTCGCGGCGATCTGCGCTCCGGCGCTGGCGGCGGCGGTATCGAGGCGGTCGGCCTCCTCCCGCGAGATGGCGTGCGCGGCCAGCAGGTTTGTTCCGCGGGCGGCGTTGGCGCGGGCGAGCTTCTGCTCGGCACGGGCCTGCTCGAGATTGGCCGAGAGCCGGTCCACTTCGGCCTGGTACGGACGCGGGTCGATGCGGAACAGCAGCTGGCCCTTGTGCACCAGCGCGCCCTCCTTGAACTGCACCGCATCGATGACGCCGCTCACGCGCGGATGCACCTGCACCGTGTCGACGGCCTGCAAGTGGCCGGTGAACGCGGCGGTGTCGCTGACTGCACGCACCAGCGTCTGTGCCACGGTGACCGCGGGCGGCGGCGGCGCGGCCTGGCTCTGGTTGCCATGGGCATGGCGAAGCACGGCCCAGCTGCCGGCCACGAGTACCGCGGCGAGCCCGATGAAGATCCAGCGTTTCTGCATGACGCACTCCCTGAACAACCGATGCCGCTCAAAGGCAAGCGGCGAAGGCCCGGGAGAATAGGTATACTTGTCGGTACAGAAAACCGTCTTTTGATGCAATGCAATAGTGACCTCGAGTCACCAATCCCGCAGGAACCCAGGCAATGGAAGACTTCTCGGCAATATCGGTATTCGTCCGCGTGGTCGAAGCCAACAGCTTCGCCGCCGCCGCCGCCCAGCTCGGCATGACCCCGTCCGGAGTCAGCCGCGCGGTGTCACGGCTGGAGGCGCGGCTGGGTGCGCGCCTGCTGTTCCGCTCCACCCGCTCGCTGCGGCTGACCGACGACGGCGCGGCGTTCCACGCCCGCTGCAAGGAGATCCTCGCTGATCTGGCCGAGGCCACCGACGCGCTGGGCGAAGCCCATCGCGAGCCGGCCGGCAAGCTGCGCGTGGGGGTGTCGCTCGCGGTGGGCCGCGCCGCGCTGATTCCTCGGCTGGCCGAGTTCGAGCAGCGCTACCCCGGTATCCGGCTGGAGCTGTCGATGACCGACCTGCCCAACGATCTCAATGGCGAAGGCATCGACTGCGCCATCCGTGTGGGTCAGCTGGAGGACTCCAGCCATATCGCGCACAAGATCGGTTACCTGCACAACGTGGTGGTCGCTGCGCCGGATTATCTGAAGCGGCACGGTGCGCCGCGAAGCATCGCCGACCTGAAGAACCACCGCTGCATCAACTACGTCTATCCCAACGGGCGCCAGCGGCAGTGGCAGTTCGACGGTCCGGGCGGGCAGGTGGCGGTGGATATCGACGCCCATCTGCTGATCAACGACGGCGAGTCCGTGATCCAGGCGGTGGCGGCCGGGCTGGGCATCACCCAGGCGCCGCACATGCTGGCCTCGTGCCTGCTGAGCAAGGGCATGCTGGAGCTGGTGATGACCGACGTCAGCTCCACCGGCAAGCCGGTGTGGATCGTCTATCCGCAGAAGCGCCACCTGTCCGCCCGCGTGCGCGCGTTCATCGGTTGGGTGCGCGAGCTGTTCGAGCAGACCAACGAGCCGGACCTGCGCAAACGCGCCGCCGGTGCGCCGATGGCAGTGCACGAGGCGCCGCCCGCGGGCCGCCCCGCCACGGCCGCGGCCGACGCCGCGCGGCTTCAGCCGCCGGCGGGCATCAGCAGCAACAGGGCCGCCCCCAGCGCGATCCGGTAGATCGAGAACACGGTGAAGCGGTGGCTGCGGATGTAGCCGAGCAGCCACTTCACCGCCGCGAACGCGACCACCGCCGACACCACGAAGCCGACACCCAGGGCCGTCCAGTCCTCATGGGCGGCGCCGCCGTGGTGGATCACCTTCAGCAACTCGTAGCCGCTCGCCGCGTACATCGTCGGGATACCCACCAGGAAGGCGAACTCGGTTGCCGCGGCGCGGTCGCCGGTGCCGGCCAGCAGGGCGGTGAAGATGGTCGCCGAGGAGCGCGAGGTGCCGGGGAAGATCCCCGCCACCATCTGCGCGATGCCGACCAGGATCGCCACCGGCCAGGTGATCGTGCTGCTCGGCGGACGCCGCGCCGCCAGCTGTTCGGCAGCGAGCATCCACAGGCCGCCGATGACCAGCGCCCAGGCCACCGGGGTCACCGTCTCGGGCAGCTTGAAACCCATCTTCACCGCGATCAGGCCGAGCACGGCAGTGATCCCGAACGCCACCGCCAGCTTGAGCAGGTAGTCGCGGTTGCGTGGATCGCGCCAGCCGGTGAACAGCTGCCAGATCCGCTTCCAGTAGATCAGCGTCACCGCCAGGATCGCGCCCGCCTGGATACCCACGTTGAACAGCTCCGAGCGCGCGCCGAGGCCGAGCTTCTCGGCAATCAGCAGGTGGCCGGTACTGGAGATCGGGAGAAACTCGGTGATGCCTTCGATGATGCCGAGCAGGATGACGCGGAGCAGATCGATCACGTGATGCAGATCCTGGAAAGCGCGGCCGCCGTGGCCGCTGGAAGGGGCGACAGCATACGGGCAGAGCAGGTGAAACCGACGACAGGCCATGGCACGTGCCGGTCGTTGACCTGCCCGCCCGGTTCACTCTGCGCTCTTCCGACCGCGCCGTGCTGCGGCGCAGCGCGCTTGTGACGAATGGTGATAAGGCAGGGCGCGTCACCATATTGCAACGCAGCAATGCATGGGGCAGGATCGAACTGCAGCAAAGGTTTCGATCCTTGCCGCGCGGCAGCCTTCCGCTCGCGCCCGCGGCTTGCCCGGATCGACCGATCGGGGGATCAGCACCGGCTGACGCGCGACATCCGCGCCGCCGCGCTACCGCCTCCATCGCCTTTGCTCCCGCTGCGCGCCGCCTCCCGTGCGGCCCGCCCGTTCTGCGTCGGTCGCCTGCGGCCGGCTCGACCCGCTACACACCGCCTCTTCCATTGCGCGCCCAACGCCGCGGTGACGGAGCCGGCTGCGCCCTCGCTGGCGCGGGTGATCGCTTGGTTCCAGCGTGCCGTGCATGGACGTCCAGACGTCCACACGCGGCACGTTCACTCTGGCGTGGGAGGGTCGCAATGAAACGACGCATACGAGCGATGGCGTGGGGCGTGGCATGGTGCGTGGCGAGCGTCGCCATGCCGGCAATGGCGGACGAGGCGCCGAGCAGCACGGTGGCCGGCAGCGTGGCGGTGGTCAACGACTACCTGTTCCGCGGCCTGTCGCAGACCAACTGGAAACCGGCGGTGCAGCCGGGTGTCGAGTACGACCACGCAAGCGGCTGGTACGCCGGTGCGTGGGGCAGCAACATCAGCTGGTTGTCCGACGCATCCACCGATGCGGCGCACATCTCCTCCAGCGTGGAGTTGGACTTCTACACCGGCTTCCGCGGCAGCTTCGCGGGTGACGTCAGCTACGACGTCGGCCTCTACGAGTACTACTACCCGGGCACCTACCCAACAGGCTTCACCCGGCCGTACACCACCGAGGTCTACGGCGCGCTGGGCTACAAGGGCGTGACGCTGAAGTACTCGCACGCACTGACCAACCTGTTCGGCTTTGCCGACTCCAAGCACTCCGGGTACCTCGATCTCTCCTACAACGTGGAGTTCAGCCCAGGCTGGACGCTGAACCTGCACGCCGGTCGCCAGAAGGTGCGGCACGTCGCGGGCGCTTCCTACAGCGACTGGAAGGTCGGCGTCACCAAGGCGTTCGACCACGGCTACTCGCTGTCGCTGGGCTACTACGACACCAGCGCAGCGCGCAGCGTCTACACCAACGCCGACGGCCATTTCGTCGGCCGCGCCACCGGCATTCTCACGTTAGCCAAGGCGTTCTGATCGGACATCGCATCGCGGTGGCCGCTGCGCCGCCGCGCCACACGGGGAGACAGGCATGAGGGGGAGCCAGCCATGAAATTGATCAGTTGCATCATCCGGCCATACAAGCTCGACGAGGTGCGCGACGCGCTCACCGCCGCGGGCGTGAGCGGCATCACCGTCAGCGAGGTACGCGGCTTCGGCCGGCAGAAGGGCCACACCGAGCTGTATCGCGGGGCGGAGTACGTGGTGGACTTCCTGCCCAAGCTCCAGGTCGACGTGGTCGTCACCGAGGAGCAGCTCGACGGCGTGCTGGAAGCGATCCAGCAGTCCGCCAAGACCGGCAGCGTGGGTGACGGCAAGATCTTCGTCAGCCCGGTGGAGCAGGTCATCCGCATCCGCACCGGCGAACTCGACGCCGATGCCCTTTAACCCGCCCGCGAGGTTTTCCATGAAAGAGATCGTGCTTTCCCGCCCCGCGCGCGCGCTGCCCGCGTGGGTGCTTGCCCTTATGCTGCTGTGCCTGCTGGCGCTTTCGCCGGCGTCCCATGCCGCCGATGCCACGCCGGTGGTCGACAAGGGCGATGTGGCCTGGATGCTCACCTCCACCTTGCTGGTGCTGCTGATGACGGTGCCCGGGCTGGCGCTGTTCTACGGCGGCCTGGTGCGTTCGAAGAACGTGCTGTCGGTGCTGATGCAGGTGATGACGGTGTTCTCGGTGATCGTGGTGCTGTGGGTGATCTACGGCTACACGCTGGCCTTCAACGGCGGCAACGCCTTCATCGGCAACCTGGACAAGCTGTTCCTGAAGGGCGTCAACAAGGACAGTCTGGCAGCCACATTCACTGCGGGCGTCGCGCTGCCCGAGTACGTGTTCGTGGTGTTCCAGTCCACCTTCGCCGGCATCACCGGCGCGTTGATCGTGGGCGCGTTCGCCGAGCGCATGCGCTTTCGCGCGGTGCTGGTGTTCTGCGCGCTGTGGTTCACCTTCGCCTACCTGCCGATCGCGCACATGGTCTGGTACGGGCCGGACGGTTTCCTGTTCGCCCGCGGCGCGCTGGATTTCGCCGGCGGCACCGTGGTGCACATCAATGCGGGCGTGGCGGGGCTGGTCGGTGCCTACATGGTCGGGCCGCGGCTGGGCATCGGCCACCAGTCGATGAAGCCGCACAACGTCACCTTCACCATGGTCGGCGCGGCGATCCTGTGGGTGGGCTGGTTCGGCTTCAACGCCGGCTCCAACCTGGAGTCCAACGCCGGCGCGGCGCTGGCCTTCATCAACACCATGCTGGCGACGGCGGCCGCGGTACTCGCCTGGTTGCTGATCGAGGCGGTGCTCAAGGGCCGGCCGTCGATGGTCGGTGGTGCCTCGGGCGCGGTGGCCGGGCTGGTGGCGATCACGCCCGCCTGCGGCACCGTCGGGCCGATGGGCGCACTGGTGATCGGCGCACTGGCCAGCGTGGCCTGCGTGTGGGGCGTCACCGGGCTGAAGAAGATCCTGCGCGCGGACGACGCGCTGGACGTGTTCGGCGTGCACGGCGTGGGCGGCATCCTCGGCGCCCTGCTCACCGGCGTGTTCACCGCGCCCTCGCTCGGCGGCACCGGCGGCGCGGATTTTTCGATTGGCCATCAGGTGGGCGTGCAGGCACTGAGCGTGGGCATCACCTTGCTATGGAGCGGCGTGGTGTCGGTGATTGCGTTCTTCCTCGTCAAGGCGATCTTCGGCCTGCGGGTGAGCGCCGATGCGGAGCGCGAGGGCCTGGACATCACCTCGCACGGCGAGAGCGCCTACGAGAGCTGATTCGCACGAGTTTGGTGCAATAGGGGCCACAGGTTGCCCATGTATGATGCGGGCGGCGTCCTTCCAGGCGCCGCTCCGCCTTGTTCCATGCCGGGCGCGGCGCGTCTTCTGCGTGGCATGACGCTTGCTAAATCACGCTGGCCATTCACACCCGAGGTTTTCCATGTCCGTCGCAAAAGTGCTTGACCTGTTCCAGGAGCATGACGTCGAGTTCGTCGATCTCCGCTTCGTCGACATGCTGGGCAAGCAGCATCACGTCACCTTCCCCGCGCACGCCATCGACGAGAGCACCTTCGAGGACGGCAAGATGTTCGACGGCTCGTCGATCGCCGGCTGGAAGGGCATCAACGAGTCGGACATGGTGCTGATGCCCGACCCGGACACCGCCTACCTCGATCCGTTCAGCTCGCACACGCAGGTGGTGCTGCATTGCGACGTGCTCGAGCCGAGCACGATGCAGGCCTACGGCCGCGACCCGCGCTCGATCGCCAAGCGCGGCGAGGCGTTCCTCAAGTCCACCGGCCTGGCCGACACCGCGTTCTTCGGCCCGGAGCCGGAGTTCTTCATCTTCGACTCGGTGCGCTGGCAGAACGACATGGGCCGCGTGTTCTACGAGATCGGCTCCGAAGAGGCCGCCTGGTCCTCGCGTTACAAGTACGACGGCGACAACACCGGCCACCGTCCGGGCGTGAAGGGCGGCTATTTCCCGGTCAGCCCGGTCGACACCCTGGGCGACCTGCGCGCGGACATGTGCAAGGTGCTGGAGTCGCTCGGCCAGGTGGTGGAAGTGCACCACCACGAAGTGGCCAATGCCGGCCAGTGCGAGATCGGCGTCAAGTTCAACACGCTGGTGAAGAAGGCCGACGAGCTGATCACCATGAAGTACGTGGTGAAGAACGTCGCCCACCAGAACGGCAAGACCGTCACCTTCATGCCCAAGCCGATCGTCGGCGACAACGGCAGCGGCATGCACGTGCACCAGTCGCTGTCCAAGGGCGGCGAGAACCTGTTTGCGGGCGACCTTTACGGCGGCCTGAGCCAGACCGCGCTGTGGTACATCGGCGGTATCTTCAAGCACGCCAAGGCGATCAACGCCTTCGCCAACTCCACCACCAACAGCTACAAGCGCCTGGTGCCGGGCTTCGAGGCGCCGGTGATGCTGGCCTACTCGGCCCGCAACCGTTCGGCCAGCTGCCGCATTCCGTATGTGTCCAGCCCCAAGGGCCGCCGCATCGAGGTGCGCTTCCCCGATCCGATGCAGTCGGGCTACCTCACCTTCACCGCGCTGATGATGGCCGGTCTGGACGGCATCCTGAACAAGATCGACCCGGGTGCGCCGTCGGACAAGGATCTGTACGACCTTCCGCCGGAAGAAGAGAAGAACATCCCGCAGGTGTGCTCCAGCCTCGACGCCGCGCTGGACGCGCTGGACAAGGACCGCGAGTTCCTCAAGGCCGGCGGCGTGTTCACCGACGACTTCATCGATGCCTACATCGAGCTGAAGATGCAGGAAGTCACCAAGTACCGCGCCAGCACGCATCCGCTGGAGTTCCAGATGTACTACGCGCTCTGATCGCATCCGCCCGGCGCAGCGAAGAAGGGAGCCGCGAGGCTCCCTTTTTTTTTCACCGGCGACACGTGGTGCGACTCAGCCGGAGGTGCGTTTCACCCGCAGCGCGAGCGCCGCGGCCACCACCAGCCCCGCACCGGCCAGCCGGATCACGTTGGCCGGGTTGTCGCCGAGCACGCGGTGGTAGAGCAGCGGAATGGTGAGGATCTGCAGCAGCATCGGCAGCACGATGAAGCCGTTGAAGATGCCCATGTACACGCCCGCGCGCTCGGCCGGGATACAGCCGGCCAGCATCGCGTAGGGGTTACCCATCATGCTGGCCCAGGTCAGGCCCAGCCCCAGCATCGGCAGCAGCAGCCACCACGGATCGTGGATCAGCGGCAGCGCGATCAGCCCCGCACCGCCCAGGGTCAGGCAGATTGCGTGCAGCGCCTCCGGGCCCATCCGCCGCGCCAGCGGCACCATCGCCACCGCGGCAACGAAAGCGATGAAGTTGTAGAAGCCGCCGATGCGTCCGGTGATCAGCACCGCCTCGCCAAAGCCCGGCGTGGCCGCGTCGGTGCTGCCGTACAGCGTGTGTGCCAGCGACAGCGTGATGTATTCCCAGTAGCAGAACATCGCGTACCACTGGAACAGCATCATCACCGCCAGCTGGCGCATAGTCGCGGGCATCTGCCGCACGGCATCGGCGATCTCCCGCACGGTGGCGGCGGCCGAGCGCGGCTGTGCCCGCATGTGGGCACGCTCGGCGTCCGACAGCGGCAGCTCCGGCGTGGTCCACGCCGACCAGCCGATCGACACCACCGAGAACACTGCGCCGATCACGAACGCGGTAACCACCGCATACGGAATGCCGTGCGCGTTGGTCGAGGTGATATCCATGCCCACGATCACCAGCAGCGACGGCGTGAGGTAGGCCAGCGTCTGCGACAACCCGGTGAACGCACTCTGGGTAAGGAACCCGGCGCTGTGCTGGCTTTCGTCCAGCCGGTCGCTGACGAAGGCGCGGTATGGCTCCATCGTCACGTTGTTGGCCGCGTCGAGAATCCACAGCAGGCTCGCCGCCACCCACAGCGCGGGACTGAACGGCATCGCCAGCAGGCACGCGCTGCAGATCAGCGCGCCGATCAGGAAGTACGGCGTGCGCCGCCCGAGCCGGCTGTCGGTGCGGTCGCTCATGGCGCCGATCAGCGGCTGCACGATCAGGCCCGTGATCGGGCCGGCCAGCCACAGGTACGGCAAGCTGCCGTCGGCGGCGCCAAGGTACTTGTAGATCGGGCTCATGTTGCTCTGCTGCAGGCCGAAACTGAACTGGATGCCGAAGAACCCCACGTTCATGTTGAGGATCTGCCAGAACCCCAGCCGTGGCTTGCGCAGCCTCACGCCGCCGAATCCGCCACGCGCGCCAGCGTGCATTGCCACGGCCGGTACAACGCCATCTGCGCCGGCAGCGCGCCGCGCCAGCCGCAGCTGAGGCTGGCGAACGCCACCGCCTGGCCCAGCATGTAGGCCAGCGGATGGCCGAGCGCGAGCCCGGCCAGCATCATCGCGCTGAAGGCATCGCCCGCGCCCACCGTGTCCATCACCTGCGGCACCGGTGGCGCCGCGGCGCGAGCCACGCAGCGCCCCTCGCCGTTCCACGCGGCGGCGCCATCGGCACCGTGGCTGACCAACACGTGGCGCGCGCCGGTACGTGTGCACAGCGCGCGCATCGAGGCGTGCTCGTCGTCGATGGCGGGCAGCCCGGGCATCGGCGCCAGCGCGAGCCAGTGCAGCAGCATCGCCAGCTCGGCGTCGCTCAGCTTCAGCACGTGCACGTCGCGCAGCAGCTCGAGGATCGCCGCCGGCTGCGGCCCGGCCTCGCGCCAGTTCAGATCCACGAACGCGCGATGCGGCATCGCTGCGCGCACCGCCGCCAGCGCCGCCCGCGAAGCCGGGGCGCGCAGCGCCAGCGTGCCGAAATAAATCCACGACGGTGCCGCGCCGGCCGCGGGCATGGCCGCCACCGCCTGCGCTGCGTCGATGCGGTCGAACGCCTGCGCCGGCGGAATCTCGAACACGTGCCCACCGTCGCGTTCGTGCACCAGCACGCGCGCGGTGTGCTCGTCGTGCTGCACCGAGTCCAGCGACAGTCCACAACGCGCGGCCGCCGCGCGCAGCGTGCTGCCGGCGTCGTCCTCGCCCAGCCGCGTGATCAGCCGCGGCGACAGGCCCAGCGCGGCCAGGTGGCAGGCCACGTTGAACGGCGCGCCACCGGGCACCGGACCATCGGCGAATGCATCCACCAGCGCCTCGCCGAACACGATTACCTGTGCGTCGCTCATCTCGCTCACTCCCGGTTGCGGAACCGCCACAGTGTCGCCCACGGTGCCAACGTGCGGACAGCGCCGCCGGCCGCCGCGCCGCTGGCGAAGGCGTCGTTCCAGCCGTTGCCGGCGTCCAGTGCGGCCAGATCCAGCGGCACCTCGTCGCGCCCGAAATGGAATACGCCCAGCGCATCGTCGCCGCGACGCAGGATCAGCAGTGCCGGATCGGGGTGCTCCACCAGCGTCGGTGCCGTGGCGGCCGCCCAGCGCGGATCGCGCCGCACCGTCATCAGCGCACGCAGCACGCCGACCGTTGCCGCAGGCACGCCGCGCTGTTGCGCCAGCAGGGCCAGCGCAGTGGTGGACAGCTGCGGACGCTGCAGCCAGCGGCCGTCCGCGGCGATGCGCGCAGCATCGGCCGGATCGGCATTGTTCGGTTGGCCCAGTTCGTCGCCCATGTACAGCAGCGGCACCGCGCCCACCCACAGCGCCAGCGCGTGCAGCAGCGCGTAGCGACGCAGCGCGGCGGGATCGATCGGCGCCAGCGGATCGTCCGGCAGGCCCAGCAGCGAGGCAGTCATGCCGTTGCTGCCGTGCACGCTGTGCTCGTCATGCGCCTGGAACGCCGCGCCGCGCGCGAAGCTGCCCGCCACGCGTCCTTCGAGGAACGCCGCGGCGCCGCCGATACGCTGCGCGAAGTCTCCGCCATGCGCTTCCACCAGCGGCCGCAGCACGCCCCACACAATGTCGTCGTGGCAGCGCACGTAGGTGATCCAGCCGGTGTCCGGCGGTGGCGCGGGCGTCTGCGCCAGCAGCCGGCGCGGCAGCGCCGCGCTGCCTTCGGCCAGTGCTGCCCAGGCGCCGGCCATCAGCCCGCTGTGATACGCCAGCTGGCACTCGCGCCCGCGCAGCTCGCCTTCGCCAAAGTACGGCAGCACCTGGGCGGCCGGCACGATCGCCTCGGCCTTCAGCAGTACGCCCGGCGCCACCAGCGCGGTGCAGGCGCGCAGTGCGGCCAGCACCGTGTGCACCTCCGGCTGGTTGAGGCAGGTGGTGCCCAGCCGCTTCCACAGGAACGGCGCCGAGTCGAGCCGGAACACCTCCACGCCGCGGTTGGCCAGTTGCAGCATCGCGTGCGCCATGGCCGCGAACACCGGCGGATGCGCGTAGTTGAGATCCCACTGGAACGGGTAGAACGTGGTCCACACCCAGCCGTCCAGCGCCGGCACGTGGGTGAAGTTGCCGGGCGCTGCCTGCGGGAACACCTCGCCCAGCGTCGCCTCGTACGCGTCGGGCAGGGCGCGCTCGGCAAACACGTGGAAGAACGCGCGCTTGTCTGCGTCGCCGGCCATCGCTGCGCGGGCCCAGGCGTGGTCGTCGGCAACGTGGTTGAGCACCAGATCGGCGCACAAGCTGATGCCCGCCTCGCGCAGCCGGGTGGTCAGCTGTTCCAGCTCGGCCATGCTGCCCAGCGCGGGCTCGATCTCCTCGAAGCTCGACACCGCGAAACCGCCGTCGCTCTCGCCCGCGCGGGCGCGCAGGAACGGCAGCAGGTGCAGGTAGTCCACGCCCAGCGCACGAAGGTGGTCGATGCGCCCGGCCACCCCTGCCAGCGTGCCGCCGAAGCGGTCGACGTAGGCGGAGTAGCCGAGCATCCGTTGGCGCACGAACCAGTCCGGCTGCGCCTCGCGTGCCGCATCGAGTGCCGCCAGCGGCTCGGGGCGTACGGCGGCCAGCTGTCCGAGCCCTGCGCACAGCCCGAGCAGCCAGCGGTCGGCGTCCGGTGCATGGCCGTACAGCGCCTCCAGCGCACCCACCAGTACCGCCCCGGCGCGGTCGAAGCGCTGCTCGCCAACGCGGCGCCGGGCTGGCGGCAGCGCCTCGACAAACGCCTGCCGCGCAGCCGCGATGCGCGCCGGGTGCGGCGTGCGCAGCGGCGGCGCGGGCACGTCCGGTTCGGTCACAGGCGATAGCGCCAGCTGGCGAAGACGGTGCGCCCCAGGATCGAGCGGGCAGTGTTGAGGCCGCTCGCGGTGACGGTGCCCGGACTCTGGTCGATCTCGGTCAGGCCGGTGGCGTTGAACAGGTTGTCCGCCTGCAGCGTGACGGCGCTGCGATCGCTGACGTTGTAGCGCACGAACGCATTGACCTGAGTGTAGCCCGGCATCACCAGGCCGTTCGGGTTGCCGGCGTAGGACTTGCTGGTGCCCAGCACCGTCGCGCCCAGGTCGAAGTCGCCGATGCGGTAGCTCGGGCTCAGCTGGTACACCCAGTCCGCCTGGCGCTGCGGCACGTCACCGACATTGGCCGGCGTGATCGCGTCCTTGGTGATGCGCGAGTGGGTCCAGGTGACGCCGCCACGCATGCTGAAGTCGCCGTAGTCCAGCGAACCTTCCACCTCCACGCCGTGCGATTTGTAGTTGCGGCTGATCAGGAACTGGGTCGGCGAGGTGACGTCCTGGTTCTGCTCCTGCGTAGTGGCGTAGAAGCCGGTGACGAACAGGCTGGTGTGCCGCGTGCTCCACTTCACGCCGCCTTCGTACTGCTTGACCGTGTTGATCGCCACCCCGTCCGGTGCGGTGCCGTCAGCGAGCAGGCCGCCGCCGAACAGCAGGCGATCGGCGTTGAAGCGCGCGCCGCGGCTGGCCCGGGCGAACAGCGCCACGTCGGTGCTGAGCAGGTAGTTGGCGCCGAACGAATACTCCAGATGGTGCTTGTCGTAGTTCACCGGCTGCGCGTTGGCGTTGTTCACCACCTGCACGTTCTGCTCCGGCACCGAGATCGCGCCGTCGCCGTTGACGTCCAGGGTGGTGCCGCTGGCGGCCGCGTAGCTGCCGCGCGCCTTCATGTGGTCGTAGCGCACGCCGGCGTCGAACTGCCAGCTGCCCGGCTGCCAGCTCAGCGACACGTACGGCGAGTCCATCGTGTAGTTGGCGTCATACGAGCGCGTGCAGCAGTTGCCGAAGATCGGCTGGCCGTAGGCTTCCAGCCCGCCCTCGGTGACCGGCACGCCATTGGCGTCGATCACGTCCAGCAGCACCGCGTCCTTGCCCTGCACGCTCTGCACGTACTGGTTCCAGTGCCAGTCCTGCTGGATGTCCTGGCGCGAGTGGTAATAGCCCAGCAGCAGCGTCATCGGGCCACTGGCGAGGTCGAAGTCGCGCTTGAGCTTGAGGTCGTTGGTGGTGTTGTCCATCGACGGCAGCGACACGTTGAACAGCAAGGTGCGCTGGGCCAGCCCGTTGCCGCCGACGCTGGACGCGTCCACCGCCTGGCCGGCCATCGGTCCGTTGGCATAGCGCAGCGTGGCGCCCGGGCCGCCGACTTCCTCGGCCAGTGCCGCGGCGGTGTTCACCTCGGCCGAGTACGGCCCGGTGAACGAGCCGGAGTTGGACGCGATGCGGAACTGCTCGTGCAGCGTCCAGCCCTCGCCAAGGGTGAACTGCCCCTCGCCACCGAACGCCTGCACCTTGGAGTGGTAGCCGTCGCCCAGGTCGGTGACGCGGCGGTTGCCGCTGGCGTCGATCGCCAGGTCGCGCTGCCAGTACGGCGTGAGCTGGGTGCCGTTGTGCAGGTCGAAGCCCGGCAGCGAGCTGACGTGCGGATTGCTGTTGCTGCCGGTGATCGACACCGGTACCGGCAGGTACGCCGGTGCGCGATCATCCAGCAGCTGCACGCTGGCGCGCAGGTAGCCGCCGTCGATGTCGTGGGTGAGGTTGCCCATCAGCTGGCCGCCGCGCTGGGTGGTGAAGCCGGCGGTCTTGGGGCCTTCGCCGTCGCGCAGGAACCCGCCGACGTGGAAGCGCGTGCTGTCGCTGACCGGCTGGCCGTAGTCGAAGTCCAGCCGCTTGCTGTCGTAGTTCAGGCCAGTGGTGAGCCCGATGTTGCCGCCCCTGTCCTGGCCGGTCTTGGTGATGAAGTTGAGCACCGCGCCCGGCGCGTTGCTGGCGAACACCGACGAGGAACCGCCACGCACCACCTCGACGTGGTCGATGTTGAAGTCCGGCCGCAGGAAGGTATCGGGCGTGGCGAACGCGATGTCTCCGAACTCCAGCACCGGCATGCCGTCGACCTGGAACTGCGCGAACTTGGCGCCACCGGAGGCCACCGGCAGGCCGCGCACGGAGATGTTGGCATTGCCCTCGCCACCGGAGGACTCGGCGCGTATGCCGGGCACGTCGCGCAGGATGTCCGCCGCGCCCAGTGCGCCGCTGTCGGTGAGCTGGTCCGCTTCCAGCGTGCTCACCGAGATGCTCGAGCCCATCTTGGTCAGCGCCGCCGGCGAGGCGGTGACCACCATCTGATCGAGGTTCACGGCCTTCTTGCCGGTGCCGTCGTCCTGGCGGCTGGCGTCGGGCCTGGATGGCGCATCGTCCTGGGCCATCGCCGCCACCGGCAACAGGGCCAGCAGTACGGCGACGGCAAGCGCGTGCTTGCGAACGGCATCGGTCTTCATCGGTGTCTCCCCGGCAATGAAGGGCGTCGCGCGGCGCGGCAGGGCGGGCCGGTCAACGTCCGTGGATGATCGTGGGAGCATGCTGGCCATTCATGCAATCGATTGCAATGCGCGTTGCAACACGGCTCTGCGCGAGCCGAATTAAACGTTTACATGGCAGGGAAGCGACCGCCCGCAAGGCCGGGCGTGACAACGATTGCACGAAAACGAGGCCGGTGCGCCGGTCGCCGGCGGCATGCCTGCGCCCGGCAGCATTTTGCTGCGTTGCGTTAGCGCGCCTTGACGACGCGAGGGGTCGCGCGGCTGCTTTCGCGCACCACCAGCCGGGTCTCGAGCACCTCGGCACGCGCCGGCGCCTCACCGCGCAGCAGCGCGAGCAGGTGCTCCACCATCGCCGTGCCGCCGGCGGCGATCGGCTGGCGCACGGTGCTCAACGGCGGGTGGAAATGCGCGGCCAGCTCCACGTCGTCGTAGCCGACCACGGCCACGTCCTCGGGAATCCGCCGGCCGCGCTCGCGCAACGCGCTGATCGCTGCCATGGCGAGCAGGTCGCTGCTGGCAAACACCGCGTCCAGCGCCGGTTGCGCGTCGATCAGGTCGAGCATCGACTGCCGCCCGCTCTCGGCCAGGAATGGCACCACCGCGCGCTGCTCGCCGCCCAGCGTGATGCCGTGCTGCTTCAGCGCCTGGCTGAAGCCGCGGAACCGTTGCGCCACCTCCGGCAGGCCGGTGTCGCCCAGAAAGATCATGTGCCGCCGGCCCTGCGCAAGCAGGTGCTCGGCCACCAGCCGGCCGCCGAGCAGGTTGTCTCCGCCCACCGTGCAGTACTGCTGCCGCGGCAGCCGCGCGCCCCACACCACCAGCGGCAGTCCACGTTCGGCCATCGCGTTGAGCTGGTCGTGGTGGCGCCACTGGCCGATCAGGATCAGCCCCGCCGTGCGGCCGCCGTCCACCAGCGCGGCGGCGGCATCGAGCCGGTCCGCGTCGATGCGCGAAAGCAGCATCTCGTAGCCGCGTTCGGTCAGCGCATCGGCCAGCGCACCGATCATGCCGTGCAGAAACGGGTCGGCAAAACTCTGCCGCGTGGCCTGCTCGTACGGCACTACCACGCCGATGGTGCGCTTGACGCCCGAGCGCAAGTCGGTGGCCACGCTGTTGACGGTGTAGTTGAACTGCCGCGCCAGCGTCTGGATGCGCGCGCGCGTGTCCTCGCTGATCAGCGCGCTGCCGGCCAGCGCACGCGACACGGTCGAGGCCGAGACGCCGGCCAGTCGGGCCAGGTCGGCCATCTGCATGCGCTTGCGTCCCGCGGCACCAGGTGCTTTCGGCCGGCTCATGCGGCGCGCTCCGGCGTCGCCGGCGGGCGATGCGTTGATCGGGCAGGCAGGGCGGACAGGAGTCGGATCATGGAGAAGGCTTGGGGCGTAGCCCGCGGTACGGGTCGGACGGCCAGCCTAATGCAGCGCCCGATGACGGCGCCAACCGCGAGCGCGGCCCCCGGGCGAGATGCGCGTCACGCCCCGTGCCGTTGCGCGGGCGCCTGGTGCATCCCGCACGACGCACCGTGCGTAGCGCTCGGTGCAGGCAATCGGCCTGCGTCCGGACAACATCGCATGACACATTACCGAGCCCTACCCGCATGGGCGCTGGCGGCCGCGCTCGCCGCGCTCGCCGCGCCACCGGTCCAGGCGCAGGCGGGCGCTGCGTTGGCCGCGCCCACGGCCGACGCCCGCGGCGTGCTGCACGACGCCGGCGGCATGACGCTGTACACCTACGATCCCGACGCCGCCGGCCGCAGCGTCTGCGACGGCCCCTGCGCCAGGATCTGGCCGCCGGCACTCGCCCCGGCCGACGCCCGCGCCGCCGGGGCGCTGGATCTGGCCGTACGCGATGACGGCAGTCGCCAGTGGGCGGTGCACGGCCGTCCGCTGTACGGCTATGTCGCCGACGTCACCCCCGGCCAGGCCAGCGGCGACGGCGTCAACGGCAACTGGCACGTCGCCCGCACCACGCCCTGAAGCACCTTTTCCGGCGTCCGTGCATCCGGACGTCCAAACACGCCGTACAACCCATGCACCGACGCGCAAGGCGTCACCCAACGAGGGGTTTTCCATGTTCCATCAACGTAGGTTCCGGGCCCTGCTGCTCGGAGGGATGAGTGTTGCCCTGAGTTGGGGCTCCACCCAGGCGGTGGCCGCAGACGCGCCCACCACCAGCAACCGCCTGCTGCTCACCGGCGGCGTATCGCAGATCGAAGGCTCGGCCGGCGGCGGCCTCACGCCGTGGGCAGTGATCGCCGGCTACGGCACGCGTGACGAGATCGGTGCCACGGCATTCGCCACCCGCGTCAGCGTGCAGGATTACCACCTCAACGATGTCGGCGCCGCGGTCGGCTTCTACGACCGTGTCGAGCTGTCGGTGGCACAGCAGCGCTTCAACACCGAGGACGTCGGGGCCGCGCTCGGCCTCGGTCGTGGCTTCACCTTCAAGCAGACCGTGGTCGGGGTGAAGGTACGGCTGTTCGGCGACGCCGTGCTCGAGCAGGACAGCTGGCTGCCGCAGGTGTCGATCGGCGCCCAGTACAAGAAGAACGATCAGGATGCGGTGGTGAAATTCGTCGGCGCCAAGCGTTCGCAGGGCACCGACTACTACATCACCGCGACCAAGCTGGTGCTCTCCCAGAGCGTGCTGCTGAACGCCACGGTGCGCCTGACCAAGGCCAACCAGATCGGCATCCTCGGCTTCGGCGGCGACAAGCGCGACAGCTACCAGCCGGTGTTCGAGGGCTCGGTCGCCTACCTGCTCAGCCGCACCCTGGCGGTGGGCGCGGAGTACCGCCAGAAGCCGAACAACCTCGGCATCGCCAAGGAAGACGACTGGGCCGACCTGTTCGTGGCGTGGGCGCCGACCAAGCACGTGTCGCTGACGGTGGCCTATGCCGACCTCGGCAACATCGTCATCAAGGACAAGCAGCGCGGGCTCTACGCCTCGGTGCAGGTCGGTTTCTGATCATCCCTTCCGCATCGAGGATCGCACCATGTTGAAAATCTCCCACTACATGCTCGCGCTGGGCCTGGGCCTGTCGTCCGCCGGCACCGCCGCGTTCGCCCAGGACGCCATGACCACGCCGACCGGTGCCGCCAACCCGGCGCCCCGCGACGTGTCGCTCAAGCCGGTGTTCGACGATTTCGGCGGCAAGGCCGGGCTGGTCAGCCTGATGGACGACTTCATGACCAACCTGCTCGCCGACGCGCGCACCCGCCCGTACTTCGAGAATGCCGACCAGGCACACATCAAGGCCGAACTGGTCGACCAGTTCTGCGTGATCCTGGACGGCCCGTGCACCTACACCGGCAAGGACATGGCGCAGGCGCACCGCAACCTCGGCATCGACCGCGCCGGTTTCTATGCGCTGGTGGAAGACCTGCAGCTGGCGATGAACAAGCACGACATCCCGTTCCGCTCGCAGAACAAGCTGCTGGCGAAACTGGCGCCGATGCATCGCGAAGTGGTCACCAAGTAACGCGCAACCCGTCGCGGGCACGGCACGAACCGTGTCCGCGACCCATCGTTTCAGGGCGCCCTCGGCGCAGCAAACAGGGGATCGTCATGACCATCTTTCGCAGCTGCCTGCTCGGCACGTTTGCCGCGCTCGCCGCCTGTGCTCCGGTGCGTACGCCCGTGGCGCCACCGCCGGTTGCCGCCGCGCCATCGACCGCGCCGCAGGCGAGCGCGCCGTCCCCCGCAACAGTCTCGCCGCCGATGCCGGCGGCACCGGTGTCCACACCGCCGCCGGCGCGCGCAAGCGAAGCGGCACCCGCGCCGACCGTGGCGCCAAAGCCCGCGGTCGCGCCAGCGCCCGTGGCGGCCGCCGCGCCCAGGCCAGCCCGGCCGGACAAGCCGGCCGGCGTTGCCGCGTCGGCGCCCAGGCCCGCGCCGGCCGCGCCCGCCGCCGCGCCCGAAGCGCTCGAGCTGCGTGGACGTCTCACCCTCACCGCCGGCCGCGGCCAGGCGCTGGTGCCGGGCGAGCTGACCGACAGCGTGGTCTATTACGTGCCGGCCGCCGGCGCACCGCGCCCGCGAGCGGGACGCTTCAACATCTACACGCTCAACCGCGACTTCAAGCCGGCCGCCATGGCCGTGCCGATCGGCAGCACCGTGCGTTTCGTCAACCAGGACGAGGTGCGCCACAACGTGTTCTCGGTGACGCCGGGCAATACCTTCGACCTCGGCTACCAGGCGCCGGGGCAGAGCGCCGACCAGGTGCTCGACCGCGCCGGCGTGGTGCTGGTGAGCTGCAACGTGCACCGCTCGATGGAGACCGACGTGCTGGTGGTGCCCAGCGCCTACGCAGCCAAGGTCGCCGCCGACGGTCGGTTCGTGCTGCGCGGCCTGCCGCCCGGTGACGGCAAGCTGTACTACTGGAACCCGCGCGGTGTGCTCGGCGCCAGGGCGCTCACGCTGCCGGCCCGCGGCGACGTGAACGTCACCGTGCAGGCGGTGCGCCCGCGCGTGCTGACCCAGATCGATGTGGGGAGCGCGCCGTGATCATCCGTATCCTGCGGCCCGTGTTGATCGTGCTGTTCGCCGCAGCCGCGGCGTATGCGGTGCGCTGGCAGGCGCTGCAGAGCGCGCAGGCGCAGGCTGACGCCCGGCTGCAGCGGGCCGTGGTGGTGGCACATGACGCCCGGGCCCAGGCGTTGCAGGTGCTGGCGTTGCGCGGCAGCGCGCTGGCAGAGGATCCGGCCTTCGTCGATTACGTGGTGCAGTCGCTGCAGCCCAACGCGGCGCTCGGCGGCGGCATCGACCGCGCGTCGATCAGCGATCTGCTCAATGCCCGCCGGCGCGGCTACGACGTGGCCATGGTGCTCGACGCGCAGGGCATGCCTGCCGCGCTCGACGGCGTGTTGCTGAAGGACAAGGCCTCGATCCAGCGCGACCCGCTGGTCACCGCCGCGCTTGCCTCGGCCAAGCCGACCCAGGGCGCGTGGATATTCGACGGCAGCCTGCTGTGGGTCAGCGTGCATCCGCTGCTGCGCGGCGGCATCGTGCAGGGCGCGCTGGTGGCGGTGCAGACAGTACGCGAGCCGTACCCGGCCCTGGTGGCGCGCCACAGCGGCGTGGCGACCGCGATGGTGGTGTCCGGCGGCGCCGGGTTCGTGATGGCGACCCAGCACGCGCTGCCGGGCTGGGCCGTGCCGGCCTTGCCGGAGCTGGCCAGCACGCTGCCGCCGGACGACGCGCTGCCGCCGAACGGTCGCGCGCTCGAGGTGCCGGGCGCCGGCAGCGTCCAGCCGGGTTGGGTACTGCCGCTGAGCGCATCGGGCGGTCGCGCGATGATGTTCCTGCTCGACAGCAATCGGCCCGAGGCCACGGCGGCGCGCGGCGAGCGGCTGCTCTACGGCGTGATCGCCGCGCTCGCCCTGCTGGCGCTGCTGGCCAGCACGCTGGGCGGCCGTCGCCGGCCCGACTAGGGTGCAGCGACCGGGTGGCACTCGCCGCCGATCGGCATTCGACGCGACCGGTTCGGCCCGTGACCCATCCGCTGCATTTCGGCTCGGCGTCCTTGCGGCGTTCCGGACCGGGACGTTCGGGTCCGGCGCAGCACCTGTCCCGCTGAGCATCCTCGTGGATTATTCGACAGATGGACGTCTGATCCCGCGGACACCACGGTCTGCACGGCCCCGGATCATCAGGCATGCATGGCATCGCCGCGGCGAGCGCGTGTTCAGCGTTGCTTGATCGCCATGGCGCATGCGTCCGCGCCCAGCGCCGACAGTCGCAGCAGCACGCCGGCCAGGCTCTTCAGATCCTGTGCGTTGTGCGCGGCGACACGGCGCAGATTGGTGGCCGAGCCGCCGCGCAGGTAGGTGAGCCAGGCGGCCGGCGCTTCCGAGCCGGGCAGGTCGTCCTCGCGCAGCACGCCCAGCAGCTGGCGCTCGGCGGTGGCAAGGCGGCAGTTTTCCCACTGGCCTTTCCAGTGCCGGCGCACCGGGTGCAGCAGGTCCAGGTGATCGAGCCCGGCCAGCGGGTTGGCCAGCCGGGCGAGGCGGTAGCGGGTGGCCAGCAGCGGCGCGTCGTAGCACTTGCCGTTGTAGCTGACGAGCACGCTGTCCGGCGCCAGCCATTCGGCGAACGTGCGCAGCATCGCGGGCTCGGCGGCCATCGTGGTGATGGTGAGCTGGCGCAGGCGCAGCTGGCCGCGCTGCCAGTCGGCGGCGCCGATCATGAAGGCGCGCGTGCCGGTGCCGCCGGCCAATCCGGTGGTTTCGGTGTCGAAGTGCAGCAGGCATGCGGGATCGATGCGGTCCTCGCGGCGGGCGAAGCGGGTATCGATGGCCCCGGGTGCTTGCGGCCAGTCTGCGAGCTCCTCGGTGTAGCGCAGGCCCGGCGCAATTTCCTCGCCGAACAGCTCGCGGTCGCGCGCGGGGAAGGGCGTGGTGGGTCGCGCGTGCGAGCGGGCACGCACGCCGAGCAGCCAGCGCAGATCTTCCGTGGCGGTCGTGCGCGGCGCGGGCGCCGGCGTGGGCACGCTCTGCCCGGCCTGCGCGCGCAGCCCGCGCAGGCGCTCGCGCAGTGCGTTCACAGGCTGGCCAGCAAGGCGAGCACGCGCGCGGCCAGCGCCTTGGGTGTGTGCGCGGCGGACTCGTCGGCGGCGAGGATCGGCCCCACGCAGGCCGGGCAACCGTGGCTGCAATCGCAGCGTTCCACCAGCGACTGCGCCAGCGTGACCAGATGCTCGCGCCGCTCGAACAACGGCGCGCTCAGGCCCACGCCGCCTGGGAACGCGTCATACAGGTAGACGGTGGGCGTGAACGGCGCATCCGCGGCCAGCGCAGTGGGTTGTCCATCAGCGCCGCGCAGCTGGCCGCGCCCGTGCAGGTCGGCGCTGACGAACCACGCACCGTCGCCGCTGCCGACCGACTTCTGCAGATCGCGGGCCTCGGCCATCACCGCCACCGTGGCGACGATGTGCAGCGCGTAGGCCGCGCCGAGGAAGCCGTCCAGCGCCTGCTGCCGCTCGTCGAACGCCTGCTGCAGGGTGCGCTGGTCGAGCTGCCACCACACCGCAGTGGTGTGCAGCTCCTGGTCGGGCAGGTTGACCGGGCCGTAGCCGATGTTCTCGTGCGTGTAGTAGCGGATCTTCTTGTAGCCGGCCACGCGGCGCACCACGTGCACCTCGCCGTGATGCGCCTGGCCGCGGCCGGCCGGCGCGCTGCCGAAGGCATCCAGCACCTTGAGCTTGGTGTAGTCGATGGCGTCGGTGTAGTAGTCGACGTGGGTGCGCGTGACGTAGGCCTTGCGGCCGTCCCAGTCCAGCCGCTCCACCTGGTAGGGCGTGGCCTGGATCATGTGGATGGCGCCTTCGTACAGGGTGAGCGCGGCGGCGGAGTAATCCACTTCGGCGAGGATGGTCTGGCGTCCGCCGGTGCGGTCCACCACCACGAAGTTGCCGTCGGCCACCGAGCGCAGCGACACCGCGTTGGCCGGGTAGCTGTCGGCGATCCACTCCCAGCGATCGCCCTCGCGATGCAGCACGCCTTCCTCGCCCAGCACTTCCAGCCACGGCGTGGCCACCTCATTGCCGAATACTTCGTGGCCGGCAAACGGCAGCTCGAAGGCGGCGCAGCGGATGTGGTCGAGCAGGATCAGCGGCTGGTCCGGCGCGATGCGCGCGTGCTCCGGCGGCGCGCCCTGGAAGAACTCCGGATGGCGCACCAGGTACTGGTCCAGCGGATCGGAACTGGCCACCAGCACGCCCAGCGCCGATTGCTGGCGCCGGCCGGCGCGCCCGAAGCGCTGCCAGGTCGCCGCCACCGAACCGGGGTAGCCGTTGAGCACCACCGCGTCCAGGCTGCCGATGTCCACGCCCAGCTCCAGCGCCGAGGTGCTGACGATGCCGTCGATCTGGCCGGCGCGCATCGCCCGTTCCGCGTCGCGCCGCTCGGTCGGCAGGTAGCCGCCGCGATACGCGCGGATGCGCGGCGGCTTGCGCGGATCGTGGTCGAACACATCCTTGAGGTACTTGGTGAGCACCTCGACCATGCTGCGGCTCTGCGCGAACACCAGCGTCTTCATGCCTGCCTTGATCGCCAGCCGCGCGATGCGGTTGCTCTGCGAACGCGCCGAGGCGCGTAGGCCGAGGTCGGGGTTCACCACCGGCGGGTTCCACAGCAGCACGTGCTTGTCGCCCGAGGGCGCGCCCGACTCGGTGATCGCGTGCACCGGCGCCTCGATCAGCGCCTCGGCGTGTTCCTGCGGATTGCCGATGGTCGCCGAGCACAGGATGAACTGCGGGCGCACGCCGTAGAACGCGCAGATGCGCTTGAGCCGGCGGATCACGTTGGCCACGTGCGAGCCGAACACGCCGCGATAGGTGTGCACCTCGTCGATCACCACGTAGCGCAGGTTCTCGAAGAACTGCGCCCACTTGGTGTGATGCGGCAGGATCGCCTGGTGCAGCATGTCCGGGTTGCTCACCACGATGTCGCCGTGCAGGCGGATCGCCTGCCGCGCATCGCCCGGCGTGTCGCCGTCGAAGGTAAACGCCTTCACCCCCAGCTCGCCGGCACGGTTGAGCTCCAGCAGCTCGGCCACCTGGTCCTGCGCCAGCGCCTTGGTGGGGAACAGGTACAGCGCCTTGGCATTGGACTGCATCGCCGCGGCAATCACCGGCAGCGTGTAGCACAGCGACTTGCCCGAGGCCGTGGGCGTCACCACCGCCACATGGGCGCCGGCCTGCGCCGCCGCCCACGCCTCGCCCTGGTGCTTGTACAGCTGGGTGATGCCGCGCGCACGCAGCGCATCGGCCAGCGCCGGCGGCAGATCCTCCGGCAGCGGCTCGTATGCCCCCTCGCGCCCCGGCACCACGAACGAACCGGTCACTCGGCCGGCGTAGCGCTTGGCCAGTCGCGCCGCCAGCGCGCCGCCGTCGGCGGGGCCGCGTAGCACCAGTTCATCGGCAGCAGCCTCGTCGGCGCGATGGGCCGGATCGATCAGGGCGTTCATGGCGTGGCTCGCAGTGGGCGGGCGTCGAAGTAGAGCGGTGGCGGGTCTCACCGCGTGAGACGTCTCGCAGCGACGTGTTGGAGTGCGCGACGTCAGCAGGAAAGCAGTCCCAGCCATCGTTGTTGACAGCCCAGACGCTTCGCTCGACATTGCGGCAGAACCGGGGCAGTGGACCGCCTCGCCCACGCGAACACCATCCCCCAAGGAAGGCACGGATGAAGAAGCTCATGCCCGCAGCGCTGCTCGCGCTCACCGCAGTAGTCGCCCATGCCGGCCCCAGCAAGAATCTGGAGTCCTCGGCCGTGGTCGACGGCACCATCGTGCTGGCCAAGGACGGCGCGGTGCAGCTCGCCACCGTGGAGCACCCGGAGAAGTACGGCCAGCCCATCGCCGATCTGGTGCACAAGGTGGCACTTACGTGGCGCTTCGACCCGGTGCTGCGCGACGGTCAGCCCGTCATCGCCAAGGCGAGCATGCACGTGCGGGTGATCCTCACCAAAAACGCGGACGGCAACTTCACCGCGCGCATCAAGGGCGCCACGTTCGGCGGCAACAATGCGGACACGCCCGATGATCTGTACAGCGAGAACCAGAAGAAGATCGGGCCGCGCTATCCCATGGCAGCCATCAAGGCCCGCGTGCAGGGAACGGTTTATCTGGCGCTGCACGTCGACCACGAGGGACACGTCATCGACGCCGTGGCGGAGCAGGTCAATCTGGAGAACACCGGCCCAGACGGCGTGCTGCAGAAATACCGGGAGCTGATGGCCAAGTCCTCACTTGATGCCGCCCGCCGCTGGACCTACCGGGTGCCTACCACCGGCCAGCTTGCCGGCCAGGGCAGCTGGACGCTGCACGTGCCGATTGCCTACACCCTCAACGAAACGGGCGCTGCCCCGGTCGAGCGTGTATGGCGCACCTATGTGCCCGGCCCGTACACGCCCGCGCCGTGGGTCGACAAACCCAGCATGACCACGGCCGATGCGCTCGCCGACGATGGCAGCTATACCGAAGGCGCCGGACCGGTGCTGCGGTCCTCTCTCGATCACGGTTGATCGGTCATCACGGCAGCGGGCAGCTGGCGCGTCAGCAAACGCGGGTGTCGATTGACCTAGCCAGCGCTTGAAAGTGAACCTGCCCCGACTTCTCGAAGACCACCCAAAGGAGCTGCATGATGAGGACGCATTCGGAATGCCTGAGCGAACAATGAGTGCGTCGACTCTCCGCGTTATTGCAACTCGAGAACTCTTCTATACAGAGCGGGGCGGCACCGCCCTTAAAAGATTTCACGTTCGCATAAGTGAGCCGTATTTGTTGACAGAAGAACTTAGTGACATACCTTTTTGCGAAGGTGCTGCTAGTTGCGTAATAAATTTTGATCTGCTCCCGGAGGCGGATCATGTTGTAACCGGCGTCGATACTTTTCAGGCGCTCGAGTTGGCGGTGAGTTCAGCGGAAAAGCATCTTCAACGGTTACGCAGAAAATATGACTTCTACTTCGAGCCCGGCGTACCGTATTTTGATAAATGATTTTGAACCAAGAACAGCGGCAGATCGTCTATCTAACGCATGGGGTAGATCGAGTCATCTTGTTTAAAAGCGTCCAAACGCACGCGTCGCGTCATACGCAGAAGCATCCGCAGGGGACGGGCTAGTCAAGTCCCCTCAAGTCCAACATTTGGAACAGGGCGCCAGGCCCACTTTCGTTCGCCCGGGCAGCGTCTGCCGGCGATCGCTCCTAACCTGAAGTGACACTCCGGGAGCGCAGACATCGTCGCCGCGTGTCCTTGCGCGCCTGTACCCCGAGGAGTAGAGAAGCGCTCAAGCCGGGCGGTCGGCTGTGCCGAGGGATTCGCTCCCTCGGTTGACAGCTGATGCAGAACCGCCGCCAGCGGCAGGGAAGGACGGCCGACATGGGGATGTCGCCCGTCCGCGGGATGCGGGGATCGCGGGGTAGGCGCGGGGGCGCCACGCCGCCTGACGAGGGGCGCGTCATGAGCATCGAAG
>NZ_DASSAB010000026.1:0-68385 GCF_035685805.1 Dyella sp.
CATCAGGGCCATCGGCCCCACGTCGCGGCGGATGGAACTCTGGTTTGCCATCGATCAACCCCTGTGCGGCGAGGATCGCCGCTATCGAAAACCACGATAGTGGCAAAGTGGGCCGGGGCTGTCACGCCGCGCCGGCACCCCGGGCGTTCGCATCTTTGCCGCGGTGGCGCGACCGCACGCGCCGTGGGACGCGCCGCCGCCGACGGCCGGCCACCTCACCGCGCCGCACCATTTCCACGGCACCGGTCCTGCGGACGGCGGGCGCACTCCAGACGCCAGCCGCTCCTCCCGCGCACGCTCCAGCCGCCAATCCCGCGCACGGGCCGGCCGTCACTCCCGCCCGCATCCCAACCGTCACTGGCGCCACGCTCCAGCCCCCGCGCCCCCGCGCTGACGCGCCCCTCACCAGCGCATTCCCGGCCTTCACCCGAGCGCATTGCCAGCGCTCACCCGCGCCCCCGGCCGTCATTCCCGCGCACGCGGGAATCCACCTTCGCTTGCACGCTTCGCTTGCATGCCCCGCGCACCAGCCGGCTCCAGGCACCGTCGCCCCCAGCCGCAGCGGCAGGCTGCAGACACAGACTTCAACCGGATGCCTTCGCGCGCGGGGACTGCCGCCACTCGCCCCGCTACCGCGGCGGTGCGGGCGTTGCCCGCATGACCTTCGCCGTCTCAGCCGCGCGCCAGGCGCAGGTGGCGGCCACCCAAACCCGCGCGTCCGACGCGCAAGCCCCCGCGCACCTACCTCCCCAACCCGCCCTCCTGGCAATCATGGCGAACGTCGCCTGCAGCACGCGCTCGCCGCCTGGAACGCGATCCGTGCAGGTGGACGCCGCGCAGCCGAACCCGTTCACCGCACCGGCGCACGGGAGCGCAGGCGCGCCTCCACCCTCAGCATTCGATAACGTTCACCGCCAGGCCGCCGCGCGAGGTTTCCTTGTACTTGTCCTTCATGTCGCGCCCGGTGGCGCGCATGGTGGCGATCACCTTGTCCAGCGACACACGGTGCTTGCCGTCGCTTTTCAGCGCCATGCGGCTGGCGTTGATAGCCTTCACCGAGCCCATCGCATTGCGCTCGATGCACGGGATCTGCACCAGCCCGCCGATCGGGTCGCAGGTGAGGCCCAGGTTGTGCTCCATGCCAATCTCAGCGGCGTTCTCCACCTGCCACACGTTCCCGCCCAGCGCCGCGGTGAGGCCGCCGGCGGCCATCGAGCAGGCCACGCCCACCTCGCCCTGGCAGCCGACCTCGGCGCCGGAGATCGAGGCGTTCTCCTTGTAGAGAATGCCGATCGCGCCCGCCGTCAGCAGGAAATCGACCACGCCCTTCTCGTCGAAGCGCGCGCAGAAATGCTTGTAGTACATCAGCACCGCCGGCACGATGCCGGCCGCCCCGTTGGTGGGCGCGGTCACCACGCGACCGCCGGCCGCGTTCTCCTCGTTCACCGCCAGCGCGTACAGGTTGACCCAGTCCAGGATGGTCAGCGGATCCTTCAGCGCGGCCTCGGGCTGATTGCGCAGCTCCACCGCCATTGCCGGGGCGCGCCGCGCCACCTTCAGCCCGCCCGGCAGCACGCCGGGTGAGCGCAGCCCGCGGGCTACGCAATCCTGCATCGCCTGCCAGATCGTCAGCAGGCCGGCGCGGGTCTCGGCCTCGGGCCGCCACACGCTCTCGTTGGCCAGCATCAGCTGGGCAATGCTCAGCTGGTGCTTCTCGCACAGCGCCAGCAGCTCGTCGCCGCTGGAGAAAGGGTAGGGCTGCTCGGTGGTGTCGGCCACGATGCGGTCCTCGGCCGCCTCGTCGTGGTTCACCACGAAGCCGCCGCCGACCGAGTAGTAATCGCGCGTGGCCAGCTCGGCGCCGTCGGCGTCGTAAGCGGTGAAGCGCATGCCGTTGGTGTGGAACGGCAGCTTCTGGCGCTTGTTGAAAATCAGGTCGGCCTTCTCGTCGAACGCGATCTCGCGCTTGCCCAGCAGCATCAGCCGGCCGCTGGAGCGGATGCGCCTGAGCGCCTCGGGAATCGCGTCCGGATCGACCGTGTCCGGGTGCGCGCCCTCCAGCCCCAGCAGCACCGCGGTGTCGGTGCCGTGGCCGCGGCCGGTCATGGCCAGCGAGCCGTGCAGTTCCACCCGCACGCGCGCCACCCGGTCGAACACGCCCTTTTCCTCCAGCCAGCGCTCGACGAAGCGCGCCGCCGCGCGCATCGGCCCCACCGTGTGGGAGGAGGACGGCCCGATGCCGATCTTGAACAGGTCGAAGACGCTCACAGCCATAGGAAAAACAACGCAAAGTCGGGGAGAAGGGGTCGGCTATTCTACGCGGCATGCCCGTGAGGGCGTCTGTACGCAGGCGTGTGTTGATGAGCCACCTGATCCTCTACCAGCGCGACTACTGCCACCTGTGCGACCAGGCGCTGGCGGTGATGGCCGAGGCGCGTGCGCCGGATTTCGATAGCGCCTGGGTGGACGACAGCGCGGAGCTGGAGGCGCGCTACGGCACGCGGGTGCCGGTGCTGCGGGATGTGCGCGATGGGCGGGAGTTGGATTGGCCGTTCGATGCGGGGCAGGTGCGCGCATTCCTGGCGCGGCCGGCGCAGTAGGTCTGTCCGCCTGTCATGGTGCAGCGTGCATGGCGGGATCGTCCCGCCAATGCCGACATCTTCCTAGCCGTCACCCAGCGAAGGCTGGGGTCCAGTGTCTTTTTTCGTTGTGCGCCTTCTTGTGCCCGTGGAAGGAGCAACGGCGTTTCGAACCGCTTCGCGGCCCGAGTCACTTTCTCTTGCGTGGCCAAGAGAAAGTAACCAAAGAGAAGGCCACCCCGCTTGGCGCTTGCCGGGCATCCCTGCCCGGCAAGTCCGTGAGCCAAGGCCGGGCTTTTCGACAGGACTCCTGTCCTGACGAAAAGGAGCCGACATCCCTGTCGACTCCCCTGCGGGCCTCATCGACCCCACCTCACCGCCGCACAGGGGCCCCGGTAGAGCCGCGGGCCATCCTGGCCCGCACTCGGAACGCCACAGCTGCGCAGCGGCGAAAGCCGTAGAACCGAGAGCAAGAAAGCCCCGCTGCGAGCGGGGCTTTCTAATATCGCGAATGTCTCAATTCGGCCAGAAGCAGCCGGTCAGCGATCAGGTTAGCCGGCTCGGGCTTGGCCAGCGTCCTCGTCGGACCCATTATTACGATATCCGATACACGTCCTCTGACTCGCTATACGATGCAATGCCAGATTCTCGCAGCCTATTCCATACTTTCGTCGCATCACTAGTACGGTAGACGTTGCCGCCCCCCATACGAGGACTGGATGACACAATTCTTCCAAGCTCCCTATGTATCGCCGGCAATAACGCATCTGGTATTCCCATTGCGACATATGCTGGCTCTCCGTGGTGATACATTGCGGTCACTCTAACTTCTGCATCAGATACTTCTGAGACAGTTATTTCGAATGCTTCGTTAGATGCTAGCGGCGGGTTCGATCTTACCCGGTAGCACCACTCTTCTCGTAGGTCGTCCTTAGTCACTGAATACTGATAAGTTCTCGAGAGCCCGTCGCGACCAATGCACGTAATGGCTTCCATAACTCCTCCCAATGATGAGTTAAGCGGCGCGCATCAGCGGCAGCAAATTGTTAGAACTCAAGTCCACTTCCCTCACAAGCTCTTTCCAAGAGCTCCCCAGAAAACGGGAAGGCCCATATCCAATTCTCTGTACCGGGAAGGTCATCAGGTCCAACATCACCGAACCCCCGACCTTCGAACAGAATGCCTTGAAACTCGTAGTTGTGATCACCGGTCAGGGCAAAGACAGGGCCTCCGCTCATTCCGCCAAATCTATGCTCTGGGCCGGGCTGATCAAACGCATCTTGCAGAATTATCTTTCGGTCGGAAATACCGTGGCATGTTGCTACGACATGAAAAAGCCGATGCGACATCGTTTGGGGACTAACAACCTTCCGATGCGAACCGGGAAATCCGACCGCCAGTCCTTTCGAACCTGGCGCCAATAGTATCGGGGTCGATTGATTCAGGTTGATCGGGGTCTTGTCGCTACCATCCAAGAAGCATTCAGGCAAGCGAAAGATAGCAAGATCGAAGGGCACATGGGGATCATCTTGAGTGAAACGCGCAATTGGCATGGCACGAATTTGCTCATGTTTCTGCAGCGCCACAAGAAACACGTATTGATCGGTTTTGTCTTCATAGGCGTCGATCGCCTTCTTTACCACATGCTCGTTGGTGACGCCGAACAGGTGCCCTTTGTACCGAAGGAAAGTCAGAGTACCTTGGCCCTCGATGAAATTGTCGCTTCCTTTCCAGATGAGATTGGACAGCGTCCCGTAAAACAAGGCAGCGCAGTGGGATGCAGTGGGGCGCGATATCTCACGAGGCAGCTTGGTGTCCATTCCAGTTCTAACTAGCGAATATAAGGGCCGGCAGATCCGGGCATACACAATTGGTTATGCCAAGAGAGTCTGGCGCACCCCATTGCTCTTTCACGAGCTTATCATTGCCACGCCCGGGTAACAATCGGAGATATAAACGGATGGCGAGCCGTAGCCTTGAAGTGGCCGCTTTGGGTCGGAAGCGGTCTTCGACAAGGTGGAATTTCACTCCTTGACTCGCTACTAGGTAACGCGCATCCGCCCGGTAGCCCGAATCACAGCTTTGGAAAGCAGACTCATCGGCATCGTCTTAGTTAAGAAGAAGATGGGTAACTAGGGCAGGAAATCGTCTTGTAACATTGTCAAGAAATTGCTCGATCACTGGCAGTAGCATGTCGTCAACAGGCCTGTTGGAAATCGGCTGCCTATAAACACAGGCGGTCCAAATGTGGGGGAAATAGCGAACTAAAGAGCTGAGTCCTAGAAGAGAAGCGAGCATCAGGCTGAACTCGGAAACTTGGTCGCCGTCGATGCCTTCTACGTAGGCTTGGGTTCCGCCCCAGCCTCCCGCCAAAGGCGCGAAGTGGTCGAAGGGGTCGAATGCGACTCCAGGCGTATCGCAGCGATAGTGGCTTGCACTGTCTGTCAGAGGTGCGAATTCATGAGTGTCGGGCACAATGTTCTCGAACTGCAATACCGAGTTGTCCCAAGCCTTATCGGCAGCCTTGAGTCGCCATTGGCTCAAGAATGGAACCCTGTTTCTCACTGAAGTGATGACGCCTTGCAGCGATTCGGCACCATCATATAATTGCGGCACATAGATCCTAACGCCAAATCCGCCTTGACTATAGGTGTCGCTGTCAAATTGGAGATGTTGAGCCTTTGATGGTTTTCCAGTGCATAATTCGTAAACGGATTTCAAGTCAGGAATGCGCGAGAAGCAGTCGCTTAGTGTCAGCTCCAGATTTCCTAGTTTAACGGATGCTGTCGTCGGGATGACCTTCGATCGGGCGCTTGTGCCCTCGAAAAACTGAACATGGTTCTGCGATGCCACAACGTCGTTGAACTGCTGAAATAGCCCGAAGCCTTCCGCTTGAATGCAGAATTCAGCAATTTTTTCGCTGTGCTTCGCGGAGCATCGAAGTCCGTGGGACTGGCGCAAGTCCTCCGGCCTGCATCCTGTAAACGCGATCACAAGTGCCTTTGCATATGCGGCGGCACCGTAATAGAGCAGCAGAGGTTTTGTTTCTAATGTCGCGGAAGAAGCCGACTCCCAGAACAGACGACCATGTAGAAGGCACGACGCTGCGAACGACTTTTGACTGTCGTTAGCGTGGCCGCCCGAGTGTCTTCGAATCCGTTCACCAATTGCCGCACGACCTTCCAAGTAGCGCAAATCGACAGCAGTCATCTGGGGCTCTTCATTGTCGTGCGCATTTGCGGAAGTCCGTCTAGATCTGAGCGGATATGCATAGGGCGAACCTTCATAGTGTTTAGCCTTTACTCCACCGTGAATGTGGGCCTAGTAAACAGCGTTGGCGGTACGACATTCGACGCCAAGACGAGAACCAGCACAGCTACGTAGTGGTCTTCATTGTATGCCCCTCCCTTGGTCTAGAACTCTTCTCGTGGTCGCTTTTGGTCAGGTCCGCTATAGGTCAAAAGCGGTCGCTCACTTGCTTGATGACTCAGGATCAAGCGCTCCGCGCCTTCAAACGCTTGAGTATCTCCTCCCGCGCCTCGCGCAAAATCGAATCGCGATCCAGGCTCGCAACGACGTCCGCCACGGCGCGCTTGGCGCCCTGTTCGCCCCAGGATTTGCCGGCGATCAGATAGCGCTCGGCGGCGCGGCCGATGAGGACGGTGGCGTACCAGCCGAGGGCGCCTTGGGCGGCGGCGGTGGCGACGACGGAGAGGCCGGCGCTGACGCCCTTGAGGGCGGAGGCGACCAGGTGCATGCCCCAGATGGCGGCCATCAGCGCGGCGAGCTGGGCGGAGATGGTGGCGACGAGGCGGCCGGATTCGGCGCGGGTGAGCGGCAGGCCGTAGATGCGCGAGAGCTGCACGACCATCGCTGCGTCCAGGCCGGCGGCGGCGAGCAGGTCGGCGACGGGAATCGGGTTGAGTGCGACCGCCACGCCCTTGGCCAGGCAGTACTGGCGGATCAGCTTGGCTGCCACGGTGCGGCGGGTTTCGGCGATGCGGGCGCTGACCTGGTCGGTGAGGCGGCCGGCGTAGAGGCCGGCGTTGACGGCGGAGAGGGTCTTGCCCTCGCGCGCGGCGATCGCCAGCAGGCGTTCGCGCAGCGAGGCCACTTGCGGTGGCAGGGCCTGTTCGTGGATATGTTCGCGCTGGCGCGCGTCCACCTGCACCACGCGCTGCGGTGCCGGGCGTGCGGCCACGGCGATCACGTCGTGCGGTTGCACCAGGCCGGCTACGCGCTCGCGCAGATGGTCCAGCAGAGACTCGCGCTCGTCGTCGTGGTAGCGGTCGGCCTTGTTCAGCGCCAGCAGCATGGGGCGCTGGGTCTGCGCCAGTGTGCGCAGTGCGTCGAGTTCTTCGCGGGTGAGATCGCCGTCGCAGACGAACACCACCAGGTCGCTAATTTCGGCGACGTCGAAGGCGAGCTTCTCGCGGGCTTCGCCGTCCAGCTCGTTGATGCCGGGGGTGTCGATCAGCACCAGGCCGTCGTTGGCCGCTTCGTCCAGCGTGGCCTGTTCGGCCTCCACCGTGGTGCCGTGCAAAACGCCGACGGTGAACGCCTCGCGCCCCAGCAGCGCGTTGCCCAGCGCCGACTTGCCGGCGGACACGCGGCCGAACACGGCCACGTGCAGCTCGCCGTTCTCCAGCCGCGCCAGCATCGCCTCGATGCGGGCGAAGTCGGCCGCCATCTCGCTGCGCACCGAGGCGGGCACGGCCGGATCGTCGAGCAGGCCGCGCAGGCTCTCGGCGACGCGGCTGGAGGCATCGCCGGCACGGGGCGTGGGTACCTCGGCGGGCGTCGGCGCGGCTGGGCGGAACCAGCCACGCAGGCGCCGCCAGAGCGCATCGCGCTCCATCGCGGCGCTTACTTCGCCGTCAGCTGGAGGTGGCCGGTGACCTTCACGTCGTTGGCGATCACCGAGGTGTCGGCGTAGTCGCCGCCGCCCACGCCGAAGTCCAGCCGCTGCACGGTACCGGCCACGTCCAGCGTGGCGCCGGCGGCTGTGGGTTTGAAGTCCACCGTGAGGCTCACCGGCTTGGTCACGCCGTGCAGGGTGAGCGTGCCGTCGGCGATGACCTGGTTGCCGCTCTTGTGGAAGCCGGTGGTGACGTAGTGCGCCTTGGGAAATTTCGCCACGTCGAAGAAGTCGCTGCCGGGCAGGGCGCTGTCGCGGTCGCCATCGCCGGTCCTGGCGCTGGCGAGGTCCACGGTTACGTCGAACTTCGATGCGTCCAGATGGGCCGGGTCGTAGCTGATCGCCGCGTCGAAGCGCTCGAAGTGGCCGTCGAACGGCGCACCCTGGAAGCTGCCGCTGAAGCCGAGCGTGCTGCCGGCCGGTTGCATCGCGTAGTCCGTGGCCGAGGCGGCTGCCGGCAGGGCAAGGGCGCACACGAGCAGGGCAAGGCGATGGATGGCGTGCGTTTTCATGGGGTGTCTCCTTCGGGCGGGGCGACGCGGCGCGGACGGCCAAACGGAAGCATCCGGCGCAGCACGTTGTCGTTGTCGAACACGTGGTGCTTGAGCGCCGCGCCCACGTGCACCACCAGGATCAGCAGCAGCGCCCAGAACAGCAGCTCGTGCACTTCGTGGACGGTCTTGGCCAGCGCTTCGTCCTTGCCGGCGATGGCCGGCAGGTTGAACAGCTTGAACCACTGCAGCGGAAAACCGCGCAGCGAGTTGAACCACCAGCCGGACAGCGGTATCGCCACGATCATCAGGTACAGCACGCCGTGGGTGGCGTGGGCGGCGAGCTGCTGCCAGCGCGGTGCCGGCTCCTCGCGCGGGCGGCGGTCCAGCGCGCGCCACATCAGCCGCAGCGCGAACAGCGCCAGCACCGTCAGGCCGATCGACTTGTGCCAGGCGTACACGCTGATCTTGCTCATCGACGGGGCCATGTCGGTCATCAGCAGGCCCCACACGCCGTTGATCAGGATCGCCAGCGCCATGGTCCAGTGGAAGAACTTCGCGACACTGCCCCACTGGTGTTCGGTACTGCGCAGGCTCATGGGTGTTCCTTGCCGCTGGGGGTGGCCGGAGCCGGTGTGGCGTCCGCGCCGTCGTCGCGGATCGCCTCGATCTCCAGCCACACCACCACGTCGTCACCGATGGAGTTGGCGAACGCGGTGATGCCGAAGTCGCGACGGTGCAGCGTGGTGCGGCCGGAGAAACCGGCCACCGTGTGCATGCCGTAGATGGTGGTGGCCAGCCGGTTGAAGGTGAAGGCGATATCCAGTGGCCGGCTCACGCCGCGCAGGGTGAGCGTGCCGTGCAGCACGCCGTGGCGGTCGCCGGTGCGCTCCACCGAGGTGCTCGCGAAATGTGCATAGCGATGCCCGGCGCCATCCAGCAGCGCGGGCTTGAGTACGGCGCGATTCCAGTCCGCGTCGCCCATGTCCAGGCTGGTGAGGTCAATGTCCAGCTCGGTGGACGAGGATGCCCAGTCGTCCGGATCGAACTTGAGCCAGCCGCGGCTCACGTGCAGCCGTCCAAACGGCCGCGAGTAGCCGTCGTGGGTGATGCTGAAAAGCACCTGGCTGTGCACGGTGTCGTAGCGGTAGTTCTGCAGCGCGGCGTGGGCGGGGACAGCCCACGTCACGGCGGCAAGCGCGACGGCGACATGGCGAAGTAAGCGGAGCGAGCCCATCGCCGCAGTCTGGATGATTGTCGATGACGGTTCCAGCGTGCCTCGGCGAACAGATTGTCCTGCCCCGCGGTGGTTGGCCGCAGGGCAGGAGCCGCGCTGCGCCATGCTAGCGGTGGGCGGGCGGCCGCCGGCTCCTGCGGCAGCTCGCCGAAGGCCTTGCCGTGGCCGTCAGCGCCAGCGCGCAGGACACTCCCACGGCAAGCCCCATGGCCAGCGCGGTCAGCAGGCCGGTGCGGCTGGCGCCGGACACGGCGGCGAACATCAGCGTGAAGCCGGCGATCAGCACGGCAAATATGAAAATGCGCTGTCTTTTCATGCGGCATGCCCTCGACGGCGGCGGATCTCAATGCATGCCGCGTCGGATCGACAGCGTGGCGCTCACCACCAGGTACACGGCCATCATCACCACCAGGGCGTCCCACAGGCTGGCCGCCGGCAGCAGGCCGAGCTTCTCGCCCGATGCCCACAGCAGCAGCGCCGACTGCAGCACCCAGAAGCAGATGATCGAGCCGTCGGCCACCAGGGCGCGCAGGAACTCGTCCGACTGGCGCCAGATGGCGTAGTTCCAGAACGTCTGCAGGGCGAACAGCCCCACGATCAGCGCCATCGCAGCCATGCGCATGGTGCTGGATGCACCGCCGGGCAGCAGCCCCACCAGCACCGGCAGCGCGAGCAGCACGCCGGCGAGCAGCAGCACGACGCTTTGTGTGCGGTAGAAGCGCATCTGCGCCGGCGTGGCAGGACGCGGTTCGGCCGGGTCGGCCATGCGTCCGGCGATGCGGCGGTTGGAACCGGCCACCAGGATGGCCAGCCCGGTGGCGATCATCCACGCGGCAATCGCCAGGGCGGCCACGTCCGACCACGCCAAGTGCAGCCCGGGCGCGCCGTGCTTGACCAGCCGGCCGACGAGATAACCGAACGGCGCACCGACAATCATGCCGGCCACGGCCAGCACGGCAGTGTTGCGGCGCTTGCGTGACTTGGTAGCGGCTTCGTTATTCATGTTGGGAGGCTCCCGTTGCAGGGGTGAGATCGGGCCGGAAGACGGCCTCGACCGTCTGTCCGAACACGTCGGCAATCTTGAAAGCGAGCAGCAGGCTGGGATCGTGCTTGCCGGTCTCGATGGCGTTGACCGCCTGGCGCGACACGCCGATGCGGTCGCCGAGCTCGGCCTGGCTCCAGCCCTGTTCCGCGCGCAGCACGCGCAGCCGGTTTTCCATGGATCGTTTCTCCGCGAGGGGTCGCCGTGACGGCGACCTGGGGCAGCACCGCGCGAGCGCGGCGCTGCCGCCGTGGGCTTACTGCACCCGTTCGACCGTGTAGCCGCGCTGGGTCAGCAGCGCCTGCACGCTGTCCGGCCCGCCGTTGAGGTGCGCCGCACCTACCGCCACGAAGCTGGTGCCCTGGCCTTTCAGCCGCTGGTCCAGCGCGTCCGCCCAGGCGCGGTTGCGCTGGACGATCAGCGTGTCGTAGAGCGCCGGCGACTGCTTGGCCATGTACTGGCTGGTGATGCGGGCGATCGTCGGCACGTCGCCCGCCTGCCAGGCGGTGACCAGCTGGTCGAGCCGCTTGGCGCCGCCGTCGACGTCGTCCAGCGTGGCGCGCAGCATCGCCACTTCGGTGGCCTGGGGCATGTCGGCGAAGAAGTGCATCTGCTGCTGCATCGTCTCCAGCCCGCGCACCGGCTTGCCCAGCTCAGCCGACTTGGCCTTGAGCTTGATCTCGACGCCGCTCTTGGGGTCGTAGCCGGCCTGCAGCAGCGGCAGCGTGGCCAGCGACAGGCTGACCAGCCACGGGCGCATCGGCTCCAGCGCCTTTTCGCCGGCAGCGATGCCGGCAGCCTTGGCCGCCGCGTCCACCCGGGCGAGGTCGGCAGCATCGACCTTGCCCGACAGCGGGTGCGCCGGATCCAGCCCGAGCGACTGGATCATCGGCTGCAGCTTGGCCGCGTCATCGGCATCGGGTACTTCGAGCCAGAGGTCGTCGCTGGCGGCGAGCGCCTTGTCCAGCGCCGGCGTGTCCCACGGCTGCGCGGGGCGCAGCACGTGCACGGTGCCGTAGAGGTAGATGCTGGCGTGCGGCCCGGTCACCCGCCACAGCGCAGGGTCGGCCGCGGCCACGGTAGAGCACAGCAGGGCGCCCAGCCCCAGCGCGAGGCGCAGCAGGCGGGTGGAGAAACCGGAACGGCTGGCGCGGGTGGAACCGCTGGCAACGAGCATGGCGAGCACTCCGTGGCATGGATGGTGGAAGGCGCAGCGATCGCGCAAATGGAAGGTCGACGCGACATTGTGACAAGCAAACCTTACATTTGCCGCGACGCAGGTGTCAAGTAGGCCTTACATTGTGTCGTGATGACCTGACTTGGCGAGAGGGCGGTCCGACGCCGCGATGCAGGTGCCGTCGTCTCGGCGGCCGGGTTCGCGGGATCGGCCGCGTGCCTGATCAGTCCCGGGCGATGCGCGGCGCGCGTTCGCGCAGGGCGTCCGCCGTGAGCGTGGCCATCGCGGCAAGCCGGGTGCGGTTGCCGTCGGTGAGCAGGGTTTTCAGGCGGTCGCCCGCGTCGTGCTGGTCCAGCGCATGGCGCTCGCTGAGCGACGCGGCCAGCGCGCGACCCATGGCATCGAAGATCAGCGCGTAGGCGAATGCGTGCAGCACGCCACCGCCCAGCGTGCCCAGGCCCGGGAACGCCTTGAGCGCGTTGCCGGCAATCGCCAGCACGATCGAGCTGCCGGTACGCACGGTCAGCCTGGCCTGTTGCACGAAATCGTCGATCTGCACGTCGCTCACGCGCACCTCGTACAGCGCCGCCAGCTCGCGCGTCAGCGCTGCGGCGAGCGCGCCCTGGATCAGCAGGTCGCTGCCCGGTGCCACCGCGGCCATCGCGCCGACCACCGCGCGGCGGGCGTATCGGCGCACCACCTGCTCGGCCTGCTCGCTGCGCGTGCGCGCCTCGAGCGAGCCGGTACGTTCGTGCAGGCCGGCCAGCACGGCGTTCTCCCGCGCCGGCTCCAGCGCGTCCGCGCCCGGCGCGGTGAGCCGCGACAGTGCCTCGAGCAGGGGCCCGATCGCCGGCGCGCGCTGGCGCTGCACCCGTTCCGATCCCCCATCGTGCGCGAGCCGGCGCTGGAACTGCTCGCTGCCGCCGGCGCTGATCGCCACCACCGCGGCGGCCTCGGGCACGCGCTCGCGCAGGCGGTGCAGGAGCTGGTCCAGCTCGTCCGCGCGCCACTGGTCGGCCTTGTTCAGCGCCAGCAGCAGCGGCTTGCCGAACCCCGCCAGCCAGCGCACCTCCTGCGCCTGGCTGCGGCTGAGGTCGCCGGCGCAGAGGTAGACCACCGCATGCGCGCGCAACGCCTCGTCGCGCGCCAGCGCCTCGTGCGCCTCGCCGCCGGCCTCGCGGCTGCCGGGCACGTCCGCCAGCACCAGCGTGCGGCCGTCGGGGAGTTGCCCGTCGACGTGCGCCACCTGGCGGGTGGTGCCGCCGCGCACGTCGCTGGGTGCGATCGCCTGCGGCGCCAACGCGCGCAACAGGCTCGACTTGCCGGTGGAAATTTCGCCGAACAGGGCAACGTAGACGCGGCCGCTGGTCTTTCGCCGATCCAGCTCGCCCAGTTCATGCTGCAGCGGCTGCGTGTCGGCGCCGTGCTCGCCCAACCGCACGATGCGCGCCTGCAGGCTGGCGCGATCCGGCGCGCGCACCGGCCGCCGCCGGGGCGCGGGCCGCAGCAGCCACCACAGCACTGCCAGCCCGAGCGCAGCAAACCCCGCCAGCGCCGCCCCGAGGGTCCACTGCAGCCAGCCCGGCAGGGCGAGAAAACGCTGCGCCAGCGCCAGTGCGCGCTCGGCCGCGCCAAACAGCAGCCACAGCAGGGCGGCGATGGCGATGGCGGCGAGCAGCAGGCGCAGGCGACGGGACATGCCCCGATTCTAGGTGCAGCTCCCAGGCCCCTGTCATCGCGGGCAGACGCCATGGGTCGGCGGAGCGGGCTTTTTTTGGCATCATCTGCCGCTTGCGCCAGTCCGCGGGGAGCGTGTTGCGGCGGCGCAGGGCTGTAGGGGATACGTCTTATGCGGGCGGTTTGGCTTGGAGGATGGTTGGCGCTGCTGACAGCGGCCGGCACCGCCGTGGCTGCCCCTCCCGCAGGCTCGCCCGCGGCGTCGCCCGCCGTGGTGCCACCGGCGCAGGCATTGCCGCTGGCCACGCCGCAGTTTCGCCGCTACGGGCTGGCCGACGGCCTGCCCGGCGCGCTGGTCTACGCGGTGGCGCAGGATCACCAGGGCGCCATGTGGTTCGGCACCACCAGTGGTCTGGCCCGCTACGACGGCGTCGGCTTCACCGTGTTCCGCCATGACGTGGCCGATCCCGATTCGCTCGCCAGCAATCCCATCTACACGGTGACGGTGGATCGCGCCGGGCGCGTGTGGGCTGGCGGCGTGTCCGGCGGCCTGAGTCGCTACGAGCCGACCCGCGGCGGCTTCACGCACTGGCAGCACGACGATGCCGATCCGGCCAGCCTGTCGCACGACGAGGTGTGGTCGATCGCGCAGACGCCGGACGGCCAGCTGTGGGTGGCGACCGAGGGCGGGCTCGATCGGCTGCGCGAGGATGGCCGCCACTTCGACCACGTGCAGGACACCACCCGGCCAGCCGGTGCCGGCGACCGTGGCCTGGGCACCACCCGCGCGCTGCTGGCCGAGGACAACGGGCGCCTGTGGATCGGCACCGAGCAGGCGATCTACCGGCGCGACGGCGACGGCAGCCTGCATCGGGTAACGCTGGATCCGTCGCTCCGCGGCACGCCGGGCAAGATCTGGCGCATCGAGGGTGGCGGCAACGATGTGCGCATCGCCACCAGCGACGGGCTGCTGCAGATCGGCGACGACGGCGTCGCCCGACCGATCTCGCCGCAGCTCGATGGCGTGCGCACGATGAGCAGCCAGCGCGACAAGCGCGGGCGGCTGTGGCTGGGGACCAAGGACGGCGCGTGGTTGCGCGAGGCGGACGGCCGCTTCCGCGCCTTCCCCGGCCACCCGCTGCTGCCGGGCGGATTCCCCGCCGACTGGATCTGGCAGATCGCGCGCGATCGCGAAGGCGGCCTGTGGTTTGCCGTGGCCGACGGCGGCGTGGCGTACCTGGGCCCGAACTGGGACGGCTTCAGCCGCATGACGCACGTGCCGGACGACCCGGCCAGCCTCGCCACCACCGCCGCCGAGGTGGTGCAGCTCAGCCGCGACAACCAGCTGTGGGTGGGGGAGGTCGGCGGCATCGACAAGCTCGACCCGGCCACCGGCCACGTCGAACACGTGGTGCGCCACCTCGACGACTCGATCATCTCGCTGGCCGAGGACGCACGCGGCCAGCTGTGGGCGGTGGGGCAGGGCGCGCTGTACGTCGTGGCCGACGGCAAGGCGGTGCCGCTGGACGTCGGCGCCGACGGCCCGTCGCGACCCAACCGCGTGGTGGCCGCCAGCGACGGGCGCATCTTCGTCGCCTCCTGGGGCGACGGCATCTTCGCCATCGACACCCAGACCCGCCAGGTGCAGCCCGTGCCGATGCCCGACGGCGACCTGCTGCGGCAGGTGTCGGTGCTGTGCACGCGTGCCGGCGAGCCGTGGTATGCCACCGCCGGCGGGCTGCTGCGCTACGACGCGGACCAGCGCCGGATGGTGTTCGTGGAGGGCGTGCCGCGGCGGTTCGTGGTGGCCGTGGCGATGGACAGCAGCGGTTTCTGGGTGGCCTGGGAGAACGCGCTGGAGCACTACCGCTATGTCGACGGGCGTGCCCTGCGCGACCAGGTGGCGCCGGTGCCGGTGGACTGGCAGAGCCGCGACATCCTGGGCATGCGCGCCGACCGCGAGGACCGCCTGTGGCTGTTCGCCAACCAGGGCCTGTGGCGGTTCGAGCCGTCCAGCGGGCGGTTCACCCGCTTCGGCGCGCAGGACGGCCTGCTCGATGGCGAGTTCGACAATGACCGCACCGCGCTGCTCGCCAACGGCATGATCTACGGCGCCACCAAGAGCGGCGTGGTCGGCTTCAGCCCGGAGCGACTGGCCGCACGGCCGCCGCTGCAGGTGGCGCCGACGGTGGCGGTGAGCGCGATCTCGGTGCGTCGCGACGGCGCGATGCGCGCGCTGCCGCTGGATGGGCGGCAGGTGTCGGTGGGCTGGCACGATCGCGACCTGCGGATCGTGGCGCGGGTGTCTTCGTACATCAATCCGGCGGCCAACCGTTACCGCTTCCGGCTGCGCGGTTTCGACACCGACTGGGTCGACGTGGGCGCCCACGGCGAGCGCGAGTTCGCCGGCCTGGGCGCCGGCCAGTACACGCTGGAGATCATGGCCGCCGGCCCGGCCGGTCCGTGGGGCGCGCTCGCCGTGCCGCTGTCGATCCAGGTGCAGGCGCCGCCGTGGCTGCGCTGGTGGGCCTGGCTGGCCTACGCGGGCCTGCTGCTGCTGGGCGCGGTGTCGCTGGCGCTGGCCTGGCGCCGCCGCGTGGCGCAGCGCCACCGGATCCAGCTGGCCGAGCAGCAACGGTTCCTGGCCGAACAGGCCAGCGCCGCGAAGACCCAGTTCCTGGCCACGCTGAGCCACGAGATCCGCACGCCGATGACCGGCGTGATCGGCATGGCCGAGCTGCTGCTGACCACGCCGCTGCAGCCGGACCAGAACGACTACGCCCAGGCCATGCAGCGATCCGGCGTGATGCTGCTGAAGCTGCTCAACGACGCGCTCGACCTGGCGCGCATCGAGGCGGGCCGGTTCGAGCTCGATCCGGCGCCGTTCTCGCCGCGCCAGCTGCTGGCGGACATCGCCCACCTGATCGGTGCGCAGGCCCAGGCCAAGGGACTGGAGTTTGCACTGCAGATCGCCGACGACCTGCCCGCCACGCTGGTCGGCGACGTGGTGCGGGTGGAGCAGGTGCTGCTCAACCTGACCACCAACGCGGTGAAATTCACCGAGCGCGGGCGCGTCACGCTGGGTGCCGAGCGCTACCGCGACGGCGTGATGTTCAGCGTGCGCGACACCGGTCCGGGTATTCCGGAGGCCAGCCAGTCGCGGCTGTTCCAGCGCTTCGAGCAGGAGAACGGGCCGCAGCGGCGTGCCGGCAGCGGACTGGGCCTGGCGATCTGCCGCGAGCTGGTCACGCTGATGCGCGGCTCGATCGAGCTGGAGTCGCGGCTGGCGTACGGCAGCACCTTCCGCGTGCGCCTGCCGCTGCGCGAGCCGATCGACCCGGTGGCGCTGGCGCCGGCCGCGGGCGCGCGGCGCCAGCGCGTGCTGCACGTGCTGCTGGTGGAGGACGACGTCACCGTGGCGGCGGTGATCCGCGGCCTGCTCGAGCGCCAGGGCCATTCGATCACCTACGTCGGGCACGGCCTGGCAGCCCTGGTCGAGCTCGGCAACGGACCGTTCGACGTGCTGCTGCTGGACCTGGACCTGCCCGGCGTGGACGGCTTCCAGCTGGCCCGGTTGATCCGCCAGCGCGAGCAGCCGGGCGAGCACCTGCCGATCGTGGCGATCACCGCCCGCGCCGGCGGCAACGAGGAGGTGCTCACGCGCGAGGCGGGCATGGACGGTTTCCTGCGCAAGCCGCTGTCGGGCGACCAGCTGGCGCGGGCGATGGACCTTGCGATCGCCGCCGCCGCCGTGCCGGCCTGAGAGCGGACCACACGATGCCGCGGATTTGGCATCATCGGGCCCGGCCGTCCGCTGGACGGCACCGGGGAAAACACATGCGGGCATGGCTGGTGGTGTTGCTGGGAATGGCGTGGTTCGCCGCCCCCTCGCCGGTCCGCGCGTTCGATCCGCCGGTGGCAAGCGGCGCGCTGCCCACGCCGCAGTTCCGCCGCTACGGCTCCGCCGACGGGCTGCCCAGCAGCAGTGTCTATGCGGTGGTGCAGGATCCCACCGGCGCCATGTGGTTCGGCACCAAGGGCGGGCTGGCGCGCTACGACGGCGTGCAGTTTGAAACCTTCCACCACGTGGCCGACGACCCCGGCTCGCTGCCGCACAACACGGTCGGGTCGCTGCTGGTGGACCACCAGGGGCGCCTGTGGACCGGCGGGCTGGAGGCGGGCCTCAACCGGTATCTGCCGGCCACCGGCACCTTCGCGCACTGGGCGCACGATCCGGCCAATCCGGCCAGCCTGGCCACCGACAAGGTGTGGACCATGGCGCAGACCGCCGACGGCACGCTGTGGGTGGGCACCGAGGAAGGCCTGGACCGGATGCGTGCCGACGGCACGCACTTCGACCACCTCGCGCCGCCGGCGGACGCGGGTACGCCGGCGCGCTTCGGCGCGGTCGCCTCGCTGTTCGTGGATCGCCATGACCGGTTGTGGATCGGCAGCGCGCACGGCGTGTTCCGGCGCGAGCCGGACGGGCGCATCATCGCGATCCACGCCGAGCAGCCGACGCTGATAGACGCCTGGTCCATCGACGGCAATGCCGGCGACGACGAGATCCGCATCGCCGCCACGCGCGGGCTCTACCTGGTCGGCAAGGACGACGTGGCGCGTCCGTTCGAGGTGCCCGGCCTGCCGGCCACCAACATCATGAGCAGCGTGCGCGACCGCGACGGCCGGCTGTGGATCGGCACCCAGCGGGGCCTGTACCTGCAGCAGGCGCCGCACCAGCCGTTGATCGCGGTGATGGACAAGCCGGTGCTGTACGGCAACCTGCCCGGCACCTGGATCTGGAAGATGATCGTGGGCCGCGAGGGCGGGCTGTGGATCACCCTGTTCGACGGCGGCGTCGCCTACCTCGCGCCGGGCTGGCACGGGATGAGCCGCTACACGCACATTCCCGACGAGCCGGAGAGCCTGCGCGACTCGATGGCCACCGCGGTGGCCCACGCGCGCGACGAAACCGTGTGGGTGGGCGAGCGCGGCGGCCGGGTGGACAAGCTCGAGCCATCGACCGGCCGCGTGCAGCACGTGCTGTCGGGGCTGTACGGCGACGTGGTCGGCATGACCGAGGACGCCCAGCACAATCTGTGGATCGCCACCAAGGGCGCGCTCTACCGCTATGCGGCCGGCAAGCTGGACGAGGTCGATCCCGCGCATGCGCACTTCAGTCGCCCGCTGGAGGTGGAAGTGGGCCCGGATGGACGTCTGTACGCGCGCACTTTCGGCGAGGGCCTGTTCCGCATCGACCAGCGCACGTTGGCGGTCAGCCCGGTGCCTATCGTCGGCGCCACCGAGAAGGCGCGCTGGGGCAGCCAGATGACGCTGCGCTTTGGCGTGTTCTGGTACGCCGGCGACGGCGGCCTGCTGCGGCTGGATGCCCGGCACGAGCATTTCGAGCCGGTGCCGGGCGTGCGCAACGATCGTCCGGTCGACGCGTTCGACACCTCGCCGCAGGGGTTCTGGCTGGCGCGCAGCGATGGCCTGGAGCACTACCGGCTGGTCGGCGACGCGCTGGTGATCGATCGTAGTGTGCGCGCGGACGAGGGCTGGCCCTCGATCAACGTGGTCGACTTGCGCATCGATGCGCACGAGCGGTTGTGGATCTTCGGCAGCGACGGGCTGTGGCGGTTCGATCCGGGCACCGGCCGCTTCCGTGCGCTGGGGCTGCAGGACGGGCTGGCCAACGGCGAGTTCTTCCGTGGCTACAGCCACCTGGCCGACGGCACCATCTACGCGCCCACGTTCGGCGGCGTGATCGGCTTCAATCCCGACCGCATCGTCGAGCAGCAGAGCACGCCGCCACTGCACATCACCGGCGTGCGTGCGCGCCGCCACGGCAAGCTGCGCGAACTGCCCGCCGACGGCGTGCTGCGGATCGACTGGCGCGACCGCGAGATGAGCGTGGTGGCGCGCCTGTTCTCCTACATCGACCCCACCGCCAACCGTTACCGCTTCCGCATGGTCGGGCTGGACCAGGGTTGGGTGGAGGTAGGCAACCGCGGCGAGCGCGAATTTGCCGGACTGGTGCCCGGCGACTACACCCTGGAGGTGATGGGCGCCGGCGCCAGCGACCGCTGGGTCACGCTGGGCGAGCCGCTGCGCATCCACGTGGCCGCGCCGCCGTGGGCGCGTTGGTGGGCCTGGCTGGCGTATGCGCTGAGCGCGGTACTGGTGGTGGCCTGGGCGCTGTGGCTGTGGCAACGGCGGTTGGCGCAGCGGCACCGGCTGGCGCTGTCCGAACAGCAGCGCCAGCTGGCCGAGCAGTCCAGCGCGGCCAAGACCACCTTCCTGGCCACGCTGAGCCACGAGATCCGCACGCCGATGACCGGCGTGATCGGCATGGCCGAGCTGCTGCTGTCCACGCCGCTGCGCGCGGAGCAGAACGACTACGCGCGCGCCATGCAGCGCTCCGGCGCGATGCTGCTCAAGCTGCTCAACGATGCGCTCGACCTGGCGCGGATCGAAGCGGGCCGCTTCGAGCTGGAGCTGGCGCCGTTCGATCCGCGCGAACTGCTGCGGGACGTGGCCGACCTTACCGCGGCGCAGGCGCAAGGCAAGGGCATCACCTTCGAGCTGCAGGTCTCGCCGACGCTGCCGCCACGGCTGCTCGGCGACGCGATGCGGATCAAGCAGATCTTGCTCAACCTCACCGGCAACGCAGTGAAGTTCACCGAATACGGCGGCGTGGTGCTGGCGGCGGAGTCCACCAGCCACGGCGTGACCTTCAGCGTGCGCGACACCGGCCCGGGCATTCCCGAGGCCAGCCAGTCGCGCCTGTTCCAGCGCTTCGAGCAGGAGCGCGGGCCGCGCCGCGGCGCCGGCAGCGGCCTGGGGCTAGCGATCTGCCGCGAGCTGGTCACGCTGATGCACGGGTCGATCGAGCTGGAGTCGCGGCTGGCCCACGGCAGCACGTTCCGGGTACGCCTGCCCCTGCAGGAGACCACCGAGGTTCCGCCGCCGGAACCCGCCGCGCCGCCCGCGCCACCGGCCGCGGCCGTCGCCGACCATCTGCGCGTGCTGCTGGTGGAGGACGATGCGATCGTGGCGGCGGTGATCCGCGGCCTGCTCGACGGCCAGGGACACACCGTGGTGAGCGCGGTGCACGGCCTGGGCGCGCTGGCCGAACTCAGCACCTGCGCCTTCGATGTGATGCTGCTGGACCTGGACCTGCCCGGCGTAGACGGGTTTCAGGTGGCGCGACTGGTGCGCCAGCGCGAGTCGGGCCATCGGCGGCTGCCGATCGTGGCGATCACCGCGCGTTCGGGCGGCGACGAAGAGGTGCGCTCGCTGGCCTCGGGCATGGATGCATTCCTGCGCAAGCCGTTTTCCGGCGCGCAGCTGGCGCAGACCCTGGCGCAGGTGACGGCGTGGCGGTCGGCGCAGGACGCTCCGGAGCATCAGGCAGGGGCGCCGGCAGAGAGCTGAGCCTGCGTGCCCGGAGCGGGCGCGCGCTTACATGTCGAACTTGTTCACCTCGAACCCGCGCCGCGCGTACTCGCGCCAGCGGGCGCGCGAGCCGGTGCGTTCGGCCTCGTCGGCGGCGACCACTTCCAGCACGCGCTCGAACGTCAGCGTGGGGCACTCCTCGCGCAGGTTGATCACCAGCGGGCGGTCGGCCGTCTCCACGCCCGGCGGCACGATCAGCACCGCGGTGTCGGCATCGTCGTCGTCGCCGGCCAGCTGGTGCGGAAGGAAGGCGTCCTCGTCGAACGACCACAGCAGGTCGTCCACCGCCTCGGCCTGCTCGAAGTCACGCACCAGGATCAGCGTGGGCTGCTGTGCCGCGAATGCGCGCTTGGTCAGCTCGCACACCAGCAGCAGCGGCTGCTCGCGGAAGCGCGGCTTGTCGATCAGGTAGAAATCGGCGCGGGGCATGGGGTTACAGCGCAGGGAACGGGGAACGCGGAACGGGGAACGTGACCAGGGTGCGCAGTCGCCACTTCGGCGCTCGCTCCGGCTGCAGGGAAAAACGGCTGACGGCACGGCGTCGAGATGCCGTGCGTTCCCCGTTTCCCGTTCCCCGTTCCCCGCCCCTCATCAGCCGCGATCCAGCAGCCACTGCGCCAGCAGCGACACCGGGCGACCGGTGGCCAGACCCTTGCGGCCCTCGTCCCACGCCGTGCCGGCGATGTCCAGGTGCGCCCAGCGCTGGCCTTCGGTGAAGCGCGACAGGAAGCAGCCCGCGGTGATCGCGCCGGCGCTCTTGCCGCCGATGTTGGCGACGTCGGCGAAGCCCGATTCCAGCTGCACCTGGTAGTCGTCCCACAGCGGCAGGCGCCAGGCGCGGTCCAGCGCGGTCTCGCCGGCGGCGACCAGCTCGGCGGCGAGGTCGTCGTGCTTGCTCATCACGGCGGAGGCATGCTTGCCCAGCGCCACGACGCAGGCGCCGGTGAGCGTGGCGGCGTCGATGATGGTGTGCGGCTTGTAGGTCTGCGCGGTCCAGGTGAGCGCGTCGCACAGGATCAGCCGGCCTTCGGCGTCGGTGTTGAGCACTTCGATGGTGAGGCCCGAGAGGCTGGTGAGCACGTCGCTGGGGCGGTAGCTGTCGCCGTCGGGCATGTTCTCCACGCTCGGCACCACGCACACCAGGTTGCTCTTGACACCCAGCTTCACCGCCGCGACGAATGCGCCCAGCACGCCGGCCGCGCCGCCCATGTCGAACTTCATCTCTTCCATGCCCGGGCCGGGCTTGAGGCTGATGCCGCCGGAGTCGAAGGTCACGCCCTTGCCGACGAATGCGTAGGGCGCGTCGCCTTCGTTGCCGCCCTTGTACTCCAGCGCGATCAGGCGCGGCTTGTTGGCCGAGCCGCGGCCCACGGCCAGCAGCGAGCCAAAGCCGAGCTTCTCCATTTCCACTTCATCCAGCACGCGGCAGCTGACCTTGTCGCCCTCGCCATCGGCGAAGGCCTGCGCCTGGTCGGCGATGTAGGCCGGGGTGCAGATGTTCGGCGGCAGGTTGGCCAGCTCGCGCGCGAAGCGCACGCCCTCGGCGATGGCCAGGCCCTGGTCCAGCCCGGCGCGGGCATCGTCCGGGGCGGCGAACATCATCGTGGCCAGCTCGGGCTGGCTGCTCTTGTCGCGCGGCTTGAAGGTGGCCGTGTAGCGATAGTTGGCATGGTCGGCCGCCAGCACCGCAGTGCGCAGGCGCCAGCTGGCGTCGCGGCCGGGCACGTCCAGTTCGGTGAGGAACGAGGCGGCGCTGTCTACCGGCAGCTTGCCCAGCGCGCGGGCGGCGTCGGCGTTGATCCGCTGGAAGCGTGCCGCGTCGAACGATTTCTGCGGGCCCATGCCCACCACCAGCACGCGCCGCGCGGTGACGCCGGCGGGCGCGAACAGCAGCGTGGCGCTGCCACCCTTGCCGGTGATGTCGCCGCTTTCCACCTGCCGCTTGATGGCGCCTTCGGCTGCGCTGTCGATCCGCGCCGCGGCGCTGGAGAGCACGCCACCTTCGAACACGCCGACCACCACGCAGGCGGCATCGACGGTTTCGGGAGAGGCGTTGGCAAGGCTGAACTGAAGCGTCATGGAAGGGTCCTGCGGTGGGCGCCGGCATAGCCGGACAGGCTAGACTTGCGGTTTGCCAGCACCCTCGAGGGTGTGGCGCGGGACCCTCGATTCTATCGCATGCTGAGCATCCTCGACCGTTACTTCCTGCGCGAGCTGGGCCAGACCATGGCCGCCACCGCGATCGTGCTCGTCACGGTGCTGGCCGGCAGCAGCTTCGCGCACGTGCTGCAGCAGGTCGCCAACGGCAGCTATCCGGCCAGCGTGATGTTCCAGGTGCTGGGCCTGAACATGCTCGACGGGCTGTCGAACCTGCTGCCGCTGTCGGGCTACGTGGGTGCGCTGTGGTCGATGGGGCGCATGTACCGCGAAAGCGAGATGCACGTGCTGGCCTCGTCCGGCATGGGCGCCCGCGGCCTGCTGCGGCCGGTGGCGATGCTGGCCGTCGCCATCGCGCTGGCGGTGGGCGCGGTGTCGCTGTGGCTGGGGCCGTGGGCCTCGCGCACGTCCAATGCGCTGGTGGACGCGGCCAACCGCTCGGTGATTGCCGCTGGCCTGGACGCCGGCCGCTTTACCGAGCTGCCGGGCAAGGACGGCGTGATCTTCGTCGACACGCTCAGCCGCGACGGCAGCGAGCTCGGCAAGACCTTCATCGCCACCGAGCGCAAGGGCGACGACGGGCTCACCCACCTGCGCGTGATCACCGGCGACAGCGGCCAGCTGTATCAGGAGAGCGACGGCAACGGGCGCTTCCTGGCGCTGCTCGACGGCTGGCAGTACGAGCTGCCGCTGGGCGCGGACAACTGGCGGCGCATCCGCTACCAGCGCAACGACGCTTCGCTGACCAACGTGCAGGGCGGCGACAGCGACAACGATCCGATCCACAACCTCGACACCCTGGCACTGGCGCGCACCGACACCGCCGAGGCGCGGGCCGAGCTGGCCTGGCGGATCGGCTCGCCGGTGATGGCGCTGGTGCTGATGATGCTGTCGCTGCCGCTGGCGAAGCAGAACCCGCGCGAGGCGCGCTACGGCCGGTTGCTGCTGGCGGTGCTGGCGTTCTTCCTTTACGAGAACCTGCTGGCGCTGTGCAACGGGCAGATCAGCAAGGGCCACTGGCACAGCGCGTGGCCGATGTGGCTGGTGAGCCTGGTGACGTTCGCGATCGGCGCGTGGATCTTCCGCAGCCAGTACCAGCCGCGCCGCGTGCCCGCGCGCCGCCCGCGGGTGAGCGCATGAGCCCGATGCGCGTGCGCCGGGTCGACTGGCTGATCGGCACCACGGTGCTCGGCGCGCTGCTCACGGTGTGGTTCCTCATCGCCGGGCTCGACGCGGTGCTGCAGTTCCTGCGCCAGCTCGGCCACGTCGGTAAGAACGGTTTCACCGTCACCGACGCGGCGCTGTACGTGCTGGTGACCTTCCCGCGCCGGCTGTACGAGAACTTCGGCTACGCCACGGTGATCGGCGGACTGCTCGGGCTGGGCGGCCTGGCCGGCAGCGGTGAGCTGACGGCGCTGCGTGCGGCCGGCATGTCGCAACTGCGCATCGCCGCCTCCGCCGCGGGCGTGGTGGCGGTGCTGATCGTGGGCGTGGTGATCCTCGGTGAGACCGCCGCGCCGTGGGGCGACCAGCAGGCGCAGGCGATGCAGCTGCGCCAGAAGGGTGGCGCCGTCGGCATGGCCGGCTCCAGCGGGCTCTGGGCGCGTGACGGCAACCGCGTGATCAACGCCAAGGCCAGCCTGCTCAAGGAAGTGAAAGGCCACAACCAGGTGGAACTGGCCGACGTGCGCGTGTTCACCTTCGCCGACGACGGCGAGCTCACCCGGCTCGACTGGGCACGCGGCGCGCAGCACGACGGCAGGCACTGGACGCTCACCGGCGTGCGCACCACCACCCTGGACGCGGCCGGCACGCACACCACCACCGCCGCCAGCGCGCCGTGGGACGCCAAGCTCAACCCGCGCGTGCTGGAGCAGTCGCTGGTGCAGCCGCAGTACCTGCCGATGCGCGACCTGCGGCGCAACATCCGCTACCTGGAAAGCAACGGCCAGAGCCCGGGCGTCTACGCGGTGGCGTTCTGGACCCGCGCGCTGTACCCGCTCAACGTGCTGGTGCTGGTGCTGTGCGCGATGCCGTTCGCCTTCGGCAGCCTGCGTTCGGGCGGGCTGGGCAAGCGCATCTTCATCGGCATCCTGATCGCCATCGCGTGGTACTTCCTGCAGCAGGCGATGATCAACTTCGGCACCGTCTACGGCGTGCCGCCGCTGCTGGCCAACCTGCTGCCGGCCACGGTGCTGGCGATCGCCGCGTGGTTCTACTTCCGCCGCCATCGCTGAGTACCGGCGCAAGGCGCCGCTCAGTGCGTGAGCTTGTCCTGCTGCCCCAGCGCGGCGCGGCGTGCGCGCCAGGTCTGCGGCGTCTGCGGCTTGATGAACAGCGCGGCCAGCTCCGGGTGCTCGGCCTTGGCGCGCGATTCGATGCGGCCGATGCAGGCCTCGATCTGCGGCGTGGCCAGTGCGTCCTCGAACTCGGCGCTGAGCGCGGCGACCATCCGGTTCGGGCCCATCTGCACGGTCAGCACGCCGTTGGCGGTGCGCACGTCGTCATCGTCCCCGGCGATGCGCATCAGTGATTGCGCCACGCCGGGGCGGGCCGACTCGCCGATCAGCAGGCCCTTGGTCTCGCGCGCCATGAGCAGTGCCGAACACGCCAGCACCGCACCGATGCCCAGCGAGGCGATGCCGTCGAACACCGGCATCTGGAGCATCTGCGCCAGGCCGAGCCCGGCGGCGGCGATCAGCAGGCCCAGCAGCGCGGCGCTGTCCTCGAGCAACACCGAGAACACGCTCGGATCCTTGCTTTGCCGGAATGCCTCGACGTAGCCCTGCTTGCCCTTGCGCCGGCGGAACTCGCGCAGCGCCATCCACCATGAGCCGCCTTCGAACAGCACCGACACCCCCAGCACGATCAGGCTCGGCAGCGGATCCTCCACCGCCTGCGGATGGCGGATGTGCGACACGCCCTCGTAGAACGACACGCCGGCGCCCATCGACAGCACCAGCAGGGCCACGATGAAGCTCCAGAAATACAGCTCGCGCCCGTAGCCGAACGGATGGCTGTCGTCGGCCGGCTTGCGCGCGCGGTGCAGGCCGTACAGCAGCAGCACCTCGTTCATCGTGTCCACCAGCGAGTGCACGCCCTCGCTCAGCATCGCCGAGCTGCCCGAAAAGGCGGCGGCGGTGAACTTGGCCACCGCGATGGCGAGGTTGCCGACCAGCGCGGCAATCACCACGGTGTTCGACTCTCCCCCCTTGCGATCCTGGCTGGCCATGCAGTGCTCCTGAAGCGGGCGGAAGTCCCGACCATGCCCGCGCCGGCGTGGATGGCCCGTGGAAGCGCGCCCGTCCGATGCCGCGGTCGCGAAGCGTCGCCATGGCGTGTGGCGGCTTGTCCGGAGCGGGGCGCTGCGGTCATGCTGCGCGCTTGTTTGTTCTTGCATGAGGAGTGACGCCAGTGGCCTGGGTGGATCTGCGCAGTGACACGGTGACCCGACCGACCGCGGCGATGCGCGCGGCGATGGTCGAGGCGGCGGTGGGCGACGACGTCTACGGCGAGGACCCCACGGTCAACGCGCTGCAGCAGCGGCTCGCCGACGACCTGGGCTTTGAGGCCGGGCTGTTCGTGCCCACCGGCACCCAGTCCAACCTGGTCGGGCTGATGGCGCACTGCGAGCGCGGCGACGAGTACATCGTCGGCGCCGATGCGCACACCTACCGCTGGGAAGGTGGTGGCGCCGCCGTGCTCGGCTCGATCCAGCCACAGCCGATCCCGCAGGATGCCGATGGCACGCTGCCGCTGGACAAGGTGGTCGCAGCGATCAAGCCGATCGACCCGCATTTTCCGCGCACGAAGATCCTCGCTCTGGAGAACACCTGGTGGGGCCGCGCGCTGCCGCTGGATTATCTCGCGGCCGCCCGCGCATTCACCCGCGAGCGCGGCCTGGGTCTGCATCTGGACGGTGCGCGGCTGTTCAACGCCGCGGTGGCCTGCGGCGTGCCGGCGCGCGAGATCACGCAACACTTCGACAGCGTGTCGGTGTGCCTGTCCAAGGGCCTCGGCGCGCCGGTGGGTTCGGTGCTGGTGGGCTCCGCCGAACTGATCGACAAGGCACGGCGCTGGCGCAAGGTCGCCGGCGGCGGCTGGCGCCAGGCCGGCCTGCTCGCCGCCGCCTGCACGTATGCGCTGGATCATCACGTGGCGCGTCTCGCCGACGACCACGCCCGCGCCGCGCGGCTGGCCGAGGGGCTGGGGGCGATCGCCAACGTGAAGCTGCTCGGCCAGCACACCAACATGGTCTACGTCGACGTGCCGGTGGAGCGGCTGCGCGATCTGGACGTCCATCTGCGGGCGCACGAGATTCGCATCGGCATCGGCTACACGCCCACGCTGCGGCTGGTGACCCACCTGGACGTGGACGACGAGGGCGTGGATCGCACGGTGGCGGCGTTCGAGGCGTTCTTCGCGGGCTGAGCGCGCCAGTCACGCGTGCGCGTCGAGCGCGCAGGGTCGATCAGAAAATCGACAGGCCGGTCAGGCTGGTGAAGCGCTCCAGTGCCAGGCTGCCGGCCAGCGAGTTGCCCTTGGCATTGAGCGCCGGCGACCACACCGCCACCGCGAGCTTGCCGGGAATGACCCCGACGATGCCGCCGCCGACCCCGCTCTTGGCTGGCATGCCCACGTGGTAGGCGAAGTCGCCGGCCGCGTCGTAGGTGCCGCAGGTGAGCATCAGCGCGTTGATGCGCTTGGCCAGGTCCGGCGACAGCAGCGCCTTGCCCGACCACGGGCAGCGGCCCTGGTTGGCCAGGAACAGGAAGCCGCGGGCGAGATCCACGCAGCTCATCGCCAGCGAGCACTGGTAGAAGTAGAAATCGAGCACCGCGTCGAGCGGCTGGGCGAGGTTGTCGAAGCTGCGGATGAAGTTCGCCAGCGCCGCGTTGCGGTAGCCGTGCGCCTTCTCCGAGGCCGCCACCTCCGGATCGTCGCGCACGTCCGGGTTGGCCGCGCAGCCGCGCACCGCGGCCAACAGGTTGGCCCGCGCATCGGCATGGCTGGCCAGCACCACGTCGGCCACCACCAGGGCTCCTGCGTTGATGAACGGGTTGCGCGGCACGCCGTGTTCGACTTCCAGCTGCACCAGCGAATTGAACGCGCTGCCGGACGGTTCGCGGCCTACCCTGTCCCACAGCCGCTCGCCTACCGCCTGCAGCGCGAGGGTGAGCGTGTAGACCTTGGAGATGCTCTGGATCGAGAACGCCTCGTCGGCGTCGCCGGTGCGGTGGAGCTGGCCATCGAGGGTGACTACCGCCATGCCGAATTTCCCGCGCGGCACGCTGGCCAGCCGCGGGATGTAGTCGGCCACATGGCCCTGCGCCAGCCGCGGCCGCATCTCGGTCGCGATGGTGTCGAGGATGGCCTGGTAATCCGGCGCGCTCATGCGTGCCGGGCGTTGCACTGTCGGATCATCACGCCTTGCGCTGGTCGAACCGGCGGATGAAATCGCGCACCTGCGGGTAGACCGTCTCGCGCCAGCGGCGGCCGCTGAAGATGCCGTAGTGGCCGGCGCCCTCGATCACCCAGTGGGCGCGCGATTTCGCCGGGATGCCGGTGCACAGGTCGTGCGCGGCCTCGGTCTGGCCCAGGCCGGAGATGTCATCCAGCTCGCCTTCCACGGTGAGCAGGGCGGTGCGCTTGATCGCCGACGGGTCCACGCGCTCGCCCGCCACGTCCCACACGCCGCGCGGCAGCAGGAACTGCTGGAATACCTTGGCGATGGTGTCGAGGTAGAACTGCGCGGGCATGTCGAGCACGGCGTTGTATTCGTCGTAGAACTTGCGGTGCGACTGCGCGTCGTCGAGGTCGCCGCGCACCAGGTCCTGATAGAAATCCCAGTGCGAGTTGAGGTGGCGGCTGGGGTTCATCGCGATGAAGCCGGCGTGCTGCAGGAAGCCCGGATACACCTCGCGCCCGTGGCCCGGATAGTTGGTGGGCACGGTGTGGATTACGTTGCCCTTGAACCACGACAGCGGCTGGCGCGTGGCCAGGTTGTTGACGCTGGTGGGGCTGCGGCGCGGATCGATCGGGCCGCCCATCATGGTCATCGAGCGCGGGGTGGTCTCGCCGCGCGAGGCCATCAGCGAGATCGCCGCCAGCACCGGCACGGTCGGCTGGCACACCGAGATCACGTGCAGCGACTCGGCACCGATGTGGCGGATGAACTCCTGGATATAGGCGACGTAGTCGTCCAGCCCGAACGCGCCCTGGTTCAGCGGCACCATGCGCGCGTCGACCCAGTCGGTGATGTAGACCTTGTGGTCGCGCAGCAGCGTGCGCACGGTGTCGCGCAGCAGCGTGGCGTGGTGCCCGGACAGCGGCGCCACCACCAGTACCACCGGGTCGGCCTTCATCTTCTCGATGGTGTCCGGGTCGTCGCTGAAGCGCTTGAAGCGCTTGAGCTGGCAGAACGGCTTGTCCAGCGCCACGCGCTCGACGATGGCGATCTCGTGCTCGTGCGCCACCGCCTGGTGCAGGTTGAACTCGGGCTTCTCGTAATCCTTGCCGAGGCGGTGCATCAGCTCGTAACCGGCGGCCCAGCGCTCCACCCCCGGCCACTGCGCCAGCGGGCTGGCGGGGTCGTTGAGCATCTTGGCGCTGGCTTCGGCGAAATGGCTGAGCGGGCCGAGGAAGGCGCGCTGCCATTCGTGGATCTGATAAAGCATGAGGGAGGACCGTGGGGCGTAAAGCGCTGATCTTAGTCCGATTCGACGCGTCGTGTTGCGCTGCCGCACGATCCGTCCCGGCGACATACCAGCAGCAGCTCGTCGACGCCCTCGATGTCGCCCAGCCCGTCGCGCCAGGCCAGCGGCTTCTGCAGGCGCAACCCCAGCGGCATGAACACGCGGTTGTACCACCACATCGCGCGTTCGCGCTGATGGGTGAGGAACCACTGGCCCAGGTCGAGCAGGCGCGAGGACTCCGGTTTCATGCCGTAGATCGCGCTGCGTTCGATGTGCCAGCCGTGGCCGGCCAGCATCGCGGCGATCTGCGCCGGCTCGTAGCGGCGATAGTGGCCGACGAAATCGTCGAAGGCGGTCCAGGCGTCCGGGTCCAGCGGTACCGACAGCAGCAGCGTGGCGTCGGGCGTGGCCACGCGGGCCAGCTCGGCCAGCGCGCCGGCGTCGTCGACCACGTGCTCGAGTATGTCCAGCGCGCAGACCAGGTCGAACTGCGCGTCGGCGAACGGCAGCGCGCCGATCATCGCGTGGGTGGCGCGTGCGCCGTGGCGACCCAGGCCGCGCAGCGCCGCGTGGCTCATGTCGACGAAGCAGGTATCCGCCAGCGGCAGGCGCGGGCGCAGGCCCGGCGCCACCTCCAGCCGCTGGCGCGCGGCGCCGGCAAGGCTTCCGAACAGTGGCCAGGTGTTGAAGCGTTCCGGGGCGATCAGCCGGGCTTCGGACCACAGCGCCTCGTAGAAGCGGCGGTTGGTGCGCAGCACCTCGTCGGCGCTGCGGGTCGGGCCGGTGGCGGTACGTGTGGCGGTGTGGGGCTGGTTCATGTCCGGCAGTGTGCCCGCGAACGCCGGTCGCGTCTGTGGTGCGTCAGTCGAAGCGGCGCACTTCGGTGCCGGCGGCGATGTCGTGCAGGGCGCGCCGGCGCCGATCGACCAGCGCCGGCGCGAACCAGACCACCCACCCGGCGAGGGTCGCCCACAGCGCGCCGCGCAAGCCCAGCAGCGGGGCCAGCGCCAGCAGCGCCAGCGGCAGTCCGGCCACCACCACGCGGACCAGCGCCTGCCGCAGCCCCGCTGCGGTGCCGTCGCGGGCAGTGACGCGCAGATGCCACGGACGCATGCCCAGCGTCTGGCCGCCGCGCAGCCACGACACCACGAAGTACGCCGACACCACCACCGCCTGCAGCGGCCGGTACCACCACGCGATCGCGGTCTGCGCGCCGGTGGTGACGACGCGGCCGCCGGTCGCCAGCTGGCACACCAGCCCGACCACCATCACGATCGCCACCACCGCGAGCAGGTCGTAGACCAGCGCGATCAATCGGCGCCACAGCGGGCAGGGGAGGGAGGCGGGGGAGTCGGTCATGGCGTCGCTTGCGTCGCGCGCGTGCGGTGTCCAGCATGCACGCATGAAAGAGGAAAACCGCATCAGTATCGCCGAAGCGGACCGCCGCAGCATCGCCGCCTTCCTCGAGCAGGTGTGGTCCGAGGACGGCCTGTCCGATCGCACGCTGGAGGCATACCGGCAGGATCTCGAGGCGCTGGCGCGCTGGCTGGCCGGTCGCGGCCGCGCGCTGCGCGACGCCCGACGCGAGGATCTGTCGGCCTACCACGGCGCCACCCCGGTGGCGGTGCGCTCGCTGGCGCGGCGGCAATCGTCGTTCCGGCGCTATTACGGATTCGTCGCCCGCAACGAGCCGGGGTTCGATGATCCGACGCGGCTGATCGAGCGCCCCAAGACGCCGCGCAGCCTGCCCAAGGCGCTGGCCGAGCGGGAGATCGAAAGCCTGCTGCACGCGCCGGACACCTCCACCGCGCTCGGCCTGCGCGACCGCGCGATGCTCGAGCTGATGTATGCCTCCGGCCTGCGCGTGTCCGAGTTGGTGGAGCTGCCGCTGAGCGGGCTCAACCTGCGCCAGGGCGTGGCCCGGGTCACCGGCAAGGGCGGCAAGGACCGGCTGGTGCCGGTCGGCGAGGTGGCGCTGGAACACATCGATGCGTACCTCGCCAGCGCGCGGCCGGGACTGGCGCGGGGTCGGCAGCCGGCGGCGCTGTTCCTCAGCAACCGCGGCGAGGGCATGACCCGGCAGATGTTTTGGACGCTGGTGAAGCGCTACGCACTGACGGTGGGGATACCCGCTGCGCGCGTGTCGCCGCACGTGCTGCGGCACTCGTTCGCCACGCACCTGCTCAACCACGGCGCCGACCTGCGCGCGCTGCAGATGCTGCTCGGCCACAGCTCGCTCAGCACCACCCAGATCTACACGCTGGTGGCGAAGGAAGGCCTCAAGCGGCTGCATGCGCAGCACCACCCGCGCGGCTGAGCGTCGCAGTGAGCACAACCGGGCGAGCGCGCACCGAACCGTTCAGCGGCCTGTGCGAGAATCCAGCTCCTTTTTGTGGCGCCGCGGGCGCTGCCGGTTAGAGAGGTTGATCGCGATGTGGAAGAAGCTTGCGCTTGCGCTGTGCCTGGGCAGCCTGACGGTGGGTGTTGCCGCGGCGGCGGATGACGGCGTGCCGCCGGCGGTGGAAAAGACCCTGCGCGCGGCGATCGGCAACTTCGGCCCCAACGTGCGCATCGACTCGATTGCGCCTTCGCCGTTGCCGGGCTTCTATCAGGTGATCGCCTCGGGCCAGCTGGTCTACCTCAGCGCCGACGGCAAGTACATGATGAACGGCGACCTGGTCGACGTGGCGGCGCGCAAGAGCCTCAGCGACGGCGCCTGGGCCGGCTTTCGCAAGGCGCAGCTGGCGACCGTGCCGGCGGCGCAGCGGATCATCTTCGCCCCGCCTCACCCCAAGACCACGCTGACCGTGTTCACCGACGTCAACTGCGGCTTCTGCCGCCAGCTGCACGAGCACATCGACGATTTCACCAAGGCCGGCATCGCGGTGGAGTACCTGGCCTGGCCGCGCGAGGGCGTCACCACCACGGCCGGCCGGCCCACGCCGACCTATACCGAGATGGTCTCGGTGTGGTGCGCGGCCGATCGCAAGGCCAGCTTCACTGCCGCCAAGGAAGGTCACGCGCCCAAGCCGGCGCAGTGCGACAACCCGGTCAAGCAGCAGTTCGAGCTGGGCGAGCGGCTGGGCGTGAATGGCACCCCGGCGGTGTTCACCGCCGACGGCCGCCAGCTCGGTGGCTACGTCACCGCCGAGCAGGTGCTGGACGACCTGCGCAAGCATCCGGCCGCCGGCGGCTGAGCCCGCCCGGACGAGGGGGCGACGTTTGGTCGCCCCCGATGCCGTATTGCAGCATCGGGTAGAATGGCGGTTTTCCCGTACAGCGCCATCCCCTCCCGCATGATCGCTTTCGACGGGCAAAGCGCCCTCTCCACGTTCCGCCTCGACCGCCTCAACGCCCGCCTCGATGCCCTGCATCGCGGTGCGCGCATCCAGGCGTCGTGGTTCGTCTATTTCCTCGACGCCGAGCACGCGCCCGAGGGCGCCGTGCGCCAGCGCCTGCTCGAGGTGCTCGAGGCGCGCGACGCGCAGCCCGAGCCGGCCACGCTGTGGGTGGTGCCGCGCCTGGGCACGATCTCGCCTTGGTCCAGCAAGGCCACCGACATCCTGCACGGCGCCGGTTTCGACGTGCGGCGGGTCGAGCGCGGGCTGGCCTGGCAGGCGATCGGCCTGCCGCAGCCGGAGGCGCCGGACCACGCCGCGGTGATGGGCGTGCTGTACGACGCGATGACGCAGTCGGTGCTGACGGATCTGGCGCAGGCGCAGGAACTTTTCCTGGCCGGCTCGCCGGGCGACCTGGCGCACGTGGCGCTGGGCGATGACGCCCGCGGCGCCCTGGCGGCGGCCAATGCGCGACTGGGCCTGGCGCTGGCCGAGGACGAGATCGACTACCTGGCCGATCGCTACGCCGAACTTGGCCGCGACCCGACCGACGCCGAACTGTTCATGTTCGCCCAGGCCAATTCCGAGCACTGCCGGCACAAGGTCTTCAACGCCAGCTGGACGGTGGACGGCGAGGCGCAGGACGCCACGCTGTTCGGCATGATCAAGAACACCCACAAGCACTCGCCCGCGCACACGCTGTCGGCCTACAAGGACAACGCGGCGGTGATCGAAGGCTCGGCGGGACGGCGCTTCGTCGCGGGCGAGGGCGGTGTCTGGCAGGCGCGCGACGAGCGCGTGGATTACGCGATCAAGGTGGAGACGCACAACCACCCCACCGCCATCGCGCCATGGCCCGGCGCGGCCACCGGCGCCGGCGGCGAGATCCGCGACGAGGGCGCCACCGGTCGCGGCGCCAAGCCGAAGGCGGGGCTGACCGGGTTCTCGGTGTCGGACCTGCGCATCCCCGGCCATCCGCAGCCGTGGGAGGTGGAGCGCCCGCTGCCACCGCGCATGGCCAGCGCGTTCGAGATCATGCGCGACGGCCCGCTGGGCGCGGCCGCGTTCAACAACGAATTCGGCCGGCCGTGCCTGGGCGGCTACTTCCGCACCTACGAGACCGAGCTGCCGGGCCAGGTGGGTTTCCGCCGCGGCTACGACAAGCCGATCATGCTGGCCGGCGGGCTGGCCAACATCCGCTCCGGCCACGTGCAGAAGCGCGAGCTCGAACCTGGTCACAAGGTGATCGTGCTGGGTGGCCCGGCGATGCTGATCGGCCTGGGCGGCGGTGCCGCCTCGTCGGTCGCCTCGGGCACCTCCAGCGCCGAGCTCGACTTCGCCTCGGTACAGCGCGACAACGCCGAGATGGAACGTCGCTGCCAGCAGGTGATCGACAGCTGCTGGTCGCGCGGCGAGCGCAACCCCATCGTCAGCATCCACGACGTCGGCGCCGGTGGACTGTCCAACGCGATCCCCGAGCTGCTCAACGATGCCGGCGTGGGTGGCGACCTCGACCTGTCGGCGATTCCCTGCGACGACCCGTCGCTCTCGCCGATGCAGGTGTGGAGCAACGAATCGCAGGAACGCTACGTGCTGGCGATCGCCGCCGAGGACCTGCCCGAGTTCGAGGGCTACTGCCGACGCGAGCGCTGCCCGTTCGCGGTGGTCGGCACGGCCACCGCCGAGCGCCAGCTGGTGCTGCGCGATCCGCGCCGCGACCTGACCGTGATCGACCTGCCGATGGACGTGCTGTTCGGCAAGGCGCCGCGCATGCATCGCGACGCCAGCCGCGTGCGGGCGCGCATCGACCTGGTGCCCGACCTGTCGGGCATCGGCATGGACGAGGCGGTGCTGCGGATCATGCGCCTGCCCACGGTGGGCTCGAAGAACTTCCTGATCACCATTGGCGACCGCACCGTCGGCGGCCTCAACCACCGCGATCCGATGGTCGGCCCGTGGCAGGTGCCGGTGGCCGATTGCGCCGTCACCCTGACTGATTTCGACGGCTACGCCGGCGAGGCGATGGCGATGGCCGAGCGCGCCCCGGTGGCGCTGCTCAACAGCGCCGACGCGGCGCGGCTCGCCGTGGGCGAGGCGATCACCAACCTGGCCGCCGCGCCGATCGATTCGCTGGGCGAGATCCGCCTGTCGGCCAACTGGATGGCCGCCGTCAACCATCCGGGCGAAGACGCTGCATTGTTCGATGCGGTCAAGGCCGTCGGCATGGAGCTGTGCCCGGCGCTGGATATCTCGATCCCGGTGGGCAAGGACTCGCTGTCGATGCAGACCGTCTGGCACGACGGCGAGATGGAGCAGCGCACAGTGTCGCCGGTGTCGCTGGTGATCACCGGCTTCGCCCGCGTCAGCGACGCCCGCCGCACGCTCACCCCGCAGCTGAAGATGGACCGCGGTCCGTCGGACCTGTGGCTGATCGACCTCGGCGGCGGCCGCGACCGCCTGGGCGGCTCGGCACTGACCCAAGTATTCAATCGCGCCGGTGGCGTGCCGCCGGACCTGGAAGATCCCAAGCGCCTCAAGGCGCTGTTCGAGGCGGTGCAGGAGGCCAACCGGGCCGGCCTGCTGCTGGCGTACCACGACCGTTCCGACGGCGGCGTCATCACCACGCTGCTGGAAATGGCTTTCGCCGGCCATTGCGGTCTGGAGATCCATCTGGACGGCTGGGCCGAAGCGACCCTGCGCGCGCTCTTCAACGAGGAGCTCGGCGCCGTGCTGCAGGTGGCCGAAGCCAATCGCGAGGCGTTCGAGGCGCTGCTCGTGCGGCACGGCCTGGCCGGGCTCAGCCACCGCGTCGGCCGGCCGAAGGAGAAGCTCGGCATCAAGCTGTACCTCGGCAACGAGGTCACCTTCAAATGGCAGTGGAGCACGCTGTTCGGTGCCTGGAACGAAACCAGCCACGCCATGCAGCGCCTGCGCGACAACCCGCACAGCGCCGACGCCGAGAACGACTGGCGTCATGACGATGCCGATCCGGGCATCACGCCCAAGCTCACCTTCGACATCGCCAAGGACATCGCCGCGCCGTTCATCGCCCAGGCACGTTCACGGCCACGCGTGGCAATCCTGCGCGAGCAGGGCGTCAACGGCCAGGTGGAAATGGCCGCCGCGTTCACTCGTGCCGGCTTCGAGGCGGTGGACGTGCACATGTCCGACCTCGCCAGCGGGCGGGTGAAGCTGGAAGACTTCCGCGGCCTCGCCGCCTGCGGTGGCTTCTCCTACGGCGACGTGCTCGGCGCCGGCCGCGGCTGGGCCACCTCGATCCTCTACAACGCCGACCTGCGCGCGCAGTTCGAGGCGTTCTTCGCCGACCCGTCCAAGTTCGCCCTGGGCGTATGCAACGGCTGCCAGATGATGAGCCAGCTCAAGGACATCATCCCCGGCGCGCAGCACTGGCCGAAGTTCCTGCGCAACGCCTCGGAGCAGTACGAGGCGCGCGTGGCGACGCTGGAGATCCTCGATTCGCCCAGCCTGTTTTTCCGCGACATGGCCGGCTCGCGCATTCCGGTGGCGGTGGCGCACGGCGAGGGCCGCGTGAGCTTCCCGCAGGTGTGCAGCCCGTCCAAGGCGCATGCGGCGGCGCGCTTCGTCGACAACCGCGGCCGGCCCACCGAGAACTACCCGCTCAACCCGAACGGATCACCCGGCGGGCTGGCCGGTTTCACCGCCGCCGACGGCCGCGTGACCATCCTGATGCCGCATCCCGAGCGCGTGTTCCGCAGCGTGCAGATGAGCTGGCATCCGGAAGCGTGGGGCGAGGATTCGCCGTGGATGCGGATGTTCCGCAACGCCCGCGTGTGGTGCGGCTGAGCGCTTCGCGCTGCTGCCGCAGCATCCGCGCCGCCCGGCGCGGCCGCTGACCATGTTGCCGCCCGTGCCCGCTGCCCGATGGTGGCGCCGCTGGGCGCCGTACCTCGGCTGGCTGGTACTGCTGGCGATGTTGCCGTGGTGGCTCGGCCTGCCGCTGCTGCTGGCTGGCGCAGCCGTGCTGTTGATCGGGGTGGAGCGCCTGCAGGATGTGGCCGGTACCGTGCGGCTCGGTCTGCGCTGGGGCTTGCCCGGGGTCGTCCTGGCGCTGAAGCGCTGGCTGGGTGACGACGCGCTGGCGTGGACCATCGCCGCGGTCGCGGCGCTGGTCGGTTTCACCCTGCTGGCCGGGCTCGAATCCTGGCTCGACCGCGGCCTTCGACGCGCCGCCGCGCAGGAGGACGCCACGGCCACGGGCACGGCCGAGTGGCCGGAGCTGGCACTGGCGCCGCTGCGCGCAGGCGCGGCCATCGTCGAACTGCAACCGGTGCACTGGCAGGCGATTGCCGAAGCGCCCGACCGCACCTTGGCCGATCCTGCCGGCGGCGTCGTGCGCTATCGCAGCGAGCCCGGCGGCTTTGCCGGCTACCTGTTCGATCCACACCACGGCCTTCATGGCGGCCGCATCGAGGCGCCGCTGGGCCGCTGCAGCTTCAGCCCCGGTGGCCGCTGGTTCGCGCTCGAGGCGCGTCCGGGCGTGCTGCTGTGGGACCGCGAACGCGACGTCGTGCACCGTCTGCGTCGGCGCCGGCTGAGCGGCTGGCACGCCGAGCAACCATGGTTGCAGGGTGCCGGGGCAGACATGCCGCGACCGCTGCGCCAAGCCGGCGACCGTCCCACCGGACGCTGACATACCCGATCGCGCGCCGCTCCCGCATACTTGCGCGGTGAACTCCCATCCCCCGATTCCCTCCGCCCCCGCCGCGGGCGCCGCCAGCGTGAGCGTCATCATCGTCTCGGCCGACAGCGGCCCCGGCCTGCAGGACTGCGTGCGGCGCGCGCTGGCGCTGGCCCAGGTGCACGAACTGCTGCTGATCGACAATGCCTCCGCCGACGGCGTGCCCGAGGCGATCGCGCGCGCACACGAACACGAGCCGAAGCTCTCGGTGATCTTCAACCACGCCAACCTGGGCTTCGGACCGGCAGTGAACCGCGCCGCCCGGCGCGCCAGCGGCGAACACCTGCTGGTGCTCAACCCCGATTGCCTGCTCGAGCCGGATACGCTGGTTCGCCTGCTGGCGGTACTGGCGGAGCACCCCCGTGCGGGCCTGGTCGGCGCGGTGGTATGCGATGCCCAGGGCGTGCCTGACCCGGCGTCGTATCGGCGCGACCCGCTGCTGCATCGCGCGTTGAACACGCTGCTCAAGCGGGGTGGCGAGGGCGTGGAAATCGGCGGGCCGATGCCCACGGCGGCGGTGGAAGCCGAGGCCGTGTCCGGAGCCCTGATCCTGATGCCGCGGCGGCTGTTCGATTTCCTCGGCGGGTTCGACGAGCGCTACTTCCTGCACTGCGAAGACCTCGATCTGTGCCGTCGCGTGCGCGACGCCGGCTACCGCGTGGTGCTGGCCGGCGACGTGCGCGTGCTGCACGGCAAGGGCGGATCCAGCCGGCACCGGCCGGTGTTCGTGAGCTGGTACAAGCATCGCGGCATGTGGCGCTGGTTCCGCACCTTCGATCCGGCCGCGCGCAAGCCGCCGCTGGCGGCGCTGGTGTGGCTGGGTATCTGGGCGCACTTCGCGCTGAAGGTGCCCGGCCAGCTGTGGCGACGGCTGGCCGCCCGGGCCGCAGCACGGGACGCCGCGCCGTGAGCGCCCCGCAGGCACGCCGTGGTGCGGCACTCGCCACCGTCGCGCTGATCGCGGTGACGGCGGTGTGGGGCTCGACCTTCTTCCTGATCAAGGACGTGGTGCAGCGCGTGGCGGTGGCCGATTTCCTCGCCGTGCGCTTCGTGCTCGCCGCCCTGGCGATGGCGTTGATGTTCGCCCGTCCGCTGATGCGCCTGCCGCGCCGGCAGTGGCTGCAGGGCCTGGCTCTGGGTGCGCTGTACGGCGTGGCCCAGTTGCTGCAGACCACCGGGCAGATCTACGCCTCGGCCAGCGTCAGCGGCTTCGTCACCGGCATGTATGTGGTGTTCACCCCGCTGCTGGGCACCGTGCTGCTGCGCCAGCGCATGCCGTCGGTCACCTGGATCGCGGTGCTGCTGGCCACGGGCGGCCTGGCGCTGCTGTCGCTGCAGGGTTTCACCGTGAACAAGGGCGTGGTGCTGGTGCTGATCTCCGCGGCGCTGTACGGCCTGCACATCGTGGGGCTGGGGCAGTGGTCGCGGCCGGGCGATGCGTTTGCGCTGTCCACGGTGCAGATGCTGGCGATCGCCGTGGTGTGCCTGTTGGCGACGCTGCCGCACGGGCCGAAGCTGCCGCCGGATCGCGGCGTATGGCTGGCGCTGATCTACATGGCGCTGGCCGCCGGCGCCGGTGCGATGCTGGTGCAGACCTGGGCGCAGGCGCACATGCCGGCCACCCGCGCCGCGATCGTGATGACGCTGGAGCCGGTGTTTGCCGCCGGCTTCGCGGTGGCCTTCGGCGGCGAGTCGCTGACCTGGCGCATGCTCGGTGGAGGCGCGCTGGTGCTGGCGGCGATGTACCTGGTGGAGCTGGCGCCCCGGCGCAACGCGCGCAAGGCCGCCGAGATGCCGGCCGAGGCGATCCACCACGAGGTGTGAGTGCATCCGCGCAGTCACCCGTGCGGCGTGAAGCCCCCCTGCGCACCCATCGCTGGTTGCCGTCATTCCGCGAACGCGGGCATCCGGTTTGACCCTTGCATCAGCGCAAGTGATTGACCGGCAGCCGCCGTCGGGAAACGCCTCCCGCCTGATCAGCCTGCGGCTGTTGCAAACTCTTCGCGGGAATGACGCCGAGGGGAATGGACACTGCCGGGAGCCACGCCATTCGTCGACGGCTCGACCTGACGCCCGCGCGCTGGACGTCTAAACCGCCGCCTGCAGCACGCCCAGCACCGCGTTCTCCGCCACGCCGCTGACGATCTCCGCCCGCCCGATGCCCCGCCACAGGATCAGCCGCAGTGCGCCAGCGCTGTTCTTCTTGTCCAGCCGCATCAGCGCGAGCAGTTGCTGCGGGTCCATGCCGGGCGGCACGTCGGTGGGCAGGCCCAGCGTATCGAGCAGGCGCTGCAGGCGCAGCGTGTCGTCCAGCGTACCCATGCCCAGCTGCTGCGAGAGCTGCGCGGCCAGCACCATGCCCACCGCCACCGCCTCGCCGTGCAGCAGGGTGGTGTAGCGGCCGGCGGTTTCCAGTGCGTGGCCGAAGGTGTGGCCGAGGTTGAGCAGGGCGCGTTCGCCCTGTTCGGTTTCGTCGCGGGCGACCACCCCGGCCTTGTAGGCAACCTTGCGAGCGATCGCTTCGGCCACCACGGCGGGGTCGCGCGCGGCCAGCGCGTTGGCGCGTGTTTCCAGCCAGGCAAAAAAGTCCGCGTCGCCGATCGCCGCGCCCTTCACCACCTCGGCCAGTCCGGCACGAAACTCGCGCTCGGGCAGCGTGGCCAGCGTGTCGATGTCGGCAAACACGCCGCGTGGCTGGTGGAACGCGCCGACCAGGTTCTTGCCGGCCGGCAGGTTCACGCCGGTCTTGCCGCCGACGGAGGAGTCGACCATCGCCAGCAGCGTGGTGGGCAGCTGGATGAAGTCGATGCCGCGCATCCAGCACGCCGCGGTGAAACCGGCCAGGTCGCCGACCACGCCGCCGCCCAGCGCGATGACGCAGGCGTCGCGGGTGGCACCGAGCTTGGCCAGCGCGGCCAGCGCGCGGCCGACGTTGTCGAAGGTCTTGTGCGCCTCGCCGTCGTCGAGCAGGAACGTGTCCCACTGCAGGCCGTCCAGGCCCTGTGCCACGCGTTCGAGATACAGCGGCGCCACCGTGGTGTTGCTGATCACCAGCGCATGGCGGCCGCGGATCGCCCGGCGCCAGCGCGGGTGATCGCCCAGCAGGCCGCTGCCGATGTGCACGGCGTAGCTGCGCGGGCCGAGGGTGACGTCGATGGTTTGCGTGGCGGGGGTATTCATGCGGCTTGCGTGCGCTTCCAGTGGGTGTCGATCAGCGCGATGCAGCGCTCGGTGGCGGTGGTCACGTTCTCGTGCTCGCCGTTGACGGTGAGGTCGGCGATCTCGCGATACAGCGGCGCGCGCGTCTCGCGCATGGCGGCGAGCTTGCCGCGGCGGTCATCGCCGGCCAGCAGCGGGCGCTTGGTGTCGCGCGCGAGGCGCTCGAGTTGCTGCTCGATGGTGGCCTGCAGCCACACCACGTAGCCGCGCCCGGCGAGATGCCCACGATTGACCGGATCGAGCACCGCACCGCCGCCGGTGGCCAGCAGCACGCCGTCGCGGCGGCTGCAGTCGTCCAGCAGCTGGCTCTCGCGCTGGCGAAAGCCCGCCTCGCCCTCGATCTCGAACACGGTGCTCACCGGCACGCCACAGTGGCGCTCGATTTCCTGGTCGAGATCGACGAAGGGCAGGCCATAATGCGCGGCAAGGCGTCGACCGATCGAGGTCTTGCCGGCGCCGGTAGGCCCCACGATGAACAGGTTGCACGACGGATTCATGCGCAAATGCTAGCAGGGCACATCATGCCGACGAGCCGGAACTCCGCCGCATGAGCGAGCGCGTGCTGCTGGCCGGCTGCGGCGATCTGGGCGAGCGCGTGGCGCGACGGTTGATCGCACGCGGTGACACGGTATTCGCGTTGCGCCGGCATCCGCCGGACGATGGCGTCGAAGGTATCCAGTGGCTGGCCGGCGACCTGACGCGGGTCGATCGCCTGCCGCGATTGCCGCCCGGCATCACCCAACTGGTGCATCTGCCCACGCCGGGTGCACGCGACGAGGCGGCGTATCGCGCAGTGTTCTTGGACGGCTTGCGCCACGTGATGGCGGCCATCGACGCCGGGTCACTCACGCGGGTGCTGTTCGTGTCCTCCAGCGCGGTTTATGGCGAACGCGGTGGCGGCTGGGTGGACGAGGACACGGCCCCCGATCCGCCCGGATTCAATGGCACGGTGCTGCTGCAGGCCGAGCGCTGGCTCGCCGCGCAGCCGGTCACCGGCATCGCGCTGCGGCTGGCCGGGCTGTACGGGCCGGGGCGGCTGCAGCTGATCGACCGCCTGCGCGCCGCGCAGGCGCGCGTGCCCCGCACGCAGGTGCACTGGGCCAATCGCATCCACATCGATGACGCCGCCGCGGCCGTGGTCCATCTGCTCGCGCTGCCCGCGCCGAAGCCGGTCTACGTGGGTGCGGACGACACGCCGTTGCCGATCGATCAGTTGTACGGCCACCTGGCAAAACTTGCCGGGGCGCCGCCGCCGGGCGAGGGTCCGGCACCGGCCGGCATTGGCAGCAAGCGCCTGTGCAACGCCCGCCTGCGCGCCACTGGCTGGAGCCCGCAGTGGCCGGACGCCCGCCAGGGCTATGCCGCACTGCTGGCCTCGTCCGCGCCGCCGGATTGAGCCTGCAGGCGCGGCGTCCGTTCGCGGTGGAGACGGATGTGGCGCTGCGGCGTGCCGGCACCGGCCGCACACGCCAGACTGCGCCGGGCAGGGGGGCGTGCCGCACCGCTCGCGCGGCTCAGCAGAGGGTCACGCCATGTCAGTCGCCAAGGTCATCGAAATCAACGCGTCCTCCGGCAAGGGCATCGAGGACGCCGTGCATCACGGACTCGCCAAGACGTCCGAGTCGATCAAGAACATCAAGGGAGCCTGGCTCAACGAGATCAAGGTGGTCACCGATCCCGACGGCAAGGTGACCGAGTGGCGCGTGAACATGCGCGTCAATTTCGTCGTGGAGTAGGGCCCCGCGCCGCTTCAGCCGGTGCTGAATCGCCCGTGGTTCAGCCCGGTCACGTGGCGCTCCGTGTCGTACTCGACCGAGCTGTCGGCCAGCGGTGGCAGCGTGGCCAGCGCGTGCCGGCTGAGGCGCTCGAAGTGCGCCAGGAAACGCACCATGCTCTGCGCATCCATCGCCAGCGGCGCATGCCGGGCAATCAACGCCTCTTCCTGCTCGCTGCGCCAACGGCGCACCACATCCCAGTTCGGTGCCTGCAGCACGATCAGCGCGTCGAGCTTGCGCCACAGCGGCTGGTAGGCGCGCAGCTGCTTGTTGACCCAGCGGCGCCAGGTGCCGTCCGGGTCCTCGACGCGTTCCAGCTCGTTGACCGGGCTGGCGAGCGCCGCGGCGTTCTGGGGACGGATGCCGAGAGCCCAGCCTTCCAGGATGATCAGCTTCGGCGGTCGGGTGACCTTGGGCCAGCGCGACGGCGGCAGGCGCGTGTCACGACCCTTGTCGAAGCGCGGATACGGCACCGGCAGTTTCTCCGACGCCTTGCGCAGCCCGACCAGCACCGACAGCAGCAACTCGATCTCGTGGGTGCCCGGCACGCCGCGCGTGCGCAGCAGCGGATGCACTTCCTTGGCCAGCATCTCGCGCTCGGCGCGGGAGTAGTAGAAGTCGTCCAGCGAGAGCACTTCGGTGGCGATGCCGCGCGCTTCCGCCTGTGCCTTGATCACGCGCGCCAGCGTGCTCTTGCCGCTGCCCTGCAGGCCGGAAAGACCCATCAGGTAGGGGCGTCGCGCGCGCGCGATACGGCCGGCGTAGTGGTCGAGCAGGTGCACGGCCAGCGCCAGATTCTGCGTGCTAGGATCGTTGTTCATCCGCGCCATGATGACGCGCGCTGGCCACGATTCAAGACCTTATGCTCAAACAAGAGATGCTGGACACCTTCACGCGGTTGCTGGACGAAGCCAGGGCAGCGGGGGATCGGGAGCCGACGGCGATGAATCTGGCCACGGCCGATGCGGCGGGCCGGGTCAGTTCGCGCATCGTGTTGCTGAAGGGAGTGGACGAGCGGGGCTTCCGCTTCTTCACCAACTATCTCAGCGACAAGGGCAGCCAGCTCGAAGAGCATCCGCAGGTGGCGCTCAACTTCCACTGGAAGGGTGTGCGCGACGGCATCCAGGTGCGCGTGGAAGGCCTGGCGCGCAAGCTCGTGGCCGAAGAGTCCGATGCCTATTTCGCCACCCGCCCGCGCGGCAGCCAAATCGGCGCATGGGCCTCGCTGCAGTCGCAGACGCTGCCCGACCGGGAGACCTTCGACCACCGGGTGGCGCGCTACGAGCAGGAGTTCGAGGGCCGCGACGTGCCCCGTCCGCCGCATTGGGGCGGCTTCGTGGTCGAGCCGGACATCGTCGAGTTCTGGTACGGCGCCGAGTTCCGCCTGCACGAGCGGGTGCGCTGGAGTCGTCACGGCCAGACCTGGACCCAGCGCATGCTGTACCCGTAACGCCATGTGCCGCCACGTCGCCGATCATGTCGCCCAGGCCGCCTTTACCGTGCACACGCGCGGGCGCGGCTTCAGCGAGATCACTGACGAGGTGGCCAACGCGGTGGCCGCCAGTGGCGTGCAGGTCGGGCTGGCGAACGTGTTCATCGCGCACACCAGCTGTTCGCTGCTGATCAGCGAGAACGCCGATCCGACGGTGCGCGCCGATCTCGAGCGCTGGTTCGCCCGTGCCGTGCCGGACGGCGATCCGCTGTTCCGGCACGACGCCGAGGGGCCGGACGACATGCCGGCCCACGTGCGCTCGATCCTCACCGGAGTGAGCCTGGCGATACCGGTACACGCGGGACGACTTGCGCTGGGCACCTGGCAGGGCGTGTACCTCTGGGAGCAACGCCTGGATGCGCATCAGCGCCGGGTGATGGTGACCGTTCTCGGCGGTGCCGGCGTCGGCTAGCGATGCGCTGATCGACCCAATGCAGGGTTCAACTGCATAGTTTGCCAGCAGTTGGCAGACGGCAGCGGTGATGGCAGCGGCGCCGGCGTTCTGCAGGCAAGGGCCATGGCAGGTGCTCGGGTAGCGCGTTGTCTACGCTGCGTCCGCCCGATGCGAAGGGGACCAGCGCGGAAGATCGTTGCACTGCGGGAAGATCGACCCAAGTGCGCACCGGCACGCGATTGCGCTGGGCATCCCGGCGCGGGTGGTTACCATGGACGGCCCGCCTCGTGCGCCACTCACACCACGGCCGATTCCATGTCCGACAGCTTTCCGCAACGCATCGTGTGTCTCACCGAAGAACCGACCGAGGTGCTTTACGCGCTGGGCGAGGAGCACCGCATCGTGGGCATCTCCGGCTTTACCGTGAGGCCCGCGCGGGCGCGACGGGAAAAGCCAAAGGTGTCGGCCTTCACCAGCGCGAAGATCGGCGAGATTCTCGCGTTGCAGCCGGACCTGGTGATCGGCTTCTCGGACATCCAGGCCGACATCGCCCGCGAGTTGATCAAGGCCGGCGTGGAGGTTTGGATCTCCAACCACCGCAGCGTCGACGGGATTCTCGCCTACATCCGCCGGTTGGGCGCGATGGTCGGCGCGCACGAGAAGGCGCATGCGTACGCGCAGCAGGCCGAAGCGCACCTGGCAACGATCCGAGCGGCCGCGGCGGCGTTGCCGCGGCGGCCGCGGGTGTACTTCGAGGAGTGGGACGAGCCGCTGATCACCGGCATCCGCTGGGTGGCCGAACTGGTCACCATCGCCGGCGGCGACGATATCTTTCCGGAGCTGGCGCGCGAGCCGCTGGCAAAGCAGCGCATCCTGGCCAGCGGCGACCCGGTGATCGCGCGCAAGCCGGACATCATCTTCGGCTCGTGGTGCGGCAAGCGCTTCCGCCCGGAAAAGGTCGCCGCGCGGCCCGGCTGGGATGCCATGCCCGCCGTGCGCGATGGCGCGCTGCACGAGGTGAAGTCGCCGATCATCCTGCAGCCGGGGCCGGCGGCGCTGTTCGACGGCGTGTCGGCAATGCACCGGATCATTGCCGACTGGGCCGCGCGCGGCTGAACCACAGCGTCGCGGCAACCGTTGACTCTTAAATGCGAATGGTTATCATCCGTGGCGTAACCCGCTGTGGAGAAAGACCTCGTGAATCATCCCCTGCACACGCTCCGCACCCAGGCCGCGACCACGCGCGCCGGCAGCCTTTCGCTCACACGTGACCCCGTCGCGCCGGTGCGCACACTCTCCAGCGACCAATTGCTGGACGGCGGGCGCGAGCTGGTCATCCGTCACCAGGGTGGTGAATACCACCTGCGGCTGACCCGCAACGACAAGCTGATCCTCACCAAGTAGCAGGTCCGCCGGCGGCCCCGCGGCGGCCGGTGAGGTTTTCGTTTCCGGCCTATTGCCAGCGTCGTCGCGGACGAGCAGCCGGGCCCTCCGCTGGAGGCTGATCGCATGACCCCCTCGCTGACCCGGCGGCTGCTGCGCAGCTCCGCCATGACCGGCACCACCGCGCGCTGGCTGCGTCCCGAACCGCAACGCCTGGCACGCGACCTGGCCACGCTCGGGCCTGTGCTGTGCCTGTGGTCCGAGCCGCCGCAGACCGCCAGCCTCGCCAGCCATCGGCTGTTGGTGGCCGCACCGGAGCTGCAGGTGCTGGCGCGGCCCGGGTTCCTCTGCCACGCCTGTGCAGTCACTGCCGATGGTCCCCGCGAGTGGCTTACCGCGTGTGACGACGCCGGCGTGCCGCGCCTGCAACTGCACCTGCTGCCGGACACCGACTATCTGGCATGGGACGGCCTGGTCGCCACGGCGCCGGAGCTACCGTCGCTGGGGCCGCCGCCGTCGCTGCGCGGCAGTCGCGCCCGTCGGCTGCGCTTCACCCTGCAGCCGCTCGGGCCGTGCGCGCTGCTGAGCGTGCGCAACGCCGGGCCCGCCGGCGCGTTGAGCTGGCAAACCGCCCGCTCGCTGGCGCACGGCGAAGGCGCCCGGCTGATCGACTGACCGCAGCGTCCGGGCCGAGGGTACGCGCCTGTCCGGCTTGTCCGTCCGCGTGTCCGCGGACACCGGGCACGGCCGCAGCGGAGGCGCCCAAACCCTTGGCGCACAACGATCGCGCGCTTCGCGCCGCGCTGGCACGGCGCTTGCTGAACAGTCTCCATGGCCGCACCTGTCCGCGGCCACGGGGACTGCAATGATTCGTGACACTTCCGCCCAAGACCGCATGGTCGAGGTCAAGCCCAACCGCAAGCGTCGCCTGCTCTGGATCGGTGCCGGCGTGGCCGTGCTCGCCGCGCTGGCGATCGCCATGCCCGGCGTGATGCGGCTGTTCTCCGCCGATGCATCGGTCAGCGCCTCGCGACTGGCTTTCGCCACGGTGAGCCGCGGCCCGTTCGTGCGCGACATCGCGGCCGAGGGCAAGGTGGTCGCGGCGGTCAGTCCCACGCTCTACGCCACCTCCAGCGGCGCAGTCACGCTGAAGGTGCACGCTGGCGACACGGTGAAGCAGGGCGACGTGCTGGCCACCATTGTCAGCCCCAAGCTCACCAACAAGCTGGCGCAGGAGCAGTCCAACGCCGACGCGATGGAAGTGGAATACAAGCGCGCCCAGATCGACGCGCAGAAAAAGAAAGCCGAGCTGCAGCAGGCCTACGACAACGCCCAGATCGACGCCCAGGCCGCCCGCCGCACGCTCGAGCGCAACACGGCCGCCTTCGGCAAGGGCGCCGTCTCAAAAACCGACGTCGACACCGCCAACGACACGCTGCAGAAGGCCGAGATCGCCCAGCGCCACGCCAAGGCCAACCTCGGCATGGACAACGACAGCCTGGCGTTCGACATCCAGTCCAAGAAGCTTGCGCACGATCGCCAGGTGCTGCTGGTGAAAGACCTGCAGCGCCAGGTGGACGATCTAAACGTGAAGTCACCGGTGGACGGGCAGGTCGGCCAGCTGTTCATCGCCGAGCGCGCCACCGTTGCCAAGGACGCCCAGCTGCTGAGCGTGATCGACCTCAGCGCACTGCAGGTGGAGATGCAGGTGCCGGAAAGCTTCGCCCGTGATCTGGCGATCGGCATGCCCGGCGAGATCAGCGGCAACGGCCGCACCTGGCAAGGCAAGGTGAGTGCGATCTCGCCCGAGGTGGTCAACGGCGAAGTTGCCGCGCGGCTTGCCTTCGATGGCTCCACGCCCAAGCAGTTGCGCCAGAGCCAGCGGTTGTCGGTGCGGGTGCTGCTGGACAAGCGCGACGACGTGCTCACCGTGCAGCGCGGCTCGTTCGTGGATGAGTCCGGCGGCAACTACGCCTACGTCGTCGCCGACGGCATCGCCACCAAGACGCCGATCCGCGTGGGCGCCAGCAGCATCGACAAGGTCGAGATCCTGGATGGCCTCAAAGAGGGCGACAAGATCGTGATCTCCGGTACCGACAGCTTCAAGAGCGCGGCGCGCGTCGCCATCAGTAACTGACCGTTGCCATCAGCTGGCGCCATCACCGCTCCAGGCTCCATTCCGTCAGATCCTGCATGACGTCATTCCCGCGCAAGCGGGAATTCATGGGGATCTGATGCACCAACGCAAGAAGGCTTTCCGCTCGCGCGGGAATGATGACCAAAGGACTGGTCAGGTCGCCGACCCCAAGACGGGCGAGGCGACACCCATCTCCAGGTTCTCCGTATTCAACCCCGGCTCATCCACCGAAGGACTCCACCATGCTCAAGATGACTCACCTGTCCAAGGTCTACCGCACCGAAGTGGTGGAGACCTACGCGCTGCGCGACTTCAACATCGACGTGAAGGAGGGCGAGTTCGTCGCGGTCACCGGGCCGTCCGGCTCGGGCAAGACCACCTTCCTCACCATCGCCGGGCTGCTGGAGACCTTCACCGGCGGCACCTATCACCTGGACGGCATCGAGGTGAGCAAGCTGGATGACAACGCGCGCTCGAAGATCCGCAACGAGAAGATCGGCTTCATCTTCCAGGCGTTCAACCTGATCCCCGACCTCAACGTGTTCGACAACGTCGAGGTGCCGCTGCGCTACCGCGGCATGAAGTCGGCCGAGCGCAAGCAGCGGATCATGGACGCGCTCGAGCGCGTGGGCCTGGCCTCGCGCGCCAAGCACTACCCGGCCGAACTGTCCGGCGGCCAGCAGCAGCGCGTGGCGATCGCCCGCGCCCTGGCGGGCAGCCCGCGCCTGCTGCTGGCGGATGAACCGACCGGCAACCTGGACACCCAGATGGCGCGCAGCGTGCTGGAGTTGCTCGAAGAGATCCACCGCGACGGCGCCACCATCGTCATGGTTACCCACGATCCCGAGCTCGCCGCGCGCGCGCAGCGCAACGTGCACGTGATCGACGGGCAGGTGGTGGACCTGGCCGAGGATCCGCGCTTCCACACGCACCCGGCCCACGCCGAGGCCGGCCGCAGCTGAGCCACCGACGGCTCCTCCGGGAGCCGCCGCCGAACGATTCCGCGCACCAGGACTCTCCCCATGTTCGCGTACTACTTCCAGCTCGGCCTGCGCAGCCTGCGCCGCAACCCGATGCTCACCGCGCTGATGGTGATGGCCATCGGCTTTGGCGTAGCCGCATCGATGACCACCTACTCGGTGTTCCGCGCCACATCGAACAACCCCATCCCTGGCAAGTCCGACCAGCTCTACGCGGTCCAGATCGCCAACTGGAAGGCGGAAGATCTGGACAAGGGCGAGCCGCCCTCGGCGCTGACCTATACCGATGCCATGGCCTTCATGCAGGCGCACCGGGCCAAGCGGCAGACCGCGCTGTATCCGATCGCTCCGTCGGTGATTCCGGCGGACGCCACGCGCCTGCCGCTACAGGAGAACAGCTACGCCTGGTACGGCGACGCGTTCGCCATGTTCGACATTCCGTTTCTCTATGGCGGCGCCTGGACCCAGGCGCAGGACGATGCGCGCGCCGCCGTGGTGGTGATCGGCAAGAAGCTCAACGACAAGCTGTTCAACGGCGCCAACAGCGTCGGCAAGTCGATCAACTTGGACGGGCACGACTACCGCATCACCGGCGTGATCGACGCGTGGGATCCGCAGCCGCTGTTTTTCGACCCGGTCAACACCGGTGGCTTCGGTGACCCGATCGGCCTGTTCATTCCGTTCACCCGTGCCGTCGACCTGCAGATGCCCTCCGCCGGCAACAACAACTGCAACGCCACGCCGGGCCCAGGCTGGGACAGCTGGCTGCATTCGGAATGCATCTGGATCGAGTACTGGGCCGAGCTCCCCGCAAAGGCCGACGCCGACGCATACCGTCAGTGGCTGACCGGCTACGCCGCCGAGCAGCAGCGTGCCGGTCGTTTCACGTGGGCGCCAAACGTGCGCCTGCGCAACGTCGCCGACTGGCTCGACTTCCAGAAGGTGGTGCCGCCGGAGTCGAAGATCTCGCTGCTGGTGTCGCTGGGCTTTCTGCTGATCTGCCTGGTCAACACGGTCGGGCTGTTGCTGGCCAAGTTCATGCGCCGCTCGCCGGAGATCGGCGTGCGACGGGCGCTCGGTGCCTCACGGCGAGAGATCTATCTGCAGTTCCTGATCGAAGCGGGCACGGTGGGGCTGACCGGCGGTGCGCTTGGCCTGCTGCTTACCGGCCTGGGCGTGCTGGGCGTGGGCTGGGTGTTCGACGAGCAGATCGCGCGGCTGGCCACGCTGGACCTGAAGCTGGTGATGCTGACCCTGGTGGCCGCTGTGCTGGCCACGCTGATCGCCGCGTTCTATCCCACATGGCGGGCGGCGCAGGTGCAGCCGGCCTGGCAACTGAAGTCCAACTGACGGAGGCGATGACAATGCTGCAGATCAAGCCCATTCTCGTCGCACTCAAGCGGCACAAGGCAGGCACGCTGCTCATCGCACTGCAGATCGCGCTGACCCTGGCGATCGTGTGCAACGCGCTGTTCATCATCCGCCAGCGCACCGAACATCTGGCGCGACCGACGGGTCTGGTGGAAAGCAATCTTCTGACCGTCGCCAACCGGTGGGTGGGCGCGGACGAGGGCGCCACCACCGCGCTCACCCGCACCGATCTCGCCACGCTGCGGCAGATTCCCGGCGTTGCCGATGCCACCACCATCAACTCCTACCCGCTGCGCGGTGGCGGCTGGTCGACCAGCGTGGACACGCGGCCTGAATCGAGGAAAGAGCAAGCGCACACCACGCTGTACTTCAGCGACGACCACGCGCTTTCGGTGCTCGGCGTGAAGCTGGTCAGCGGGCGCAATTTCCGCGCTGACGAAATCGGTGCGATCGATGCCAAGAGCTTCGACACCGCACCGGCGGTGATCATCTCCAAGGCATTGTCGGACAAGCTCTACCCCGCCGGCGGTGCGCTGGGCAAGCCGATCTATCTGTCGGGCCTGTCCAAGCCGAGTACCGTGATCGGCGTGGTCGAGCGCCTGCAGGTGCCGTGGACCGGCAACTGGGCCAACAACTTCGCCGAGAACTCGGTGCTCATCCCGGTACTGCTGACCGGCAACTTCGGAACCTATCTGGTCCGCGCACAACCGGGCCAGCTGGCGGCGATCACCGAGCGTGTGCCGGCTACGCTGATCAAGACCAACCGCATGCGCGTGATCCCGGAAGAACGCGGCGTGCGCACGTTTGCCAGGGTGCGGGAGGATGCCTACAAGAGTGATCGCGGCATGGCGATCCTGATGGGTGTCGTTTGCGCCGTGCTGCTGACCATCACGGCGGCCGGCATCGTGGGCCTGACCAGTTTCTGGGTCGGCCAGCGCCGCAAGCAGATCGGCGTGCGCCGCGCGCTGGGGGCGACCAAGCGCGACATCCTGTCCTACTTCCTTACCGAGAACCTGCTGATCGGCATCGGCGGCGTGCTGGTCGGGGCGACGCTGGCGATCGGCATGAACCTGTGGCTGGTCAACCACTTCGAGATGGAACGGCTGTCGCTGTTGTACGTGGTCGCCGGTGTCGTCGCGCTGCTGCTTCTCGGCCAGGGCGCGGTGCTTGCTCCGGCGCTGCGCGCCTCGCGCGTGTCCCCGGTAGAGGCAACCCGTTCGGTGTAGGGCGACTGGCTGCGCGTCGAATCATCCATGGACGCGCCGTCGCGCACGGCGCGTCCACTCACCAAGGCACAGCGGGGGAACCTCCTTGATCGCTCGATCCACCACGATCTGCCTGGCGCTGCTGGCGCTGTCCCTGCCGGCGGTCACCCCGGCGGCGGATGCACGCCCGGCCGGGCTGGCACCTTCGGACCAGTTGTTCACCACGATCGCCGCGCTCGACACGGCGGTGTTCGACGCGTTCAACCACTGCAGCCTCCCGGGCCAACTGCAAAGGCACGCCAGCTACTTCGCGCCAGACGTCGAGTTCTATCACGACAACGGCGGCGTCACCTGGACGCGCGAGGAGATGCTCGCCCGGACCGAGCAGAACGTGTGCGGTCACTTCCGGCGCGAGCTGGTCGCGGGCAGCCTGCAGGTGTTTCCGATCAAGGATTTCGGCGCCATCGAACAAGGCGTGCACCGCTTCTGCCAGTTCGATACCGGCAAGTGCGACGGCATCGCCAACTTCGTGGTGGTCTGGCGCCACCAGGGCGACACGTGGCAGATCACGCGCGTGCTGAGCTACGGGCATCAGGCGCTCGAATAGCGGGGTTCGCGCGCGCCACGCAAAGGCCTGGCCGCGAGCTGAAGTTTTTTCTCGTGACTCACGTTCTGGAAATCCGCCCATGTTTGCCTACCACCTGGACCTGGCGCTGCGCAGCCTGAAGCGCAACAAGGTGCTCACCACGCTGATGGTGCTGGCACTGGCGCTGGGTATCGGGGCATCGATCACCACGCTCACGGTGCTGCGACTGCTCTCGGGCGATCCGCTGCCGCAGAAGAGCGCGCGGCTGTATTACCCGCAGCTCGATCCCAACGACAAGGATGGCTACGTGGCAGGGGAGAGCAAGCCGCCACCGACGATGACCTATGTCGACGCGATGAGCCTGCTGCACGCGCGGCGCGCCACGCGCCAGGCAGTGATGGCGCTCACCCAGGCCAAGATCGTTCCGCAGCAGGCCAATGCCCATCCGTTCTTCAGCGACGGGGTCATGACCACTGCGGACTTTTTCGCCATGTTCGACGCGCGCTTCCAGTACGGCAGTGGATGGACCGCGGAAGACGACGAGCGGGGAGCACCGCGGGTGGTGATCGCCGGCTTCCTCAACGACAAGCTGTTCGGCGGCGCCGATAGCGTGGGCCGGACGATTCGGCTGAACGATCACGACTTCCGCGTTGCCGGGGTGCTCGAGCCGTGGGCGCCGCAGCCGCGCTTCTATACACAGGGACTGGGCGGTCGCAGTTACGGCGACGGCGACGCGGTGTTCCTGCCGCTGAAGACCGCCCGCGACCTGAAGATGAGCCCGCAGGACACCGAGTGCTATGCCGAAGTGCCGGACTTCACCCACGTCGAGACGGCGCCGTGCATGTGGCTCGGCTTCTGGGTGGAGCTGGACGATGCCGCTGCCGTGGCCAGCTATCGCGCGTTTCTGGACGGCTACGTGCGCCAGCAGATCGCCACCGGCCGCTTCGAGCGCAGCGATACCCGACTGCTGGATTTGATGGCCTGGCTGCGCGAGCGCCAGGTGGTGCCGGACGACGTGCGCCTGCAGGTGTACATGGCGTTCGGTTTCCTGCTGATCTGCGTGGTCAACACGGTCGGTCTGCTGCTGGCCAAGTGCCTGCGTCGGTCCCAGGAGATCGGCGTGCGCCGCGCGTTGGGTGCCACCCGCGGCGAGATCTTCAACCAGTTCATGGTGGAGGCGGGCATCGTCGGGCTGGTCGGTGGAATGCTGGGGCTGGGATTCGCCGAGCTGGGCCTGTTCGGCATCCGTCACCAGCCCGCCGAGTACGCCGGGCTGGCGCGGCTGGACGCGGGGATGTTTGCGCTGACGTTTGCGGTGGCACTGGTAGCGAGCCTGGTGGCCGGCCTGCTGCCGGCGTGGCGCGCCTGCGTGCTGGCACCCGCTCCCCAACTCAAGGCGGCCTGAGGCCAGACCATGGAAATCCGTCCCATCTTTGCCAGTCTCCGCAAGCACCGGATTCCCGCGCTGCTGATCGTGCTGGAGATCGCGCTCGCCTGCGCCGTGCTGTGCAATGCCGTGTTCATGATCAGCCAGCGGGTGGCGGCGATCCATCTGCCCAACGGCATCGACGAGCAGGGCATTGCGGTGGTCACCCTGCGCGGTTCCGACGACGAGCGCGTTGCCAGCGAGATCCCGCGCAACCTCGATGCGTTGCGCAGGCTGCGCGGAGTGCAGGCGGTGGCTGCGGTGAACACCCTGCCGCTGAGCCACAACAACTGGGGCTGGAGTTTCGGCACCACGCCCGACGCCACGCTCACTGCCAAGAACAGCCAGAACATCTCGATGTATTTCATCGGCAGCGGCGGCGAACGCGCGCTCGGGCTGCAACTGCTGCAGGGGCGCCTGTTCACCGAGCAGGAGTATGCGGACTCGCATTTCGATACCTCTCCGCTGGCCGAGGCCCACTCGGTCATCGTCAACCAGCGCCTGGCGCAGGCCATGTGGCCAGGCCAGCCAGCGCTGGGCAAGGTGCTGTACTCGCTGCCGCACTACTACACGGTGGTAGGCGTAGTGGCCGATACGCTTCGACCCAACGTAGGCGATGGCGGCCCCTACAGCTACTACGCGGCCTGGTTCCCGATGAGCGCCGCCGGCTCCAAGGGGGCGCTCGGTCACTATGTCGTGCGCAGCGCTCCGGCCGATCGCGACCGCCTCGCGCGTGAGGCCGAGCAGGCGTTGACCGCCCTCAACCCCGACGCGGTCGCTCATGGCGTCAGCTATGGCGAGATCCGCGACAGCTACTTCGCCGACATGAGCGCCATGGCATGGATGCTGGTGCTGGTGTGCGTGGTGATGCTGGCGGTCACTGCATTCGGCATCGTCGGCCTGACCAGTTTCTGGGTCAATCAGCGACGTCGGCAGATTGGTATCCGCCGTGCGGTGGGCGCGTCGCGCGGCCACATCATGCAGTACTTCCTGACCGAGAACTTCCTGCTCACCGGCGCCGGCGTCGCCCTGGGCATGGTGCTGGCTTTCGGCATCAACCTGCACTTGATGCAGCACTACGAGATGGCGCGCATGCCCTGGTTCTACCTGCCCGGTGGTGCCGTCGCGCTGTGGCTGATCGGGCAACTGGCCGTGCTCGGCCCGGCCCTGCGCGCCGCCGCGGTGCCGCCCGTAGTAGCAACGAGGTCGGCGTGATGAGCGAGCTGACCCACCACCGGAGCCCGGCTGCGGGCTTTTCCCGGAACCTGACCCTGCGTGCGGAGTGATGACGATGTTCCAGTACTACCTTGACCTGGCCCTGCGCAGCCTCAGGCGCAACAAGGCACTTACCGCGCTGATGGTGTTCGCGGTGGCGCTGGGCATCGGCGCCAGCATGACCACGCTGACCGTGTTCCACGTGCTCTCGGGCGATCCCATCCCCGGCTCCAGCGGCACGCTGTTCTATCCGCAGCTCGATCCGCAGGACAAGGACGGCTACGAGCCGGGCAAGGAGCCGCCGGCGCAGGTCACCTGGATCGACGGCATGAACCTGCTCAAGGCGCACCGCGGCTCGCGGCAGGCCTTGATGACCGGCGGCGCGGTACCGGTGCAGCCGGCGCAGTCCGGCATGGAGCCGTTCTTCAGCGATGCGCGCTACACCACCGCGGATTTCTTCGCCATGTTCAAGGCGCCGTTCCTGTATGGGCACGGCTGGAGCCAGGGCGACGACGACGCCAAGGCGCGCGTGGTGGTGATCAGCCGTGAGCTCAACGACAAGCTGTTCGGCGGCAAGGACAGCACCGGCCAGACCCTGCGGCTCAAGGACGCCGCGTTCCGCGTGGCCGGCGTGCTCGATACCTGGCGGCCCAATCCGCACTTCTACGACCTGAACATGGGCGGCTACCACGCGCTGGAAGACGTGTTCCTGCCGCTGACCACCTTTCGCGATCTGAAGCTGGACCGCAACGGCTCGATGGACTGCTGGGGCCGCGGCGGCGGTGACGACGAGCACCTGGAAACGGCCACCTGCGTGTGGCTGCAGTTCTGGGTGCAGCTGGAGGGCGCCGACCAGGTCGCGGCGTACAAGGACTACCTCACCCACTACTCGCAGGAGCAGCAGTCGCTGGGCCGGTTCCAGCGCCCGCCGAACGTCAAGCTGCGCAGCCTGATGGAGTGGCTGGACTTCAACCAGGTGGTGCCCAGCGACGTGCGCCTGCAGGTGTACCTGGCGTTCGGTTTCCTGCTGGTGTGCCTGGTCAATACGGTAGGCCTGATGCTGGCCAAGTTCATGCGCCGCGCCGGGGAACTGGGCGTGCGCCGGGCGCTGGGCGCATCGCGCCGTGCGGTATTCGCGCAGCTGCTGGTGGAGTCCGGCGTGATCGGCCTGGCCGGCGGCATCGGCGGGCTGGGGCTGGCGCTGCTCGGCCTGTGGGCGGTGCGGCACCAGCCGTCGGACTACGCCAAGCTCGCCCAGCTCGATCCGGTGATGCTGCTGACCACCTTTGCGCTTGCCGTGGGCGCCAGCCTGCTGGCCGGCCTGCTGCCCGCCTGGCGCGCCTGCCAGGTCACGCCCGCGCTGCAACTGAAAAGCAACTGAGACCGGAGCATCCCTGATGGAAATCCTGCCCATCCTCGCCACGCTGCGCCGGCACAAGATCACCGCCGCACTGCTGATCCTGCAGATCGCGCTGACCTGCGCCATCGTCTGCAACGCGGTGTTCCTGATCAGCCAGCGCCTGCACCGCATGGACATGCCCAGTGGCGTGGCCGAGCGCGAACTGGTGCACCTGGAGCTTGCCAACATCGGCGCGACCAGCGACGAAAAGGCGCGCACCGCCGAAGACCTGGCCGCGCTGCGCCAGGTACCGGGCGTCACCGACGTGGCCTCGGTCAACCAGGTGCCGTTCGGCAACTCGTCCTGGAACAGCGGCATCAAGCTCGACCTGCAGCAGAAGACGTCGACCCTCAACATGACCACCTACTACGGCGAGAACGCCGCCCAGGCCCTGGGCGTGCAGCTGGTGGCGGGGCGCATGCTGCAGGGCGACGACTACATGGATTTCGACGACGTGGTGAAGGCGGCCCAGGCCGGCGACACCAAGCGCCTGCCCAGCGTGCTGGTGATCACCCAGGCGCTGGCCGAGCGGCTGTGGCCGGGGCAGAGCGCGCTGGGCAAGCAGCTGTATCTGGGCAGCGATACCCCGCTGCGGGTGGTCGGGGTGGTCAGGACGCTGGTGCGGCCCTCGGTGTGGGACGACGCGCTTGCCCAGTACAGCGCCCTGCTGCCGGTGCGTATCTACAACAACAACTACATCATCCGCACGGCGCCGGGCGATCGTGAACGCGTGCTGCAGGCGGCGATCGCGGCGCTGAAGAAGGCCGACCCGCATCGGGTGGTGATCAACAAGCACATCTGGTCGGACATGCGCCGCGACTTCTTCCGCGACGACCGCGCCATGGCCACGCTGCTGGCCGGTGTATGCGTGGCGCTGCTGGTGGTCACCTCGTTGGGCATCGTCGGGCTGGGTAGTTTCTGGGTGGCTCAGCGCCGTCGGCAGATCGGCGTGCGCCGTGCGCTGGGTGCCACCCGCGGCAACATCCTGCGTTACTTCCAGACCGAGAACTTCCTGCTCGCCACGCTGGGGATCGCGCTGGGCATGGCGCTGGCCTACGGCATCAACCTGTTCCTGATGCACCACTACGAGCTGCCGCGCCTGCCGGCGATCTACCTGCCGATCGGCGCGATCGCACTGTGGCTGATCGGCCAGGCTGCCGTGCTTGGCCCGGCGCTGCGTGCCGCAGCGGTGCCGCCGGTGGTGGCGACGCGGTCGGTATGAGCGCAGCCATCGCAACACCGTCCGGCAGCAGCCCGCGTGCGCGCGATGCCGCCCGCTCGCCCCGGCCAACGCACAACGCCCGCCAGCGGGCTGCTGCTGGATGGCGGATGACGACTGGAGCAATGGAGTAACCGCATGTTCGGCTATTACCTCGACCTGGCCCTGCGCAGCCTCCGGCGCAATGCCGTGCTCACCGCACTGATGGTGCTGGCGATCGCCGTCGGCATCGGCGCCAGCATGACCACGCTGACCGTGATGCAGCTGCTCTCCGGCGACCCGCTGCCGGGGCAGAGCACGCGGCTGTATTACCCGCAGCTCGATCCCGAGACCGGTGCGGACGTGCGGCGGGAGCCGCCGCCGCTGCTGGACTACATCTCCGCGCAGGACCTGTGGCGCTCGGGCAAGGCCGACCGCCAGACGATGATCATCGACGGCGGCATCAAGGTGCAGCCGCAGGCGGGGCAATCGCCGTTCATCGCCAACACGGTCGGCACCACCTCGGATTTCTTTCCGATGTTCCGCGTGCCGTTTCGCTACGGCAGTGCCTGGTCCGCCGCCGACGAGGCGGGCGCGGCGCGACAGGTGGTGATCTCCGAGGCGCTCAACCAGCGTCTGTTCGGCGGTGCCGACAGCGTGGGACGCCGCATCGTGTTGAACGGCAGCAGCGTGCAGGTGGTGGGCGTGCTCGATCACTGGCGTCCGCGTCCGCGCTTCTACCTGCTGGCCGGCGCGCGACATTCCGGCGGCAACACGTCGTATTTCTTCGGCCCCCCGCATGACGTGTATCTGCCGATACGAACGGCGCTGGACATCAACGCCGGCAACTTCGGCTGGTACACCTGCTGGGCCAAGCCGGAACCGAAGAACCTGCCGCAGGCACCGTGCGAGTCGGTGGCGTTGTGGGTGGAGCTGGACACGCCCGCCAGGGTCGCCGACTACCGGCGCTACCTGCAGGGCTACGACGCGCAGCAGCGCGCCATGGGGCGACTGACCCATCCGGCCAACGTTGCCATGATGTCGTTGCCCGAGTGGCTGGCCTATCAGAACGTGGTGCCTGGCGACGTCAAGCTGCAGACCTGGCTCGCGTTCGGTTTCCTGCTGGTGTGCCTGCTCAACACGGTCGGGCTGCTGCTGGCCAAGTTCCTGCGCCGCGGTGGCGAGATCGGCGTGCGCCGGGCGCTGGGCGCCACGCGCGGATCGATCTTCCTGCAGTGCCTGACCGAGTCGGGCGTGATCGGCATGCTCGGCGGCATCCTCGGCCTGGCGCTTACCTTGCTGGGGCTGTGGCTGGTGCGCCAGCAGCCGGTGGAATACGCCGACATCGTGGCGCTGAACGTGCCGATGTTCCTGCTCACCGTCGCGCTGGCGATCGTCGCCGCGCTGCTGGCGGGAGTGGTCCCGGCCATGCGCGCCAGCCGCATTCCGCCAGCGCTGCAGCTGAAGACCCTGTGAGGAGGATCGACATGCAGATTCAGCCCATCCTCGCCGCGTTGCGCCGGCATCGCCTGGCGGTGTTCCTGATCGCCATGGAGATCGCCATGGCCTGCGCAATTCTCTGCAACGCGCTGTTCCTGGTATTCAACCGCGTGGACATGATGCGTATCAACAGTGGCGTGGACGAAAGCCGCCTGGTGGTGGTGTCGTTGCAGGGCGTCGACGAGACCCAGGCGGGCGATCTGGTGGCCCGGTTGCGGGCCGGCTTCGGCGGCCTGGCGGGCGTGGAGTCGGTGGCGGTCGCCAACGCCGCGCCGTTTACCCAGCGCGCCGGCGAGATCGGCTTCCGCCTGCTGGCCGACGACATGCACTACAACCAGCAGGGCCACTTCTACGTGGCCGGGCCGAACTTCGCGTCCACGCTCGGCCTCACCCTCGCCAGCGGGCGATGGTTCACCCCGGACGAATACGGCCCCATCGGCGAGTTCCTGCCACGCACGCCTTCGGTAATGGTCGATGCCGCTTACGCCGGCGAACTCTGGCCAGGCCAGGATCCGCTCGGCAAGCAGGTTTACTCGGACAAAGAGGCGTATCGCGTGATCGGCACGTACACCTCGCTCATGCGGCCCGATCCCAGCCCCGGTGCCCGGCACAACACCCTGCTGCTGGCAGGCCTGCCCGGCCGACACCTGTCCGACGTCTACGTGTTGCGCACGACGCCCGAGCAGGCGCAGCGCGTATGGAAGCAGGCGCGGGCGCTGGTGGCGCGCATGGCGCCCACGGTGGTGGTCGACCTGCCGCACAGCGGGCCGATGTCCGACCTGCGCCGCGCCTACTTTGCCGCCGACCGCGCCATGGCCGGACTGCTCATCGGCGTGATCGGGCTGCTGCTTGGCATCACGGCGCTGGGCATTGCCGGGCTGGCCAGCTTCTGGGTGCAGCAGCGGCGCCGCCAGATCGGCGTGCGCCGCGCCCTGGGCGCGAGCCGCCGCGACATCCTGCGCTACTTCCAGACCGAGAACTTCCTGATCGTCTCCGGCGGCATCGTGGTGGGCATGACGCTCGCCTTCGGCCTCAACCTCGCACTGATGCGGGTGTACGAGCTGCCGCGCCTGCCCTGGTCCTATCTCCCCGCAGGCGCCGTGGCGCTGTGGCTGCTCGGCCAGCTCGCCGTCCTCGGCCCGGCGCTGCGCGCCGCGGCGGTGCCGCCGGTGGTGGCAACGCGATCGGTGTAGACGCAACGAACACGCAGGAGCCCGCTTGCGGGCGACGCTTTTGGCTTTGGATGTGGATCAGGAGCAAAGGCATCGCGCGCGCGGGGCTCCTACCAGTGAAGTCCAGGGAAAGGAGGAAGGGATGATCGGCTACTACACGGAACTGGCGCTGCGCAGCCTCAGGCGCAGCCCGATCCTCACCGCGCTGATGGTGCTGGCCATCGGGCTGGGCATCGGGGCGTCGATGACCATGCTCACGGTGCTGCATGTGATGACGGCCGATCCGGTGCCGGGGAAGAGTGCGCAACTGTTCTATCCGCAGATCGATCCGCAGGACAAGGACGGATACCACGCAGAGGACAAGCCGCCGGCGCTTTTCACCTGGACTGACGCGACGAATCTGCTGCGCGACCACCGCGGTAGCCGACAGGCTGCGATGTCGCGCGGGCAAGTGACGGTGCGTCCGCCTCAGGGAAAGGAGCGAGCGTTCTTCGAGTCAACGCGCTTCGCAAGCAGCGAATTCTTCAATCTGTTCGATGTGCCGTTTTCCCATGGGCATGGCTGGACGGCTGATGACGATACAAAGCACGCTCGTGTGGTGGTGCTGGACCACAAGCTGGCCGACAAGCTGTTCGGCGCGGATCGTGCCGTAGGGCAGAGCGTGCATCTGGGTGACTACAGTTACCGGGTCATCGGCGTTATCGACCACTGGGACCCGTCACCCCACTTCTACGACCTTGAAAGCCAGGGCGCTTTCGGCCACAGCGAGTCCATCTACATGCCGCTGGAGACCGGGGTGGCCGACAAGCAGTCCGTAGCGAGCACGGTGCAATGCTTCAGCAATGCCGGCTTCCCGAGCGGCTCGCTCAAAGATGCGCCGAATTGCGAATGGCTGGAGTACTGGGTGAAGCTTGATACCCCTGAAGCCACAAAGGATTACCGGGACTACCTGCTCCACTACTCGCAGGAGCAGAGGGCGCTTGGCCGTTTCGAGCGGCCGCCACATGTCGGACTGCACGACTTGATGGGCTGGCTGGATTACAACCATGTGATCCCGGGAAGCGTGCAGCTTCAGACATTGCTGGCACTGGGGTTCCTGCTCGTCTGCCTGGTAAATACGGTGGCCTTGTTGCTGGTGAAGTTCATGCGCCGAAGCAGCGAGCTGAGCGTGCGTCGCGCCATGGGTGCCAGTCGCCGTGATCTGTTCGCCCAGCTCTTGGGCGAGGCAGCCATGATAGGGCTGGGTGGAGGTCTGCTGGGTCTTTTGTTGGCCTGGGGCGGGCTCTGGATCGTTCGCCAGCAGCCGGCCGATTACGCCCAGGTGGCCTATCTGGATGTCCCGATGCTCGGGGTGGCGTTGGGACTGGCATTACTGGCTAGCGTATTCGCCGGCGTGTTTCCAGCGTGGCGTGCCAGCGTTCTTCCGCCGGCCCGCGGCCTGAAGCTGCAGTGAGGAGCTCGCCATGATCAAGCCCATTCTCGCTGCACTCAGGCATCACAAGACCGCTGCGCTGTTGGTAGCGCTGGAGATCGCATTGACCTGCGCCATCGTGACCAATGCCTTGTTCATCATCAGCGATCGCGTGCATGCGATGCAGGTGGTTACGGGCGTGGCTGACAATGAGCTCGTCTGGGTGAGGAGCAGCGGCCTGGGTAGCAGCCAGACGCCACTCGCGGCCAACGCGCGCCAGGCTGCCGACCTTGCAGCCCTGCGCGGCATGCCCGGCGTTCACGCCGCCATCGCCATAAACAGCCTTCCGTTGAGCCATTCGAGCTGGGCGGGGAGTCTTTGGACGACGCCGGGCGGCAAGTCGGTGCTGTCTAACGTGATCTTCTTCGTGGGCACGCCCGGCATGGTGCCAGCGCTTGGGATGAAGATCGTCGAGGGGAGGGATTTCAGGGCCTCGGAGTACGTCGACTTCAATCCGTTTAAAAACGGGCCATCGCCTACCGTCACTATTGTCACGCGTACTCTGGCCGATCGCCTTTGGCCCGGGAAGGATCCGCTGGGCAAGGTGATCTACCAGGACGACGACGGCAAGGCGCCGCTGCAGGTGGTTGGCGTCGTGGAGCATCTGCTCAATCCCCAGATCAACGCATACAGCGGCACCGAACTGAACTACCTGCTGCCGGCGAGCAATGTCAGTGGTGGCATGTACGTATTGCGCACCGCACCCGATGCGCGCGACCGTGTGCTGCGCGATATCCCCGCCACGCTCGACGCGATCGACGATCAGCGTGTCGTCCAGTCCAGTGGTACACAAACTCAGCTGATCAACGACTACTTCGACAATGATCGGGCGCTGATCTGGTTGCTGTTGACGGTGATAGGTGCGTTGCTGGCAGTCACCGTTCTCGGCGTAGTGGGGCTGTCCAGTTTCTGGGTGCAGCAGCGCATGCGCACCATCGGCATTCGCCGCGCTATCGGAGCCACCCGGCGCGACATACGTTGGTACTTCCAGCTGGAGAACCTGCTGATCGTGAGCATTGGTGTCGTAGTGGGATCGATCGCCGCGCTCGTTCTCAATTTGTGGCTGATGAGGCGTTACGAGCTTGCGCACATGCCACTCTGGTTCGTGTTTCCCGGCGCTTTGTTGCTTTGCGTAACTGGGCAACTGGCAGTACTCGCCCCGGCGCTTCGCGCCTCGCGCGTGCCACCGGTGGTGGCGACGCGGTCGGTATGAGATCCAGCCCATCCGGTGCTGACCCGGTTCGGGCAGAATCCGGTTTCTTCCAGGGAGAATGACGCAATGAAGATGCTGCCGTTGATGATTGCCTTTGGCCTTTCGGCCGCCGTGACGCTGGCGCCCCAGACGGCGCACGCTGCGGTCGCGTCGACCGACGTGGCGAGCCGGGTGGCGGCGCAGAACGCGCTGCTGGACGAGCAGTGGCAGCACACGCTGAAGAACGCGCCGGAGTTCGCCACCATCCTGGGCGACCTGCGCTACAACGACCGCTGGAGTGATCTGTCGCTGGCCCACGCCAAGGCCGAGTATCAGTGGGCGGGCGACTTCCTGCGCCGGTTCCAGGCCATCGACACGACCGGTTTTTCCGACAGCGACAAGCTCAACCACGCGCTGATGGTTCGCCAGCTGCAGGACGGCCGCAAGGCGCACGAGCTGAAGCTGGACGAGATGCCGATCGACCAGATGAGCGGCATTCACCTGCAGCTGGCCGGGTTCATCAGCTCGATCCCCTTCGACAACACCAGGCAGTACGAGGATTACCTGGCACGCCTGAAGAAGGTGCCGACCGGCTTCGACCAGGTGATCGGCGTGGCGAAGCAAGGCCTGCGCGACGGCATGATGCCGCCGAAATATCTGCTCGAGGCGGTGGTCAAGCAGATCGACGCGATCGGTACGCCGGCCGGCATGGACAGCGTGTTTGCCGAGCCGTTGAAGCATTTTCCGGCATCGGTGCCGGCCGCGGATCAGGCCCGGCTGAAGGCGGCGATTCTTGCCGCGATCGATCAGGACGTGCGCCCGGCCTACGGCAAGCTCAAGGACTTCGTCGCCACCGACTACGCCCCGCACGGCCGTGCCCAGCCCGGCGTGTGGAACCTGCCCAACGGCGAGGCGATCTACCGCTTCGACGTCAAGCAGATGACCACCACCGACAAGACGCCCGCCGAGATCCACCAGCTCGGGCTGGACGAGGTGGCGCGCATCGAAGGCGAGATGACGAAGATCGCCAAGGCGCAGGGCTTCAAGGACCTGGCCAGCTTCCGCGCCTCGCTCAAGAGCAACCCCAAGACCCACGCCAGCTCGCCCGAGGACATCCTCAATCGCTATCGCGGTTACCTGGCGCAGATGGAGCCGGAGCTGCCCAAGCTGTTCGGCCTGCTGCCCAAGACCGACGTGGTGGTGAAGCCGGTGGAGGCGTTCCGCGAAAAGGAGGCCGCCGCTGCCGAGTACCACCAGGGCACGCCGGACGGCTCACGGCCGGGGCAGATCTTCGTCAACACCGGCGACTTCGCCAACCGAAGCGTGTTGACCATCGAGTCGACGGCGTACCACGAGGGCATCCCCGGCCATCACATGCAGATCTCGATAGCGCAGACGCTGCCCAAGCTGCCGCCGTTCCGCCAGCAGGGTGGCTACACCGCCTACCAGGAGGGCTGGGCGCTGTATGCCGAGCAGTTGGGCAAGGACATCGGCTTCTATCAGGATCCGCTGTCCGACTACGGCCGCCTGAGCGACGAGCTGCTGCGCGCCGACCGGCTGGTGCTGGATACGGGCGTGCACTACAAGCACTGGACGCGCCAGCAGATGGTCGACTTCTTCCACGCCCACTCCAGCGAGGACGAGCCGGACGTGCAGGCCGAGACCGACCGCTACATCACCTGGCCGGGTCAGGCGCTGGCCTACAAGATGGGCGAGCTGAAGATCCTGGCGCTGCGCGCCAAGGCCAAGCAGGAGCTGGGCGACAAGTTCGACATCCGCGCCTTCCACGACGCGATTCTCGACGGCGGCGCGCTGCCGCTGGACGTGCTGCAGACGCGCATCGACCAGTGGATCGCCGCGCAGAAGTCGGCCAAGGCCTGACCCACCCCTGCGCCCTCTCCCGTCCGGGAGAGGGCTGGGGCGAGGGAAAACTTGGCGGATGTTTCCGTTCAACGAAGCAGCCGGGGCCTTTTGCTGCCTGCCGCTTCGCCCACGGTTCGTGGTGAGCACCCGCCCTTTTTCCGAGGGAGGGGCGCAAGGCCGCAGGGCCCGACGCCCGCCACCGGGTAGGCGTCGTGGCAAGAGCGCAACCATTTCGCGAGGAGCGGCATCCATGTCCGCATGTGTAGAAGAAAGATGCGCACCGTACTGATCATCGACGACAACCCCTCGGTGGGCGAGGCGCTGTCGCTGGCGCTTTCGCTGCACGAGATCCGTCCGCTGGTGGCGCTTACCCCGGAGGAGGGGTTGGCCATGCTGGCGCGCGAGAACGTGGGCGTGGTGATCCAGGACATGAACTTCACCGCCGACACCACCTCCGGCGAGGAGGGCGTGGCGCTGTTCCGCGCGATCCGCGAGCAGCATCCGGACCTGCCGGTGATCCTGCTCACCGCGTGGACCCATCTGGAAACCGCGGTGGAGCTGGTCAAGGCCGGTGCGGCGGATTACCTGGCCAAGCCGTGGGACGACGCCAAGCTGCTGGCCACGGTGGAGAACCTGCTGGAGCTGTCCGAATCCACCCGCGAAGTGGCGCGCTCGCGCAACGAGCGCCGTCGCCGGCGCGAAAGCCTGCGCAGCCGCTATGAGCTGGACGGCCTGGTGTTTGCGTCCGAGGCGATGGCGCAGACGCTGGAACTGGCTTGCCAGATCGCGCGCTCCGACGTACCGGTGCTGATCACCGGCCCCAACGGTGCCGGCAAGGAACGGATCGCGGCGATCGTGCACGCCAATTCGGCGGTCAAGCGCGGGCCGTTCGTGGCAGTGAACTGCGGTGCGCTGCCGGGGGAGCTGATCGAGGCCGAGCTGTTCGGCGCCGAGGCCGGCGCCTACACCGGCGCCAACAAGGCGCGCGAGGGCCGCTTCGAGCTGGCCGACGGCGGCACGCTGTTCCTGGACGAGATCGGCAACCTGCCGCTGCCCGGCCAGATGAAGCTGCTGCGGGTGCTGGAGACTGGCCAGTTCGAGCGGCTCGGTTCCGGCCGTACCCGCCATGCCAAGGTGCGCGTGCTGTCGGCCACCAACGCCGACCTCAAGGCAATGATCAAGGCCGGCACCTTCCGCGAGGATCTCTACTACCGGCTCAACGTGATCGACGTGAACCTGCCGCCGCTGGCCGACCGCACCGACGACATCCTGCCGCTGGCCGAGCATTTCCTGGACGGTCGCGCCGAGCTGGGTGACGCGGCGCGCGACGCGCTGCTGTCCTACCCGTGGCCGGGCAACGTGCGCGAGCTGAAGAACGCGATCGAGCGGGCGGCCCTGTTGTCCGGCGGGCGAGCGATTACCCCCGAGCTGCTCAATCTGCCGGCAGTGGCGAACGCGCCGGCGCGCAATCTCGACGAGCCCAGCCGCGAGGCGGTGGAGACGGCGCTGGCCCGTGCCGACGGCGTGGTCAGTCGCGCCGCCCATGCACTTGGCCTGTCGCGGCAGGCGCTGTATCGGCGCATCGAACGCTACGGCCTGGCCGGCAGCGGCTGATCGCGGCAGGCCGTATCCTGCGGCAGTGGTCGGCACCGGGCGCGATGGCGTACAAAATGTCCGACCCGCGATCTCCGCGACCTCATCCCGAAGGAGTCCTGCCATGTCGATGCGCACGTTCGCCATTGCCTGCGTCCTGGCTGCCAGCAGCACCGCGTTCGCCCAGAGCGTGCCGGCGCCGGCCGCCAATCCCAGCGACCGCTGGAGCCCGCCGCCGCCGGCCGCCGCCAGCAGCGCATCGGCCGACTATCGCGACGGTGCCGGCCTCAAGCCCGCCGCGCCGAGCCACTTCAAGTTCAAGGAATCGCGAGACCCGCATCCGCAGCGCAACGCGGCACGGGAGGCGTCGGGCAAGGCGGCGGTCATGGGCGGCAACGAGATCGGCCGCGACGGCCGCCCGACCGTGAACTGCCCGCAGACCCCGATGGACCCCGCATGCCGCTGAGCGCCGGTCGCGCACCCCGATGACGCGCCGCCTGCATTCGCTGGAGGGACGGCTCAGCCTGCTGTTGCTGCTGGCCGGCCTGGGCGGCGTGGCGATCTACATCGGCGTCACCGAGTGGCCGCTGCCGCAGTTGCTCGCATGGCTGCATGCCGATCTGAAGGTGGGCGAGGCACCGCCGGTGCGGCTGGGGTCGGTGGCCGGGCTGGTGATCAGCGTGGTGGTGCTGCTGCCGATGGCGCTTTGGATGGCCAGCGTGGTGATGTCGCCGGTAAGCCGTCTGCTGCGTGCGCTGGAGGGCTCGGTGGCGAGCTATCGCGACGGCGACTTCAGCCTGTCGCTGGTGGTCGACCGGCGCGACGAGCTGGGTGAGTTGATCACCATGCACAACGCGCTGGGCCAGACCCTGCGCGAACAGCGCCAGCACCTGGTGCAACGCGAGCTGCTGCTGGACACGGTGGTGCAGAACACGCCGGTGGCGCTGGTGCTCACCGACGGCGTTGGCCGCGTGGCCTACGCCAACATCGCCGCTCGCCACCTGTTCAACGAAGGGCGCAGCCTGCACGGGCTCGACTTTGGCGAGGTGCTGAACGACGCGCCGGCGGCGCTGCGCGAGGCGATCGAGCAGGGCGAGGACGCGCTGCTCACGGTGGAGATGGACGGCAGCGAGGAAACCTTCCACATCTCGCAGCGGGCGTTCCGGCTGCAGGGGCGTCCGCATCGGCTGCAGCTGTTCCGGCGCATGACGCGCGAGCTGTCGCGGCAGGAGGTGGCGAGCTGGAAGCGGGTGATCCGGGTGATTAGCCACGAGCTCAACAATTCGCTGGCGCCGATCTCCTCGCTGGCGCACTCCGGCGCGGAACTGGCGCGCCGCGGCGAGCTCGACCGGCTGCCCGGCGTGTTCGCCACCATCGGCGAGCGCGCCCGGCACCTGCACGGGTTCATCGCCGGCTATGCGAGCTTCGCGAAGTTGCCCGCGCCGCGGCGCACGGCGATTGCCTGGACGCCGTTCCTCGACGCTCTCGCGTTGCACTGCCAGTTCCGGCTGCTGGGCGATCCGCCGTCGCAGCCGGGCTGGTTCGACGCGGCCCAGGTCGAGCAGGTGCTGATCAACCTGATCAAGAACGCGCACGAGGCCGGCGGCCCGGACGACGAGGTGACGCTTGCACTTCAGGTCGTAGGGCGGGACCTGCGCGTGGTGGTGGCCGATCGCGGGCCGGGCATGAGCGAGACCGTGCTGGCGCAGGCGCTGCTGCCGTTCTACTCGACCAAGCGCGCCGGCACCGGGCTGGGCCTGGCGCTGGCGCGCGAGATCGCCGAGGCACACGGCGGCCGCATCGCGCTGGCCAATCGCGAGGGCGGCGGCCTGCAGGTCGCGCTGCTGCTGCCACTGGGCGGCGTGCGCGACAGCTGAGTTGTCGCCGCGCTCGCCTATACTCGGACCTTCGACGGAACAGGGGGTGGGGTATGGGGCAGATTCTCGCGCTGGTGATCGTGCTCGTGGTGGTGATCGGCATCGCCAAGCTCGTCCGCATCGTGCCGCAAGGCTTCGAATGGACGGTGGAAACGTTCGGCAAATACACCCGCACGCTGACCCCGGGGCTGCATTTCCTGATCCCGATTTACCAGGCGGTCGGGCGCAAGATCAACATGATGGAACAGGTGCTGGACGTGCCCAGCCAGGACGTGATCACTAAGGACAACGCGGTGGTGCGGGTCGACGGCGTGGTGTTTTACCAGGTGCTCGACGCATCCAAGGCGGCCTACGAGGTATCCAACCTCGAGCAGGCCTCGCTGGCGCTGGTGATGACCAACATCCGCACCGTGCTCGGTTCGATGGACCTGGACGAGAGCCTGAGCAA
>NZ_DASSAB010000027.1:0-22041 GCF_035685805.1 Dyella sp.
GTGCGCAGGCTGGACCGGCAGGTCGTAGGAGAACTTCCCGTCCACGCCAAGCGATGCGTGCAGGGCGACCTTGACCCGGCTGCCGCTGGTGGATGCGGTGACGGGCTCGGTCGAAAGTGGCGCGTAGAGGCGGAGGATGCGCACGCCTCCGGTGACCGACACCATCAGCAGCGAACCATCCCGGGAGAGGCGGGTGCGGCCCTGGACAAAGGCATTGTTGCCAACAAAATCGAAGTCATCTTCGAAGTCGTAACTTCCGACCTGCTGGAGCGTGGCGGAGTTGAATGCTCGGACTTCGCGAGTGGTCGCCCATGGAAAATATACGAGAGACCGGACCGGATCATAGGCAGCGCCGATGGGCTGGGCTTGCGCGTAGATGCCCACGGTTCCGGTCTTTGCGTACTCGGAGTCGTAGAGAAATGTCCCGCCATAGGTCGGTACGGCGAACTGCGACCCGTCGCTGTTCACTGCGATCTCGAAGTTGAACCACGACGTCCCGTCCTCGTACCCGGTGCGCTCGACAAAATTTCCAGTCTCCTCGTAATAGGCACCCCAACGCCCGTCCGAGATATCGGCCTCGGCAAAGCCGACGACCTTGCGGTCGCCGCTGGCGGACAGCATCGTGTCCTGCCGAACCGATGAGGAGAGGGTCTCCCACTTACCCGTCGGCGGGTCGAACCGCCTGAACGGCACCCAGCCCGAACCGCCGAATCGTGCAGTCACCAGCAGCGCGCCGTCCGCGGCATAGGCAACGGAGAAGGTGCCCACTTCGTAGCTGCCTTTCCCGGGCACGTTCACTCGCGTGACCACGAGTGAAGAGAGATCGACGAGGTAGATCCACTCGTTCGACGGATCACTGTCATTGCCGGACGCGACGGCGAGTGTGCTGCCGTCGGGCGAGAGGTCGAGTCCCTTGAGAGAGCCTCCCGTAACGAGCGGAGCAAGCTCGCAATCGCAGGCTATGTCATAACGGAGAATCCGGTCGCCATCGGCGATGTAGACAAGGCCACGCGCCGGGTCGTCAATCATGTCCGTGCGATCAGGTGCCGCGATGAACTTTCCGGCTGCATGCGCAGCTCCACCGATCACGGCAAGCGCAGCGGCCAATGCCACACAGGTCAAGCGTTTCATGTCCCTATCCCTTCCCTTGGTTATCGGCCGCCAGCTGAAGCTGGCTCGACCTGCCGTTATATTTCTCCGCCCTTCAGCGGCCCATGAAAAACCTGTTCACATGCTGAGCCTGCAAGGTGAGGATGCGCGTTCAAGCAGCCTTTGGGTGACCCCAGTCTCCACCGGCGGCGCAGACTGCCTTCATGCTCGGAACCGCCAGGCAGCGGGGGGCCTCTCATCACGTGGTTGTTCGCCACCATCGCCGTGAGCTGCCCCGAAGTTGATCGGTTGATCGCGCAGCCGCGAGGTCAGAGGCCACATGGCGCGTCGCCCGCAATGCCCCCTTGCTCTCACACCCCAGGCAACGGCCAACCCCCATCTGCAGGCAAAAGCGCTCTGTCTGGACGGAACCAGCCAAACGATGCAGTTTTCCCCTTGATCCTTCTGGACCGGCTCGTGAGCGGACACCCAGCGCGCGCGACCCGCACCCGCCTCCCCAACCCGATCATATCCACGTGGCGTGCGTTCGAACAGGAGCAGCTCCGGCCATGGCGGCGCATACGGACGACGCCGGTGGTACCCGCGTACGACAACGCGGAAGATGCGCACAAGTCACGGTCCGCGGGGCCATGGGCCCTGCTCCACAGCCCCACCCACCGTTGGCGCAAGTATGGACTGCACCGGCGACCCTACCTTTGTGGCAGGCTGCAGCGCGACCGAACCCTGAAAGGAGACACAGCCGCGATGACCAAGCACACGATCATGCCTCTGGTTACTGCCCTGCTCTGGGCGGCCTCGGCCACCGCCTCCGCCGCGCCACCGATGGGGCAGCAGGCGAAGGTGACGCCGGACATGATCCAGACCGGCTCGGACGTTCCGGCCAAGTGGGTGCAGCCGCAGGAGAACTTCGACTACGTCCGGCGTGAGGTGATGATCCCCATGCGCGACGGCGTGAAGCTGCACACGGTGATCATGATCCCGAAGGGCGCGCACGATCTGCCGATGCTGCTCGAGCGCACGCCGTACAACGCCGGCAAGATGATGCCCGGCGACAGCCCGAAGATGGCCGACGCGGTGTGGTCGGGCGACAAGGACTGGGCCGACGGCAGCACCATCCTGGTGGCGCAGGACATCCGCGGCAAATACGGCTCGGAGGGCAAATACATCATGACGCGCCCGCCGATGGGCCCGCTCAATCCGACCAGGACCGACGACACCACCGATGCCTGGGACACCATCGACTGGCTGGTGAAGAACATCCACGAGTCCAACGGCAACGTCGGCATGATCGGCTCGTCCTACGACGGCTGGACGGTGGCGATGGCCCTGCTCCATCCGCATCCGGCGCTGAAGGTGGCCGCGCCGGAGAGCCCGATGATCGACGGCTGGATGGGCGATGACTGGTACCACTATGGCGCCTTGCGCCAGGTCAACCTGGACTACTTCACCGGCCAGATGACCGAGGCCGGCGAAGGCGAGCAGGTACCGCGCAGCCACTACGACGACTACACCAATTTCCTTGAGGCGGGCTCGGCTGGCGCCTATGCCGAGGCGCACGGATTCAAGCAGCTGCCGTGGTGGCAGCGTTTCGCCGCGCATCCCGCCTACGACGCGTTCTGGCAGCTGCAGGCGCTGGACACGCTGCTGGTGGCGCATCCCTCCAGCGTGCCGACGATGTGGCTGCAGGGCCTGTGGGACCAGGAAGACATCTACGGCGCCGTGCATGCGTGGGAGGCGCTGACCGAGGCCGGCCACGGCAGCAACAACCATCTCGTGATGGGCCCGTGGTGGCACAGCCAGATCAACCGCGACGGCTGGACCATGGGCCCGCTGAAGTGGCCGGGCAACACCACCGCGCAGTTCCGCCAGAACGTGATGATCCCGTGGTTCAACCACTACCTGCGCGGCACCCCGATGCCCCAGCCGCTGCCCACCGCGATGATCTACAACCCGGTCGCGCAGCAGTGGGACCGGTTCGAGCACTGGAAGCCGGCCAGCGAGCAGCAGCTCACCCCGCTCTACCTGCAGGCGGACTTCGGGCTGGGCTTCGATGCGCCCAGCGGCGACGGCGACAGCTATGTCTCCGATCCGGCCAAGCCGGTGCCCTACCTGCCGCGGCCGATCCCGCAGGAAAACGACCGCTGGCGCACCTGGCTGGTGCAGGACCAGCGCTTCGTGGAGACGCGTCCGGACGTGCTGTCCTACACCACGCCGGTGCTGACGAAGACGGTCACCGTGCAGGGCGCGCCGATCGCCGACCTGTTCGCCCGCACCACAGGCACCGACGGCGACTTCGTGGTGAAGCTAATCGACGTCTACCCCGGCACGGTGCCGAGCGATCCGGCGATGGGCGGCTACGAGCTGCCGGTGTCGATGGACATCTTCCGCGGCCGCTACCGCAAGAGCTTCTCCAATCCCTCGCCGATCCCGGCGAACGCGGTGCAGGAATACAAGTTCCGCCTGCCCACGGTGAACTATGCGTTCCAGCCCGGTCACCGCATCATGGTGCAGATCCAGTCGACCCTGTTCCCGCTGTACGACCGCAACCCGCAGACCTACTTGCCGAACATCCTGTTCGCCAAGCCGGAGAATTACCGCAAGGCCACGGTGACCATCGAGCACGGGGCAGACGGCAAGAGCGCGGTGCTGCTGCCGGTGGTGGCCAACGCGACGAACGCGCAAGCTGACCAATGACGCCACTGGCACTGGCGCTGACAACGCCAGTGCCAGTGCAGCAGGCGCGTCTGCGCAGTGGAAATCGGGACGCCGCGGGTAACTGTAACCGCCGTCGGCGCGACCCGGTCAGCCGCCCCGCTTCATGGGGAGGGCTGCGGTACTGCGCTGCCTTTTCCACGCCCCGGCAGCTGCGCGTCGAGAAAAGCGAAGATGTCCGCCGACTCCAGCGCCTCGGCGTCCATCGACTCCGTGCCATGGCCGGCGAGCGCATCGGTGCGTATCCACACCGGCCGTCCGTTGCTGCGCGCTGCGCGCAGGCGGGCAGCAAACTTGCCGGTCTCCCAGGTGGGAACGCGGCCGTCGTTGAGTCCCACACTCATCAGCACGGCGGGATATGCCACGTGGTCGCGGATGTGCTGGTAAGGATCCATGGCCGCAAGCGCCTTCATGCCTGCTTCGGTACGCGGGTCGCCCACCTCGGCGATCTGGCTGGCTCCGTTGACGCCCTGCAGCAAGCGCACCGGGTTGAGCATGCCCACCTGGATCACCGCCGCGCCCATGTGCTGGGGAAACCGCGCCACGGCGCCGCCGACGATCAGTCCCCCCATGCTCCCGGCATTCAATGCCACGTTCTCGGCGCGGCTGTAGCCGGCGGCTACGAGCGCATCGGCACAGGCGACGAAATCCTCCACGCCCTTGTGCTTGAGCGGGCCCTTGCCGGCGCGATGCCATGCATCGCCCCTTTCGCCGCCTCCGCGCACGTGGGCAATGGCGGCCACATTGCCAGCATTCACCCAGGCCAGCACATCCGGACGGAAGCTCGGCTGGATAGACAGGCCATAGCCACCGTAGCCGTAGACCAGCGTACGGTTGCCGCCGTCCCTGGCGATGCCTTCACGATGCAGGACGGTGAGCGGCACCCGGGTGCCATCGGCGCTGGTGACCTCGGTTTCTTCCACCACGATACCGTCGTGCGGCACCGGCGAGGTTTCGCCCAGACCCAAGTCGATCGTCTTGCCGCCACGGTACGCGTAGGTCACCCGCGGCCGATCCCACGACTGCAGCGTGTAGACCAGCCCGTCGGTATCCGGCTGTGCGGAAAACCACTGGGCACCGCCGCGGTACGGCAGCGGCACCGGCGTTGCCTTGCCGGTGGCGTAGTCGATGCGCTCGACGCTGTCGCGATTGTCCGTCATGCGCTTGACGTACAGCCCGTCGCGCGCCGCCGCCATTGCTTCGATGACGCCCTGCGCCTGCTCGCCCATCACCTCGCGCGCGGTGCGCAGCGACGCGTTCGGCTGCGCCAGGTCGATGGCCAGCAGCCGGCCGTTAGGATGCCCGTGCACGGACAGCGCGTACAGGGTGTTTTCGTGCAGCGCCTGGCCGAGCACCTCGTCGCTGAAGGCGGCCAGGCACCGCCACGCGGCGCCAGTCACCAGTGCCTGGGCTCGCGGCGCCACGCACACACGGCGCTCGCGCTGCGCACCGAAGGCCGCAGCCATCGCCCAGGGCGAGCTGGCGCCAGCATTGATCTCCAGGAATTCGTTCGCGCCCATGGCGAAGGCGGCGTTGGCGCCCTCACCGTCACCGGCCGCAAGCAGCAGCGCATCCCCGCTGGCGGCCTGACCGAGCACATGCAGGCGCGCGCGCATGCCTTGCATGGGATCGCCGGCTGGCGGTGTCGGGTTCATCTGGGTATAGGTGAAGCCGCTGCCGTCGGGCAGCCAGCGCGCCTCCACTTCACCCCAAACGACGCCGACGTTGTCGCCGGTGGGTTCGCCACTGGCCGTGTCCAGCACGGTGATGCGACTCAGCTCGTTGCCGCCATGGTCGATGTTGACCGCCACGCGCGTGCCGTCCGGGGAAGGACTGAAGGTGGTGATCGACGCCTTGCCGCTGGCGTCGTCGTGCGTGGAAGGATCGAGCACCGTGTGCTCCCGGCCATCGGCCTCGCGGACCATCAACACACCACTCTGGCTGCCGCTGCTGCGCACAAAGAACACCCGATCGCCGAAGCGCACGGGCTGCTGGTTGCGCACGCCGACCGCGCTGGCCTGCCGGAGCGTGGAGCGCCATCGATCCAGCGTCGGCAGCGCGTCCAGCGACGCGCGCGTGGCTTCGCCCTGCGCCGTCAGCCAGGCCAGGAACTCGGGGTTCTTCTGCCCCTCCATCCAGCGGTAGGGATCAGGCAACGTCAGCCCGAACGCATGATCGACCACGGCCACCTTGCGCGCCGGCACGGCCGCGTCGGTTTGGGCCATGGCGCCGCCGGCTGCACTGAGCATGGCCGCGGCGAAACAGCAGATGGAAAGTTTCATGGCGGTGTCTCCGCAAGTGGGGGCGACAGCGTCTTGCCTTGCAGCAACGCCACCGTGCGCCGCGGGTTCAGTAGCGCGCGCCTGCCGTCCGCGGAGGGCGTGGCACCTTGGCGGATCAACGCAATGCACTGCGCCGGCGTAAGCGATGGCCGCAGCGCGAACAGCTTGGCCGCCAGGTTGGTCACCTGCGGCGCCGCCATCGAGGTGCCGGACTTGCGCTCGTGGAAGCCCCCGGGCAGCAGGCTGTCCACCTCGAAGCCATTGGCGTAGATGCCCACCTGCTTGCCGTAGCTGGTGAAGCTGGCGGCGTCGCCGTACTGGTCCACCGCGCCCACCGCCAGCACGTTGGGCAGCACGATGCCGGCCGGCACGTCGGGGCTGAAGGCCATGTCGGTATTGCTGTTGCCGGCGCCGGGAACGAACAGGATCTCCGGCGCGCCGCGCATCGCGGCGACGAACGCCTCGCGCACGATGCCCAGTGTCCTGACCGCCATCGCCGATCGCTGTGCCGGCGTGGCGCCCACGTTGTTGGCCTCCAGCGTGGCTTCGATCTCGGCCAGACCCAGGCCGAAACTCATGTTCACCACCCGCACGTGCTGCGCGCGCAGGTAGGCCACGATGGCGATGACGTTGCGCGCATAGCGACGCGCGGCGGCGTCGGTCATGGCCGGCGGCCTGGCGTGGTATCCGTCGGAGTTGTAGCGCACCACCAGCAGGCGCGCGGCCGGGTTGCCGTCCATCGCGATGCCGGCCACGTGGGTGCCGTGCGAGTAGTAGCCGTCGTAGAACATGCCGGCCTCGACCAGGGGAGCCAGCTCGGCCGGCTTCAACGTGGCCAGCCGCTGGCGGAACGCGGCAGCCTCCGGGGTCGCCCGATCAGCCCCGGCGTCGGAATGGCCGATGGACAACGCACGCAGCTCCGCCTCGCGCCCGGGATAGAAATCATCGAAGCGCAGCATCGGGCCGATGGCCGGCTGGTCGCGCTCGTCGAAGCTGATGCCGTGGATGTCGTCGACATAGCCGTTGCCATCGTCGTCGCGGCCGTTGGGCTGCTCGCGATCGTTGACGTACAACCGGCCGGGGAACAGCGACACGTCCACCCCCTCATCCCACACCGCCACGCGCACCGGATGCAGGTCCTCACCGGCGGCAAGGGTGACGGCGCGGGCCGGCCATATATCGGTACGGGCCACGGCGTGGCGGGTCAGGTAGTCGCCGAGCACGGCGGCGGTCACCGCTTGGTAGGGTGCGATGTGCCGGAGCGCCACCTGCGTGCGGATGAGTGTGTTGGCCTGGGTGTCACTCAGGCGGCCACCTGCCTTCACCACCGAATCCAGGTCCGAGCGAAGCTGCCCGCGCAGCAGGGCCGACACGTTCGGCACCTGGGCGGCGGCCCGCATGCCCTTGAGCGACTCCTGCACCACCGGCCAGGGCATTGGCTCCACGGCCCGGGCCAGCGCGTCGCGGAAGGCCGCGTCACGCTTCCCCGGGGGCGCCTGTGCGGCGGTCGCGGCCGCATCCTCCAGCAGGCTGTCGAGGAGGCCGGCGGCAGGCTTGGTCTCAAGCGACCGGATCACCCGCCCGCAGCGTCGTTCTGCCGGCGCATCGCCGCGCAGCAGCGCCAGGTTGCGCAGCACCACGTAGTAAGGGATCGTCGCCTGCGGATCGCGGATGTCGAAGTCGCGCAGCGTGGCTTCGGTGTTGCGCTGCACCTGCTTCGCCAGCACGCCGAAAGCCGCTTCGTCATCCAGCAGGGCCGAGGCAGTCGGTGTGGTCAGTGCGTAGCTGTGCCGGGGCAGCTGGGCCTGGCTGGTGATGACCGTGCGCGCCGGCGCGTCACTGCAGGCCGCGGTCTGGCACCCCTGCACCAGCAGCAGGAGGCCGAGCACACAGGTTGCGGTCTTGGGCAAGGCTGCCATGCGAGAGTTTCCTGATGTGTCTGGATACGTGGCCGCCGTTATCGCGGCCGCAGGGAACGCGGATCAACGGCTGCCGTGGCTTCCGTCGCCGGTCGAAGAATCCCGGCGCGGGTGGCCGCTCAGCGGGCGCGCGGCTTGATCGTCATGGTGGCCGGGGTGCCGTCGGAATCTGTCTGCTTCCAGCTGTCGCCGACCTTCTTGCCCGCCAGCAGGTTGCGCTCGCAGTGATAGGTGAAGGGCGTGCCGGCGGCGGTCATTTCCATCATGCAGAAGTTCTTGTCGTCGGCCAGCCACTGCTGTTGCGACGTGTGACCGTCGGGAAAGACGATCTGCACGGTTCCATCGGCGTTGAAGTCGCCAGTAATGACGCCCTTGTCACCGTAGTCCGCCACCAGCGTGTTACCCACGACCGCCCCCAGCGGGCCCTGCGCGCCTGCTGCCGAAGCGGCGAGGGAGAGGCTCAGCGCGAGCAGCGAAACCAGCGCCTTTATTGAGGTATGCATGGCGTTTCCTTGAATGGTGTTGACGACATCGGCGCACCCACCCCAGGCGAGTCGCGCCCCCTTTGCGCCGTCGATTTATAGCCAGCCCCGACGCGGCGCGCCCCTCCCAGCTGGGAGGTCCAGTGCGACCCGGGGTTTGCCTCAGCGGCGGATGATGCGCAGCAGGTCCGCCTGGCTGTGCACGCCGACGCTGGCGAATACCGCCTTGAGGTACTGCCGCGCGGTGCCCACCGAGATCTCCAGCGTCCGGGCCGCCTCATGCAGGGTGGCTCCGTGCGCCAGTTGCTCGGCCAGGGCGGCCTCACGCGCGGTCAGCCCGAACTCGTCGCACAGCGTCCGCGCCGACAGGCACGACGGCCGGCCCGCGTCCACCACGTGCAGCAACACTTCGCGGCCATCGCCGCCGCCCAGCAGCGCCCGCTGCGCCGGCAACAGCGTGATGATCAGTGGCCAGCCCGGCCGCCGCTTCCCCAGCACCAGTCGCGGCGATACTGCGCCTGGCGATGCGGGCGACAGGGCGCGCACCGACTGCACCGCCTGCTGCAGCCTCCGCTCGTCGGACGGATCGGTGGCGGCAATGCCGCGACCGCTGCGCCGCAGTCGATCGCCTTGCGCGAGCGTGGCTTCCGCCGCCGCATTCACGTGCACCACGGCACCCCGCGCGCCGAGCACGATCACTCCGTCGTGCACTATGTGCAGCGCGTCGAACGCGCTCTCCCGCAGGCGACGCTCGTGCTCCATGCGTTCGGACAACGTCACCACAGCGGCCAGGTGCGGCATGCACCGGGCCAGCGTAGCCAGCGCGTCATCGTCGAAATCGGCGTCGGCACGAAGCGATCGGCAGAAGGCGGTGGCAATCATCCCGTCGCCATGCACGCGCACGCCGCATGCTGCCAGTCCGCCATCGAGCGGCCTAAGCGCCTGCTGGTACACGTCACTGTTGCCCAGCTGCTGGCGTGTCATCAGCGCGGTCATCCGGGCAAAGCTGCCCGGCGTCGCCCGCGCCAGCGTCCGGGCGAATTCCGGCGAGTCGGAAATGCCGCCCAGCCCGGCCAGGTCATTCGCGGCGAGGTGGTGGGAAGTGGCCATGCGCCAGCCCGTGGCCGCCCCGCCGCTCATCACCACTGCATGGCGTGCGCCCACCGCCGCGCACAGCAGATCCAGCGCGCGGGTCTGTGGCCGTTCGTGCAGCAAGCAGCCGTAGAGCTCACCTACCAGATCTGCAGCAGCATGCGACATGACATCCACTCCGGATGGGCCGACTGATGGACCGAGGTCGCGTCACCACGGTTCCGCGGCCCACGCGCTGCCGATCATCGCCCCTTCCAGCAGCCAGCGCGAGCCACCGATCTACGGGTGAAGCCTCCAAGTCAGGCAGGCAACGCAGTCCGGTATCTGGCGCGGCGGCCGCCGGGGCGGCCACGGGCACCTGCATGTTCGGCGCTGGAGCGACTCCCGGCGTTGCGACGGTCCGCCCTCCCCGCCGTGCCGGCGCTTGAGAAACGCCGCATCGCCCAGATGCTGGGACCGCCAAGACTCCTCCCGCGTGGGGCCATGTTCCAAAAGCTCAGAAACTGGCGCGTGCGCCGCATCGTGGCGAGACATCCCATTCCCCAACCGCTGTGGCAGGCCGCGCTGGCGCGGTGTGCGCCTGCGCAGCGGCTGGGCGCGTCCGACCAGGCCGCGCTGCGGGTGCTGGCCACGCTGTTCCTGCAGCGCAAATCGATCGAGCCGGTACAGGGGCTGGTGCTGGACGACGCTGACCGCGTGCTGCTGGCCACCCATGCGTGCGTGCCGATCCTCAAGCTGGGCATCGACTGGTACGACGACTGGCACAGCGTCATCGTCTATCCCGATGCCTTCATCCCGCGACGCACGCGCACCGACGCCGCCGGCGTGGTGCACGAGGAAAACGCCGCGATGGCCGGCGAAGCCTGGGGGCGCGGGCCGGTGATCCTGTCCTGGGCTGATGTGCTGGAGGCCGGGCGCCGGGCCGGCCACAACGTGGTGATCCACGAGATGGCGCACAAGCTCGACCTGCAGAACGGCGTCGCCAACGGCTTCCCGCCGCTGCATCGGCGGATGGATCCGCGCACCTGGACCCAGGTGTTGTCCGGCGCATGGGAGCGCCTCGGCCGCGAGCATCGCCGCGGCGAGATGATCCCCATCGACCCCTACGGGCTGGAGAACCCGGCCGAATTCTTCGCCGTGGCGAGCGAGCAGTTCTTCGAGGCGCCGCGTGCGTTGCGCGAGCACCTGCCGGAGGTGTTCCGGCAGCTGGAGCTGTTCTACCGGCAGCACCCGTACTGAGCACACCGATGCCGTGGTGCCCCGCCGGGCCGCAGGCAATCGCGGCCTCGGCGGGTGTTGCGCTGTGTTCCGGGCGGCCGGTTCGTGGACAATCGGCGCCTGGCGCGCCTGGCGGTGCGCCACCCTCCTGCCGACCGGAACCTCCATGCGAACTTTCGTCCTGCGCGCGCGTGCCGCCCCCACCGACAGCCAGAAGCTGCTCGCCGGCGTGGGCAAGGAAGCGCACACCGAGATCCTCGCCCACACGCTGATGAACGCGATTTTCGTGGCGCAGTCGCACCGGCGCGACGTCGTCGTGTACTTGGTGCTTGAGAGCACCGCGGACTACTCGCGCACGATCCGCGTCGAGGCGGACGCGCTGACCGATGTCGGCGGCTTCGACGAGCGAACCCTGCTGGCGGCGGTGGCGCGGGCGCTGGACGCTTCCGTCGGCATGGGCAAGGAAGAAACCCGGCCGGTTGCCGGCGGCATCACCGTGCGCACGGTGAGCTTCGAGCGGCTGGTGCAGGAGCTGGCCGAGGATCACACGCTGTTCGTCATGGACCGCAAGGGCGCGCCGATGAGCGAGCAGGCGTTCGGCGGCAATCCCTGCTTCGTCCTCACCGACCACATCCCGATGCCGAAGAAGACCTTCCACAGCCTCGATCGCCTCGGCGCGAAAAAGATCACGCTGGGCCCGACCATGCTGTTTGCCTCGCAGTGCGTGGTGCTGATCCATCACGCGCTGGACATGCGCTAGGGCTCGCTGCGGGCCCACGATGCCCGGCCGCGCGGTCCGACCGGGCGCGAGCATTCGCGTCGCGGCACCGACGTCGGCGAAGCAAATCGGGGCCGCGCGCCGACGCCCCGCGACACTTCGCCGCGACCGGCACAACGCAGGCCACGCCTCGCGTCGCAGGATGCGAGGCGGTGCACGTTCACGCTGCGCGGACCCAATTGCACGATCATCCGTCCGGCATGGAACTGTCCGCCAAACTCGCCATCCTCGCCGATGCCGCCAAGTACGACGCCTCGTGTTCGTCCAGTGGCGGCAACCGGCGTGACTCGCGCGGCACCGGCGGCATCGGCTCCAACGAGGGCATGGGCATCTGCCACGCCTACGCGCCGGATGGCCGCTGCATTTCGCTGCTGAAGATCCTGCTGACCAACTTCTGCATCTTCGACTGCGCCTACTGCATCAACCGCCGCAGCTCCAACGTGCAGCGGGCGCGCTTCACGGTGGAGGAAGTGGTGCAGCTCACGCTGGACTTCTACCGCCGCAACTACATCGAAGGGCTGTTCCTGTCCTCGGGCATCATCCAGTCCTCCGACTACACCATGGAGATGCTGGTGCGGGTGGCGCGCAGCCTGCGGCAGGAGCACAAGTTCGGCGGCTACATCCACCTCAAGACGATCCCGGACGCGTCGCCGGAGCTGCTGTCCGCCGCCGCGCGCTGGGCCGACCGCCTGAGCATCAACGTGGAGATGCCCACCGAGGGCGGGCTCAAGTCGCTGGCGCCGGAGAAGAACCTGCGCGATATCCGCCAGGCCATGGGCCGCCTGCGGCTGGGCATCGAGGAATCCAAGGCGGAGAAAAAGGCGCCGCGCTTCGCGCCGGCCGGACAGAGCACGCAGATGATCGTGGGCGCCGATGCTTCCACCGATCGCGACGTGCTCACCTCCAGCACCAACCTGTACGCCAACTACCGGCTCAAGCGCGTCTACTACTCCGCCTTCAGCCCGATTCCCGATGCATCCAAAGCGCTGCCGCTGCGTCCGCCGCCGCTGGTGCGTGAGCACCGCCTGTACCAGGCCGACTGGCTGATGCGTTTCTACGGCTTCAACGTGGAGGAGATCGCGCCGCCGGACGACAACGGCATGCTCGACCTGGACGTGGACCCGAAGATGGCCTGGGCGCTGCGCCACCGCAGCCAGTTCCCGGTGAACCTCAACACCGCCCCGAAGGAAATGCTGCTGCGCGTGCCGGGGCTGGGCGTGCGCACGGTCGACAAGCTGCTGGCCATGCGCACGCACCGGCGCATCCGCTATCAGGACCTGGTCAAGCTGCGGGTTGCCGTGGGCAAGGTGGCACCGTTCGTCGAGACGCTGGATTACCGCCCGCGCGCCGACGGCGAGAGCAGCACGCTGCGCGCGCAGCTGACCACGCCGCGACAGGCGGACATGTTCGGCCACTGATGCAAAGCGTGGTGCTCGAGGACGGTTCCGATTTCGCCGCCTGGCGCACGGCGGCGAGGCAACTGCTGGCCGCCGGCGCGCCGCCGGCGCAAGTGCAATGGCAGGCCGGCGGCGCCACCGACCTGTTCGGCGCCGGCCAGCCGGCACTGCCCGCCGACGCGCCGGCCGCAGCGGTGGGACGGGTGCCGCGCGAGTTCATGAGCCTGGCCGACACCGTGCTCGCACACAGCGATCCGCGCCGCCACGCGGTGCTCTACCGCATGCTGTGGCGGCTCACCCATGGCGAGCGCAACCTGCTGCAGATCGCCAGCGACGACGACGTCGCCTGGGCGCACATGGCGGCCAAGGCGGTGCGCCGCGACATGCACAAGATGAAAGCATTCGTGCGCTTTCGCGAGGTGGACGGACCGGACGGCGCGGTGTTCATCGCCTGGTTCGAGCCGTCGCACGACATCGTGGCGCGGGTGGCGCCGTTCTTCGTGCGCCGCTTCACCGGCATGCGCTGGTCGATCCTCACGCCGCTGCGCAGCGCCCACTGGGACGGCGAGACGCTGCGGCTGCAGGCCGGCGCCGAAAAGGCCGATGCACCCACCGGCGATGCGCTGGAAGACCTGTGGCGTACCTACTTCGCCAACATCTTCAATCCGGCCCGCCTGAAGGTACGCGCCATGACGCAGGAGATGCCGGTGCGCTACTGGAAGAACCTGCCGGAAGCAGCCCTGATCCCGGGGCTGATCCAGGACGCGTCGGCACGCATGCAGGCAATGGTGGACAAGGCGCCGACGATGCCCCAACTGCGCATCCCGGCGCCGGTCAAGCCGGCAGCCGCACCACTGCCCGCAGGCAGCCTTGCCGAGCTGCGCGAGCAGGCCCGCCAGTGCCGTGCCTGCCCGCTGTGGCAGCCGGCCACGCAGACGGTGTTCGGCGAAGGCCCGGAGGATGCACGCATCGTGGTGGTCGGCGAGCAGCCCGGCGACCAGGAAGACCTCGCCGGCCAGCCGTTCGCCGGCCCCTCCGGCGAGCTGTTCAACCGGGCACTGGCGCAGCTGGGCATCGATCGCGCAGGGCTCTACATCACCAACACCGTCAAGCATTTCAAGTTCGAGCCGCGCGGCAAGCGCCGCCTGCACGCACGCGCCAACGCACAGGAGCAGGCCGCCTGTCGGCAGTGGCTGGCGGCCGAACTGGACCGCATCCGCCCTGCCCTGATCGTCTGCCTCGGCGCGATGGCCGCACAGAACCTGTTCGGTGGCGACTTCCGCCTGCTCGCGCAGCGCGGCCAGTGGATCACGCTGGACCAGCACACGCGCGGCTTCGCCACCGTGCATCCGTCGTACATCCTGCGTTTGCCGGGCGAGGACGCGCGGGCGGCAGCGTTCGAGGAGTTCGTGCGCGACCTGGGGATGATGCGCGAGCTGGCTGGCTAGGGCCGGCAACGGCGCGGCGGTCTGCGATCGCGCGGCCGCATCGTCCCGGCCGTGACCGGTTGCGCCGGCAGTGGCGGGCTTGGGCGACCGCTTCGCGCACTGTACGCGGCCTCCTGTCTCCGATGAACTGCAAGAGGCCAAGCCCGATAAGCATGTCGGGCTCACCGGTTCCTGGCGCTCCACTCTGGCGCGGTCACAGCGGCCCTGCGGGTGCTGCCGCTTGCGGGGGAGATGCCGGGTCGCTTTCGTCCATGCACGTGCACATCCGTGGGCTTGCGCGTCGCAAGGAGTGCCCGCGCGATGGGTTGCGGGGTCACCGGCGCCAGCGACTGGTGGCGTGACTGCGGATGGCACTCGCGCTGGATGTGCCGGATGCACAAGGGCACATGACGCGAAGCCGGTCGCCGAAGCGCTCCGGCACGGCGGACGACCAGCCGCGACGGCGCAGGCGACCGGTCGGGGGCTGCCGGCCCAGGCACCAGCGCATCTCTTGCGCAAGCGAGGCCGCCTTGCTCCTCGGCCGCGGCGACCACCGCGCCCGCCACCCGCACGAGTCGCCGCGCCACCGGCGCTCACGCCCGCCTCAGCGCGCGTAAGGCGCCACCTGGGTGCGGATGATCGCCTGCTCCGCCGCTGTCAGTGGCAGCTGCGGCACGACGCGCCCGTCGTAGTCGGCCAGGTCGGCGCCGGTGTACGGCCAGTCCGATCCGGGCAGGAAGTGGCGCAGCCCGATGCGCCGGATCAGCGCCACCAGCGCACGCTTGTCGGCCTCCGGCGTCTTGTCCGTCCACACCCCTGACAGGTCGAACCAGACGTGGCGAAAGCGGCGCGGATGCGCCTGCATGGCATCGGCGAAAGCCGTCAATGCGGCAAGCGTGGGCGGATCGATACCGCCCCACCCGCCGGCATGCGCAATCTGCACCGGTGCGCCCGCGGCCGCCGGCAGCACCTCGTCGATGAAACGCTGCGCGTCCTTCGCGCCGTAATCGCCGCGCTGCGTCCGCAGGTGCACCAGCACTGCCCAGTGCGCCTGGCCGGCCGCCTTGAACACCCGCGCCAGCGCGGCCAGGTGCGCGTCGTTGCGCAGGTCCACGCCGGAGCTGGTGAGATGCAGCTTCACCCCGCTGACCGCCGCGTTGCCGCGCCAGTACGCGAGCTCAGGGAGCGCATCGGGCCGCAGCGGGTCCACCGCGATGAATGCCCGGAAGCGGTCCGGATGCGCCCGGACCAACCCCACCGTCCACGCATTGGCCGAGTGCATCAGGCCGGTGGCATTGGCTGGCGGCGGATCCATCATCGGGCTTTCCGGCAGGTAGCCGGTGGACAGCACCAGCGCACGGCTGACGCCGGCCTTGTCCATGGCATGCAGCAGGTCATCCGGCGTGTAGGGCGTGGTCAGGGCGGCGTCGCAACGACCGTACCGGCTGATCTGCTCGCAGAAGGTCGGCACAAACGCCTGGATCGCCGGCGCGTTCAGATGCGTGTGATGGTCGACCAGAAGCTCCGCCCGCGCCGACGGCTGACCGGTGTTGATGGGGGCGCCATTGCCCGGCGGAGCCACCGCCAGCGCGAGCAGGAAAACCGCACATGTGATTCGCATGCCATGCCCTCGGAAAGATGCAATGCAGTGGGTACGCCCGCGCCGCACAGCGTGCACCGGCGGATCGGTGTGCGTCCAGCGCGCAGGCAACCGGTCCTCGAGCCGGCCGCGGATGCAGCGACGGCTACCTCACGCGGGGGCTCACCCCGCGATGCGCGCCAGCGCCGCTTCCAGCCGCCGCACCGTGCCGTCCACGTCCTTGAGCTTGTCCAGCCCGAACAAGCCGATGCGGAAGGTCTTGAAGTCGGCCGGTTCATCGCACGCCAGCGGCGTGCCGGCCGCAATCTGCAGACCCTGCGCGGCAAACGCGCGGCCGGTGTGGATGGCCTCCTCGTCGGTGTAGCTGACCACCACGCCCGGCGACTGGAAACCTTCGGCCGCAACACTCGGAAACCCGTGGCGTACCAGCGCAGCGCGCACCTTCTCACCCAGCTCGCGTTGCGCGTTGCGTGCGTTCTCCAGGCCCATGGTCACAGTCTCGACCATGGCATCGCGCAGTTGCGCCAGGGCGTCGGTCGGCAAGGTGGCGTGGTAAGCAAAGCCGCCGTTTTCGTATGCCGCCATGATGCCGCGCCACTTGGCCAGGTCGAGCGTGAAGCTGGAACTGCGCGTGGTGGCGAGGCGCGCCTCGGCCGCGGCCGAGAGCATCACCATCGCGGCACCGGGCGTGGCGCTCCAGGTCTTCTGCGGCGCGGAGATCAACACGTCCACGCCCACCTGCTGCATGTCCACCCACAGCGCGCCGCTGGCGATGCAGTCGAGCACCAGCAGGCCGCCGTGCGCGTGTACCGCTGCAGCCACCCGCTGCAGGTAGTCGTCCGGCAGCAGCAGGCCCGCGGACGTCTCCACGTGCGGCGCGAACACCACGTCCGGCTTGCCCTCGGTGATCGCGGCGACCACCTCGTCGATCGGCGCGGGCGCGAACGGTGCCTGGTGTGCGCCGTGGGTGGTACGCGCGGTGAGCACCGTGGTCTGCGCCGCGATCCCGCCGACCGCCAGGATCTGGCTCCAGCGGTAGCTGAACCATCCATTGCGGATCACCAGCACGTGCGCGCCCTGCGCAAACTGCCGCGCCACCGCCTCCATGCCGGCCGTGCCGCCACCGGGCACCAGCGCCACCGCGTGGGCGCGGTACACCGTCTTGAGGTTTGCCGACAGGTCGCGCATCACCTGCTGGAAGCGCGTGGACATGTGGTTGAGCGCGCGGTCGGTGAACACCACCGAGTACTCGCGCAGCCCGTCGGGATCCACGCGTGAAGGAGAGTCTGTATGCATGATGCCTGGTCCCGGTTCGGCTGGTCGTGTGGATGGCCCGACGTCCGCCGATATGCGGCGGTCGCCAGGCAACCGTCGAAGCCTAGCAAGGAGCGCCGCAGCAGATCGTGTTGACTGGAAACCTCCTGCATGACGCCGATCGCCACTGCCCGAATCCCGCCGGCGTTCTGGGGCAGCGAAGATCATCATGGTTACGTTCGCGCCCGGTGCCTCGCCGCGTCTCCTGCAGCTGGGCTCGCGGTGGCGCGCCATAGCCTTGCGACACCCTGCTCAAGAAGACAGCCTACGGAAGACAGCCCACGACTGCAGCGCCACGGTGGCATAGGCATGTCCTACCTCGTCGCACCTGGTTCCGCGCTCGCCTACACCGCCAGCCCCGGATCGCCTTCCAGCACCGTCTGGCGCATCTGCGGCCGCTCGCCGGCTCGCCACAACGCCACCTCATGGCGGACGCGGTAGCGCAGCGGTCCGCCGTCCGGTGTTGCGCTGCGTTGGAGCGGCCGCGGGATGCACACGAACTCGGTTGCCATGGTGTCGGCGTCGACGCGCACGGTGGAGTAGCCGTGTCCGCCCATGTCGACGAACGTGAGGTGGGGAGCGAGATCCGGGTTGCTTGCCGCGCGCGCCTCCTCCATGTCGCCACGGGCGGCGAAGGCCAGCGCCGACCGCACGCCGTGCCGCAAGAGCAGGTTGGCGCTGCACTGGGCTGGGCCGCCCGCGGGGTTGGCCACGTAAAGCGGGCGCAGCGGGTCATCCTTCTTCAGGTTGTGCTCGGAGGCTTCGAACATGCCCGGTGAGGAGATCGAGCCGCCGACGAAGGTGACGCCCACGGGCTCGAAGGCCTCCGGCGGCAGCGCCTTGGCCGCGTAGCCCGCCCAGAAGCTGTGGCGATCGCCGGAGACGATGGCGAAACCGGTGATGCCCGCGTCGCGCACGGCGTCGAAGATCTCGGCGCGTTCGTGATATGTGCCACCCCAGTCGCTGGTGGCCATCACGGCGAAGCCTTTGCCGGGCCACGGGCCAAATGCGGGCGGGAGGTTCTTTGGGTCCACACGCCAGTCGGGCGTACCCAGCGAGTTGCCCCAGATTTTCCAGGTGGCTCGCGCGCCGCGCAGTCGTTCCATGAACCACGCTTTCTGCGTTGCCCCCAGCATCGTCTGTGCTGCCTTGCCGGCGCGGAAGTTGGCCACGCGCCGGTCGCGGAAGGCCAGCTGCGCCGGTGGCTGGCCGCCACCGTAGTCGCGGCCGCCGTCGAGCTGCATCGCCAGCTCTTCAGGCACCCAGCCCAGCGCGTCGCCCTCGAACAGTGCCGCGAGCTCATCGCTCAAGCCCGGATCGCGCGAGCGAAAGCTGCGCTGGTCGGTGAGGATCAGGTCGATATGACGGCCCCAGCGCAACGCGCGATACACGATCAGGCTGTCGATGGCGGCGAGGTTGTTGGGTTCGCGACCCAGCCCGTCGTCGTCGAACGCGGTGACCGGGGCATCGACGACCTGCGGCGCAGCGAAGGTGTCCAGCGACCTGCCGGGCGGCGACACCCGCGCCGGCTGGTACTCGAACCAGGCCTGGTTCGCCGCGACCTTGAGCGTCTGCGCGGGCACCCAGCCCTCGGTCCCGGGATATTCCTGGATCGTCTGCCAGCCCTGCCAGGAGAATTCGTGGTTGTCCCACATCGCGACGAAGGGCCAGCGGGCGCGCGCATCCTGCAAGTCCGGATCCTGCAGGTAGGCGTGGTAGGCGACGCGATAATCCTCCAGCGAGTCCGGCACCCAAAAGCGGTTCTTGGCGACCACCTTGCCCTTCGGATACCTGATCGGGAACGTGACGAGGCGATCGTACTCATGGCCGTTCTTCACCTGGTCCGGGTACGCCACGACTTCGTAGATGAAGTCGCCCAGGTGCAGCACGAAGCCAAGCCTTTCCTCGGGCGCGGCGCGCTCGTCTTCCCAGATCATTCGTCGATACGCATTCAGATGACCGATGCAGATGTCCTGGCAACTGACGAACGCGAAGCGCGTCGGCCGTGGATCATCGGGGCTCGGCGCCGTCAGCGTTCGGCCGATGCGGCTGCCGTTACCTTTGTCGTCAACGAAGCGGTACCAGTATTCTGCGGCCGGTGACAGATGGCCGACCAGCACTCGGCACGTCCAGTCGGACGCGGCCGACACTTGCGCCGACGTCGTCGCGATCACTCGCGTGAAGGCCGAATCCTCCGCCACTTCGACCAAGAGCTTGGCGCTCTTGCGCCCGTCCGCATACGGGCGGCGCGTCCAGAGCAGGACGCTGTTGTCGTCGGAATCGCCCGACGCGACGCCTTGCGGATACAGATCGCGTTGCTCGCGCCAGCCACTCTTCGAGGGTCGCCCGAACGCACCGCCCCAGGCCAACGCCGCGCCCATCGCGGCGGATAGTTTCAGAAACTGCCGGCGGTCCATGGTTGGCATAACGGCCCTCCTCGCTTCGGATCGCGATGATCGATACGTGGGAACGCTAGCCCTGATCAAGGACTCGGGAGCGTGCCGGAAGTATCGCCGGAGCTGAAGTGCGCAATCACAAGACAGTTGCTCGGAAGTTGGACCTTGGCGCGGCCGGTCCCCGCACTTGGGGGGCCGGAAGGTTCAAACGGAAAATTCCTCCGTCCCTTTCTTTTTTCCTTCCCCGCGGCGGCGGTATACTTGGGCATCGTCACCGAGGCCTGTCCTGAAAGGGAGGATCGCCGTGTCGAAATCCCGCGTGTTTCGCTTTTTCGGCTATGCCATGTTGGTGAACGCAGCGGCCTGTGCCAGCGCCGGCGCCAGCGACCTCATCTTCATGAACGGCTTCAGCAGCCTGACTGTAACAATTTTCGTACCGACGGATGGTCTTCAGATCGGCGGAGCCATATCTGCGTTCTCGGGCAGCGCATCGGCGCCGGCCACTTTGGATTGGACCGACAGCGTGACCGGATACCTCGGCTCGGGCGAAGAAATCATTCCTTCCGGCCTCGCAATGGGCTTTCAGCGAATCTATCTGAAGGCGACGACTGCCGATGGCGACAGCGCTCTCGCGGAGTCCGACATAACATTGGTGGGCGGGCCGTGAGGCCGGGTTGGGGAAGTCCAACCTGACCTGACGCTTGTTTCGGTGCCTGCTGACGAGTCGAAACAGAGCAGAGTCGCGTCGCGCGGTGATTGGGCGATCTGACACGTTTTTTTCATTTTTCACTCAAGCTTGGCGCTCGCTCGGCAAGGTCGAAGGCGGGCGGATGCATGTCCGCGAAGCATCCGGCATCGACCGCCTTCGGGTCCGCGGCGTCAAGGAACCGGATCATCTGCGGATCGAAGCATGTATCGAGTCCGCCAAGCCCGTCGACGACGTGCCCTGCCCAGGGAATGACGATGCGCCTTGCATGGCGGAAACCACGCGCCGCCTGTTCGGCCCAGCGGGCCGGCGTCACGGGATCGCGGCCGCCCGAAACGAACAGGGTCGGCACGGAGGAGCGAACCGGAGCAAAGAAGTCCCGTCGCACCGACGCACGCGGCCATTGCGCGCAGGCCGCGCGTTGCCGCGCCAGCCGATAGTCGCCGAACTGCGTGCGCCGCGACGCATCCATGGCGTTGCGCACGTCGAACCACGGCAGGCTCTCCGAGCAGGTGATGCTCAGGTACACGCCGTCGTAGTAATTGAAGCCCGCCCGCTCGTTGCCGGATGCGAGGATGGACGCATCGCCAGCAGCGAGTCGCCCGATGATCGATGGCAGCGCGCGCATGCCGCTCGCCGAGTAGAGCTTCGTCCTGAGCCGCTCCATCGCGACCTGCGGATCGACGCGGCCACCGGCGCGCAGCGCGCGCAGCGCATCCGTCAGATTGCCCTGCAGCGCCGGGTAGCGCGCGTGGCAGGCCGTATCGGCACTGCAATCGGCGAACAGTTGCTCCATTGCGGCCTGTGCAGCCGTTGCATGGTGCCGCGGAGGCATCGCGGATGGGGGCACCGCCGACAACAGGATCGCGCTGCGCACGCGCGGTTCGTACAGCGCGATGTAGCGCATCGCGAGCGTGGTTCCGTAGGACAGCGCAACGAGATCGATGCGCGCATATCCCAGCGCCTCGCGCACGGCATCGAGGTCAGCGGCGGCATCGTCCGTGGTGTAGTGCTCGAGCGCCGCCGCGCGTTCCAGCCGCGCGCGGCAGGAGCGGACCGCCGCCTCGGGAAACATCGGTTCGAGCGCTTGGTCCGCCGCATCGAACTCCTGGCAGTCGAGCGGATTCGACTCGCCCGTCCCACGCTGGTCCACGAGCACGATGTCGCGCGTGGCGGAATAGGCAAGACCGTCGGAGAGATAGAAGGCTGCATTGTGCGTGTCGGCCAGGCCGGGCCCGCCTTCCAGGTCGAACAGTGCTTGCGGCTCTCGCGCCGGATTCGCCGCCGGAACGACGACGACGTTCAATGCGATGCGGCGTCCCGAGGGGGTCGAACGGTCCTCGGGTACCGACACCGTGCCGCATCGCGCATGCGCCTGCGGCGGCAGGCCGGTGCAAGGCTTCGCCTCGAAGGTCGGCACCGCAGCCGAGGCCAGTATTGCCATGAGCACGCTAAGCATTCCCGGCTCCTCGGCCGCCTGCTCGCCGAGCTTAAGGGCTAAACAGGGCCCTGGGAAAGACTGGGACAGACAATTGACGCGGGGATTGAATGGGCTACGTCCACTTTTTGACAAGGGTCTACCCGGATGAATGTGTTCCGTGACCCCTG
>NZ_DASSAB010000028.1:0-84400 GCF_035685805.1 Dyella sp.
CGCGCTGTTGAAGGAGTCGTTGGTGCGGCCGACGCTGCTCGAGATCTTCGTGGCGGACATCTCGGCGACGAATGAGCTGTCGAACGTCAAGCAGGTGACGAAGCTCGGGAAGGCGTCGTTCGCGCCGTTCATTCAGCCCGACAACAAGCACATCGTGTTCGCGTCGAACGTCGACGATCCGAAGGGGCGCGCGTTCGACGTCTACCGCGTCGAGATCGATCCGAAGACGAACGAGCCGAAGGCGGGTGCGCCGGAGCGCATCACGACGAATCCCTCGTTCGACGGCTTCCCGATGTTCTCGCCCGACGGCAAGAAGATCGTGTTCGCGTCGAATCGGAACGGCGCCGTCGAGGGCGAGACCAACGTGTTCATCGCCGACTGGGTGGAGTGACCGATGCTCGGATCCGCCGCGCTCTCCGTCGCCGCCGCCGTCGCCTCACTCGCGAGCGGGTCCACCGTCAACGTCGACGTCGACGCTTCGGAGATCTCGCGACGGATCGTGCACGCGAAGGTGTCGTTGCCCGCGAAGACGGGGCCGATGACGTTCACGTACCCGAAGTGGATCCCCGGGGACCACAGCCCCGACGGCACCATCGCCGGCGTCGTCAACATGCGCATCACGGCCGGCAAAGAGACGGTGGCGTGGACGCGTGATCCGGTGGAGATGTTCGCGTTCCACGTCGACGTTCCGCCGAAGGCCACATCGATCGAGATCGCGTTCGACTTCGTCACGCCTTCCGACGGCGGCACGTTGTCGGGCAGCAACATGGGGACGGAGAACGTCGGCGTCATCAACTTCAACCAGCTCGTGTTCGTGCCGGAGAACGCGAAGTCCGACGACGTCACCGTGAAGGCGCGCTTGACCGTCCCGAAGGGTTGGGGCGCGGGCACGGCGCTTCCGGGGACGCGCAAGGGCGACGTGTTCGACTTCGACGCCGCCTCCCTCACGACGTTCGTCGACTCGCCCGTGAACATGGGCCGGCACTTCAAGCGCTTCGTGCTCGACGACAAGCACGCGGTCTCCGTTGCGGCGGAGTCGGAGGCGGCGCTCGACGTGCCCACCGACGTCGTCACCGAGTGGCGTCAGCTCGTCGCCGAGGCAGGCGCGCTCTTCGGGGGCGCGCGTCATTACCGCCGCTATGAGTTTCTCGTGACGCTGTCGGACCACGTCGACTTCTTCGGTCTCGAGCATCATGAGTCGAGCGACAACCGTTTTGCAGAGCGCGGGCTCATCGACGACGACAAGCGCGCCTACTACGCGTCGTTGTTGCCGCACGAGTACGCGCACTCGTGGAACGGCAAGTTCCGTCGCCCGGCCGACCTGTGGACGCCAACCTTCGACATGCCCATGCAGGACGACCTGCTGTGGGTGTACGAAGGCCTCACCGACTACTGGTGCGGTGTGCTGACGGCTCGCGCCGGCTTGTGGGATGCCTCGCAGTACCGCGATTCGCTGGCCTCGATCGCCGCCGCGATGGCGCATCGCAGCGGTCGCGCCTGGCGCTCGCTGCAGGACACCGCCGATGCGGCGCCGCTGACCTACTTCGGCGGCGGCGGCTGGATCAGCTTCCGCCGCGGCACCGACTTCTATCCCGAAGGCCAGCTGCTGTGGCTGGACGTGGATACGCGCATCCGCGAGCTCAGCGGCAACAAGCGCTCGCTGGATGATTTCGCGCGGGCGTTCTACGGCATGGACAACGGCAGCTACGTCACCAAGACGTACACCTTCGACGACGTGGTGAACACGCTCAACCAGGTGCAGGCCAGCGACTGGGCCACCTTCCTGCATGACCGGCTCGACTACACCGGCAGCGAGCTGCCCGAGCACGGCATCGAGCGCGGCGGCTGGAAGCTGGTGTACACCGATACGCCCAACGCGATGGACAAGGCGATGGAGAAGGTGCGCCACGGCGTGAACCTGGCCTACTCGCTGGGCCTGTCCGCTGGCAGCAACGGCAATATCTACGACGTGCAGTGGGACGGTCCGGCGTTCAAGGCCGGGCTGGTGCCGGGGCTCGTCATCGTCGCCGTCAACAGCAAGGACTACTCGCCCGACGTGCTCAAGGACGCGGTCACTGCCGCCAAGGCGGGCGCGCCGATCGAGCTGCTGGTGAAGAACGACGAGCTCTACAGCACCTACCGCATCGACTATCACGACGGCCTCAAGTACCCGCACCTGGTGCGCGCCAAGGGCAGCGACCTGCTCGGCGACATCGCCACCGCACGCAAGTGATTCCCGAGGGCCGGCACCTCGCGCGCCGGCCGTTCCACCCCGACCCCAGCATCGAGGAGATGCCAATTTGAAAACCACCGTTCTCGCCACCGCCCTGCTTGCCGCCGGCCTTGGCCTGCTGGCCGCGCCCGTCCATGCCGATGACGTGCCGCCCGTGCAGGACACGCCGTACGCGCCCGGCACGCTGAAGATCCACGTCGACGCCACCGATGTCGCGCACCGCATTTTCCGTGTGCACGAGACGATTCCCGCGGCCGCCGGCCCGCTCACGCTGCTGTATCCGCAGTGGATCCCCGGTCACCACTCGCCGACCGGCCCGATCGACAAGTTCGCCGGCCTCACCGTCAAGGCCAACGGCAAGACGCTGGAGTGGACGCGTGATCCGCTCAACGTCTACGCCTTCCACGTGAACGTGCCCGAGGGCGCCAGCGCGGTCGACGTCGACTTCCAGTTTCTCAGCGCGCAGGAGCGCAGCCAGGGCCGCGTGATGATGACGCCGGAGATGCTCAGCCTGCAGTGGGATACCGTCTCGGTGTACCCGGCCGGCCACAACATCCGCATGATCGACGCCGACGCCAGCGTCACCCTGCCGGCCGGCTGGGAAGCCGCCACCGCGCTGGAACTCGAGTCCAAGAACGGCAACACGCTCGACTACAAGACCATCAGCTACAACGCGCTGATCGACTCGCCGATGCTCGCCGGCAAATACCACAAGCAGATCGACCTGGACCCGGGCGCCAAGGTGCCGGTGCACATGGACCTGTTCGCCGACGCGCCGAAGTACCTCGAGGCCACGCCCGAGCAGATCAAGCCGCACCGCGAGCTGATCCAGCAGATGTACAAGCTCTACGGCGCGCATCACTACGGCCACTACACCTTCCTCACCTCGCTCAGTGACAAGCTCGGCGGCATCGGCCTGGAGCACCACCAGTCCAGCGAGGACGGCGTCTCGGCCGACTACTTCACCGAGTGGAAGAAGAACGCGCTGTCGCGCGACCTGTTCTCGCACGAGTACAACCACTCCTGGGACGGCAAGTACCGCCGCGGCGCCGACCTCACCACGCCCAACTTCAACGTGCCGATGAGCAACACGTTGCTGTGGGTGTACGAGGGCCAGACCCAGTTCTGGGGCATGGTCATGGCCGCCCGCGCCGACCTGTGGACCGACGAGCAGGCCCGCGACATGTTCGCCTACGCCGCCGCCACCTACGACAAGGGCCGCCCGGGCCTGGCCAGCTGGCGCAACGTGCAGGACACCACCAACGATCCGACCATCGCCCAGCGCGCGCCGCTGCCGTACCGCAACTACCAGGCCAGCGAGGACTACTACGTCGCCGGCGCGATGATCTGGCTGGACGTGGACGCCAAGCTGCGTGAGCTCAGCGGCGGCAAGAACACCATCGACGACTTCGCCAAGGCCTTCTTCGGCATGAACAACGGCGATTGGAAGGTCAACACCTACACCTTCGAGGACGTGGTCAGCACGCTCAACAACATCAAGCCGTTCGACTGGGCCAGCTTCCTGCGCACCCGCCTGGACGGCCACGGCCCGCTGATCGGCGGCATCGCCGAGCACGGCTGGAAGCTCACCTACACCGACAAGCCCTCCGACGCGGTCAAGGCGATCGAAGCACGCCGCGGCAACGCCGACCTCACCTACTCGCTGGGCCTGTCGGTCGGCAAGGACGGCGGCATCAACGACGTGCTGTGGGATGGCCCCGCGTTCAAGGCCGGCGTCGGCCCCTCGATGAAGGTGGTGGCGGTCAACGGCACCGAGTACTCCGCCGACGCGCTCAAGGACGCCGTCACCGACGCGGCCAAGGACAAGAGCAAGCCGGTCGAGCTGCTGCTGAAAGGCTTCGACAGCTACAAGACCGTGCGCATCGACTACCACGACGGCCTGAAGTACCCGCACCTGGAGCGCATCGCCAGCAAGCCGGACACCTTGAGCAAGCTGCTCAAAGCACGCTGAGAGGCCGGCACGCCGCACGCCCTCTCCCCGTCGGGGAGAGGGTCGGGGTGAGGCGCGGAGCAGGGCGGGATTCACGGCCCTGCCTGCGCGTGACCCGCGGCACCTTCGCCGCCCGATCCTTTCGCAACTTCGCTATACTGCGCGTCCGCCGCACCCGGACACCGTCCGCACCGCGGCGAGCCGCAACACCATGCGCCCGTAGCTCAGCCGGATAGAGTAGTGGCTTCCGAAGCCATTGGTCGGGGGTTCGAATCCCTCCGGGCGCACCATTTCCTCATTGCACTCCACCGCCTGCGACCGGCTCGCGCTCAGTATGCGCAAAGCACGGGACGCACAATTTATGGCGGTGGGCAGCCCCTGACGTCTCCGATAATCTCGACGGCGGTATGCGCGTAGAAGCGCTGGTTCAGAAGGGGCATCGCCTGTGGCAGATCTGCTACCGGGTCTTTACGAACAGCTGGTAACGCTTGGATTAGCCGAGCGTTTGCAAGCTGTGGGTTCAAGTCGGGTGGTGGACTGCGGCGCGCTACACGATGACGAAGCCGCCGATCGTATTGCGCTCTATCTTGGCCGCTTGCTGCGCCAGGCAGTAGAGGCCTTGCCCGCTCGGCAGCGGGCGAGTCTTGGTATTGCTTTGGCGCGTGACGTGGTCGAGCTGCTCGAAGGCAGGCCGGCGAGTGGGGTCGATGCTTCGGATCGGCCGTTAGAAGCCGCCAAAGTGCTGCGAGCCTTGCTCGCCCTGCGCCCGGATGGTCAGCCCGCCGCGGTGGTGCTACCGGCAACGCCGCTGCTTGATACCACGCTGCTGACCAACGCTCCTGGCGAGCCTCGCGTCGGCTACCAGTTGGCGACGGAGATTCCCTCGGCAGACCGCATCGACGTGCTCATGGCCTTCGTGCGCCAGACCGGCATCCGCCCGATGCTCGATCTACTGCGCCGCCACTGCGAGCAGGGCCGGCACCTGCGCCTGCTCACCACCACTTATACCGGCTCCACTGAGCTGGCTGCGCTGCAGGCGCTCAAGGAGCTCGGTGCCGATATCCGTGTCTCGTACGACATCACCAGCACCAGGCTGCACGCCAAGGCGTGGCTGTTCCATCGCGCATCGGGCTACGACACGGCGTATATCGGCTCGTCCAATCTGACCCAGTCGGCCCAGGTTACGGGGCTGGAATGGAACGTGCGCGTGGCCGGCGCACGCAATCCCGACGTGATCGACAAGTTTGCGGCGGTGTTCGAAAGTTATTGGTGCCACGACGACTTTCGCTTGTTCGACGCAGATGAGTTTCGTGAGCTGACCCGTGCCAGCGCGCCCAACGGGCCGACCTACTATCTGAGCCCACTGGAGCTTCGCCCCGAGCCGTTTCAATCGCGACTGCTGGAGTTGGTGGCGCTCTCGCGCCTGCGCGGTTGGCATCGCAACCTGCTGGTTGCTGCCACCGGAACTGGCAAGACAGTCATGGCGGCACTTGACTACCAGCGATTGCGCGCACAGCTCCCGCGCGCCCGCCTTCTGTTTGTGGCGCACCGCAAGGAGATCCTTGCGCAGAGCCTCGCTACCTTCCGGCAGGCGCAGCGCGACGGAGCTTTTGGCGAGTTGTGGGTGGATGGCCAACGACCAACGCGTTTCGAGCACGTTTTCGCGTCGATTCAATCGCTCGCGGCGACTGGCCTGCGCGACCTGCCGCGCGATCACTTCGACGTGGTGGTGATCGACGAATTCCATCGCGCCGCTGCCAGTACCTATACCGCTTTGCTCGAACACCTCATCCCGCGAGAACTGCTTGGCCTGACCGCCACGCCAGAGCGCGGCGACGGCGAGCCGATCCTGCAATGGTTCGGCCATCGCATCGCCGCCGAGCTGAGGCTGTGGGATGCGATCGATCAGCAGCGGCTTTGCCCTTTCGCGTACTACGGCATCAGCGATGGCACCGACCTCAGTCGCATCAGCTGGCGCCGCGGACGTGGCTACGACATGGGCGAACTGGAAAACCTGCTGACCGCCAATGATGTGCTGGCGCGGCTGGTGATCCAGCGCGTGCTCGATATCGCGCCCGACCCGGCGCACATGCGTGCCCTGGGCTTCTGTGTATCGGTGAGGCATGCGTATTTCATGGCCAGGCATTTTGCCGCAGCGGGCATCGCCGCGGCCGCCGTGACCGGCGACACGCCCATGCAGGAGCGCGAGCAGGCGCTGCGTGATCTGCAGAGCGGCGTGCTGCGGGTGGTGTTCACCGTCGATCTGTTCAACGAGGGGGTGGACATACCCAGTGTCGACACCTTGCTGTTGCTACGCCCGACCGACAGCGCAACCCTCTTTCTGCAGCAGCTGGGGCGCGGGCTGCGCCGGTGCGACGGCAAGAGCGTCTGCACCGTGTTGGATTTCGTAGGGAGGCATCGCAAGGAGTTCCAGTTTCGGCGCCGGCTCGGGGCCTTGCTAGGCGGGAGCCGGACGCATCTCATGCGCCAGGTGGAAGCAGGATTCCCGTACCTGCCCAGCGGCTGCCACATGCAGCTCGACGCCGTGGCAGCAGCCGAGGTGCTGAAAAACCTGCGTGAGAGCTTGCCCAATACCTTCCATGCGCGTGCGGCGGAACTTCGCCGAGTGGCGGAAGACGGCGACCGTCCCACGCTGTCGCGCTTCATCGACACCTCAGGCATTCCACTGGAGGACATCTACGCAAACAGCCGTTGCTGGTCGGATCTGCTGGCTGAAGGTGGCGTTGCCACGCTGCCGCCGGGTCCTCATGAGCGCGTTTTGCGTCGCGCACTGGGCCGCCTGCTGCACATCGACGACGACGAGCGTATTGCGACGTGGCGGCGCTGGACTGGCTTGACCACGCCGCCTATTCCGGCGGCGCTTGCGCTGCGAGAGCGCCGCCTGCTGCACATGTTGCTGGCGCAGTTGTCCGAGAGTCTCCCGCCCGGCCTGGCGGCGCTGGAAGACTTGCTCGATATGATGTGGCGGCATCCACAGGTACTAGCCGAGCTGGATGAGTTGCTCGCCGTGCTGTCCCCCCGCATCAATCATCTTCAGCAGCCCCTGACCTGCCGGCCCGATGTGCCGCTGCAACTGCATGCGCGCTACACGCGACTGGAAATGCTCGCGGCCTTGGGGCCTGCGCAAGTGGTGGGCGTGCCGACCTGGCGGGAGGGCGTGCGGTGGTTGCCCGAAGAGCGTGCCGACCTGTTCGCTTTCACGCTGGACAAGTCGGGCGAACGCTTCTCGCCTACAACGCGATACCGCGACTACGCCATCAGCCCCAGCGTCATTCACTGGGAAAGTCAGTCGACAACCCGGGAAAGCAGCGAGACCGGGCTGCGCTATCAGCAGCACATCGACCGCGGCAGCGAGGTGCTGCTTTTCGCCCGCCTGCGGAATACGGACCGCGCATTCTGGTTCCTCGGTCCCGCTCGCTATCTCTCGCACAAAGGCGAACGGCCAATGGCAATCCAGTGGCAACTAGCCGTGCCATTGCCGGGTGATCTTTATACGCAATTCGCCGCAGCGGTCGCCTGACGATAGTGCCCACTGGCGCGAACCCATGCTTCGCATGCGCGAGGCCCCTTCGTGGGCCCGTAGTGGGAAACGCATGAGCCGAATAGGCAGTCCAATCGGCTCACATGCCGAGCCAAATGCCACGATTCGGCCCATCGACTTGCTCATGCAAATTCATCAGCCGGCGCAGGCACGGCTGAGCGATATGGCCGGCCATCGCCGATAGCGCGCAGGCGGAAAGCTAGCCCGGTGCACTGTGGCAGAACATCATCACCTGGTCGGCAATCGCGGGACGGGGCTGGCCCCCGTGTGCCTCTCGCTGGTGCGGCGCCTCATCGTGACCTCACGGGCGACGCGATTTGTCTTCAGCTCCGGCGATGCGCGCGCTCGCGGCAGTCGGCAGATGCCAGCCACGCCTCACCGCCAGCATGCGCAGGACGAAGCACGCCGCGGCACCAACACTCATGACTGCGACGGTGGACAGACCAAGCGCGGCGCCTGACACGACGATGACCGCGCCGACCAGCGCCGCCACGGCGTACAGGTCGGCGCGCAGCACCATGGGCACGTCGGCCAGCAGCAGGTCGCGCATCATGCCGCCGCCGATACCGGTCAGCATGCCGAGCAGGGCGGCCATCACCGGGTGCAGTCCGAACGCGAGGGCCTTGTGTGCGCCGGTGACGGTGAACAGCGCCAGGCCGGCGGCGTCGAACATGCGTACCGGGTAATGCAGACGCTCGATGAGGTGTGCCCAGCGAAACGTGACCACGCCGGCGGCCATGGCCACGGCGAGATAGCGCCAGTCGCTGACCGCCACCGGGGGCACCGCGCCAATCAGCAGGTCGCGCGCGATGCCGCCGGCATTGGCGGCGGCGAATGCCAGCACGAGCACGCCGAACAGATCGAGCTGGCGTCGGGTGGCCGCCAGCGCGCCGCTGAGCGCGAACACGAACGTGCCGGCGAGGTTGGCGATCATCAGGACCAGCTGGTGGGTCTGCATGGGCATGTCCACGGGAGTGGCTGGTGGATCGGTGCGCCGTCGGTCGTGGGCCTACCGCGGGCGCAGCGGTCGCGAACCGCGGCGGCCATGACCGGTCAGGACGCGATCGACCACGCCACGCTGCCGCCGGCGCGCAGCGGCACGCACACGCTGTCGCCCAGCGGCACGCTGTCGGGCACGGTCCACGGCGTGCGCTCCAGCACCAGCCGTTCGGTGTTGCGCGGCAGGCGGTAGAAGTCGGGGCCGTGGAAGCTGGCGAAGCCTTCGAGGTTCTCCAGCTTGCCCGCCTCGTCGAACGCTTCGGCATATAGCTCGATCGCTGCGTGCGCGGTGAAGATGCCGGCGCAGCCGCAGTCGGCCAGCTTGGCCTCGCGCGGATGCGGTGCGCTGTCGGTGCCGAGGAAGAAGCGGGCGTCGCCACCGGTGGCCGCGGCCAGCAGCGCCTGGCGGTGCTGTTCGCGCTTGAGCACCGGTGCGCAGTAGTGGTGCGGGCGCACGCCGCCGTCGAACAGCGCGTTGCGGTTGAGCAGCAGGTGGTGGACGGTGATGGTGGCGGCCACGTTGCTGGCTTGCGCCTGCACGAACTGCACGGCGTCGGCCGTGGTGATGTGCTCGAACACCACGTGCAGGTTCGGGAAGCGCGCGCGCAGCGGCACCATGTGGCGGTCGATGAAGGTCTTCTCGCGGTCGAACACGTCCACCGCGTGATCGGTGACTTCGCCGTGCACCAGCAGCGGCAGGTCGACCTGTTCCATCGCCTCCAGCACCGGGTACACGGTGGACAGATCCGACACGCCGGCGGCCGAGTTGGTGGTGGCGCCCTGCGGGTAGAACTTCACGCCGAACACCTTGCCGCTGGCCTTGGCCGCGAAGATTTCCTGCGGCGTGGTCTGGCGGGTGAGGTAGAGCGTCATCAGCGGCTCGAACGTCATGCCCGCGGGCACCGCGGCGAGGATGCGCTCGCGGTAGGCCAGCGCCTGCGCCACGGTGGTCACCGGCGGCTTGAGGTTGGGCATCACGATGGCGCGGGCGAACTGGCGCGCGGTGTGGCCGACCACCGAGGCCAGCGCCTCGCCATCGCGCAGGTGAAGGTGCCAGTCGTCGGGGCGGACGATGTCCAGTCGGTCCGTGCTCATGGGCCGTTCCTCGTGCAGGGATGGGGAATCAAAGACGCATAGTGTCCCGCGTCCGGCGCAAAAAGTCCGGCGGGTGCGTCAGGGGTTGCAGGCGTCGCAGTGCGCGGGGTCGGCCGGACCGTCGTTGCGCAGGCGTCGTTCGACCAGGCCGCAGCCGGCGCAGCGCCGCTCGTCGGCCAGCACCTGGCCGGTCGGCGCGCCGCACCCGCCGCAGGGTCGGCCGGGCAGGCGGGCACTGATGACGTAGCCCGGTCGATCGCAGGCCGGGCAGTGGCTATACCAGGCACGCAGCAGGTCCAGCGTGGCGCGGCGAATGCAGCGCATGCGATGCGGGTTGCGGTGCGCGCGCATGTCGGTTTCCAGCGACGCCACGCCGCTCACGGCGAGAGCGCGGCGCACCGCGGCAAGCAAGCTTTCGTCGTCGTGCGCGTCCTTGGCCAGCGCCACGGCGGGTGAGGGCTGGCCGTCCGCCACACCCATCACGATCACGCCCTGGCGGGGAAAACCCACGCGTGCGGCAAACGCCCGCGCGTCTTCGACGTGGTGGACCTGCGCGTGGACGACATGCCGCGCGGGCGCTTCGTGTTGGCCGACCAGCTCCAGCCCGCTGGCGCGGTCCACCAGCACCACCCGCTCACTGCCCCACGCCAGGAACGGCACCACCGGATGCGGCCCGAAGCTGCCCTCGCTGGCCAGTCCGAGCCGCGCCTCGGCGACACGCTCGAAGCCGGCGGCGATCTTTGCCCGCGCCGTCTCCAGCGGCGTGCCGGTGCGCGCGACGTCGCGGCTGAAGGTGCCGAAGCGGTCGGTGTCGAACGCCTCCGGTACCACCACGTGCACGCCCAGGAAGCGCGAGAGCAGCGGCGCGATGGCGCGCTCCTTGCCGTGCATGGTGGCCAGCACGGCGATCTCGCCGCGCAGCGAAGGCACCGCGCCATCCATCAGAAATAGCCCTCGAGCTTGTGCTGTTCGAGGCTGCCGCCGCCCTCGCGATCGGCCAGCCGGCCCTGGCGCTCCGAGCCGCTGGCGCGCGCGGTCTCGGCGATCACCGCGCGCAGGTCGCGCGCGTCCGAGGCGATCGCCGCGGTCACCGGCCAGCAGCCCAGCGTGCGGAAGCGCACCGGGCGCTGCGTGACGGTCTCGCCCGGTGCCAGCTGCATCCGCGCCGGGTCGTCCACCACCAGCAGGCCGCCGTCGCGCTTGACCACCGGGCGCGGCGCGGCGAAATACAGCGGCGCCAGCGGCAGTTCGCGGCGCAGCGCGTAGCACCAGATGTCCATCTCGGTCCAGTTGGACAGGGGGTAGGCGCGCAGCGACTGCCCCGGCGCGAGCCGCGTGTTGTAGAGGTTCCACAGCTCCGGCCGCTGCTGGCGCGGGTTCCACGCGTGGCTGGCGCTGCGCACCGAGAACACGCGCTCCTTGGCGCGGGTGCGCTCCTCGTCGCGTCGCGCGCCGCCGAACACCACATCGTGCCGTCCGCGATCCAGCGCCTGCTTCAGCGCGTCGGTGCGCATCGCGGTGGTGTAGGCGTCGCCGTGGTCGAACGGGTTGATGCCCGCGGCGCGCCCGGCCTCGTTGGCGTACACGTGCAGCTGGAAGCGGTGCGCCCGCGCGAACGCATCGCGGAACGCCAGCAGCTCGCGGAACTCCCAGGTGGAATCGACGTGCAGCAGCGGCATCGGCGGCGGCGCAGGATGGAACGCGCGCACCGCGAGGTGGGCCAGCACGGTGGAATCCTTGCCCGCGGAAAACAGCAGCACCGGCCGCTGCGCCTGCGCCACGCCCTCGCGCAGGATGTGGATCGCTTCGTTCTCCAGCGCGTCGAGGTGGCCGCCCAACCTGCGCACGCCGGCCGGGTTCATGCAAAGCGCTCCCAGCGGCCGCCGGCGCCGCGGCGCTGCAGGCCGTCGCCGCCGGGCGGCAGCGCGAACAGGTGCAGCCAGCCGTGCTCGACCAGCTCGCGCACGCCGGCCTGCTTGTCCAGCACGCGTTCGATCGCCTCGACCGGCGCGGCCAGCACCGCGGTGAGCCGGCGCGGTTCGTGCACCAGCGCGGTGCCGTCGGAGACCGACTGCCAGGGCAGGCCGCTGCGCAGGTGGCCGCCGGCACCCTCCATCACACCGACGCCGGCGACCACGTTGTGCAGCGTCTTGTTGCCGCTGCCGAAGGCGTTGTTGTCCACGCTGGAGGCGTAGTACTGCAGGTTGATCCAGCTGGCGACCACCATCGGCGCGCTCATGATCTGCTCCAGCACGCGGCCCTCGGGGTCCTGTTCCCACACGTAGCTGTGCAGGAACACGCGGCCGCTCAGGTCGAGCGTGCGGGTGGCCTGGCGCGGCGCGGCGATGAAGGCGGCGCAGCCGGCCACGCCCCATTCCGGCCGCGGCTGGCTCCAGTCCTGGCTGCGCGCGAGCAGGGCGCGCAGGCCCTCGGGAGAAGCGTCCAGCCCCAGCCGGGCGGCGCGCTCGGTGCGGGTGCGCGCGCCGGCCTCGGCCAGCGCCTGCTCGAGCCGCGCGAGGTCGTCGGCGTGGCTGGCCGGCACGTCGTCGCGGTCGTACACGGTGAGCGCGTCGGTAGTGGTGTCGTGCAGGCCAGCCACGAACACGGTGTCGGCGGGAATCGCGATGCCGCGGGCGGCGAGGCCTTGGCGCACCGCCGGGTCGTTGAGCACGCGCGCGGCCAGCCGCGCGTTCGCCTCGCCGCTGTGGCCGCCGCAGGCGCCGCAGTCCAGCCCGCTGGCGTAGGGGTTGTTGGTGCTGCTGGCGCCGTGGCCGGCCAGCAGCACCAGCCGGGCGAAGCGCTCGGTGAGCGACATGCCGCGCAGCAAGTTGGTGGCCAGTTCCAGCCGCAGCTCCGGCGGCGGCAGGGTCGATTCCATGTCGTCGCGGCAGCGTCCGTGCGGCGCATGCCGGGCCAGCCCGAAGCCGTCCAGCAGCAGCCGCGCGGCGTAGATCAGGCCCAGGCTTTCGACGAAGGCGAACGAGGCCACCGCCGCGCGCTTGAACGCCTGCCAGCCGGCGGCGCGCAGGCTGCGCGTGCGCTGCTGCGCCAGCCGTGCCGCGCGTGCGCCGTCGGAGCTGCGCTTGGGCTGTTCGTGCACGGTCAGCGGCGGCGCAAGCAGCGCCGGACACTGCGCGCGGCCCGCGTCGTGGCCAAACGGCACGTAGCTCACCGGCATGCCGAAGAAGCCGGCGAAGCCCAGCGTCTCGGCGCCCGGCAGGCTGCCTTCCAGCGCCCGGCGGAATACTTCCGAGCGCACGTCGATGCAGAACACCGCCTGCACCGGCGCGCGCAGCGCGGGCTCGGTTGCCGGCTCGCCGGTTGCCGCCAGCTTCGCCGCCAGCGGGCGCTGCCAGGCGACCTCGTAGGCGCGCTGGGCGATCTCGTCCACCACGAACGCGCGTTGGCGGCGCGGGTCGCGGCCGTGTTCGATGAATCGTTCGCGGGCACCGGCCCAGGCCGCGGCCAGCCGCCCGCCACCGAGGCGCAGCGCCAGCAGCTCCCACGCCAGCCGCACGGCGAGCAGTTCGGCCAGCTCGCTGCCGGTGTCGCCGCGCAGCTCGTCCTGCCAGTCGCGATAGCGCGCGTGGCCGGCCCAGCCGCCGAGCGTGGCCAGCAGGCGCTGGAAGTACAGCGGCAGGCCCGCTGCCGGCAGCGCCAACGCGGTGGCTGCTTCGGCGATCAGCGCGTCGGCGTCGGCCGGCAGCGTGCGTACCGCGGCGCGGAAGCCCGGCCAGCCCTCGGCCTCGGGGCGGCGGTCGCGCTGTGCCTGCTCGCGCCACGCTGCGTAGGGGCGCAGCCCGCGCCAGGGCGAGGCCCACATCGCCTGGCCCTGGTCGTAGTGCGCGGCCGCCCACTGCGCGAGCTGGGCATCGGCCAGTGCTTCGTCGTCCCGGCGGTGGACCTTCGTCGCGAGCGACAGCACGGTAGGCAGCGCGTCACTCGAGGGCTCATGCGGTTCAGCGAGGTGGTGCTTGAGCTCGGCCACGTCGGCCGGCCGCAGCGGGCCGGGCGCGGTCTGGGCCAGCGCGTCGGCAAGGTCGGCGTCGGTGATCTCGCCGCGGGCGATCGCCTGGGCATGGACGCGCCGCGCCGGCGTGACGCGGGCGCCCTCGGTGGCGGCGACCCGCTGCGCCGCTTCGGCGAAGGGCAGGTCGGTGAGGCCGAGGAAGGGATTCACCGCAACGAAGTGGGCGAGCGGCCACAGCGGGGCGACCCGGCGGCAGGCCTGCGCGACGGCGGCCTGCAGGGTTGGCGCTGCGGGAGCGGCGGCAGCGTCATGTTCGGCAGGAAGCAGGACGGCGTTCATCGGCGGGCCTCCACGGCGGGGACGGTGGGAGTGGGCGCGCGGTTCTCCAGCCGATGCCACAGGAAGGCATCGACATAGAGGCCCTGCGCCAGATGCACGTAGGCGGTGCGCCAGCCGCGTCGCGCCTGCAGCGTCTCGGGCATCAGCTGCACCAGCGCGATGGCGGCGAAGGCCAGCAGGGTGGGGCCGAGAATTGCCCAGGTAATCCAGCTCGCCGCCGGCGCGGCGGGCACGCTGCCGGCCAGCGCCGCGCCGGCCACCGCGTGCAGCGCGGCATAGGCGAGCATGGCGAAGGCGGCGAGCACGAGCCCCCGCACGAGGTTGGCGGTCGGCTGCCGTGCCGGCGTGGCGCGCGCCAGCAGCAGGCCGGCGCCGATTGCCACCAGCAGGCCGAGCGCGCCGATGGCCGCCGGCTGCGGATCGATGCGCTCCATCAGCGGGCGCAGCGCGAGATACAGCCCGATCGCCAGCACCGGGCCAAGCGCCCGCACCGGACCACCGGCGGCCGGCGCGGCGGCCCGGCGGCGGGCCACCGCGTCCACCGCGGTGCCGGAGGCAAGAAAGCCGTGCGCCTTGTAGAACGAGTGGGCCAGCAGGTGCAGCAGTGCCAGCGGAAAGGCACCCAGCCCGCACTCGAGCAGCATCAGGCCCATCTGGGCGATGGTCGACCAGGCCAGCGAGGCCTTGATGCTGGTCTGGGTCAGCATCACCAGCGAGCCGTAGACGGCAGTGATCGCGCCGATCGCCGCCAGCAGGTGCATTGCCGCGGGCACCGCCACCAGCACCTCGGCGAAGCGGATCGCCAGGAAGCCGCCGCCGTTGATGATGCCTGCGTGCAGCAGCGCCGAGACCGGCGTGGGCGTGTCGATGATGTCCGGCAGCCAGCCGTGGGCGGGAAACTGGGCCGACTTCAGCGCGGCGGCCAGCACCAGCAGCACCGCGGCCGCCGGCACCGCCGCGCCGGCAGCCGCGCCGTCGCGCACCTGGGCCAGCACCGTGACGAGGTCGGCGCTGCGGCCGGTCCAGGCGAGCAGGGCGAAGGCGCCGAGCAGGCAGGCGTCGCCGGTGCGCGCCACGATGAACTTGCGGCCGGCCGCGCGCACCGCAGCGGCGCGCTCGGGGTAGAACAGCAGCAGCCGGTGCAGCGCCAGGCTGGTGGCGATCCACGCGGCGGCGAGCAGGGCGAGGTTGCCGGCCAGCACCAGGGTCATCACCGCGGCCAGCGTCAGGCACAGCTCGGCGGCGAACAGGCCGCGGCGCGGATCACCGTCGAGGTAGTGGCGGCTGTAGCGCAGCACGATCGTCCCGATGAACGACACCAGCGCGAACAGGCTGGCGCTGAGCACGTCCACCCGCACGGACAGCCCGGCGCCGTGCCAGGCGAGCAGCGAAGCGGATTGCGGCCCGCGCAGCAGCGCCAGCACCAGCGCCCCCAGCGCCAGCACCAGCGACAGGGCCCCGGCCGCGCCGCTGGCCGACCACGGCACGCGAGCGCGCCCGGTGGGATCGCGCATCGCCATCCATGCGGCGAGCACGAACGCGGCAGGACCGAGCAGGACGAGCAGGGCGGGCGGGAAAGGCATGGCGGTTCCAGTGGCTGGGGCGGCGGAACCTTAACGGAGCGCGTTCATTCCTTAAAATTCATAATATGGAGCAGATCGATTCATGAAAGAGAACGCCTATGGCCGCGCTCAACTACAACCACCTGCGCTACTTCTGGGCCGTCGCCCATGAGGGAAACCTCACCCGCACCGCCGAGAAGCTGCACGTGTCGCAGTCGGCGCTGTCGATCCAGATCCGCAAGCTGGAGGGCCAGCTCGGCCATCCGCTGTTCGAGCGCACCGGCAAGCAACTGGTGCTGACCGAGGCCGGCCGCATCGCGCTGGAACACGCCGACGCCATCTTCAGCGCCGGCGGCGAGCTGCTGAGCATGCTCGGCAACCGGCCCGGCACGCGTCGGCAGATCCTGCGCGTGGGCGCCCTGGCCACGCTCTCGCGCAACTTCCAGATGGCCTTCCTGCGACCGCTGCTCAAGCGCGACGACGTCGAACTGGTGCTGCGTTCGGGCACCACCACCGAGCTGCTGCACGCGCTGGAATCGCATCGGCTGGACGTGGTGCTGATCAACATGCCGCCGCTGCGCGATGCGGGCACGCCGTGGATCTCCCACCCCATCGCGGAGCAGCCGGTGAGCCTGATCGGCGCCGCCGCGCACGCCGGCAGCGGGCGCGGGCTGGAAGAGCTGCTGACGAGCGAACCGCTGGTGCTGCCCACGCTGGAGAGCAGCATCCGGATCGGTTTCGACGCCGTGATCGACCGGCTCGGGCTGCGCGTGCGCATTGCCGCCGAGGTGGAGGACATGGCGATGATGCGACTGCTCGCCCGCGAGGGCATCGGGCTGGCGGTGGTGCCGCCGATCGTGGTGCGCGACGAGCTCGCCGCCGGCACCCTGGTGGAGCTGGCGCAGCTGCCCGAACTGAGCGAGACCTTTTTTGCGGTGACGCTGAGCCGCCGTTTTCCCAACCCGCTGGCGCGCGAGCTGATCGCCTCGTTCTCGCCCACGCCGCATGACGACGCAGGCTAGTACGCCAGCGCGTCAAACCGGCCACGAAAAAGGGCGGCATCGTTGCCGATGCCGCCCCGGTGCCCGCGGACGAACCGCCAGGCGCTCCTGAGATCGGAAGCGGTGCTACACGCGCGGCCCGCGGCGGAAGCCGCCGAAGATCAGCGACAGCACGAACAGCACCAGGAACACCACGAACAGGATCTTGGCGATGCTGGCGGCGCCTGCCGCGATGCCGGTGAAACCGAACACGGCGGCGATCAGTGCAATGACGAGAAAGACAATGGCGTAGTGAAGCATGGGGATATCTCCTGGCTGCCGGACGACGCCCGTGGGCGCCGGGCGGGGGTTAGTGACGAAGACTCTTTTCGAACTCGCGAACCTGGGCGTCGGCCTCGTCGCGGGCAATGCCGTAGCGCTCCTGCACCTTGCCGGCGAGATATTCGGAGTTGCCTTCGGCAACCTTCAGGTCGTCGTCGGTCAGCTTGCCCCACTTCTGCTTCATGGTGCCGCCGAGCTGCTTCCACTGGCCTTTGATGGTGTCTTGATTCATGGCGCGTACCTCATGGGGTGGGGGAGACGCGCACCGGGGTGCCGCGTTCGGTGCCGATTGCATCCCTCGCGTCGTGAACGCGGTGTGCGGGAACACGCAGTGGCGCGGGGCGCGGTTCACGCAGGTGCAGGACGCGCTCACCGGCCCTTCGCGCGCAGTGCACGGCCGCGCCGACGGTGGCTGCATGCGCAAGAAAAAAGGGCGCCTCGCGGCGCCCTCTTTTTTCACGTGCTGCCGATCCCGGATCAGCTGGAGGCCTTCACCTCGAACGCCTGCGTGGACACCGGCTTACCGTCCAGCGCGATCTCCACCTTGTACTTGCCCTCGGGCCAGTTGTGCGGATTCTGGATCTTGAACGTGGTGACGGCGGGGCCGCGGGTGGCGATCGACTGGCTGATCGCGCTGACCAGCTGGTCCTTGCCCTCGACGTAGCTCCAGCGCGCACTGAGCGTGGCGCCATCGGTGACACCGCGCGTCTGCACGCTGGCATAGATCGCGTTCTGCGAGGCCGGGATGGTGTCCTTGGGCTTGCTGACCGTGTGCGCCGCGGTGACCGCATCGCCCACCACCACCTTGTCGATGGCGAACGCGGTGTCCGCGGGAGCGGCCGTGGCGGCACTGGCGCTGGTGCCGGCACGGGCCGGCGCCATGCTGGTGGTGGCCGGGGCGGGCAGCGCCGCGGTGCCGGCGGCCGCGGGAGCCGTGCTGGCCGGCGCAGGCGTGACCGGCGCCATCGGCGTGGCCGGGGTGTTGGTCGTCGGCGTGGCCGCGGTGCTGGCACCGGCGGGCGCCGTGGTCACGGCGTCGTCGTGCTTGCCGCAGGCGCTGAGCATCAGCAGGCCGCTGGCGGCGAGGCTGCACAGGAGAAGGGGGCGAGCGGACGTTTTCATGGGGGCATTCCGTCTTCGAAAGCGGGGAGGGGACACCATCCCTGGCGCTGCACAACGCGTGGGGACGCGAGGCAGGCGAGAAGGCTAGCGCCGACCGTCTGAAGCCCTGATTACCGGCCGCTTCCGCGGCCCGGCGAGCGTCCGCGGCGGGCGGCTACTGGCGCGCGCCGCGCAGGTTGACCGGCACCTCGCCGCTACTGCTGCGGAACGGGTTGATGTCCAGCCCGCCGCGACGCGTGTAGCGGGCATAGACGCTCAGCTGCTCCGGCGCACAGCGCGCCATCACGTCGGCGTAGATGCGCTCCACGCACTGCTCGTGGAACTCGTTGTGGGTGCGGAATGACACCAGGTAACGCAGCAGTCCTTCGCGGTCGATCGGACGGCCGCGGTAGCGGATCTGCACGCTGCCCCAGTCCGGCTGCCCGGTCACCGGGCAGTTGGAGCGCAGCAGGTCCGACACCAGCGCCTCGTCCAGCGGATCAGCGCCCCGCGTGCGCAGGTAGTCCGGCCGCGGTGGGCCGTAGTGGTCGATGTCGAGCGCCTGCTCGTCCAGCGAATGGCCGTCCAGATCGCGGATCGCATGCACCACGCTCGAGGGCAGGCTCAACTCCGCGACAACCGGCGCACCGGCGGCGGCGGAAAGGTCGCGCTCGAGCGTGGCGATCAGCTGCGAGGCATCGGCCATGCGCTCCTGCGCAAAGCCGTTGAGGTAGAGCTTGAACGACTTCGACTCGATGATGTTCGGCGAGCGCGCCGGCACCCGGAACTCGGCGATGGCCGCCACCGGCTTGCCGCGCGCATCCAGCCAGGAAAATTCGTACGCGTTCCAGATGTCCACGCCGTGGAACGGCAGCGGCTCGGTCACGCCGATCTCCGCGCGCTTGGCCGCGCGCGGTATCGGAAACAGCAGCGAAGGGTCGTAGCGGTCGGCGTAGACGGTGGCCTTGCCGAGCTGGGAATCGTCTGGCGTGTTCATCGGCCCAGTGTAACGGCTGCCGCAGACCATGCTGCGGCGCACCAGGCGCTGCGGCGGCGGGCACAACGACGCAGGCCCGCCGACCGCGTGCGCGGATCAGGCGTTGACCGCCGACATCATCGCCTCGGGATAGCGGGTGCCGGCGGCCACGTCGGGCGGAAACACCCGGGCGATCTCGGCCAGCTCGTCGGCGCTGAGCTGCACCTGCAGCGCGTCGAGGTTCTCGTCCAGCCGCGCCCGCCGCCGCGTGCCGGGAATCGCCACGATGTCCTCGCCCTGCGCCAGCACCCAGGCCAGCGCCAGCTGCGCGGGCGTGCAGCCCTTGCGCGCGGCGAGCGTGCGCACCTGTTCGACCAGCGTCAGGTTGCGGGTGAAGTGCTCGCCCTGGAAGCGCGGGCTGTGGCGGCGGTAGTCGTCCTCGGCGAAGTCCTCCGGCCGGGTGATCGCGCCGGTGAGGAAGCCGCGGCCCAGCGGCGAGTACGCCACCAGGCTCACGCCCAGCCGGCGACAGGCGTCGAGCATGCCGTTGGTCTCCGGATCGCGCGTCCACAGCGAGAACTCGCTTTGCAGCGCGGCGATGGGATGTACCCGGTAGGCCCGCTCGAGCGTGGCGCCGGAGGCCTCGGACAGGCCGAGGAAGCGCACCTTGCCGGCGCTGACCAACTGGGCCATCGCGCCTACCGTCTCCTCGATCGGCACGCTGGTGTCCACGCGGTGCTGGTAGTACAGATCGATGGTCTCCACCCCCAGCCGCCTGAGGCTGGCGTCGCAGGCGGCGTGCACGTATTCGGGGCGGCCACTGATGCCGCGCACGGTGGGGTCGGCCGGATCGCGCACGATGCCGAACTTGGTCGCCAGGAACACCTCGTCACGACGCCCCTTGATGGCCTGGCCCACCAGCCGTTCGTTGGTGTGCGGGCCGTACATGTCGGCAGTGTCGAGCAGGCTGACGCCGCGATCGAGCGCGTGCTGGATGGTGGCGATGGACTCGGCATCGTCACGCTTGCCGCCGGGTGCGCTGTAGAAGTCGCTCATGCCCATGCAGCCGAGGCCGAGGGCGGAAACCTGCGGGCCGTGCTGGCCCAGGGTACGTGTCTGCATGGAGTGCCTCTTTGATGAGTGGATGCGGCTGCCGGCAAGCATGCGCTGGCGACCGTTCACGCATTGTCGGGGGTCGTCGTGGTGCCGATAAATGCTGAATAATCGGCAACACCATTCAATAAAGAACAACAATCATGGATCGCATCGCCGCCATGCGGCTCTACGCGCGCATCGTGGAGCTGTCCAGCTTCACCGCCGCTGCCGATGATCTGAACCTGCCGCGGGCCACCGTCACCCACGCGATCAAGCAGCTGGAGGCGCGGCTCGGCGCGCAGTTGCTGCAGCGGACCACGCGCCGGGTGCGGGTGACCCGCGACGGCGAGCTGTACTACCAGCATTGCCGGCGCCTGCTGCTCGACCTGGACGAGGTGGAGGCCAATTTCCGGGAGGCGGCGAGCGTGCCCAAGGGGCGCCTGCGCGTGGACCTGCCCGGCGTGTTCGCGCGACTGCGGCTGCTGCCGCACCTGCCGGAGTTCTGCGCGCGCCATCCGCAGATCGAGCTGGACATTGGCACCGGCGACCGCTTCGTCGACCTGCTGCGCGAAGGGGTGGACTGCGTACTGCGCGCGGGCGAACTGGGCGACTCGGGCATGGTCGGGCGTCAGCTCGGGCGGCTCGCACAGGTAACCATCGCCAGCGCCGACTACGTGCGCCGGCACGGGGCGCCGCGCACGCTGGCCGAGCTGGCGCAGGGCCACGTGGCGGTCAACTGGGCTTCGCCGACCACGCGGCGGGTGGAGCCGCTGGATTTCATGGTCGGCCGGCGGCGGCGCGAAGTGATGCTGCCCGCGCGCGTCACCGTCAGCGGCGTGGATGCCTACCTCGGCTGCTGCGAAGTGGGGCTCGGGATTGCCCAGTTTCCGCGCTACCACGTGGCCGACGCGCTGGCCGACGGCCGCATGGTCGAGCTGCTGCCGCAGTTTCCTCCGCCGTCGCTGCCGCTGACCGTGCTCTACCCGCAGCAACACCAGATGCCGGCGCGGCTGCGCGTGTTCATCGACTGGCTGGTCGAGCTGTTCGACGCCCAGGGCCTGGAGTGATGCGGGGGACTGGCAGCATGCACGGCATGCGCGACCGTGCGTGGCCTGCGCGTATCACCCGCGCCGGCCGATGCGCAGCGCGGGGCGCTCGCGATGCCGAAAGGGCGGCGCGCTGACGCTGCGCCTGCGCCTGCGCTCGCGCACGCCCGCTCGTCGCGCGCCGCAACGACCTCAGCGAAAGCCGCGCTGCGGCTGGCCGTCGCCCAGCGTGGTCGCGGTCAGCGCCACGCCCATCGCCGCCAGCGCCGGACGCTGCTCGGCCAGCGGCAGCCGCACGATGTGGTCTTCCAGCGCAGCCAGTTTCTGCATGGCCGGCAGCGCCATCACCGCTGCCACCAGCGCCGCCATCCGCGGCCAACGCGTCGCGTCGATGGTGTATTTCACGAACGCGGCGGTGCGAAAGAAGCTCGCCAGGGTGAGGTCGGCGATCGACAGCGCGCCGAACGCGAATTCCGTCGGCGGCAGCTGTGCCTCGAGATAGTCCAGCGCGGCCGGGATCTCCTGCTCGCGGGCAGTACGCACCATCGCCTCGTCGGCCTCTTCGCGAAACAGGAACCGTCGGGCGCCGAGCTGGAAAAACAGCCGCCAGATCAGCACGTCGCCCAGGTGGGTGTCGGCGTACTCCTCCAGCCAGCGCGCGCGGGCGCGGTCGGCGACATCGGCGGGATAGAGCGACGGCTCGGGATGACGCTCCTCCAGGTACTGGCAGATCACGCTGGAGTCGTTGAGTACCAGCGCGCCGTCGATCAGCACCGGGATGCGCCGCAGCGGGCTGAGCCCGGTGAATTGCGCGTTGCCGACGAATGGCGCGATCGGATCGAGCCGGTACGGCACGCCCTTGAGCTCGAGCATCGCCAGCACCTTGCGCACGTAAGGCGAGATCGGGCTGCCGATGACGCTGACGGGCTCGGACATGGCGCGGCTCCTGCGGGCGGTGGCGAGGCGGGCAGGGTGCGCCGGCCCCGCGCAGAGCGTCAAGGCGCGTGTCGACAGGACTTCTGGCAGGGGTCCACCCGCATGGGGCGGACTAGCATCAGGGGTTGGGCAGCGTCAGGGGCGCTGCGGGCGTCCGCCTCGCGGGCACGCCGCGAGTCAGGGAATGCTGTCCGTCACCCATGGCGCCTGCGGGCGCCCGTCTTCACGTCAGCGGAGTCCCCCATGTCCTCTCCTTTCGGTACACCGCGCCTGCTCGGCGCGCTGGTGCTGGCCAGCCTGTCGGCCGGCGCCCATGCCACCGACCGTACGCTTACCGACGCCGATTACGCCCGCGCCGAACAGTTCGTCAATTACAAGGCGATGCCGCTGGTCGATCACGCCGTCACCCGGGTGAAGTGGCTCGATGACACCCACTTCGTCTATGTCGACCATGACGCCGCCGGCGACCACTACCTGCGCATGGACACCGCCACCGGCCAGGCCACGCCGCTGTTCGACCAGGCGAAGATCGCCGCCGCGCTCGGCCAGCTGGCCGACGGCAAGCCGCTGGAGGCGGACAAGCTCGGCCTGCAGGACATCACGCTGACCGCCGATGGCCGCTATCAGTTCAGCGTGCGCGGCAAGACCTACGTATGCAGCGCCGAGGCGGTCTGCGCCAAGCCGGCCACGACCGCCGCGGGCGACGAGCCGGGCGCGCTCTCGCCGGACAAGAAGAGCGAAGCCTTCATCCGCGACTGGAACCTGTGGGTGCGCGACGTCGCCACCGGCAAGGAGACCCAGCTCACCACCGACGGCGTGGAGAACTACGGCTACGCCACCGACAACGCCGGCTGGAAGCACACCGACAACGCCATCGTGGAGTGGTCGCCGGACTCGACCAAGATCGCCACGTTCCAGCAGGACCAGCGCAAGACCGGCGACATGTACATGGTCTCCACCGATGTGGGTCATCCCAAGCTGGAGGCGTGGAAGTACCCGCTGGCCGGCGACAAGGACGTGACCATGATCGAGCGCGTCATCATCGACGTGCCGACCAAGAAAGTGGTGCGGCTGGACATGCCGGCCGACCAGCACCGCTCCACCCTGTGCGACGACGTCAGCTGCGGCCCCGACGGCGGCTGGGACGACGTGAAGTGGGCGCCGGACGGCAAGACGCTGGCGTTCGTCTCCACCTCGCGCTTCCACAAGCACGAGTGGCTGCGCATCGCCGACGCGACCACCGGCAAGGTGCGCACGGTGTTCGAGGAAAGCGTGCCGACCTACTACGAGAGCGGCATCGGCCGCGCCAACTGGGCCTACCTGCCGGCCACCCACGAGGCGGTGTGGTACTCCGAGCGCAGCAACTGGGGCCAGCTGTACCTGGTGGATCTGAACACCGGCAAGGTCAAGCACCCGATCACCACCGGCGAGGGCGTGGTCACCGAGATGCTCAAGGTCGACCCCGAGAGCCGCACCGTGTGGTTCGAGGCGGTGGGCCGGCAAAAGGGCATGGACCCGTACTTCAGCCAGTTCTACAAGGCGAGCCTGGACGGCGGCAAGCCGACCCTGCTGACGCCCGAACCGGCCAACCACGAGATCAGCCTGTCGCCCGATGGCGACAGCTTCGTCGATGCCTATTCCACCCCCACCATGCCGCCGGTCACCGTGCTGCGTGCCAGCGGTGATGGCCACACGCTCGCCACCGTGGCCAAGGCCGACATCAGCCGCCTGCAGGCCACCGGCTGGGTGCCGCCGGTGCCGGTGACGGTGAAAGGCCGCGACGGCAAGACCGCCCTGTACGGCCTGATGTTCAAGCCGACCGACTTCGACCCGTCGAAGAAGTACCCGGTGGTGGACTACATCTATCCGGGCCCCCAAGTCGGCTCGGTCGGTTCGCGCAGCTTCTCCGCCGCGCGCAGTGACCACCAGGCGCTGGCCGAGCTGGGCTTCATCGTGGTGGCGATCGACGGCATGGGCACGCCGTGGCGCTCCAAGTCGTTCCACGACACCTGGTTCGGCAACATGGGCGACAACACCCTGCCGGACCAGGTGCTCGGCCTGAAGGAACTGGGCCAGCGCAATCCGTGGATGGACCTGAGCCGCGTGGGCATCTGGGGCCACTCCGGCGGCGGCAACGCGTCCACCGACGCGATGCTGCGCTACCCCGACTTCTTCAAGGTCGCCTGGTCCGAGAGCGGCAACCACGACAACCGCAACTACGAGGACGACTGGGCCGAGAAGTACCAGGGCGAGCTCACCGTCGACAAGGACGGCAAGAGCAACTACGACGACCAGGCCAACGCCAACCACGCGGCCAACCTCAAGGGTCACCTGATGCTGGTGCACGGCACCATGGACGACAACGTGCCGCTGTCCAACACCATGGTGATGGTGCGTGCGCTGATGGATGCCAACAAGGACTTCGACATGTTGCTGGTGCCCAATGCCCACCACGGCTACGCCAAGGACGCGCCGTACGTGATGCGTCGGCGCTGGGACTATTTCGTGCGCAATCTCGCCGGCGACACGCCGCCGCACGAGTACAAGATGACGCCGCCGAAGCGGTGACGCCGCAGCGCCACCCGGTGGCCTGAGTGAAACGACAAAGGGCCGGTCGCAAGACCGGCCCTTTGTCTTGCCGGCGCCGTGGCGCCAGCGCCAGCGTCAGCGGGTGGTGACCGGCTGCGCCAGTCCCTTGGCCAGCGCTTCGTCGAGCAACGTGTCCATGCCGCGCGCGGCCTGCGCCGACGCGTCCGCCTGGCGCTTGCCCAACGCGGCCTGCTGCGTGCCGAGCGCCGCCTGTTGCCGGCCCAGTTCGGCCTGTTCGCGGCCCAGCGCTTCCTGCTGTGCCTGCAGTGCCTGCAGCCGCGACTGCAGCGCCGGCATGCGCTGTTCGCGATCGGCGCTGCCGGCCAGCGCGGCCTGCTCGCTCGCCAGTTCAGCCTGTCGGCCAGCCAGCTCGCCCTGCCGCGCGCCCAGCCCGCCCTGGCGGCCGCCCAGTTCGCCCTGCTGCCCGCCGAGTCGGCCCTGCTCGCGCGCCAGCGCGGTGACCGGCGCATACAGTGCCTTTGCCCGCGCCAGCAGCGCCTCGTCGCGGATGACGTAGGCCTGCGTGCCACGGCGGAACCACAGCAGCGGCTCGTCGCTCCGGCGCAGGGCACGCGCGGTGGCGACGTCACGCGACGTGCCATTCATGGTGATCGAGTCGCCGTCGAACAGGGCGAAGCCGTAGGCGGCGCCTTCGTCGGTGTCGATATCGACATGGCTGGCGCCGCGCAGATCCGCAGGCAACGCGGGCGGCGCCGGCGGCGGGGGCGGCGGAGGCGGCGGAGGCGGGGCGGGCACGTTCGCGGGCGGCGGCGGTGGCGGTGCGGGGGGTGCCGGTGGCACGCGTTGATCCCCGGCGGCTGCGGCGGCCGATGCAGCGGGGGCGGCAGGAGCGGCCAGCGCGGCCGGTGCTGCCACTGCAGCCGCAGCCGGCGCCGTCGCGTCTGCCGGCTCGGTGGCGCGGGTGACGCGGTAGGGCAGCAGCCCGATCGCGGCCACGGCGAGCACCAGCAGCCAGCCGCGCGCGCGGGATGAGGGTTCGATGTGCTGGAGCATGGTCAGGCGCCTCTTGAGGTTCTCGAACGTGGGGGAAGCACCGGCGAGGCCGGCGTGGAGGGGATGGCTCACGCCCAGGCGCAGCAGCAGGCGGCCGTACTCCTGCGGCGCCGCGCGGGCGTGCCGGAGTACCTGCGCATCGCAGGCGGCCTCGCGCTGCAGGGCGTACTCGCGCACCGCCCAGCGCACCAGCGGGTGGAAGAAGAACAGCTGCTGCGCCAGCGCCGGCACCCAGGCCAGCCACAGGTCGCCGCGGCGCAGGTGGGCCAGCTCGTGGTCCAGCGCCATCGCCAGTTCGGCCGGCGTGAGCGTGTGTTCGGCCGGCAGCAGCACGGTCGGTCGCCAGGGTCCGGTCACCTGCGGCGAATCGATGCCCGCGCACAGCCGCAGCGTCGGCGCCCGCGCCAGCCCCAGCTCGTTCGCACGCCGCGCGCACAGCGCCCGCAGCGCCGGATCGGATGCCGGGGCGGAAGCGAGACGTTGTGCCCGCGCACGCCGCCAACGCGTCGCGAGCGGCAGCAGTGCCAGCAGCAGCCCCGCCAGCCATGCCCCGAGCAGCGCGCTGGGGGCGTGTGCCGCCATCAGGGACGCGGTCGCCGGCACGGCCGGCGCCGACGACTCCGGCTGCACGGCGGGTGCGGTGGCGCGGCTCGTCGGCGCGGGCACGGCGGCGACCACAAGGGCAGTCGGCGCGGCGGCCGGCGCCAGCGGCAGCGCGATCGGTGCGGGCCAGGCCAGCCCGAGCAGCAGCTGCAGGCCGACCAGCCACCACAGCAGGCAGCGCGTCGCCGCCGGCAGTCGCGGCAGCCAGCGGATGGCCGCGGCCACCACCACGATCAGCGCGGTCGCCTGCAGCGACGTCCAGAGCAGGCGCTCGAGCAGCATCCGGGCGATATCGTCCAGCGCAGCCATCTCAACGCTCCCTGCGCTGCGACTGCAGCTGCGCAACCAGCGATTCGAGTTCGGCCAGCTCGGTGTCGCTCACCTCGGCCCGCTCGGAGAGGTAGGCGACGAACGGCGAGACCGATCCGCTCAGGGTTTTTTCCACGAAGCTGCCGACCGCGCTGCGCATCGCCTCGGCCGGGCCGGTCGCGGTGCTGTAGCGGTACATGCCGCTAGCCTGCCGGCGCCTGAGGTACCCCTTGGAGCGCAGGCGCTCCATCATCGTCAGCACGGTCGAGCGCGCCAGCCCGCGCGCCTCGCCGAAGCCGGCGGCCACCTCGCCGACCGACGCCGGCTGGTGCTCGGCCAGGTAGTGCAGCAGGGCGAGTTCCTGGTCGCCGATGGTCGGACGGGACATGCGCGGACTCCGTGACTACGTGTGTAGTCACGCTAGCCTTTGACTACATCTGTAGTCAAGTGCCGCCCGTCTGCCGGCGGGGCTGGGGCTCAGGGCATGCGCATCGCGGAGGTGTGGATCACCTGCCAGTGTCCGTCGCGCAGGCACCAGATGTCGGCGAATCGCAGCCGCACCCGGAAGGCCTTGCCCCCGCTGGTGCCTTCGAGCACCGCCACCCCGCCGAGCAGGGCGCCGCCGGGCCACTGCCGGACCACTTCCTGTTCCACCGTGAACGGCTTCAGGCTGAAGCCCGGTGCGGTGTAGTCGCGGATGAAATCGCGCTTGTTCTCTACCGTGCCCTGGCTGTTGAACAGCACGTAATCGGCGGCGAGCATGCGCTCCAGCGCGGCGCCGTCAGCGCGGATCTGCGCCTGGTCGAAGGCGGCCACCGCTTCGGCCAAAGCCGGCGGCAGCGAGGGATGGGGCGCGGTGGCGGTGCGGGCAGCCGGCGCGACCGCCAGCGCGAGCAGGGCGAGGGTTTGCAGGTATCGCATGGGCTGGGCTCCCGGCGTGGGTGGATGCCGGGCGCAAGGCCGCGGCACGTGGATCATGCCCCGATCGCACCACGCCCTTTCGCCATCGATGCGTTTTCGGTGCGCACATGCCCAAAAAAAAACGGGCGCCACAGGGCGCCCGTCTTCTCGTTGCGGTGAAGCGGTGGATCAGAACGTGTAGCGCACCGTCAGCATGGCCGACCAGCGCGACACCACGCGGCTGGGGTCATAGAAGCCGCCGTCGTACACCTGCAGCTTCTGCGGCTGGTAATTGCCGTTCTGGTCGGTGGGCAGGTTGTAGACGTACTGGCCCTGGGCGTTCACGCCGCCGTAGTTGACCAGCGTGCGAGTCGGGTAGATGCCGGCGTAGCGCTGCTGGCCCCAGTCCCTGTTGAGCAGGTTGAGGAAGTTGTAGACGTCCAGACGGAGCTCGCCCTTGTTGCCCTTGAACAGGCCCGGGATCTCCTGCGAGAAGCTCATGTCCAGCGTGGTCACCCACGGCGCATGCGCGCCGTTGCGCGAGGCCACCTGGCCGCGGTGGTCCTTGAGGTACTTGTCGCTGGCGAGGAAATCCTGGAACTGCTGGATCTGCTGCGCCGTGGCGTTGCCGTAGCTCACCTTGGCGTCGTTCGCGCCGGGGATGTAGGCCGGGTCCCAACCGCTGATGCTGTCGCCGTTGGCGTCGTTGCCGAACACCCAGGTGTACGGGTTGCCGGTACGGCCGCTGTAGAACATCGATACCTGGCTGGCGTAGTCACCGAAGAAGTTGTGCCTCCAGTTCAGCGACAGCTTGACGCTCTTGGCCACGTTGTAGTTGGAGGTCGCCGACACATCGCTGTTCGGGTTGAGGCGGGCGACGCGCGCATAGCCGTTGTAGGCGATGGTGTCGGTGCCCGGATCGACGTCGGTGGCATGGTTCAGCGTGACGCTCGCGCCGCCGGAGAAGCCGGCCGTGAACGGCTTGCTGATCGCCAGCGTGAAGCTGTCGGACTTGCCCTTGTGGGTGTTGGTCAGCAGCGTGGACTGCGAGCTGAAGGCCTTGTTGCGGTTGGCCTGCGCGTCGGCCGAGGTCGGCGCTTCGCCCGGGGTGGCCCAGAACTGGTCGCGGCCGTCCGGCAACGTGCCGGTGGGCGCGCCGAAGTTCACCGCCTGATAGAGGATGCCGTCGCGCACCTGGATGTGCTGGTACTCGGCCGATGCGACCAGACCCCACCACGGCAGCTCGCGATCGAGTGCCAGGCTCATCTTCCACACCGTCGGCAGCTTGAAGTTCTTGTCGATGGTGTCGATCGAGCCGGCGCCGCCGCCGGCCGGGATCGGCTGGTTCAGCGGATCGGGGTTGAACGGCGCGGTGGACGGGTCGAACGAGGTGTAGGAGAGCAGCGTGACGCCGTTGTTCTGGAACGGGTTGGTCATCCACACCGTCGGCGGCGAGGTCTGGAACAGGCCGGCACCGCCGCGCAGCTGGGTCTTGTAGTCCGAATCGAACGAGTAGTTGAAGCTCAGCCGCGGCTCCACCACGCGGTTGCTCGAACCCACGGTGTAGTCGTTGCGGTAGCCGAACGCCTGCTCGAAGCCGGCGTTGTACTCCGGCTTGCCGCCCGAGTGCGGGATGTCCACGCGCACGCCGTACTGCAGCGACAGCTGGTCGTTGACCTGCCAGGTGTCCTGCAGGAACGGGCTGTATTGGCTGTAGGTCCACTTGCCGGCGATGTCGTCGAGCTGGTAACCCGGTGCCGGGTGGTACAGCTCGTACTTGTTGTAGTTGCCGGCGGCGAAGTTATCCAGGCCCCAGAACGTGTACACGCCGAACTCGGCCTGGCCGAACAGGTTGTTGATCTTGTTGCGCTGGTAATCGATGCCGCCCTTGAGGACGTGGTCGCCCAGGTAATAGGTGGCGGCCAGGAAGACGCTGAGCTTCTTGGTGTCGATGTGGTTGTAGTGGCGGAAGCGCTCCTCGCCCAGGTTCACCGACGGGCCCTTGCCGTCCGCCGACAGGTTGACGTTGACCGCCGGCTGCTGGAACGGCGCGGTGGTGTCCTGCACGTACTCCTGGTAGCCCACCTTCGCTTCGGTGGAGAAGTTCTCGGTCCAGTCGTCGAACAGGTGGCCGACGTAGTTCTTGGTGGTGATTTCCTTGGTGTAGGTGTAGCTCGACAGGCCCACGCTGCTCGGGCCGTTGCCGCCCACTGCCGGCAGCAGCTCCTTGGTGTTCTGGTAGGTGAAGCTGGCGCGGTGGTTGTCGGTGATGTTCCAGTCGATCTTGCCGAGGTAACGCTTGTCGTCGTAGGTCAGGCCGGTGGCGCCGCCGAAGTTGCCCGGCGTCAGGCCCAGCGCGGTGGCGGTATCGATCACCTGCTGCAGGTCGCCCGGGGAGACCTTGCCGCTGGTGGACGGGCCGTTGCCGAGCGACTGATCCAGCCCGTTGGCCGAATCGGCGCCGATGCCGGTGGTCTTCTCGTGCTCGGCGGCGACGAAGAAGAACAGCTTGTCCTTGATGATCGGGCCGCCCACGGTCACGCCGTAGGTTGAATCCTTGTCATAGCCGTTGTACTTGTAGCCGCGGTTGTCCGACGGCAGCCAGCCGGCGTCGCCGACCAGGTGGTTGGCGTTGCGGTAGGAGTAGTAGGCCGAGCCGTGGAACGCATTGGTGCCGGACTTGGTCACCGCGTTGACGTCGGCGCCGACGGTGTCGGAGGTGACGTCATAGGTGGCGGTGGAGATGTTGTACTCGGCGATGGTCTCCGGCGAGATCGCCGCCTTCTGGTACGGCAGGCCGTTGGCGTTGAGGCCGAACGGGTCGCCCTGGGTGACGCCGTCCACCGCGATGTTGTTGTAGCGGTTGTTCATGCCGTTGGCGGAGATCGAACCCACGCCCTGGTCGAGCACGGTGATGCGCGGGTCGAGGCGGGCGACGTCGTCCACCGAGCGGTTGCCCTGCGGCGTGGCCTTGAGCTGGTCCTGCGAGATGTTGGTCGACAGGCCCTTGTTGTCCGGCGAGAACGTCTGCGCCAGGGTCGAGGCGCTTACCGTCACGGCGGTCAGGTTGCTGGCCTGCGCCGCATTGGCGCCCATGCTCAGGTTGATCGAGGAAGGCTGGCCCAGCTGCAGGAACACGTTGTCCTGCTCGGCCGCGGCGACGCCGTCCTTGTTGGCGGTGATCTCGAACGGGCCGCCCACGCGCAGGCCCTGCGCGGCGTAGCGGCCGTCGGCGTCGGTGGTCACCGTCTTGGTGGTGCCGGAGGGCTGATGGACGATGGTGACCGTGGCATTGGCCACCGGCTGACCGGCGGCATCGAGCACGCGGCCGGCCACGCCGGAGGTGGTCACGTTCTGCGCCGACACGGTGCCTGCGGCAAGCAGGGCGGCAATGGCGACCGGCAGCAGCCGGGTGCGAAGGGTGGATTTCATCGAAACCTCAGGTCAGGGGAGAAGCACGGGAAACCGGTAAATGCCCCGGCGCACGCGGCGCCGAAACGCGCGAACGCCGAGCCCGGTGCGGAGCTCGGCGTTCGTCGATCACACTATTTTAACGACCCTTTATGACAACGGGATATCCGTGAAGGCGGACCCATCCGGCTGCCGTTCAGGACGCGCCACCCGCCGCGGCCTCAGAACGCCATGTCGAACGCGACCTCGCCCTGCACACCCACCTGGTACGCCGAGACCCGGCGCTCGAAGAAGTTGGTCACCTCCTGCACGTCCTGCAGGTCCATGAAGTCGAACGGGTTGCTGGCGCCGTACTTCTTCGGCAGGTCCAGCTGCACCAGTCGCTGGTCGGCGACATATTCCAGGTACTGGCGCATGTCCTTCACCGACAGGCCGGCCACGCCGCCGGAGAGCACGTCCTCGGCGAACTGGGTCTCGCAGGCGATCGCCTCTTCCAGCATCTGTTCCACCTGCGCGCGCATGGCGTCGTCGAACAGTTCGGGCTCTTCCTCACGCACCGTGCGCACCACGTCGAAGGCGAACGCCATGTGGCCGGACTCGTCGCGGAACACCCAGTTGGTGCCCGAGGCCAACCCGTGCAGCAGGCCCCGCGAGCGCAGGAAGTACACGTAGGCGAAGGCGGCGTAGAAGAACAATCCCTCGATGCAGGCGGCAAAGCAGATCAGGTTGAGCAAAAATTGCCGGCGCTGCTCACGCGATTCCAGCCGCCGCAGGCTCTGGATCGAATCGATCCAGCGGAAGCAGAAATCGCCCTTGGCGCGGATCGAGGGAATGTTCTCGATCGCCGCGAACGCGGCGTTGCGCGCAGCCGGATCGGGAATGTAGGTGTCGAGCAGGGTGAGATAGAACTGCACGTGCAGCGCTTCCTCGTACAACTGGCGCGACAGGTACATGCGCGCCTCGGGCGCATTGATGTGCTGGTACAGGTTCAGCACCAGGTTGTTCGACACGATGCTGTCGCCGGTGGCAAAGAACGCCACCAGCCGATGGATCAGGTGGCGGTCGGCGGGGGACATCTTGGCATTGAGGTCGGTGGTGTCGAGCGAGAAATCCACCTCCTCCACCGTCCAGGTGTTCTTGATCGCGTTCTTGTACATCTCGTAGAACGCGGGGTAGCGCATGGGGCGCAGGGTGAGTTCGAAGCCGGGATCAAGCAGATGGCTGTCGCGGCTGGGCTGAGCGGACATGGGACGTTCCTCGGGTGCGCGATCGCGAGCGGCGCGATCGGGTGTCAGTCGAGCTTTCGCGCGTAGGCGTCGCGCACGAAGCGGCTGATGTAGGTGGCCAGGCCTTCGCCGGCCTCGGCGCAGAAGCACAGGTTGCGAACGTGCTCCGGGCCGGGGACCTGGTCGGTGTATTCGTAGGTGTCGCCGTTGACGAAGCGCACGCGGATGAAGCCGTCACCGCACTGGTAGGCGGTGACGCCGGAATGGCCGCTGAGATTGCGGTACCGCTTCATCCGCGCCGCTCCCTTACTGGCAGGCCTCGCAGTACTCGGGGTTCTCCAGCGAGCAGAACACCGCCGCATTCGCCTGGTCCTGATCCGCCGGCACGGCTGCCTTCGACGCCGTCACCGTTGCCTTGGCGATTTTCGTCGCCGGCCGCGAGCGCAGGTAGTAGGTGGTCTTGATGCCGGCCTTCCACGCGTACATGTACATCGACGAGAGCTGCCCGATGTTCGGGTTCTCCATGAACAGGTTCAGCGACTGGCTCTGGTCGATGAAGGCGGCGCGGGCGGCGGCCAAGTCGATCAGCGCCTTCTGCGGCAGCTCCCACACGGTGCGGTAGATCTGCCGCAGCCGCTCGGGGATCGCCGCGATGCCCTGGATCGAGCCTTCGGCCAGCTTGATCTGGTCGCGCACTTCCGGGGTCCACAGGCCGAGCGACTTCAGCTCGTCGGCGAGGTAGCGGTTCACCTGCAGGAAGTCGCCGGACAGCGTCTCGCGCTTGAACAAGTTGCTCACCTGCGGCTCGATGCACTCGTAGCAGCCGGCGATCGAGGCGATGGTGGCGGTGGGGGCGATCGCGATCAGCAGCGAGTTGCGCAGGCCGTGTTGCTTGATCGTGGCTCGCAGCGTCTCCCAACGTGACGGCTCGTGCGGCGTGGCATTCGGCCAGTAGTCGAACTGCAGCTCGCCGTTGGCCGCGCGGCTCTCGGCAAAGCCCGGATGCATTCCGAGATCCACCGCCAGCTCGTTCGACTGGCTCAGCGCGTGGAAGTAGATCTCCTCGGCGATGCGCGTGGACAGCGCCAGCGCCTCGGGCGAGTCGAAGGCCAGCCGCAGCTTGAAGAACACGTCCTGCAGGCCCATCACGCCCAGCCCCACCGGGCGCCACTTGCGGTTGGCCACGGCGGCGGTGTCGATGGGATAGAAGTTCAGGTCGATCACCCGGTCGAGCTGGCGCACCGCGGTGCGCACGGTCGAGGCCAGCTGATCGAAGTCGAAGGCGCCATCGCGCACGTGTCGCGCCAGGTTGATCGAGCCCAGATTGCACACCGCCGTCTCGCCGGCGTGGGTCACCTCGAGGATCTCGGTACACAGGTTGGAAAGGTGGATCACGTTGTCCGGCTTGGCCGTCTGGTTGCTGGTGGCGTTGCAGCGGTCCTTGAAGGTGATCCAGCCGTTGCCGGTCTGCGCCAGCGTACGCAGCATGCGCGCATACAGCTCGCGCGCCTTGATCGTCTTCACCGCCAGGCCGTCGGCCTCGGCCTGGCGATACGCGGCCTCGAAGGTCTCGCCCCAGCTGTCGACGAAGTGCGGCACCACCTTCGGATCGAACAGCGACCAGTCGCCGTCGGCCGCGACCCGGCGCATGAACTCGTCGGGAATCCAGTTGGCCAGGTTGAGGTTGTGCGTGCGGCGCGCCTCGTCGCCGGTGTTGTCGCGCAGCTCGAGGAACTCCTCGATGTCCGCATGCCACGGCTCCAGGTACACGCAGGCCGCGCCCTTGCGCTTGCCGCCCTGGTTCACCGCGGCCACCGAGGCGTCCAGCGTCTTCAGCCACGGCACCAGGCCGTTGGAGTGGCCGTTGGTGCCCTTGATCAGCGAGCCGCGCGAGCGCACCCGCGACCAGGCGATGCCGATGCCGCCGGCGAACTTGGAGAGCTTGGCCACGTCAGCGTACTTGTCGTAGATCGATTCCAGCGAATCGACCGGCGAGTCGAGCAGGAAGCACGAGGACAGCTGCTCGTGGGTGGTGCCGGCGTTGAACAACGTGGGCGAGCTCGCGATGTATTCCAGCGAGGAAAGCAGCCGGTACAGCTCCAGCGTCTCGGCGATATCGTTGCCGCCCAGCGCGCAGGCAATGCGCATGAAGAAGTACTGCGGTGTCTCGATGACGTGGCGCCGGGTCGGGTGGCGCAGCAGGTAGCGGTCGTACACCGTGCGCAGGCCGAAGTACTCGAAGCGGCGGCTGGCCAGCGGGTCGATCGCATCGTTGAGCTTACGCGCGTTCAGCGCCACGAACTCGCGCAGTCGCCCGTTGAGGATGCCGACCTCGGCGCCCAGCGCGATCGACTGCGAGAAGCTCTGGATCTCCTGCCCCGCCACTTCCTTGTCGATGAACGCGCTGAGCAGGCGCGCGGCGAGCTGGCCGTATTCGGGCTCCTCCGCGGTGAGCGCGGCGGCGGTGCGGATCGAGAGCTGGTCCAGCTCGGCGGTGGTGGCGCCGTCGTACAGGCCGCCGATGGTTTTCAGCGCCACGCGCATCGGGTCGACCGCGTGCAGGCCGTCGGCGGTGCGGGTGACGGCCTTGACGATCTTGTTGACGTCGACCGTCTCCTGGCCGCCGTTGCGCTTGGTCACGCGCATCTGGCCGGGGTTGTGCGGCGGGGTGAGGGCGAAGTCCGATGCGCTGTCGCTGGCAACGGCGGAGGGCGCGGGCACGGCGTGCTCGCGGGTCACGGGTTCGACGGTTTCCATGAAGATGCTCCCAAGGTGGAATCCGACACACCGGGCAGGCCGGCGCGACGGTTCCGAAACTCAAACGCCTGCTCCCGCGCGCAGGGCCTGAGGCTTGGCTTTCGTGGGAAACGACGCGTCGACACGCAGGCACGTGGCGGCCTGCCATGCGACGCGCTTCCCCGCGGAAGCGGTCACCTGCGCCGGGTCGCGAGAGCATCGGCGCATCGCGTCTCACCGGACGCGACCGCCGGCCCGTGGGGCCCGACGTGCTGGCAGGTCTTCGGACTTCGCGGACCCGGGCCCGAAGGCCCACCTAGTCCCCCTCGCTTCCCAGGCGCAGCGGCCCAGTGCATGTGAGGAGTTTCGTTTCCGCTTACCGCTGCGGGGCAGTTCCGGATTCGCACCGGATTCCCTTTTAAGCCCGACCGACAGTCGCGTCTGGACGGACACCAACGAGCGCAACATAGAGGGGCGACGCGCGGCGGTCAACACCACATGTTGTGGACAAACCTGTGGAAAAGCCGGCGCGGCCCCGCTCCCGCGCAGGCTGCGCCCAGGCGTTACACGGCACTCCGGCGAGCCGTTGCCGGCAGCTTCAGAACGTGAGCCGCGCGCCCAGCATCAGGCTGCGGCCGGGGCCGGGCTCGAAGTAGCGGCCGTTGCCATCGTTGACGATCACCGAGCCGATGATGCGGCGATCGGCGAGATTGTCGACGCGCGCGCTGAGGTCCAGCGTGGTGTCGTCTCCGAGCATGAAGATGTAGCCCACGTCCAGATCGACCAGCGCGTAGCCGGCAGCGCGATCGGTGCCGGTGTCGTTGACGGTGACCGAGCCGACGCCGGTGAGCGTGATGCCCTCGCGCCAGCCGCTGCCGTCGCCGTGCGCCAGCCGCAGCGAGCCGTAGTCCTGCGGCACGCCGGGCATGCGCGAGCCGGCGGCGATCGGCGTGCCGGGCACCGGACAGGGCGAGCCGGTGCAGGCGAGGAAATCGTTGCGGAAGCGCGCCCGCAGGTGGGTATAGCCGGCGCTCAGGCGCCAGCCCGCCGCCAGCTCGCCGTTTGCCGCCAGCTCGATGCCCTCGCGGCGCGTATCGCCCACGTTGCGGTAGGTCGAGCGGCCGTTGACGTTGGTGGCCACCGCCAGCGCGTCGCGGGTGTCGGCGCGGAACAGCGCGGCATCGAACTCGAGGTCGCGGGCCGCCTGCCATTTCGTGCCGATCTCGACGTTTCGGCTGCGCGCGGGCTTGAGGTCGAACGCGAGCCCCGGCCGGCCATCGCTGCGGTAACCCAGCTCGTTGTAGCTGGGTGTCTCGAAACCCTTGCCGAAACTGGCGTAGATGCGCAGGTTGTCGGCGGGGCGGAACTGCAGGCCGACCACCGGCGTGGTCGCCTGGTAGCTCACCTGACCGCTGTCGTCGGGATTGTCCGCCGTGATGTAGAAATCGTGCTCGCTGAAGCGCACCTCGTCATGGCGCAAGCCCAGCAGCAGCGACCATTGGGGCACGAAGTGCCAGTAGAACTGGGCGTACTCGGCCACGTTGTTGACGTTGTCGTGCTCGTTGCGGCGCAGCGCGCCCTTCACCCCGAGCGTGTCGCCGATGAAGTTCTCGTAGCCGGTGCGGCGCTGGATCTGGTAGTCGCCGCTGGCGCCGAGCACGGTCTCGAAGTCGCCGCCGGCCAGCTCGCCGCGATGGGTCCAGCGCAGGTCGGCGCCGCCGTAGTTGGTGGCCGGTGAAATCACCCCGCCGGACTGCAGCGGGTTCTTCTGCACGAAGGTGGGAATGGACAGGTACTGGATGATGCTGCGCTGCCCGTAATAGGCCATCGCGCGCAGCCGGTCGGCCTGGTCCAGCGCCTGCTCGTAGATCAGCCCGAGCTGGTTCTGCTCGGCGCTCTTGCGCGTGTTGTAGAGCGCTGACACGGCGGTGGACTGGCGCCGGTCCTGCTTGACCTGCTCGCGGGTGAGGCCGAGCGGGTCCTGCGTGTCGGGCTGGTCGATGCGGTTGAGCACCACGGTGAGCTTGCGCTGCTCGCCGAGGTCGATGCCGAACTTGGCGTTGTCCGACTCGCGCCGCACGCGGCTGTGCTCGCGGTAGCCGCCGGAGATGAATTCGGAGGCGGCGACGTTGTAGTCCACCGGGCCGACGATGCCGCGCGTGTTGGCCATCAGCCGGAAGCTGTCGTAGCTGCCGCCGTACACGCCCAGCGTGGTCTGCGGCGTGGCGGTGCCGTCGGCGCTGTAGAGCTGGATCACGCCGCCGGCGGCGTTGCCGTAGAGCACCGAGAACGGCCCGCGCAGCACTTCCACGCGATCGGCCGAATCGAGGTTGAACTGCGACACCTGGCCCTGGCCGTCGGGCAGCGTCGAGGGGATGCCGTCCATGAAAATGCGCGTGCTGCGCACGCCGAAGGTGGAGCGCGAGCCGAAGCCGCGGATCGAGATCTGCTCGTCCTGCGCGTAGTTCTGCCGGTCGCGGGCGAGAATGCCCGGCACGCCCACCAGTACCTCGGAGAAATTCACCCCGGGCTGGCCGGCCGCGGCCGGATCCACGGCCACCACGCTGAGCGAGGCCGGCACGTCGAACGGCGGGATGTCGAGCCGGCTGGCGTTGACCTGCACGGCTGGCAGCGGCGTGCCGCGTTCGGCCAGCGGCTGCTGCTGCGCCCGCGACGGGGATGCCACGGCCAGCGCCGCCAGCGTCAGCGACGTGGCCAGTGCGGTGCGCGCCAGGCTCGGGGCCGGCGCCGCTGCCACAGGGGTTGGGCCGCGCGGGAAAGTTGCGCGTGCGCCGATGTCGTCCATCTGATGAGTCTCCAGGAAGAGCAAAGTCGGCCATGGTGGCCGGCCGCGCGTCTCGCGGCGGTCAAGGCCGGCGGCGCGTGCGGCGGTACCGTCGGGCGTGGCGTCGGTTACGGCACGATGCTGACGTCGATCTCGATCGGGTAGGGCGCCGGTTGCTTCGGTGGCGCTGGCAGCGTCCATGACGAGAAGCTGCTGGTCAGGCAGGCGGCCACCGGCGTCAGCGGTTGGGCCAGCACGCGTGCAGGCTTGCCGTCCGCGCCGACGGACGCGACGAGCGTGAACGGCGACTTGTCCGCCGGCGCATTGCGGGTGATGCAGTCCTTCAATGCGTCGGTCATTGGCGTACCGATCTGCGCCCACAGCGCCTTCTGGTAGGCCGGCCCGCTGGCGGCGGCTTCCGCCAGGCGACCTTGCAGCACGCGGTCGTGAAAGTCGTCGGCCGCGGCTGCGGGCAGCGACGCCATCAGCAGCGCAAGGGTGATGAGGTTTGGCATGATCGTGGTTCAGTCCGGCAAAGCGGTGAAAGTAGCAGCAGCCGGTTGCCCCGCGCAGGAGCCACGCATGTCCGTCCTACCGAGCCACGTCGCCGGCCGCACCGATCTGCCACTGCTCGACGACACCATGGGCGGCCTGCTGGCGCGCATCGCCGCGCGCTGGCCCGAGCGCGACGCACTGGTGGTGCGCAGCCCCGCGGCGCGAATGAGCTACCGCCAGCTGCACGCCGAAGTGGAGCGCGTCGCCGCGGCGCTGCTGGCGCTGGGCCTGGCACCCGGCGATCGCATCGGCATCTGGGCGCCGAACCGCGCCGAATGGGTGGTACTGCAGTTCGCCGCGCCGATGGCGGGGCTGCTGCTGGTGAACATCAACCCCGCCTACCGCGCGCACGAGCTGGCGTTCGCGCTCAATCACGTCGACTGCCGTGCGCTGGTGCTGCCGCGCCGGTTCAAGACCTCGCGCTATCTGGAGCTGCTGGCCGACCTGGCGCCCGAGCTGGCCGAAGCCGCCCCCGGTGCGCTGCACGCCGGGCGGGTGCCCGGCCTGCGCGAGGTGATCGTGCTGGACGACGAGCCCGCGCCCGGCACCCGGCGCTGGCAGGATCTCACCGCGGATGCCGCGGCGCTGGCGCGGCTGCGTGCGCTGCAGCCGTCGCTGCATGCCGACGACGCGGTCAACATCCAGTTCACCTCCGGCACCACCGGCGCGCCCAAGGGCGCCACGCTGACCCACCGCAACATCGTCAACAACGGCTGGTTCATCGGCGAGGCGATGCGGCTCACCGAGCACGACCGGCTGTGCATCCCGGTGCCGTTCTACCACTGCTTCGGCATGGTGCTGGGCAACCTGGCCTGCGTCACCCACGGCGCCTGCATGGTGATTCCCGGCGAGGGCTTCGATGCGCTGGCCACGCTGGAGACGGTGGCGGAGCAGCGCTGCACCGGCCTGCACGGCGTGCCCACCATGTTCATCGCCGAGCTCGAGCATCCGCGCTTTGGCGAGTTCGATCTGTCCAGCCTGCGCACCGGCATCATGGCCGGCTCGCCGTGCCCGGCCGAGGTGATGCGCAAGGTGGTCAGCCAGATGCACATGGCCGAGGTGACCATCGCCTACGGCATGACCGAGACCAGCCCGGTGAGCTTCCAGACCGTGCCGGACGATCCGCTGGAGCGCCGGGTGGACAGCGTCGGCCGCGTGCATCCGCACCTGCAGGTGAAGCTGGTCGACGAGCACGGCGCCACCGTGCCACGCGGTGAGCCGGGCGAACTGTGCACGCGCGGCTACTCGGTGATGCGCGGCTACTGGAACGACGAAGCGCACACCGGCGAAGCGATCGACGCCGGCGGCTGGATGCACACCGGCGACCTGGCCACGCTGGATGAGGATGGCTACTGCCGCATCGTCGGGCGGCTCAAGGACATGATCATCCGCGGCGGCGAGAACATCTATCCGCGCGAAATCGAGGAATTCCTGTATGGCCATCCAGCCGTCCAGGACGTGCAGGTGTTCGGCGTGCCGGACGCGAAGTTCGGCGAGCAGGTGTGCGCGTGGGTGCGCCTGCGCGAGGGCATGCGCGCCAGTGAGGCGCAGATCCAGGACTACTGCCGCCGCCAGCTGGCGTATTACAAGGTGCCGCACTACGTGCGCTTCGTCGACGCGTTCCCGATGACCGTCACCGGCAAGGTGCAGAAGTACCTGATGCGCGAGGCGATGACGGCGGAGCTGGCAGGCTCCGCCTAGAGCCGCCCGAGCCGGCCGGCCTCGTAGTCCTGCACCACGCGCATCACTTCCTGGCGCGTGTTCATGACGAACGGGCCGTGCTGCACCAGCGGCTCGTTGATTGCCGCGCCGGCGACCACCACCAGATGCGAGCGCGTGCCGACGCCACGGATGCGCAGTTGCACGTCGGCCAGATGGGCGCCGGCGGTGACCGCGGTGGTCGCCGGCAGCGCGCGGGTGCCGGCGCCGTCCGCTTCCAGCGCCAGTTCGCCAGACAGCGCATACACCCAGGCATTCCAGCCCGCCGGCAGCGGCAACGCGACGGTGGCGCCGGCATCGACGCGACCGTCCAGGATCAGCAGCGGCTGTGGCAGCACCAGCGGTGAACGCACCGCACCGAGCTGGCCCGCCAGCAGGCGCAGGCGGCTGCCGGGCAGGGCGATCAGCGGCACCTTGGCGGCAGCCAGATGAAAGCTCGCCGGCGGCTGCTGCTTGAGGTCGCTGGGCGAGTTGACCAGGATCTGCAGCGCGTCGAGCGAGAGCGACTCGCCGCGCGCCCGCGCCTGGCGCACCACACCGCGCCCGGCCAGCGTCCAGTGCAGGTCGCCGGGCCGGATGCAGTGCCGCGCGCCGGCGCTGTCGACGCTCTCGATTTCGCCCTGCGCGTGCTCGAACAGCAGCGTCGCCACCGACAACCCCGCATGCGGCAGCGGTTCCATCTCCGGCCCCGCCGACTGCACGTGGTCGACCACCAGCAACGGCGACATGCCGCGGTCGAACGCGTCGTGGCGGAACTGGCGCAGCCGTCCGCCGGCGCCGGCCGGATGGACGCGCGGTTGCAGGGGACGGGAGAACACCGGGTCGCGGGCGGGCAAGGGGCCGTACATGGCGTGCCTGGGGGGAGGGTGACGCCGCACTGTGCCGTGGTTGCGCCCGGCCGGCTGTGGCGTGGGTCACGGCACGGCGTCCACCGTCGCCACCGCGTACCCGGTTGTGTGCCCGTTCACTCCCCGGGCAGGCGCCTCAGGCGGTGGGCGACGCGCGGCGTGCGAGCCAGCCGGCGATCTCTGCGGCCGGCATCGGCCGCGCGATGTGGAAACCCTGCACTTCGTCGCAGGCCATCCGGCGCACCGCCTCGAAGATCTGCGGCGTTTCCACGCCTTCGACCACCACCCGGAAACCCAGCTCGTGCGCCAGCTCCGCCATCGCCCGCACGATCGCGCCATCGTGCCGGCTGGCGCCCATGGCGCGCACGAACGACTGGTCGATCTTCAGGCTGGTGGCCGGCATCTGGCGCAGCGAGGTGAGGTTGCTGTAGCCGGTGCCGAAATCGTCGATGGCGATGCCGACACCCAGCGCGCGGATCGCCGCCAGGTGCTCGCGGGTGGTGTCGGAGTGTTCCAGCAGCGTGCTTTCGGTGAACTCCAGCTCGATCGCATCCAGCGCCACCTGATGGCTGGCCGCCACCGCGGTGAGCTGGTCGATCAGCTCGGCGCCCAGGTCGCTGCTGGAGACGTTCAACGAGAGCTTGAGCTCCAGCCCCTGGCGATGCCATGCCGCCAGCTGGGCGATCGCCTGGCGCAGCACCCAAAGGGTAAGCGTGCGCATCAGCCCGGCCTGCTCGGCCAGCGCAATGAAGCGCCCCGGCGGAATCGCCCCCAGCGTCGGATGCTGCCAGCGCGCCAGCGCCTCCACCGCCACGCAGCGGCCGCTGGCCAGCTCCACGCGCGGCTGGTAGTGCAGGTCCAGCTCGGTGCCTTCGCCGAGGGCGGCCGCCAGCTCGGTGACCAGGAAAAACTCCTGCCGGTGCTGCTCGTCGTCCGCCGGTTCGTAGATCGACCAGCCGCGCACGCAGTGCTGCGCGGCGTGGGTGGCGCTCATCACCAGGCGCAGCGGATCGCCGCCGTCGAGCTCGCGCACGTCCATCTGCAGCAGCCCCACGCCCGGCTGCAGGGTGAGCGGAATGCCCAGGCAGTCGAACGGCTGGCGCAGCCGATGCACCAGCGCGTCCAGCTGCGCGGCGTCGACCGTGTGCGGGGTGTCCGGCAGCACCGCGGCAAAGCGGTGGCTGCCGACCTGGTAGAGGTGCGTATGCCGCGGCATCCACAACTGCACGCGGGCGGCCACGTCGCGCAGCAGTTCGTCCGCGTAGGCGTGCCCGAGCGCCCGCACGAACGCGTTGAAGCGGCTGACCGGCGCCACGTCGATCGCCAGCAGCCAGGCCCGGTGCGCGCCGCCGCGCTGGCGCGCGCGCAGGTCTTCGAAGAACGCATTGCGGTGGGGCAGCTGGGTGACCGGATCGGTGCGACCGAGGTAGCTGCCCAGCACCAGCCCGGTGCCGGCCAGTTCGGCAGCGTCGCGCAGGTCGTCGCGCTCCTTGGGCGTGAGGCCGTCGCGCGGCGCGTAGTCCATCACGCAGAGCGCGCCGACGTGCTGGCCGCTGAGCGTGTAGACCGGTTCGCTGGCGAAGAAGCGCATCGCGGCCAGGCCTACATCGGTGAGCAGCGGTGCCTGGCCGAAGCGCTGGTCGGCCTGGGTGTCGAGCACGACCTGGGTGCCGTCGCGCCGCGCCGCCTCCACGTAGAGCGGGTGCAGCGCATGCGGCGAGTGCGGGCGCTGCGCATCGTCGGCGCTGAACCAGTAGGAGCTGCCGGTGGCCAGCACCAGCGACACCACCGGGGCACGCAGCGAGTGCGCGGCCAGCCGCGCCACCGCGTCGAACCCGGGCACGGCGAAGCCTTCGGCGGTGTCGTCAGCTGCCGTGACCGCACCGCCGGGCGCATCCGCTGGCGTGCCGGGTTCGCTTGCCATGCCGGTTCCCTGTCGTCCTGCCGGGAGCGAGCGCTCCCGCGACGCATGTGAATTTAGTCCAGATTCAGCCTTTTCGGCGGGTCGCCACGTATCTGAAGCGCCGCCGGCGATCGCCGGGCGGTCGCCGGCGCGCGACGCGCCGGCGCCCCTTCCCCATGTACGTACGGAGAGTCCCCATGAAAGCACTGTCCCTGACGCTTCTCGCCGGCACCCTGCTCGCCGCCACGGCCGCCACGGCCGGCACGGCGACGGCCCAGAGTGCCACCGGCCCGGGCTTCTACGGCGCCATCGGCTATCACAACGTGAGCCCCAAGAGCGGCAACGGGACGCTGGCCGGCGTGCTCAGCAGCGACATCGACAGCGACGCCGAGCCGACCCTCACCCTGGGCTACCAGTTCGACCGCAACTGGAGCGCGGAAGCCTGGCTGCCGCTGACCAAGTTCAAGCATGACGTCAGCCTGGACGGCAGCAAGTCCGCCAGCATCAAGCACATGCCGTATCTGTTCACGGCGCAGTACCACTTCCTGCCCGGCAGCACGGTGCAGCCGTTTGTGGGTGCCGGCTATGGATTCGTCAATGTCAGCGGCGAGCGCACCACCGGCCCGCTCACCGGCACGTCGCTCAACGTCAAGAGCGGCGACGGCTTCGTCGGCCAGTTCGGCGTCGACTTCTACGCCAGCGAGAACGTGTTCGTGCGTGCCGACGCCCGCTACTTCGACTGGAAGAGCAAGGTCGAGCTCAACGGCGCCGGCATCGGCGAGGTCAAGGTCAACCCGTGGATCTACGGCGTGAGCGTGGGCTACCGCTTCTGATCCCCCCGGCCATGGACTCCCGTGGCCATCCACAAACGGCCGCCGTGAGGCGGCCGTTTGTGCCTGCACCTGGCGACTACTCCGGCCGGTGCGGTTCGGCGAGGTAATCCTCGCTCTGCATCTCGATCAGCCGCGACTCGGTGCGGCCGAACTCCGCGCGCAGGCGCTCGCCGTCGTACAGCTCGGTGATAGGCGCGGCGGCCGACAGCACCAGCTTCACGCGGCGGTCGTAGAACTCGTCCACCAGCTGCACGAAGCGCTTGGCCGCGTCTTCGCTGTAGACGGTGAACTGCGGCACGTTGGAGATGATGATGGCGGCCGCCGCGCGCGCCAGCGCGATGTAGTCGGCCACCGCCCGGGGGCCTTCGCACAACGCGTCGAAGGCGAACCAGAGCACGCCGTCGGCGCGCCGCCGGACCGGCACGGCGCGGCCGTTCAGGGTGATCTGGCCGCCGTCGACCGGCGCGTCCTGCGCCTGGCTGGAGAATATGCGGGCCAGCGCGCGTTCGGCCTCGGCGCCGGGGGGCGTAAGGTAGACCGGCGCCTGGCTCAGCGCGCGCAGGCGCCAGTCGCGCGAGGAGGCCATCTCCACCACATGGCAATGGGTCTCCAGCAGCGCGATGGCGGGCAGGAATCGCGCGCGCTGCAGGCCATCGCGGTAGAGGTTGCCCGGCGCCGTGTTGGAGGTGGTGACCAGGCTGACGCCGCGCGCGAACAGCGCATCGAGCAGGGTGCCCAGGATCATCGCATCGCCGATGTCGCTCACCAGGAACTCGTCCAGGCACAGCACGCGGCAGCGTGCCGCGATTCGTGCGGCAACCTCCGGCAGCGGATCGGCCCGCTCGCCCAGTTCGCGCAGCTGGCCGTGCACCTCGCCCATGAAGCGATGGAAGTGCCGGCGCAGCGCCAGCCCGGGCGGCAGGGCGGAAACGAACAGGTCCATCAGGAAGGTCTTGCCGCGCCCCACGCCGCCCCACAGGTACAGCCCCGGCACCGGGGGCACCGGTTCGCTGGCGAGCAGATTCTTCAGCCGGCCCAGCAGCCCGGGCGACTCCGGTGCCGCCTGCAGGGCCGCGTGCAGGCGGTCGAATTCGACCAGCACGGCCAGTTGCGCCGGGTCGCTCTCCCAGCGGTGCGCGGCCACGCCCTCGTGATAGCGCGCGCTCGGCGCGTTGCTCGGATCGGTCATCGGCGTGCGGCGGTGGTGTGCTCAGCCACGCTCGGGCGGCAGCCAGTGGCGCACGGCGTTTTTCACCGCGCCGCGCAGGTCCATCAGGCGCCGGTGGAAGAAGTGCCCGGTCTCGGGCATGCGCACCAGCTCGGGCCGGGCCTCCAGGCTGTCGACCCAGTCGAACACCGCCTGCGGCTCGACCACTTCGTCTTCCTCGCCCATCACCACCAGCCACGGGCAGTCCGGCAATGCGAAGCCTTCGAACGGCCAGCGCCCGGCCGGCGGCGCGATGCTGACCAGCGCCGCGGCATGCAGCCGCGCCGCGTTGCGGATGGTCACGTAGCTGCCGAACGAAAAGCCGGCCAGCCACAGTGCATCGTCCGGGCGCACGCGGTGCACCCACTGCGCCACCGCGGCCAGGTCGTCACCCTCGCCGATGCCTTCGTCGTAGCTGCCGGCCGACTCGCCGGTGCCGCGGAAATTGAAGCGCACCGTGTCCAGGCCCGATTCGCGTAGCGCGCGCTCGACCATGGTCACCACCTTGTTGTGCATGGTGCCGCCCTGCACCGGGTTGGGGTGGCACACGATGGCGACGGCGCGACGGGCGCCCGGGCGCGCGGCGACGTCGGTCATCACCTCCAGCGGGCCGGCCGGGCCGTCCAGGAAAAAGCCGGCGGCCTGCTCGGGGAACTGCGCCGGGTCGGCGGGAAGATTGGCGTGAGTCATGCCGACGATGATAACTGGCCGGCTTGTTCACCGTCCGTCGCGGCCGCATCTGCTGTGGCATGAACCATCTTGCACATGCGCTGCTGGCCGGCGACGACGACGCGCTGCGCCTGGGCGGGCTGCTGGGCGATTTCGTGCGCGGATCGCCTGACGACGGGTGGCCGCCCGAGGTGGTCGCCGGCATCCGTCTGCATCGCGCGATCGACGTGTATACCGACGCCCATCCGCAGGTGCTCGCGGCCAAGGCGCGGCTGGCGCCGCCCTATCGCCGTTACGCCGGCATCCTGCTGGACATGTGGTTCGATCACTGCCTGGCGCGCGATTTTCCGCGCTGGGCGGCGGTGCCGCTGGCGGATTTCTCCGGCGAGCTGCGGGGCCTGCTGGCCGATCGCGAACCCCAGTTGCCGCCGGCGCTGCGTCGCTTTCTCGCCTACATGCACGCGCACGACCTGCCGGCGGGCTACGCGCGATCGGACGTGCTGGGGCGCGCGCTCGCCGGCATCGGCCAGCGCCTGCAGCGGTCCAACCCGCTCGCCGACGCGTTGCCGGTGCTGCAGGCCCAGGCGCCCGCGCTGGACGCGCATTTCGAGGCGTTTTTTCCGGAGCTGCAGGCGTTCGCTGCCGGCTGGATCGCCCGGGCCACGATCGGACCGCCAGGCATCGCGCCGACGGGCATCGAGGCTGCAGCGGCGTCGAGCGGCCAGAGCTAGCCGCGATGCTGCCTGCCCGCGTGGTGCCGTGTCACCGCTGGAGGCGGCATGACGGCCGGGTAGCCCGGACCCACCGACGCTTTCGCCCCCGCGAGCCAATGGACAAATGAAAACGCCGCCTTTCGGCGGCGTTCTGCTGCTGACGGATCGGCCCGGCGCTCACTTGGCCTGGTCGGCGATCCAGCTCACCGCGGCCTTCACCTGTTCGTCGGTCAGCGACGGGTTGCCGCCCTTGGCCGGCATCATGTTGCCGTCCGGGCCCTTGTAGCCGTTGATCGCGTGCTCGAAAAGGGTGTTCATGCCCTGCGCCAGGCGCGGTGCCCAGGCGGCCTTGTCGCCCAGCTTGGGCGCACCGGCCACACCGGCGGTGTGGCAGCTGTGGCACAGGTTTTCGTAGATGGTCTTGCCGTCGGTGGTGCCGCCGTAGGCAACCTGCGACGCGGCAGCCTTGGCGGCCGCTTCCGCAGCCGCGGCCATGGCGGCGCGACCGGTGTCACCGGCGTACACCGCACCGACCGGCGCGATCCGCGCCATCTGCTGCTTGGCCGCCTCCGGGTTGGTCTCTTTCGGCTCGCGGTTGTAGATCGCCCAGCCGAGGCTGATCAGCAGCACGGTCAGCACACTCAGCCCGGCAATCAGCATCAGGAACTGACGCATGAAGCTCTGATCGGATTTGGTCAGGGAACCGCTCACGAACGTACTCCAGTCAAAAATGGGGAGCCGGCAGGCCGGATCCGGCCGCGCGGCGCGTCGCTGCGGCAACCCGAGAGCGGGCCACGCCAGGCGGCAACCGCGGGATTATAGACGAAGCCTGCGGCAAGTTTCAGCGTGCGCACGCGGCGGCCGGTCGCAGCGTCGGCGCCGCGCCGACCGATCGAGCGTGGCGGCGCTGCGCTCGCAACAGTCGTCCGGGTGCCTTGCGCGGCGTCCGGGCAGCGGTGTTCGTCGATGCAGGGGATCAGGCAAAGCACGACGGCCGTCGATGCTCATCGTCTGCCGTGGTGGTCGTGCGCCGATCAACAGGCCGGTCCGCCAGGCTCGATGGCCGCCACCACCGCGCTGCGGCTGGCGCAAGGCTGCGCCGGTGACGGCTGCGTCTAGTTGATCCGCGCGTCCCGCGGTATCGTCTGCACGGTCACGGCCCACCCCACCCCTTGCTGCGCAGGGGGCCGTCGAACTTCCGCCCCTGCCATCGGTCATGCCATGACCATGTCAACCGGCAGTGTCACGCTTCGTTGCCGTAACCCTATTCTTTCCTCGCCATCCAGACAGGGCGCGCATGCTGCGCGCGGGGCCTTCGGCTCCAACGTTCAATCCGGGAGTGTCACATGTCGCGTTTTTGGAAGATCGCGCTGATCGTTGTTGCCATCATCGTGGTGGTTGCGGTCGGTTTTCGCCTGATGCACAAGCCTTCAGCCGGCGCGCAGGGCAAGCCCGGTGCCGCGGCGTCTGCGGACAAGAACGGTGGCGAAAAAGAGGCCGATCCCGTGCCGGTCACGGTCGAGCCGGTGAGCGTGCAGAACGTGCCGGTGTACCTCACCGCGCTGGGTACCGTGCAGGCGCTCAACACCGTCACGGTCAGCCCGCAGATCGGCGGCCTGCTGATGAAGCTCAATTTCGACGAAGGCCAGGAAGTCACCAAGGGCCAGGTGCTGGCCGAGATCGACCCGCGTTCGCTGCAAGCCACCTACGACGAAGCGGCCGCGCGCCGCCGTCAGGACGCCGCGCAGCTGGCCACCGCGCGCAGCAACCTCGACCGCAGCCGCGATCTCGCCAAGCAGGGCTACATCTCCAAGCAGGACCTGGACACGCTGCAGAACACGGTCAGCCAGTACGCCGCGGCGGTGGCCGCGGACGAGGCGGCAGCCAACAACGCCAAGGTGCAGCTGGGCTACACCAAGGTGATCGCGCCGATCAGCGGCATGGCCGGCATCCGCGGGGTCGACCCGGGCAACATCGTCACCACCGCCTCGACCATCGTGACGTTGACCGAGGTACATCCGATCAACGTGATCTTCCCGCTGCCGGAGCAGAACGTGGAGTTGGTGCGCTCCTCGCAGCAGCGCGGCGAGCCGCTGGAAGTGGCCGCGCTGGACAGCACCGGCAACAAGGTGATCGCCGGCAAGGGCCTGCTGAAGGTGATCAACAACCAGATCGACACCAGCACCGGCACGTTCAACCTCAAGGCCGAGTTCCCCAACGAGGAGAACGCGCTGTTCCCCGGCCAGTTCGTCAACGTGCGGATGAAGGTCAACACGGTGCAGGGCGGCCTGGTGATCCCGTCGCAGGCGGTGCAGCGCGGTCCGGACGGCGACTACGTCTACCAGCTGCAGCCCGCGGACAACACGGTGAAGATGCAGCCGGTCACCACCGGGCAGGAGGTGGGCGACACCCACGTGATGATCACCCAGGGCCTGAAGACCGGCGACCAAGTGGTGACCGAGGGCCAGTTCCGCCTCAAGCCGGGCAGCAAGGTCAAGCCGCTCAAGCCGGGCGAGGTGCCGAAGGCGCCGACCGAGGAAGAGCTCAAGAAGGCCGCGAAGGACAACAAGGGCGGCGGTCGCGGTCGCCGCGGCTGACGATGACCCTCCGGCGCACCGCGCCCGGCGCGCCCGGGCCGGGCGCCGGGACATCACGCGCCGGTGCGCACCACTGACCATCGGGCACGTGCCCCGCCACTGACGGCAGACCAGGACACCATGGGATTCTCATCGCTCTTCATCCGACGCCCGATCGCCACCTCGCTGCTGATGGTGGCGGTGCTGCTGCTGGGCGTGCTCGGCTATCGCCAGTTGCCGGTGTCCGCGCTGCCGGAGATCGACGCGCCCAGCCTGGTCGTGACCACCCAGTACCCCGGCGCCAGCGCCTCGACGATGGCGGCGCTGGTCACCACGCCGCTGGAGCGCCAGTTCGGGCAGATCTCGGGCCTGGCGATGATGAGCTCGGACTCGTCCGCCGGGCTGTCCACGATCATCCTGCAGTTCAACATGGACCGCGATATCGACATCGCGGCGCAGGACGTGCAGTCGGCGATCAGCACCTCCAAGGGCACGCTGCCGAACAACCTGCCGTACCCGCCGGTCTACAACCGGGTGAACCCGGCCGATGCGCCGATCCTCACGCTGATGCTCACCTCCGACAGCCGCGCGCTGCGTGACGTCAACGACCTGGCCGACTCGATCATCGCGCAGAAGCTCTCGCAGGTGCAGGGCGTGGGCCTGGTGTCGATCGCCGGCAACGTGCGCCCGGCCGTGCGCGTGCAGGTGAACCCGGCGCAGCTGTCGAACCTCGGCCTCACGCTGGAAGATGTGCGCAGCGCGCTGAGCCAGGCCAACGTCAACGCGCCCAAGGGCACGCTCAACGGCAAGACGCAGAGTTACTCGATCGGCACCAACGACCAGCTGTCCAACGCGGCGGAGTACAAGAACACCATCATCAGCTACAAGAACGGTGCGCCGGTGCGTCTGTCCGACGTGGCCAGCGTGGTCGACGGCGTGGAGAACGATCAGCTCGCCGCCTGGGCCAACGGCAAGCCGGCGGTGCTGCTGGACATCCGCCGCCAGCCGGGCGCGAACATCGTCAAGACGGTGGAGCAGATCCGCGCCACGCTGCCGTCGCTGAAGTCGGTGCTGCCGGCGGACGTGCACCTGGACGTGTTCGCCGATCGCACCATCACCATTCGCGCCTCGGTGCACGACGTGCAGTTCACGCTGATCCTCACCATCTTCCTGGTGGTGGCGGTGATCTTCGTGTTCCTGCGCCGGCTGTGGGCCACGATCATTCCCTCGGTGGCGGTACCGCTGTCGCTGATGGGCACCTTCGGCGTGATGGCGTTCGCCGGGATGTCGCTGGACAACCTCTCGCTGATGGCGCTGACCGTGGCCACCGGCTTCGTGGTCGACGATGCGATCGTGATGATCGAGAACATCGTGCGCTACATCGAGCAGGGCAAGAGTGGTCGCGAGGCGGCCGAACTCGGCGCCAAGGAAATCGGCTTCACCGTGCTGTCGCTGACCGTGTCGCTGGTGGCGGTGTTCCTGCCGCTGTTGCTGATGCCCGGCGTCACCGGCCGGCTGTTCCACGAGTTCGCCTGGGTGCTGACCATCGCGGTGACCATCTCGATGCTGGTGTCGCTGACGCTGACGCCGATGATGTGCGCCTACCTGCTCAAGCCCGACCAGCTGCCGGTCAGTGACGAGCACCACGCCGCAGGCGCCGCCAAGGGCAAGCGCGACCTGTGGTCGCGTACCGTGCGTCTGTACGAGAACACGCTCGACTGGGTGCTCGACCACCAGCGCCTGACCATGGCCGTGGCGACGATTACCATCGTGATCACCGTGCTGCTGTACATCGCGATCCCGAAGGGCCTGCTGCCCGAGCAGGACACGGGCTTGATCACCGGCGTGGTGCAGGCGGACGAGAACGTCGCCTTCCCGCAGATGGAGGCGCGTACCAAGGCCGTGGCCGAGGCGCTGCGCAAGGATCCGGCGGTAAGCGGCGTGGCGGCCTTCATCGGCGCTGGCTCGATCAACCCCACGCTCAATCAGGGCCAGCTGTCGATCGTGCTGAAGGACCGCGGCGACCGCGACGGCCTGGACAAGGTGCTGCCCAGTCTGCAGGCCGCGGTGGCGAACATTCCGGGCGTGGCGCTGTATCTGAAGCCGGTGCAGGACGTCACGCTGGACAGCCGCGTCTCGGCCACCGAGTACCAGTACGCGCTGTCGGACGTGAATGCCGCCGAGCTCTCCGGCTATGCCGACAAGATGACCCAGGCGCTGCGCCAGCGCCCGGAGCTGGCCGATGTCGACAACAACCTGGCCGACGCGGGCAATGCGCTCAAGCTCACCATCGATCGCGACAAGGCCAGCCGCCTGGGCGTGCCGGTGCAGAGCATCGACGACACGCTGTACGACGCGTTCGGCCAGCGCCAGATCTCCACCATCTTCACCCAGCTCAACCAGTACCGCGTGGTGCTGGAGGTCGCGCCGCAGTTCCGCAACAGCGACGACCTGATGAACAAGCTGACCGTGCGCGGCAACGGCAACGGTGCGCTCACCGGCTCCAATGCCACCAGCTTCGGCCAGCTCACCTCCAGCAACTCGGCCACGCCATCGGGCATCGGCAACACCGGCAACGTCGGCTTCCAGGTCGGCGGTGGCGGCACCATCCCGATCTCCTCGCTGGCCACGGCCGAATACACCAGCGCGCCGCTGGTGGTCAGCCACCAGCAGCAGCTGCCGGCGGTAACCATTTCGTTCAACCTGGCGCCGGGCTACTCGCTGTCGCAGGGCGTGGATGCGATCAACGAAGTGGTCAAGCAACTCAACCTGCCGCCGCAGGTGCGCGGCGAGTTCGTCGGCAAGGCGGCGGAGTTCTCCTCTTCCATTGGCGACGAGGTGCTGCTGCTGCTCGCCTCGGTGATCGTGATCTACATCGTGCTGGGCGTGCTGTACGAGAGCTACATCCATCCGATCACGATCATCTCGACACTGCCGCCGGCCGGTGTGGGTGCACTGCTGGCGCTGATCCTGTGCGGCATGAGCCTGTCGGTAGACGGCATCGTGGGCATCGTGCTGCTGATCGGCATCGTGAAGAAGAACGCGATCATGATGATCGACTTCGCGATCGAGGCGCAGCGCGAGGGCATGGGCCCGCGCGAGGCGATCCGCCGCGCCTGCCTGCTGCGTTTCCGCCCGATCATGATGACCACTGCGGCCGCCATGCTCGGCGCGCTGCCGCTGGCGCTGGGCAACGGCATCGGTTCGGAGCTGCGCCGTCCGCTGGGTGTGTCGATCGTCGGCGGCCTGCTGCTTTCGCAGCTGGTGACGCTGTACACCACGCCGGTGATCTACCTGTACATGGAGCGGTTCTCGGACTGGCTGAAGCATCGTCGCGAACAGCGCGCGCTCGTTGCCCACACGGAGCACGGTGCGGCGTAATGTCGCCGCCACGCCGGACGGGTCCGGGTTGACCTCCTACGCAAGCGGCCCGCCTCCCGGCGGGCCGCTTGCGTTTGGGCCGATGCGACCGCGGAGGCCGTGGGTCGATCCGCGGCCGCCGCCGTTCAACCGTTTCGCTCCTGGCGCGTTTGGGGTGCGATCATCCGTGCGCTTCGCGCGCGCCGCGCCCCGTCTCTGCGAACCGGCCCAACTCTCCGCATGAACCTTTCCGCTCTCTTCGTGCGCCGTCCGATCGGCATCTCGCTGCTGGCCATCGGCCTGTTTGCCGTCGGTACGCTCTGCTACAGCCTGCTTGGCGTGTCGGCCCTGCCGGCGATCCAGTTTCCGGCGATCTTCGTGCAGGCCAGCCAGCCGGGCGCGGACGCCAGCACCATGGCCTCGACCGTGGCCGCGCCGCTGGAACGCCACCTGGGCCAGGTGCCGGGCATCGACACGCTGCGCTCGAACAGTTCCGAAGGCGGCGCGTTCGTTTTCATGATCTTCAACAGCGACCGCAACATCGACGCGGCGGCGCGCGACGTGCAGCAGGCGATCAGCGCGGCGGCGCCGGACCTGCCCAGCGGCCTGACCAGTGCGCCGAGCCTGGAGAAGGCCAACCCGAACGACGACCCGGTGATCGTGTTCGCCCTGACCTCCACCACCCAGTCTGCTGCGGCGCTCTACAACGTCGCGGACACCCTGCTGATGCCGCGTCTTACCCAGCTCGAGGGCGTGTCGTCGGTCGACCTGGCCGGTGCCGCGACGCCGGCGATCCGGGTCGACGTGAACCTGCGCAAGCTCAACGCGATGGGCATGTCGCCGGACCAGCTGCGCAATGCGCTGATCGCCGCCAACGTCACCTCGCCGCTGGGCACGCTGAGCAACGGCGTCAGCAACCTGATGGTGACGGCCAACGACCAGCTGCATTCGGCCGACGATTTCGCCAGCCTGATCGTGGCGGTGAAGGACGGCACCCCGGTGCGCCTGTCGGACGTGGCCAACGTCTACGCCGGCCAGCAGGACGCATACCAGGCAGCGACCTTCGGTCACCAGCCGGCGATCCTGATGTATGTCTACAAGAAGGCCGACGCCAACGTGATCGCCACGGTGGACCGGGTGCGCGCCACCATCCCGGAGCTGCGCAGCTTCCTGCAGCCGGCCACCACGCTCACGCCGTACTTCGACGGCACCCCGACCATCCGCGCCTCGCTGCGCGAGGTGCAGGTGACGCTGCTGATCAGCCTGGCGATGGTGGTGATGACGATGGCGCTGTTCCTGCGCCGGCTGGCGCCCACGCTGATCGCCGCCGCGGCGGTGCCGTTGTCGCTGGCCGGCGCGGCCACCGTGATGTACGTGCTCGGCTACACGCTCAACAACCTCACGCTGCTGGCGCTGGTGATCGCGATCGGTTTCGTGGTGGACGACGCCATCGTGGTGATCGAGAACATCATCCGCCACATCGACGAGGGCATGCCGCGGCTGGAGGCCGCACTCAAGGGCGGTCGCGAGATCGGCTTCACCATCGTCTCGATCACCGCCTCGCTGATTGCGGTGTTCATCCCGCTGCTGTTCGCCGGCGGCATCGTCGGCATGTTCTTCAAGGAGTTCACGACCACGCTGATTGCCGCGATCGCGGTGTCGGCGCTGGTCTCGCTCACGCTCACGCCAGCGTTGTGCGGGCGGTTCCTGCAGGGACACAGCGCCACGGCGGCGGATCGTCCGCGCAAGCCGTCGCGCCTCGCGCCGCTGAGCCGCTGGCTGGATGCGGGGCAGGACCGCATGCTGGCCGTCTATACGCGGTCGCTGAATTTTTCCCTGCGCCATGCGCTGGCGTTCTCGCTCATGCCGCTCGCGCTGATCGTGCTCACGGTGGTGCTGGCCGGCATGGTGAAAGGCTCGCTGTTCCCGCCGCAGGACACCGGGCTGATCCACGGCTACGCCAACTCCGGCGCCACCGTCTCGTTCCGGGACCTGGTCAAGCGCCAGCAGCGGCTGGTCGACATGCTGCTGTTCGACAAGGATGTGGCGAACGTGGGCTCGCGCCTGGGCGTCAGTCGCCGCGGTGCCAGCGGATCGTTCGACATCCAGCTCAAGACCCGGGCCGAGGGGCGCACGGACGACACCTTCACCGTGCTCGACCGCCTGGGCGCGAAGGCCGATCGCTATCCGGATCTCAACCTGCGGCTGCGTCCGATCCAGGACCTGCCCAGCGGCGGTGGCGGCAGCAACCAGGGCGCGCAGTACGAGGTATCGCTGCAGGGCGACGACCTGGCCGAGCTGCAGGTGTGGTTGCCGCGGCTGGTCAAGGAGCTGTCGAAGAATCCGATGTTCCGCGACGTGGGCTCGGACGTGGAGGAGGGCGGACTGCGCCAGAACGTGGTGATCGATCGCGACAAGGCATCGCGGCTGGGCATCTCAGTCGGTACCGTCGACGGCGCGCTCTACGACGCGTTCGGTCAGCGCCAGGTGTCGACCATCTATTCGGACATCAACCAGTACAAGGTGGTGGTGAACGCGCTGCCGAGCCAGACCGCCACGCCGGAGGCGCTCGACCGCATCTACGTGCGCGCCAGCAGCGGCGAGATGGTGCCGCTCACGGCCGTGGCGCATCAGGAGGCGGGCCTGGCTCCGTCGCAGATCAGCCACCAGAACCAGATGACCACCATGGACATGAGCTTCAACCTGGCGCCGGGCGCCTCGATGAGCGATGCACTGGAGGTGATCCAGGCGACCGTGGACAACATGCGCATGCCCGGGAACATCCGGCTTACGCTGGGCAACGATTTCCGCCGCTTCCAGCAGTCGCAGGGCTCGATGCTGTGGCTGATCCTGGCCGCCATCGTCACCGTCTACATCGTGCTGGGGATGCTCTACGAAAGCCTGATCCACCCGATCACCATCCTCTCGACGTTGCCCGCGGCCGGTGTCGGTGCGCTGGCGGCGCTGGTGGTAACCGACACCGAGCTGTCGATCGTGGCGATGATCGCGCTGGTGCTGCTGATCGGCATCGTCAAGAAGAACGCGATCATGATGATCGACTTTGCCCTGGTGGCGCAGCGCGAGCACGGCAAGAGCCCGCTGGAGGCCGCACGCGAGGCGTGCATCGTGCGCTTCCGCCCGATCATGATGACTTCGATGGTGGCGATCCTTGCCGCACTGCCGATCGCCATCGGCCTGGGCGAAGGCTCGGAGCTGCGACGTCCGCTGGGTATCGCGCTGATCGGCGGTCTGCTCATCTCGCAGACGCTGACCCTGCTCAGCACGCCGGCGCTGTACGTGATCTTCTCGTGTCTCTCGGAGCGGGCGCGGGTGCGGCGGGAGACCCGCCGTGCCCGCCGTAGCGCCAGACGCGCGGCCAGGCTGGCCAACGCCTGATACCGCCGTCGTCGCGAGAGGCCACGCGTTGCGCCGTGACCGCCGGGCGCGCGGACAAGTGCGAGCCGCCTGGGACGCGTCCCGCGTCGTCTGCTGCCCCCGCGGCGGATGATCAGATGATCAGGCCAGCAGCGTCACACCGGATACTGCGCCAGTCTGGGCGTGAGCCGGGGGCTGCGGCGTCGGCGCCGGTGTTGCGGCACGGTCAACGCGTAGCGCCGCCGCGCTGCTCTGCTCCACCGGCGTGGCCACGGCCTGCGAAGTGGACAGTTCGGCCATGCGCTTCATCGGGGCGTCGTGCTGGGTGACGAAGGTGCGTGAGCCGTCCGCGCTGAGGGTGAGCGCATCGATGCGGGTCAGGCCCTGCGCCTTGGCCGCGGGCACGGCGGCCGCCGCCAGCCGGCGCGTGTGCTCGTCCGAGGGGCGCCCCATCTCCGCGTCGATCCGCTGCGCCAGTCCGTAGGCCTGCCGGTAGAGCGCATTGTCCGGATGGGCCGGATTGTCCAGTCGCACTGCGCCCGCGTCTGCGTTTGGGGCGGCCGTCTGCGGCGCACGCGTCTTCAGGGCCTGATCCAGCGCCGCCTGGGTCTGCGGCCCGACCTTGCCGTCGACCGTCAGCTGATGGTCTCGCTGGAACGCTTCCACCGCATGGCGGGTATTGATGCCGAAGTCGCCATCGACCTGCAGCGCGTGGCCGCGCGCATCGGTGTAGCCGAGACGGTTGAGCCCGGACTGCAGCCGGCTCACGCCCTGGCTGGCCAGCGCCTGGTCGATGCCGGCCGCGGTGTGCGAGCCGACCTTGCCATCGACGACGAGCTGGTGATCGCGCTGGAATGCCTCCACCGCATGTCGCGTGGCCGGACCGAACGTGCCATCGGCCTGCAGCGGCTGTCCCTGCGCGTCCGCGTAGCCAAGCGTGGTCAGATGCTGCTGCAATGCCACCACGGCGGTGCCGCGGGCGCCGTCAGCCAGCAGGTGGTCGTTCCCGGCAGCGGGCGCCGTGCCGACCCCGCGCGGGGTGACGCCTGGGCGAATCGTGCCGTCGTTGATGTCGGTGATGTAGCGCTGGAACTGGCCCACCTCCAGCTCGACGTGTGCGTGGATCGAGCCCGGGCTGCCGGTCTGACCCATCTCGCCCAGCGGCTGGCCGTAGTCGATGTGCGCGCCTTCGTTGAACGGCGAGCTGCCGCGCACCATGTGCAGCACCTGGCCCTCGCGCCGGGCGCCCGGTGTGCCGTACGGCTTGTCGTAGATCTGCACGGTGTTGTAGTCGTCGTGCAGGAAATGCGCGTAGCCGGAGACCGGCGCGGGGATCTCCACCGGGCCGCGGCTGTCCTGCGACAGGATGAAATCCTTCTTGACGAAGGTTCGCCCGTCGGCGTGGCGAATCTCCTCGAACTCGCCGTGGACGGTGCCGTACTCGCGGTTGGGCTGGCGGCCGGAGCTGGGGTGATGCTTGTGCAGGTCCTCGTAGGAGTGCACCGGGAGCACGCGGGAGCCGACGCTTTCGGTGATGGTGTAGCGGGACATGATCTACCTCCGTGTAGTGGTCGATGATGCGGCGTGGTCAGGCGTTCAGGGCCCGGTAGGTTGCGGGTTGCCGGTGAGGTACCAGCAACCGTCGCGCAGGGTGAAACGGAAGCTGCGTCCTTCGGAGGAGCCGTAGAGGTAGCTCACATCCCGCTGTTGCGCCGAGGGTTGCTTCACCTGCAGCGCCAGCGGGGCCGGATCGACGCCGTCGATGCCGACATGGTGGAACGCGCCGTCGCCGTAGCTCACGTCGAAGACGTCCGGTCGCTCGCCGCGCACGTAGACCGTCTCGGTGCGATCGCCCTCGCCGTCGGACACCAGTACCTTCGCGTGCACCAGCGGCACCGTGAACGCCCGGCGCAACGCCGGTTGCGCGGCGAACGCCTGGAGGAACGGCATGAACTGCGTCGATGGGCAGCGCGCCGCAGCCGCTGCCTGCTCGACGGGCGCAACCTGCTCGGTGCCATCCACCCGCACGTCCGCGCTGGTCAGGGCCTTGCCCTCGTCGCCGGGCACTCCCGAAAGCTGCAGGCGCATCAGCTCGGTGCCGTCCGCATTGCCCCAGGCCGCGCTGCAGTGACCGGACACATCGCAACGCTGCAGTTCAAGCCAGCGGTTGCAGGCCTGCGGCCGTCCCGTGTCCGCCGCGCAGCTGGCGTGATGCAGCGGCAGCCAACCGTCGAGCACCAGTCGCTGGCGCAGCTTGGCGTACGGTGCTCCGCTCTCGCTGGCCTGCGGCACCTTGATCGACTGCGCAGGGGTGCCAGCGGCGCTGGCGGCAACGCTCGCCCGGCTGCAGCCGGTGACGAGCAGGGCGAGGGACAGGCTGGCGAGTGCGAGGCGCATGGTTCGATCCGGACGGGTGGAAGTGGACTATTGCGTGCCGTTGCAGGCCCCGCGTTGTGCGTTGCCGCGTTTACGCGAGGCCCATCACATGGTTTCGCGATGGTGTTGCGGTTACCGCGGCGACGGGTTGCTGCGAGCCCCGCTCCAGCTCCGACGCCTGCGTCTGGACGCCCGCCGCGCGGATGCTGCTCTGTTCGATGGGCGTACGCACGGCCTGCGCGGTGGTGACGTCCGCATAACGCCGGACGCCACTGTCGTTCTGCGCCGCAAACGTACGCGCGCCGTCCTCGCTGATGGCAACCGTGTCGATGCGCGTCAGCCCCTGCGCCTTGGCCTCCGCCGCCAGGTTCGCGGCAAGGTTGCGGCTGAGCTGGTCGGAGTTTCGGCCCATGTCGGCATCGATCTTCTGCACGCCTGCCAGTGCCTGTTCGTAAAGCACGTGGTCTGGCGACTTCGGATCGCTCAGTGGCAGTACCCCGTGTGTGTGCGTGTCGGCACTGCGCGCCTTAAGGGCCTGATCCAGCGCACCCTGCGTCTGCGGCCCCACGCGACCATCGACGATGAGCCCATGATCGCGCTGGAAGGCCTCCACCGCGCCGCGGGTGTTCGCGCCGAACGCGCCGTCCACTGCCAGCGGATGGCCTTGGGCATCGGTATAGCCGAGCGAGCTCAACGCACGCTGCACGTTCCGCACGCCCTGCGTCGCGAGCGCCTGGCTGATGGCTGCTTCTGTCTGCGGGCCGGCCTTGCCGTCCACGGTCAGCTGATGATCCCGCTGGAATGCCTCCACCGCATGCTGCGTGTTGCGCCCGAAGTCCCCGTCCGCCGCGAGCGGGGCGCCGCCGGCGTCGGTATAGCCGAGGCGGTGCAATTCATTCTGCAGCGAGGTGACTGCAGCGCCGCGGTCCCCGACCGCCAGCACGCCGCCGCCGGTTCCGGAACGCGCCTGCACCTGTCCGCGCAGGGGACCATCGCCGATCGTCACGTCCTTGAACGCAGCGTCGGGCGATAGCCCCCGCGCCAGGTCTGCCTGATAGTCGGTGCGCATCTGCTGAAGCGCCTCGCCACATTCGCGCACCGAGATGCTTGCCGAATTCGCACCGCCGTAGTGACTGGCACCGCCCTTGTCGGGGTCGCCGAAGCTCGCCCATTCCAGCGACATAGCCACTTCGGCCGCGTGCAGGCTCGCGCCGGCCTTGCCGGTGACGTAGTCCCTTACCTCGGGCCGCTTGTCGGTCACCAGGTATTCGGAAAAGATCCGGTCCTGCAGTTCCGGCGTAAAGCGCTGCTTCGGGTCGAGACTGAGGCTGGCCACAGCCGCATCCATGGTGCCGGGAATCACCTGATAGAGGCCCACCGCGAAAAGCTCGCCGCGATGCTGCCTCGCCTGGACTTCGCCCAGCGTCATGCTGGAGAAGTCGATTGCCTGGCTCGATTCGCGGATGTGCTGCCGCCCGTCGCTTCCGGTGTAGGTGCCGCCGTTGTAGTCGTTGTAGCCGCGATTCTGCGATTCGCCGCGGTGGATCAGATCACGAAGTGGCTGATGGCTCATGGGAGTCCTTTCCTCCTGATTATGAAAAGAGCGCCGACCGCGCTACGAGTCCTGCTCCAGCCCGGCGCGTATCCGGACGGTTGTCCGACGGTTGAGATCGCCACGTGGGGCGAGTGACGCCGAGAGGCAGCCGCGACCGGTGAGTGCCTGGCTCACTGCGCCCCCGGCGAGCGGTATTCCCAGCCCGTGACCGAGAGCGTGGACTTGTCGGCCGGCGCGTTCCAATCCCCAATCTCGCCGTAGGTACCGACCTCCAGCGTCTTGCCGAAGCCTTCGTGATTGAACTGCATCAGGCAATGTCCGTCGCCGCTGCACGAACTGAGTTCCCGCAGCTCCGTGCAGGCTCTGCAGTTGCCCAACTCGGGATGCTCGGAGCACAGCTCCTTGTAGTTGCCACCCACCACGTTCGCCATGCACTGCGCATCGGGCTGTGGCTGCCAGCCATGGTCGATGACGATCTTGCGGAACTCGTTGTAGGCCATGCCCCGGTCGAGCTTGCTATCCAGCAGCAGGGCCGAATTAGACGCGGAGCTTGTACCCACTGCCGCTAAGGTCGACGCGGCAGTGGCGGGCTCCGACGCCCGCGTATCCAAGGCCTGAGCCCCAGGCGATGCCGGCTCAGCATGGCAAGCGGCCAGCCATAGAGCGGACGTGGTGACGAAGACAGCGAGCAAACTCTTCATGGCTATCACTCCAAAACAATTCCAGAAAACTTCCGTGTCCGTGAGGTTGCCCAGCCGATGCACACGCATCTGTGAAGCCCGGTCGCGGGATGTCGAAACAGAGACAAGAGCCCGTGGGCCAGTCCAAGTTTTCGGGGCAAAGGGCACGGCCCGTAGGGTGCAGGAATCCACCACGCCGAACTGCGACTCACGCCGCTTCGCCAAGATCCGCCTTCTCTTTGCGCGTTTGAAACATTGGCCGTTGTCAAAGGTGACCATCATCGTCAAGCCTTGGCGAAAGTGTTCGCAGAATCGGGGTAGAACCCTTCACTGACCGGTTCACCGGCAAGGACAAGAAGCCATCAGGCAACCATGCCTTTGATCGAGAATATGCCGTGCCGGGCATCGAGCGTCGGGTCACCAAGCCACGCTACCCACTGACCAAAGGGATGGTGGAGCGCTTCAATGGGCGCATCAGCGACGTCCTGGCGACCACGCGATTCCGATCACGCAAAGATCTGCAGACCACCATCCAGCCCTACGTGAAGCTCGACAACGACCACTTGCCCCGAAGGCACTGAGCCACAAGACGCCGCTGCAAGTGATGCGAGCGTGGCGCGAGGAGCGGCCTGATCTGTTCGTCAGACGTGCGCACAAGAAGATGGGGTTAGACAATCAAGGCACATAGCCCCATTCCGCGATTATGGCGTTCAAAATGGCGGCATTTGTAGCGACGTTCGCGCCTGGGCAAGTCATAAGATATTCCCGCCTCGCGGTTGCCGTGGCGGGAGCATCAAAGTAAGGATCGAAGATCGCGATGCTAAAGAAGAGTTCGGTCGAAGGCGCGCATGCAGGTCCACCTGTGGTCCCCGCACCCGAGATGCCGGCCATACACGTATAAACCGAGCATGGATCGACACTTTGAGCTTGGACTGTCGTGTTGGTCAGTGTGGCGCCGCCGAGTGTCATGGTTAAGACAAGAGCACGCAACTTCATATAAAACCTCCTTGTTTTAGAACGAGAAAGCCCCTGAATTTCGGACCCGTGCAAATCGCCCTTAAAGCACCTGCTTGATGATAGATAAATCCTGTCCTCGTTCGCCGCTTGCCTGGGCGCTAATCCATCCGATGTTCCATAACTGCTCTAGCTCTTACTCAGCTCTTATTGGATCAGCTCGGGAAGGCTGCAGCCAGAGTAGTAGACATGACAGGTGGCGCCTCCGCCGTCCGCGCACATCTTCAGACCCTTTTTTATGGCGTCGTCCACTATGGCTCCAGCGTTTGAATTGTAGACCTTGTCTCCCAGCATCATTGCCGCGCAACCGTTACTCTATGAAAGGTCAATCTTGCACGCGTCCCCACCCTTTGATCGGCACTCTGTGAGAGCTGATAACTCAGCGGCTCCTTGGCTCGAATTGCCGCTCGCCGTGCTTAATAACCCCTTTGCTTTATCGGTAGCAATTGCGCCCCAACTCGAAACCCACATGGGAGGCGGTTCTTGTGCTTCTGGTGTCGAATGCTGATTTTCACACGGGCCACAGACATTCAGGCCTGAGCCCGTTCCATAGGGCACCGTGCCCGCAGGGCACGAGGCTTGTGCATGAATAGCAGTAGCGCCGCCAGCAATCAGGAGCACCGTCGCAAGCAAGAAGCGCAAACAAAACGGGAGGTAAAAGTTAGTTCCTCCGCATTGGGCCGGTAGCTTTCATCACATCTGGCCGAGCGGCAGTCGAACTGCCAGGCAAGATCAGCGACGCTGGCGTTATCGAATCGGGCCGGGGTTAACGAGGATTGGGTTCTAGGCATGTCTTAGCGGAGCGTCGGAACGGAGTCAGGCTCACTGATGGCGCTGATGGCCGATGTTAACTTCAGGTCCGCGGGTATATTGATCTTGAGGATGAGCGCGACGTTCAATTGATCCGCACCGGGAGGCTGCACGCGGAGTAGAACACGTAACAGCCCATGTCATTAGATTGGCACTGCTCCATGGCTTTTCGCTTGGCGGCTTCGATCGTGGGTCCCGCTCTTGTATTGAATCGTGTCCTGCCGACGACCATTGCCACACATCCGTTGCCGTACGATATCTCCACCTCGCAGTTTATGCCTCCGTTTGAGTGGCAGCTCTTTATTGCAGCTTTTTCAGCAGCATCCCGGCTGACCTCGTTAAAAGATGACCCGGGAGTTAAAGGGGACAGATCGGCTGCTATTGCTCCATAACGGTCGGCCCAAACGGGTTTTGGATAGATAGCGCCAGTTCCTTGTGCCGGTGGGGAGCCTTGCTGGTAGTACCCAGGGGGGATAGGTACACAGGAGTTTATGTTATTACCGCTTGCTGGAATCATTCCCGCCGGGCACCCCCCTTCAGCCTGCGCCCCACTAGCCGCTATCATGAAAATGCAGAACGTGTATTTAGCGAATAACGAGTTCATGGTCAGCTCCTCGCGATCGGCGTAGTTTGTATTTGTATAGCATCAGGTCGGGTTACGCTGGACTGTCCCGGCATACGAACGTTTCCCAGGCTATGGGTGGCGCTGTGGACGGAAGGGCGATCGGAGCTTGCTGTGTTAGTAGGTAACTGACCTGGGGCGTGCGTACCACCATAGCCGCCGTACGATCCCGGCGGCTGCCCCTGCGGCCCGGGCCGATTGGCAAATCCGCCGCCAAAGGCCGAAAAATGCAGGAACTGACCGACTGTGCCTTGGAAGAAGGCAGCGGCCAAGGGTGGCACTGAAATGATGAGCACGGTAAGGAGTAGACCGATGCCCCCTTGCTGGAGCGCCTGGCTTGAAAAACCCTCGGCGCCTTGGTCGGTGATGGCGTTAATGACCGATGCTGACCACAGCGCCGCGGCTACGTTGACGGTGAGCTTGAGCACGATGCTGGAAACTACACAAAGCACCGCGATGGAGAAAAGGGTGCCGATGCCGTAGAGGAGCCAACGTCGGAAGAGCTCCTTGGTCTGGTCGAAGATCAGGCAAAGGATGAATAGTGGTCCGAGCCCCACGAAGATGGCCATGGTGAACTGATAGAGAAGCAGCATGGCTCCGGCCGCCATGGCGGGACTGGCAGCGCCAAAGCCCGCCAACAGCATGGCATGGGCCTTCTGATCCGCAGTTGCGCTGTCGCCAGGCGGGACCTGTACGACATCAATGGCGGCGAGGGAAAGCTGCGTAGCGGCCATGTTCTTGTCGATGGCGCTGATGGGCGAGTCTTCACCGGAAACCATCTGGCTGATCTCGGAGCCAAGAGTACCGTTAGCGGACAGCATGCCCTGCAGGGAGCCGCCGAAAATACTCATGGAGGTGGCCGCCGTGACGATGATCACGATCCGGGTCATGTTGACCACCATTGCCATCATCGAGTCGCGGGACTGTCCCGTGATCAGACGAAATCCCTGGATCATGATCCAGAGTGTGATGAGCACCAGCGCGATGCCGCTGGCCCACGTCATCATTTGAGCGAGCACGTCATGCTGGAAGTCCGCAATCTTCTGCTGAAGATAGTTGTAGACCAGCGCGTAATAGAGGTAATCGCCGAGGTTAGTCATGGTGATTCCTGTGCGCGAGAAGACAACTTCTCTGGCGCGCTGTCACTGGCGATGCGCCTTGTCGCAAAGTCACGCATTCGATAGTTACTCATTGATGGTAAAGGCGGCCTTGAGCGCGGCGGCCTGCACGACGTTGCCAAGGATCGTGTTGCTTCCGTTTAGAGCGACCTTCGCGAGTGTGCCCTGCTGTTCCCGGAGCGCAGCGATCATCTTCTCGTCGGCTTCGATCTGTTTCTGCCACGTGTCTCCTGCGAGTTTCAGCTGACTCATGAACTGCTCCGCCTGGGAGGTCGCGCTGCTCGACTCGCCAAACGTACTGATGGAATCAACGATTCCACTGAGCTTTTGCAAGGTGCTGGCCTGTGCTGTCAGCGACCCCAGTGCCTGCGCAGTGATGTTGTACTCGTCGACCTGGGTCATGACGATCATTCTGCATATCAGGTTCTGGCGAACGGTGATCGGCTGGCTCGAACTGCCGAGCAGGCCGGAGATCGCGCCTGCGACGATCGCACTTGCTGGTGCTCCGGGGCAGGCCTGATCCGCGAGCTTTTCCTGATCCGCGCTGCTCAGTGGTTCCAGCGTCTTCGGTACAAGGGAAATGCCAGAACCGAGACTCTCGATTTTCGTCAGCATGTTGCGAAGCTGTTCCAGCTGAGTGGCGTACTGCTGGATCTGCTTCTCGTACTGCAGGGCCTGCTTTGCGAACTCCAGATTCTGGGTCGCGTTCGACTCGACATCAGTGACAAGAACCTGCGCATCAGCCTTGCCAACGATTGCGCCGAAGAGCATCAGGACAGTGGCCGCCGAGGCAAGGCCCGGCCCGACGATGTTGCACCCCAGGTTCCGTATGGCAGCGTTCTTTTTTCGCATGATCCGTTCCTCCACAGTTAGCGGACAGCCACGCGTGGTGCGCGCGGAACATTCCGATCAGTGTTCTTCCCGCTTCCCTTGCGGTTCTCATAGAAGTCGCTCAACCACTGCTCGGGAGTCAAAGCGTCCGCAGTCACCGCTTCGCTGGCCGCCCGAGCCTCCAGCACCTCATGCATGATCTCGATGTTGTCAGTGGAGGCGGAGATCACGGCGAGGTGGTCGTCCAGACCGCGCAGGTTGAGTTGGCAAACGGCGCTGGCGTGGCCTTGCTTCACCAGGAAGCAGCGCGAGCGTTCGTCCAGGCTCACGACGACCTGGTATTCGGCATCGGTGAGTTTCAGTCCGCCGACGTAGTCGTCGCGGCTGGCGTTGGGGTTGGGTAGCAGGATCATCGTGGCGGTCTGCTCGACCAGTGCGGCGGCGATGTCGCTCGCCAGCGCATCTTCCGGACTTTGCGTGGCGAAGATGCCCAGGCCGTTCTGCTTGCGGATGGTCTTCTGCTTGTTCTTGGCGAATTCCTTCAGGCCGCCCTTGCCGTCGAGGATCTTCCAGAACTCGTCCATCACGTAGATGAGCGGGCGGCCGTCGATCAGCGCCTCAAGCTTGTGCAGCAGGTAGTTGATGACCGGCACGCGCACTTCGGCGTTGTCGATGATGTCGGTGTAGTCGAAGCCAATGATGTTGGCCTTTTCCAGATCGATGGTGTCGACCGAATTATCGAAGACCCAGCCCAGCGAGTTGCCGGCCGTCCACTTGCGCATGCGGATGTAGAGCCCGTCGTCGCCCATGTTGGGCAGGCTCTTCTGGAAATTGGTCATGGTGCGCAGATGCATGGGCGTGTCGAGGATGTTCTCCACCGCGCGGAAGATGTCCTCCTCTTCGCGCGAGCTGTACACGCTCTTGCCCACCAGCACCTTCACCAGCTCGGCGAGGAATTGCACGTTCGCTTCGCTGCGCTCGCACTGGAAGGGATTGAAACCGGTGGGCTGGCCGTTTTCCAGGGCGAGGTAGTTGCCCCCGCAGGCGCGCACGAAGATCTCGGCGCCGCGATCCTTGTCGAAGAAGAAGATCGTCGGGGAAGGCTTGAGCTTCTGCACCTGGCTGAGCAGGAAATTGATCAGCGCGGTTTTACCCGTGCCTGACTTGCCGATCACCATGGTGTTGGCGATGGCCTTTTCACCCAGCGAGTTCTCCGCGGGGTGCGTGGCGTGGAAATTGAAGTAGTAGGGTTGCCCGTTGGTGGTCTGCAGCGTGGTGACGCAGTCGCCCCACGGGTTGTTGCTCTTCTTGCCGGTGGCGAAGTTGTGCAGTGGCGAGAGGCCGAGGAAGTTCAGCGAGCTGACGTTGGCCAGCCGGGTGCGGTACTTCCAGTTGCCCGGGAACTGCGCATAGAAAGCCGCCGTGACGGCGAGATCCTCTTTGACGGAGACGAAGCCGGCGTTGGACAGCTCTGCGCGCGTGGTGGCGATCTGCTGCGACAGCGCCTCCTGGCTGGCTGCATAGATGGCGATGGTGAAGTGGTACTCGCCCAGCACGAAGTTGCCGGAGGCGAGCTGATCCATGGCGTGATCGAGTTCGGCGATCTGGCTGAAGGCCTTGTCGCCGGAGGAGATCATCATGCCCTTGGTGCGATCCAGCGCCTTCAGCGCATCCTGCCGCCCCATCGGGCTGAAGGAGTGGGTGATGACGTACTCGAAGTCCAGGTACTTCAGCCCGTTGAGGATGCCCGGATAGGTGCCGTCGGTGTATTCCTTGATATTGAGGATGGCGCCAAAGTGGTTCTTGCCGTCCGGCGAGGTGAGAACGAAGTCGCCGGTCTTGGCCGAAAAGCGCTGCTTGCTCAGCGGCAGGTATTCCGGCACCGGCGCGGGCAGCACCGGGACCGGCTCGTCGATGCGGTTCAGCAGGTAGCCGTAAAACTCCAGCGCTTCGGAAAAGACCACGCCATTGGCGGCCTCGTACATGCCCAGGCGGTAGGGCGCGTAATCCTTGAGTACGGCTTCGACGTTACCGGCAAGCTCGAGGATGGTGTTGACGGCTTCGAGCTGCTCGGCTTCCAGACGGGCGAGGTCAGCGGATTTCTCGGCAAAGCGCTTGCCGCTCACTACCGGGCGATAGATCAGCGTCAGATAGAGCTCGTTCTGCATCAGCTTCTGGGTGGACAGTGCCTCGTAGTAGCTGTCCGACAATGACTGGTTGAACGATTGGGTGAACGTGCTGTGGTCACTCAGCCGCCGACGCCGGCGAATGTCGTGCACCCAGAACGCCACGTTGACGAAGTCGGGCGCACGCAAGGTCTGCAGCATGCGGTTGAACGTGTTGTGGCGGTGCTCGATCTCCCATTCCTCACGACCGACGAACGGCAGGCCGCCCAGGCGCCAGACCAGCAGGAAGTCCCCGCCCGTGGTCTTGAGCACGGTAGGGGACACGTGCGTGGACAGCGGCAGGAACTCGCTGATCGGCGTGTCGGGAACGAAGGCGGGCTTGGGCATGGTCTTGATCCGGGGCGGCAACCCAGCCCTTCGCCGGGTTGCCTGATGGGGTCACGATTTCGTTTTGGACGGATCGCGATAGCTGTTGGGGGTGAACACCCACATGCCGTCGTTGTCGCCGAGATTGCGCACGCGGGTACGGAACTGCAGGCGCAAGCCAAGCAGCCGGAAGATCATTTCGTCGCGACGAGCCATCTGGCGCATCACGAAAATCACCACCGGCAGCAACAGCAGGTAGAAGAAATTGGTGTACACCGCCAGGAGAAAGCACCCGCCCGCGCCCATGAAGAAGGGCACGTAAGGCACCCCCATGAACATGGCGGGACGGGTGCATCCTCGGAACAGCGGGTTTTTATGCATAGTTGTTCAGCAGGTGGGTGATCACCTGTGCGGTGCAGGCGGTGGCGCCCGACGCCGAAGTGCTTCCGGCGAGGAACATCTTGGCGATCTGACCTGCCGCACCAATGAGGATCGCGCCGATCATTACCGGCGCCACATCGCTGATGCGCTTGTGGGCGAATGCGATCTGGTAACCGGAGAAGATCACCGCGATGGTCACCACCACGATCGACAGCGCGTTGAGGATCTTGTTGATGTTGCTGGCGAATTTGCAGGTGGTGTCGATCGTGTCGGTCGCGTCCTGCGCGAATGCGGTGCCGGGCAACACGAACACGAGCAGCGCTGCGAGGCACATGAACATGAAAAGGCGCGTGCGCTGCGAATGGAGGATGCTGTGGTTGCTGGTCGGTGCCATGGTGAAGTTCCCTATCAGGTGTTGAGAAAGACGGCAGCTATCGGATGATGGCTACGCGGTGATTGACTGCGGAGCACGCAGTCGGACTGCAAAAGCCCAGCCCGAAGCCGGGGATGAGTTGGCTTGGCGCAGGTTCCCGGTGCGGCAGCACCGCCGCACCAGGCCTACGGATGCAGGAGCGCTCAGAAGACGAAGGCGGCATCGCGCGCCTCCTGCTGCGGGTCGGCCGGGCGAATGGACGAGAGTGGGGCGGCGGTCGCTGGTGCGGGTCCCGACGCCGCTGCCTGCATCGGGTCATGCGGTCCCCGGACCACCGGCTCAAACACCGCTGTAGCCGGGGCGGGTGCTTGCGGCGGTTGCGGCGTCGCATCTGTCGACGTCTCTGCTTCGGCCGGTGACGTCGATCTGTCGGATCCATTTCTGCCCACGCCCGCCACCAGGGCGGATACGGCGGCTGTCGCTGCAGTGTCGATAGCGACGCTACGCTGGGCCGCGCGATAACCTGTACCGGTTTGCACGAGCGCCCCGCCTGCCACCGCTTCCGGTCGGCGCTGGGGCGTCTTCAGGGCGATGGGCGTTGCCGCGTGCGGCGACACGTCCACCGGCGGCAGCTGCATGGACGCATAAACCTTCTGCACATAGCCGTCGCGAAAGCCGGTGACGAAATTGCCGGAGTAATAGCAACTGAAGGCCCTGCCCCAGTCGTTGCCGGAGCGTGCGTAGCATTCGGCCAGGATCTTTGCTCCCGCGGTGAGGTTGGCGCAGGAATCAAACGCCTTCTCGTAGGTATCCAAGCCGTAATGAACAAGGTTGCGCCGGTTCACCTGAGCCATGCCGAGGGAGTAGTCGTAGCCCTTGTCGTCGAGCATCTGCACGGTCGCCAGCGCTTCGTCGAGTGACTCCGGCTGCCGTGCCAGCTGCCCGCCGACCACACCGATGGCGAACGGATTGGCCGCCGATTCGACCTGCACGACGTGCTGCATCACCTCCGCCGGCACGGCGAGGTTGGGGCAGGTCGTCATTGGCATGGCGATGAACATCGGAGCGTCCCTTGCTGCATGTATCTGTCTGTCAGTGCCCTGCCGCCGCGCGCCCGGGATCGAAATCGATGCCGGTGATGCAGCGCTTTCCCGCGTGTGCCTTGATATGCACGACGATGTCGATGGTCATGCGCAGCAGCCGCTTGATCGTGTCGAACTCCAGTCCGGCGCCCTCGGTCGACGCTTTCACCATCAGCGCCAGCTGGTCCCAGGTCTGCTCGGTGCTGCCGGCATGGCAGCTGGTGATCGAGCCGGGGTGGCCCGAGGCGCAGTTGCGGATGAAGTAGAACGATTCGTCGCCGCGCAGCTCGGCCAGGATGATGCGGTCCGGCTTCATCCGCAGGCAGGCTTCCATGCAGCTCTTGGCGGTCACGTTGCTCGCGCTCTGGCCGCCCTTCGAGTACAGCAGATGCACCACGTTCGGCTGCTCGATGAAGAGCTCGCGGGCGTCTTCGATCGTGACCAGTCGCTCGTCGACAGGGATGTGGTTGACCAGCGACTTCATGAAGGTGGTCTTGCCGCTGCCGGTGGCGCCGGACACCACGATGTTCTTCTTGTTGAGCACGGCCTGGCGAAAGAAATCGGCGTAACGCCGGGCCGCACGCAGCTCGAGCAGTTCGCTGTCGTGCTCGCCCAGGCCCTGGTCCACCTCCACGATCTCGTCGAAAAAGCCGTCGCGCTGATACTGCTCCAGCGTCTTGAGCTGCTTCGACGGCAGCCGGATGGTGATCGACACGCTGCCCGCTTCGCAGGCCGGCGGAATCACGAACTGGGCGCGCTGGCCGGTCGGGAAGGTCAGCGACACCACCGGATCGACATCGGTGATGCGCTGGCCGGTATTGCTCTCGTTGATCACCGCCGTGCAGAACTGCCGGGCGCGTTCGAAGGTGAGCGAGGGAACCTCTACGCGCTGCCATCCGCCACGACTTTCGAGGTAGATCTCGCCCGGCCGGTTGATGCAGATCTCGGTGACATCCGGAGAGGCCATGAACTCCCGTACGCCCAGCACCTGGTACTGGTAATCGAGGAAGTCGCTGGAGATCTCCGCGGCGATGTCATCCATGGCGCTGTTCCTCAGAACCGGGCGACGACGCCGCTGAAGTCGACGTCCTTGGCAACGTAGACATAGACCACCGTGCCCTGGTTGATGGTCACCGTCGGCGGGCGGTTGGCCGCTTCGCGCACAGCCTGGTCGGCCAGGTTCTGCACGGTTCGGGCGGTATTGCTTTCAAACGGCTCCTGCGTGACGTAGCCATTGCTGATCGTGGTGGTGGTGGGGCCGTGCTTGGCCGCCTCGTATTTGAACGCGTCGCTGAGCATGCTGATCAGCAGTGCCGCACCGATCCGCTCGCCCCAGTGCGCGTCGTAATGACCGGGAAAGCCCGCCCCACCCAGGTTGTCGATGCCCGGGCTCTTCATGTTCACGTCGATGCCGGTGGGCGTGATGATGCGGTCCCAGATAACCGAGACACGGCGCTGGTTCTGCTGCTTCTGATAACTGCCGAGCACCTTCGAGCCCTTCGGCAACAGCAGTGTGTGGCCGTTGAACGAATAGACCGGCTCGGTCACCAGGCAGGTGCTGTAGCCGGGAACGTCCGAAATGATCCGGGTCTCCAGCACGCAGCGGATGTATGTGCCGCGTTGCATCAGGGTGTCGGGCTTGGTCAGCGGGCGCGCGCTGGTGATCTCGGCATCCGAGCTGCCCGGCAGGCCATTGCCTGCCGCTGCGGGAACCGGCATGGCCGGAGGAGCCTCTGCACCGCCGGTCTGAGCCGCGAGGATGCGGCGCTCCAGGAGCGTGGGCTCACGCGGGCCCAGCGCCTGCTGGCGCGGTAGCGGCGGCGCATTGGAAGGCGCCGGCATCAGTGGAATCGGCTGCGCGGCCGGCGCGGGTGCGGGACGCGGCAACTGCGGCAGCGCCACCGCCGCGGGCGCCTCCGCCACGGTCAGCTTCTCCTCGCGCGGCTTGGGCTTCTCCCGTGGCGAGGTCGCGCTCTGGATCATCCAGTAAGCGACGAACAGCAGCAGCAGCACCACGGCGCCCAGCAGCAGCAGCGCGCGATGGTTCATCCGGCGCAGTTCGCTGGCGCGCAACTGGGGTACTGCAGCGTCGAGATCAGGCTCCTCGGCGCGCTGCTGATAATGGGTGGCGTAGGGGTTTCCGGCCAGCGCCTCGGTGTTCTCATCCGATGCCGCGTGGCTTCCTGCACCCTGCTCGTCGCCAGGATTCCGGGGGGTTTGGGCGCTCACTTCTTCGTGTTCCTTCGCAGACCCACAACGTAGTCGCCGTGCCGGATCACCAGGTAGGCATAGGTGCCGTGCACGATGATGGTGTTGCCTTCGACCGTGGTGTTCACCAGCGAATCCTCGCTGTGCTCGCGCTCACGCATGAACACGGCGGGGAAGTCGCCGGTGGGAAACGCCTTGAGATCGCTCATGCGGATATAGGTGAAACGGCCGTCATCGTAGACGTTCACCGGCACCATCCACGGGGCTTTCCTGCTGTTGCGCGTGGCGTAGTCGTAGTCGAAGTTGTAGCTGCGCCCCGGCACCAGCGCAGCGCTCTGCATCGGGACTTTCTCCTGCGCCTTCTTGGCCTGCGCGAAGCTGGCGTCGGCGGGGTACTTGAATCCGATCTTGTATTGAACGCCAGCACGCCGGGCCTGCTCCAGCGTCTTCCAGTCGGTGGCCACGACCTTCAGCTCGAAGATGTAGGAGTGGGTCTCCGTGCGCACCATCATGTTGGTATCCACGTCGACGTTCTTGGGCTTGAGGTAGAAGACGTTGCCGCGGCGCGTCAGCTCCCAGCCCGCACTGAAGCCGGTGCTGTAGTCGAGGATTTTCTCGTCCGGGCTGAGCTCGATCTGCGTGGTGATGCCAAGGCCGGTACGTACCGGATAAATGCGGTCGGCCTGGTAGTCGTATTGTTCGAGCGCCTGCGCCCGCAGCGCCGCGGGAGCGCAGGCGGCGAGCCATAGCGTGGCGCCGATCAGGCGCAGGAAGATCGTACGGCTCATGGGCTCACCGGGTCGGTGGTGCTGCCAGCGGCTGCCGGCGAAGCGGGGGCAGTGGCACCCGTCCCCGGTGCTGCCACGGCGGCCGGCTGGGGCAGGGCGGGCACGGCCGCCATGGCCTGGACAATTTCCGCCGGCGGTGCGGCGGCATAGTCGTTGTCGACGCGATAGCTGGTGACCCAGAACCCGAGCGGATTCTCGATGCGGCTCTGATCGTCCATGTCCAGGTTCGGCTTGTACGTGAATTCGATAGTCGCGATCTTGCTGTCCATCGGCTGCGTGGCACCGGTGGTCTTGTTGTAGAGCGTGCGCTGGAAACGCACCGTGGCGCCCTTGGGCGTGACACCTGGGCCACCGCCGAGCAACACGATGCTCAGCAGCCGGATTCGGATCGCGCGATCCTTTCCGTAGAGCTTGTAGAGGCTGTTCTCGTTCTGCGCGGAATACAGGGCGGTGTATTCGGCCTTGACCCCGGGAGATGCCATGGTCTGCACGGTCTTCCAGTCGCGAAGGTTGAGCATGGCCAAGTCGTAGGACTCGCGTGCAAGCACGAAGTGCGCCACGTTGCTCCGGTTGATCGCCTCGCTGGTGGTGATGCCGTTGGGGCCGAAGTTGCCGGTCAGGCGTGCCACCGTGGCGGTGCCGGTGTATGCATCGGCCATCACGAGGTACGGCACCTTCTGCTTCAGCGGGAGCATGTAGAAGTAGCCGCCGGCAAGGATCAGCGACATGCCGATGGCGGAAAAGGCGACCCACCACGCGCGACGCTCGCTGCGACGTGCGAGGTCGGCGATGCTGATCTCGAAATTCACGGACTTGGCCACGGCGCGTTCGATCGCGGGCGTGGCCGACTTCTTGAGGTTCATCGGTTGCACCTGTGATTGGCCCGGCCGGCCGCTGGGAGCGTGCCGTCGATCATGGTTTTGCGCCTCGCGCCGACGGCGCTGCCGCGGGCACGGGCGGCGGTGTCTGCGACACCGCGCCGGCACGCTGCACCAGGATCTCTCGCGGGTGGGCAACCACCTGCACGCCCTGGGCGCCGTAGATGCTGCTGAGTCGCGCGGCGGCCTCGTCCAGATCGGCCGTATGGATGTCTGCCACCGGCTGGTAAAGAGTCACGTCGAAATCGAGCGCGTAGTCCAGCGTACGGCCGGTGTCTGCAGCCCACCGGGCGAGCATCGTCTTGAGCGTCTCGTCCATGGGCGCGGCGTAGTAGGTGTACGGACGCTCCAGCGGGATCTCCACAGGGCGGTCCTGGAAACGGTTTACCGGCTTCCACGAGCCGCGGAAGTCCTTGGCAGCGGGCGTCCCGCAGGCGGACAGTGCAAGAGTCGCGAGCACGACGGCTGCAGCGAGCATCTCAGTGGCTACGGTTCTTTTCACGTCAGGCCCGATCGTCGGTTGATGGTGTTGCGGCACGACGCTGCGCACACGCAAGCGCGGGCACAGCGAAGCTGACGCGGCGGATACGGGAGCGGCGGCGCACGTCGGGCCCGCGCCAGCCAACCGCGGCGCCGATCATCCGGGGGCGCGAGGGTGCGAGACCGGCGGATACGCGGACGTGCGCCGACGACGAGCACGAGCGGGTTGCCAGGAAGGACAAATGAAATGACGCGTGCGCTGTGGCGATCATCGTGATCAGCAATCCATGCTTTGCCCTAACCGGGCTGTTCCTGCGCGACACCGATGGCCCGGGCGAGCTTCTCGTCGAAGCTCCTGCACGATCAGTGGCGCTCCCCTGTGAGTGCTATTGACGACTCACGCAAAAAATTCTGGCGGAAAACTAGCACCGCTGCCAGTAGCTGTGTATGACAGGAATTTTTCCTATGGGGGCACGGAGAGCATCTGCGTTGTTGAGCTGCTCGACACATTGCCAATCTTTTTTCTCTCGCCTGCGTAATCGTGCTGGGTCCTTTGCTGACGCGGCGTTCCACCCGTTTGTCGGCTTGCTGACGCGCGCATTTGCGGGACCTTCGCGCGGCCCGGGTCCGCGCGCCGCCCACGCGGCTGGTGCATTTTGGCGCGGTGAAAAAAGGTTCCTCGGCGTGCATCAGCGTGACGTCCGTCGCGCGCGACATGTGCTTCCTTCCGCGTTGCCGACACCCCGAAAGGAAGCATTCCCTGATCGACTGACGGATTTTTCCTACAACACACGTCGAAGGACGTGCACGCTATCGACGTCATCGTTTCGTCTGGAGTGCAGACGTACGACAGCGAGCAGGACATTCGCGTACTGGACATCGCACGTTCTGCCGATCACGTCATCCCGGTTCTCCGCACGCGTCGCAAGCGCGGCCATCGGGAGCATTTCGCGTTGACAGTGCGAGAGCCGGTGCACGAGCATCCGCTCTTCAAGCAAGGAGGCTGAAGACATGCGCAAGCTGGGCATCGTGCTGGTTCTGTTGGTGCTCGCCTTGGGCGGCGGATGGGTGCTGTCCAACACGCTGGTAATGCATCTGCTCGAATTGCCCCCGAACGCGCAGGCATGGAACACCTGGTGGCAGTACCTGCACGCCGCACGTCGGCCGGAGTTTGCTCCCTTCGCTGGAAAAATCACGCTGGGTGTCGCAGCGGGTTTCGGCCTGCCATTGCTGGGCTGGATGGGTGCGTTGATACCGCTGCTGTGGCGCCCGCGCGAGTCGCTGCACGGCGATGCACGTTTCGCCACCATGTCCGACCTCAAGAAGGCCGGGCTTCTCCGCCAGACCCCACAAAGCATCCTCATCGGCAGTTACAGGGGCCGCTACCTGTGGCTGGGCGGCGCGCAGCATGTCATCACCATCAGCCCCACCCGCTCGGGCAAGACCACCAGCATTGCCATTCCCGTGCTGCTGTCCTATCAGCACTCGATGGTGGTGCTGGATCTGAAGGGCGAGCTGTTCAAGGCGACCAGCGGATGGCGCCAGGCGCAAGGCCACGCGATCCGTGTATGGGCGCCGTACGACGAGGGCGGCAATACCCATCGGTTCAACCCCATGACGCCGCTTGCGGGCATGGATGCGGGCAAGCGCATCGGTGAGCTGCAGACCATCGCTGCCATCCTCTACCCGGATGAAGCAGGCAAGGATCCGTTCTGGACCTCTCAGAGCCGCGCGGCGTTCACGGCGTTTGCGTCTTTCATGTTCGAAGGGTGGGATCACCTGGTGAGCGCCGGTTTTCCGGACATGGATCCCAACACGGATGAAAGCTTTCCCAGCCTCGAGCGCATCCTGCGGCTGTCCAGCGGCACCAACGGACAGACCACGCAGGAGATGTTGCGCAGCTTTATTTCCGACCCCAGCTACAGCTTCGTCAGCGCACAGACGCGCACCGTGTTCGGCAACCTCGCAGGTCTGGCAGATCAGACCTTCTCCTCGGTCATCGCCACCATGCAGGCCCCGCTCCAGCAGTTCCTCAGCCCGATCCTTGCGGCCGCCACCAATGCTACGGATATCCACGTGGCGGGGCTGCGCACGAAGCCGACCACGCTGTACGTGATCATTCCCACCAACAAGCTGGACGAGAGCAGCAAGCTGCTGAACATCTTCTTCAGCAGCGTCATCGGCAACAACCTCACCAAGCAGCTTGGCGAGGATCCGGCGCTGAAGTACCAGATGCTGATGTTGATGGACGAGTTCACCGCCATGGGGCGCGTGGACGTGTGGGCCAAGCGCATCTCTATCTCGGCCAGCTACGGCGTGCGCGACCTGTGCATCGTGCAGAGCCGCTCGCAGCTCAAATCCGCGTACGGCGAGGACGACGCGCAGAACTTCATCACCAACCACGGTGCGCAGATCGTGTTTGCTCCGCGGGAGCAGAGTGACGCCAATGAATACAGCGAGATGCTCGGCTACAAGACCATCCGCAAGAAGCACCAGAGCACCAGCCGGGGCCGCGGAACCAACCAGGTGTCCACCAACGTCACCGAGGAAAAACGCGCGCTGTTCCTGCCGCAGGAAATCAAGGAGCTTCCCGCGGATGACGAGCTGATTTTCTATGAAGGCTGCAAGCCCATTCGCGCCAAGAAGAACTGGTTCTTCAAGGATCGCGAGCTCAAGAAGCGCGCGGATATGGCCCCGGTGAAGATCAAGCTGGCCGCGCGGCCCATGCGCGGTACGGGTGCTGCCAGAGAGGTTGTCCGTGCGGAGGGCGAGGAGGCCGCAACATGGCTGGGATCCTGAGCGCCGGTTGGGACGTCGGCGCGCTGCGGCCGGGTGCGGCGATAGCGCTGCGGCACGCCACTACAGTGGGCACCAGCACTGCGGCACCCAACGTTTGAACAGCGTCGTGAAACCCTCCTATGTAAAGGAGGCGGTGCGAAGCTACGTGGGCCGGAGGTCGTCGCCGACTCCATCAAAGGCCTGCTTTTCCGAGTATAGGCAAGCCGCATGAAAAACCGACTCTACCCAACGGCATTGATCCCGCTTTTGGCTCTGACCACAGGATGCTCCATGACACACGGTAGCTCGTCAAACCCCGCAAGGAATCCGCATCCGGTCAAGCGCTACGAAGTGACAGCGACGTCCAGCGCGCCGGGGCCTTGGGATTCCGTCGAGGGCTATATCGGATATGACATCGTCAATACCGAATGCATGCCGCTAGCCCCTTTTCTTGGCGAACGAAGCCTGACGAGCATTGGTGTCTTCATCAAGATGGATCGCGTGGAAGAGAATACTTGGCGCGGCTACTTCTATCGCGACGCTCTCCAAGACGAAGATTACGCCGATCTCGGTGTGTGCCACTGGGACGCCACGAGCATAAGTGTCAGCACCACGGCTCAAGGGGTTAGGTTCGCCTGGAGCGCTCCTCTTGATGAACTCTTACGCCACGGGCCGATTAAGAGCTACTTCAAGCGAAGCGCATACGGGGACCAATCGTTCGCAAGCGATGGCGCGCCTAACTACTCTCCTCTTCGGCCCGAGTACAAGCAGAAACCGGGCGAGTTCTTCCCTGTCACTATCGCCGTCAGTGAGAGTGTGAAATGACTTCCGTGGTGCAGGAGCGAGCAGATGCGGCAAATGACTCATATGCCAACCGTCCGCAGAGCGATGTTGATCAGAAGAAAGAGGTAGTTCTTGGCGGTCAGGTGTACAAGGTCTTCGGCTACGCGAGCAATCCGATAAGCGGGTTCCATGCTACCGCCTATCAAAGTGAGACTACGGGCAACATCATCATTGCCTACCGCGGCACCGACCCTGGCCTGTTTTCCGGCAAGACCCACGCCGAGAGACTGGATCACGCGCTCACCACCATGCAGGACATTGCGGTCGATGCCACGATGGTGCGCGACGTCGTCAATCCACAGCAGGAAGCTGCAGACGCCTTTACTCAGGCGATGATCGACAAGGCCGCCAGGCAGGGCATTTCCAGGGATCGCATTTTCGTCGCCGGTCACTCGCTCGGCGGTACGCTGGCGGAAATCGAGGCGGCTAACTTCGGATTGGCCGGCTCGACCTACAACGCCTACGGCGCGGTGGGCCTGATCAACGGCCCGCCGCGACCGGGCACACACCTAACCAACTACCGGATGGCCGCAGACGTCGTCAGCGCCGCCAATGCGCATATCGGCGAGGTAGTGTCGCTGGCCAGCAAGGAGGATGTGCAAAGCCTCCGCGACGGCCGGTACCTGGACGCGCCCGTCGGTGCGCCGCCACCGAATGCACTGATCGCGATGCGGCTGGACGACCACGGCGGCGTACAGCACTTCGGTAGCCAAAGCCCGGACAACATCCTCCAGCCATTCCATTTCACGGAGGCGGCGCAGCGCTACGCGGACAACAGGGCGGGGTTCGACCATTTCGTCGCCGACGTTTCCCGTGAGCGGGGCGAGTTGTCCCAGGCGATGAAACACTTGCAGGAGCACTATCGCCTGCCGCCGGACATCCAGAGGCAAGTGGACGAATATCTTGTCTTGCACGCCGACCAGCCGGTCCGCAGCGCAGTCGAACACAACGGCATCGCGGAAGGCGTCGAGCGCACCCTGCAACTGGGCTCGGATTTCGCACGTGGCGCCGGCTACCTTGTGCAGGCCCAGGACGAACGGTTGGCCTTGGCCGCGCGTGAGGCCGGTGCCTATGCCGCGCCCCTCGGGCCGTTGGCACGGCTTACCGGCAATGCAGTGAGCGAAGCGGCTCACTTGCACGGGCAGGTTGCCGGTGCCATGGGACATTTTGCTGGTGACCGACTGCAGTTGGCCAAGGTCGAGATCGAGCAGCGCGCGCACGACGTCGCCGACACCGTCGTGGGGGCCATGCACTCCCCGGTGGTGCAGGGAGCGGCAGCCAGCTTCGTCAATCACGTGATCGACAGCTATCACACCGACCATGCGATCGGGCGAACCGTGGTTCACGCCTACGAGTCCACCACGCATGCCATCTCGGAGGTGGTCGAAAACACGGGACGGGCGGCCAGCCGGACATACGATGCGGCCAGGCATGCGGCGTCGCACGGGATCAGCGCGGCCGAAGACGCTGCCGGCGAGGCGTACGACACGCTCACCCATCCCGGCCGGTGGTTTGGGCACAGCTCGACGCCAACGTCGGGCGCTCCTATCGGCGCCATGCATCGCGCTCCCCCGGTGATTGGGGGAGCAGGCCGAAGCGAGGAGGATCCGCGCCATCCGGCCAACCCGGAGCATCGGCTTTACAACGAGCTGCATCGGCGCATTCCTGATGCATCGGAAGGCCGCCTGATGCAGTTCACCGCGGCATGCCATGTCAGCCGGATCACGGCCGACAACCTCTCCACGATTCACCTGGATGAGGCGCGAATGACGATGGGTTTTCGCGGATCGAGCATTACGTCGACACCCGCCGTGGTCGACCTGAGCAGGCCGCCACCGGAGCCGCAGCAGTCGATCCAGCAGATCCGGCAGCACGATCAGCCCCAGATGCAGATGGCCGGACGGATGCATCCGAACGTGGGCACGGACCCGCACATGCAGCCCTGATCGGAGGCTGGGTGGCGCGGTCAGGATCTGCTTGTCATCCTTCGCGTGGCTGGTCTTGCCGCTCTCAACACTGGCAACGTGGGAATGTGCTCGGGTCGTGGCGCACGACGAGCCTGGTGAGGTGCCACGCGCCAGCGTTTCCTGGCATCCAGCTCGCCTGTCTTCCGGACGCTGGGCTCGCGAACCTGCTTTCGCGGGAGTTCAGCCCACCGCCCTCTCACGTGCTGCCAGCTCCTGCACCGCCTCTTTCCCCATCGCCCCCAAGCCCTCACCACCAGCCTCGAGGTGCGCAATGATCGCGCGGCGCATGGTGGGATCCCAGAACTTGCGGATGTGATCGGCCACACCGGCTACGCCCGTGGCATGGTCGGGCTCCGCGGCGAAATAGCTCGCGATGTCGTTGACCATCCGTATGAGGGGTTCGGTGTTCATGGCGAATGGTTCCGTGCGCAAAGGCGTGGCCGCCTGAGTGAGTATGTGAGCGGATTGCGCGACGCCGCGTGGCGCCGCGCGGTGGCGGTCAGCGGTCGGCGGGTTCGGCCGCGCGCAGCAGCTCCTGCTGCTCCTGGTCGAAGCTCTGGAAGCGCTTCTGCCAGCTGGACGGCTGGCTGACCTTCAGCACCTGCACCGCGGTCACCTTGTACTCGGGGCAGTTGGTGGCCCAGTCGGAGTTGTCGGTGGTGATCACGTTGGCGCCGGAGCCGGGGAAGTGGAACGTGGTGTAGACCACGCCCGGCTGCATGCGGTCGGCAATCTTGGCGCGCAGCACGGTCTCGCCGCTGCGGCTGGAAATGCCCACCCAGTCGCCGTCGTTGATGCCGCGCTCCTCGGCGTCGTGCGGATGGATCTCCAGCCGGTCCTCTTCGTGCCACATCGAGTTCTCGGTGCGGCGGGTCTGCGCGCCCACGTTGTACTGGCTGAGGATGCGCCCGGTGGTGAGGATCAGCGGATGCTCGGCGTTGACCTTCTCGCGGGTGGGCACGTACTCGGTAAGCATGAAGCGGCCTTTTCCGCGCACGAACTCGTCCACGTGCATCACCGGGGTACCTTCCGGCGCGGCGTCGTTGCAGGGCCACTGGATCGAGCCGAGCTGGTCGATGCGGTCGAAGCTGACGCCGTGGAAGGTGGGCGTGAGTGCGGCGATCTCGTCCATGATCTCGGACGGGTGCGCGTAGTTCATCGGGTAACCCATGGCCTGGGCGATCTTCTGGGTGATTTCCCAGTCGGCGAGGCCGGACTGCGGCTTCATCACCTTGCGCACGCGCGAAATGCGGCGCTCGGCATTGGTGAAGGTGCCGTCCTTCTCCAGGAACGAGCTGCCCGGCAGGAACACGTGGGCGTACTTGGCCGTCTCGTTGAGGAACAGGTCCTGCACCACCACGCACTCCATTGCGCTCAGTGCGGCGGTGACGTGCTGGGTGTCCGGATCGGACTGGGCGATGTCCTCGCCCTCGACGTACAGGCCCAGGAAGGTGCCATCCAGCGCGGACTCGAACATGTTCGGGATGCGCAGGCCCGGCTCGTCCAGCAGCGGTACGCCCCACGCCTTCTCGAACAGCTCGCGGGTGGCGACGTCGCTGACGTGGCGGTAGCCGGGGAACTCGTGCGGGAACGAGCCCATGTCGCACGACCCCTGCACGTTGTTCTGCCCACGCAGCGGGTTCACGCCGACGCCTTCGCGGCCGATGTTGCCAGTGGCCATGGCCAGGTTGGCGATGCCCATCACTGCGGTGGAGCCCTGCGCATGCTCGGTCACGCCCAGGCCGTAGTAGATGGCGCCGTTGCCGCCCGTGGCATACAGCCGGGCAGCACCGCGCACGAGATCGGCGGGTACGCCAGTGGTCGCCTCCATGGCCTCGGGGCTGTACTTGTCCTGCGAGACGAAGGTCTTCCACCGCTCGAACGCTTCCGGCTCGCAGCGGGCGGCGACAAAATCGTCTTTCACCAGGCCTTCGGTGACGATCACATGGGCCAGCGTATTGAGCAGCGCCACGTTGGTGCCGGGCTTGAGCTTGAGGTGATAGTCCGCCTGGATGTGCGGGGTGCGCACGAGGTCGATGCGCCGCGGGTCGACCACGATCAACCTGGCGCCCGCGCGCAGGCGCTGCTTCATCTGCGAGCCGAACACGGGATGAGCGTCGGTCGGGTTGGCGCCGATTACCAGCACCACGTCGGTCTGCTCGATCGAATCGAAGTCCTGTGTGCCGGCCGATTCTCCCAGCGTGCTCTTCAGGCCGTAGCCCGTGGGCGAGTGGCAGACGCGGGCGCAGGTGTCGACGTTGTTGTTGCCGAAGCCGGCGCGGATCAGCTTCTGCACCAGGTACGTCTCCTCGTTGGTACAGCGCGAGGAGGTGATGCCGCCGATGGCGTGCTTGCCGTGCTCGGCCTGGATGCGCTTGAACTCGCTGGCGGTGTAGGCAAACGCCTCATCCCAGCTCACCACCTGCCACGGATCGGAAATCTTCTTGCGGATCATTGGCGTGGTGATGCGGTCGGGATGGCTGGCATAACCAATCGCGAAGCGGCCCTTGACGCAGGAGTGGCCGTGGTTCGCCTGGCCGTCCACGTTGGGCACCATGCGCACGATCTCCTCGCCCTTCATCTCGGCGCGGAAGCTGCAGCCCACGCCGCAATAGGCGCATGTGGTGGTGACGCTGTGCTCGGCCTGGCCGCGCTCGATCAGCGTGGTCTCGGTGAGCGTGGCGGTGGGGCAGGCCTGCACGCAGGCGCCGCACGAAACGCATTCGGAGCCGAGGAAGTCTTCGTTCTGGCTCGGCGACACCTTCGACTCGAAACCGCGGCCCTGGATGGTGAGCGCGAAGGTCCCCTGCACCTCGTCGCAGGCGCGGACACAGCGCGAGCAGACGATGCACTTGGACGGATCGAAGGTGAAATACGGGGTGGAGGTGTCCTTGGCCACGAACAGCGGATTGGCGCTGCCGTCGGACTTCTTCGCGTGGACGTGGTTCTCGCCGTCGTAGCCGTAGCGCACCTCGCGCAGGCCGACGACGCCGGCCATGTCCTGCAGCTCGCAATGGCCGTTGGCGGGGCAGGTGAGGCAGTCCAGCGGATGATCGGAGATGTACAGCTCCATCACGCCGCGACGGATCTCGGCCAGCTTCGGGGTCTGCGTGGCCACCTTCATGCCCTCGGCCACCGGCGTGGTGCACGAGGCGGGGTAGCCGCGGCGGCCTTCCACCTCCACCAGGCACAGGCGGCACGAACCGAAGGCATCGAGCATCTCGGTGGCACACAGCTTCGGAATGGCGATGCCCGCCTGCGAGGCGGCGCGCATGATCGAGGTGCCTTCAGGTACCTGCATCACGCGGCCGTCGATCTCGACGGAGACCGTCTTGGCGGACTTGACGGCAGGCGTGCCGCGATCGATTTCGACGATGGAAAGCATGTGAACCTCCGGCGCGCGGTGCCTCAGGCGGTGCGCGCGAAATCTTCTGGGTAATGATCCAGTGCGCTCAGCACGGGAAACGGCGCCATGCCGCCGAGGGCACACAGCGATCCGTGCAGCATGGTCTGGCACAGGTCGCGCAACAGCGCTTCGTCCGCTTCACGTTCGGTGCCGGCCATCATGCGGTCGATCACCTCCACCCCGCGGGTGGAGCCGATGCGGCAGGGCGTGCATTTGCCGCACGACTCGATCGCGCAGAACTCCATGGCGTACCGCGCCATCTGCGCCATGTCCACCGTGTCGTCAAAGACGACAAAGCCGCCGTGGCCGAGCATGGCGCCGACGCTGACAAAGGCTTCGTAGTCGAGCGGTGTGTCGAATTGCGAGAGAGGCATGTACGCGCCGAGCGGTCCACCCGCCTGCACGGCCCGAACGGGGCGGCCCGATCGCGACCCGCCGCCGTAGCCGTCGACCAGTTCGCGCAGCGTCACGCCGAAAGCCTTCTCGATCAGACCGCCGCGGCGGACGTTGCCGGCCAGCTGGATCGGCAGCGTGCCGCGCGACCGGCCGACGCCGAAGTCGCGATAGAAGGCAGGACCCCGGTCGAGAATGATCGGGACGCTGGCGAGCGAGATCACGTTATTGACGATCGTCGGTTTGCCGAAAAGCCCTTCGACGGCGGGGAGCGGCGGACGATACCGGACCTCTCCCCGCTTGCCTTCGAGGCTCTCGAGCATCGACGTCTCCTCGCCGCAGATATACGCGCCGGCGCCAATGCGCAGATGGAGATCGAACCGTTTGCCGCTTCCGAGCACGTCGGCCCCGAGGTATCCTCGATCGTACGCTGTCGCAATCGCCGTTTCGAGCGTCCGTCGGGCGTGCGGGTATTCGACCCGCAGGTAGATGAAGCCTTCGGTCGCGCCCACGGCGATCCCGGCGATCGTCATCCCCTCGATGACCACGAACGGATCGCCCTCCATCACCATTCGATCGGCGAACGTACCGGAATCCCCTTCGTCGGCATTGCAAGTGACATACTTCTGCGACGCCGGTTGATCGAGGACCGTCTTCCACTTGATGCCGGTTGGCAACGCCGCGCCTCCGCGACCGCGCAGGCCGGAGTCGGTGACGGCCTGCACAATTTCGGCGCCCGACATGGTCACGGCGCGCCGCAGCCCGCCGTACCCGCCGTGGGCGAGATAGTCGTCGATGCCGATCGGATCGATGATGCCGACGCGTGCGAACGTCAGCCGCTCCTGATTTTTCAGGAACGGAATGTCTTCCGTCGGGCCGAGCGCCAGTGCGTGCGCGCCCCCGGTGAGAAAACCCGCGTCGAACAGTCCCGCCACGTCGGCGACCGAAACGGGTCCGTACGCGAGGCGGCCGGACTCTGTCTCGATCTCGACCAGCGGCTCCGCCCAGTACATGCCGCGCGACCCGTTGCGGACGATCGTGATTGGGATATCGCGCGCGGCCGCCGTGCCGGCAATCGCGGTCGCCACTTCTTCGGCGCCGAGAGCGAGGGCTCCCGAATCGCACGGTACAAATACCCTCGTCGCCGCTCCTGCTGCTGCACCCACCGTGGTTCGCCCGGGGCGGATCCGCGGCGCCGAGATGAGGTGGTCAAACCGTTCCGGCGTCATGCGGACGTGGACATTGCCGTCAATCATCATCGCCGGCGCGCACGAGCATTGGCCCAGGCAGTACACCGCCTCGAGTGAAAACTCTCCATCGCCGGTCGTCTCATGCACGCCGATTCCGAGCCGTTGCCGGACGTGCGATTCAAGCGCACGCGCATCCATCGACTGACAGGCCTCCGCCCGGCAGATCTGCACGGTGCGCCGTCCGGGCGGAGCGTCCCTGAAAAAATGGTAGAAGCTGATGACGCCGTGGACCTCGGCACGGGACAGATTGAGGCGGTCCGCAATCTCAGGCACGCTCGCAGGGGGCACGTACCCGACCGTGTCCTGCACGGCATGCAGAATCGGCAGAAGCGCCCCAGGCGTGTCCTTCCAGGTGGCCACGATCGCCGCTACCCGCTCGGAAATTTCAGGGTCGAGCGCCGACATTCGGCATAGTTTACCTCGCACGCTACAATACGCCGCGACGACCCAGAGTGTCGGAAGGGTGAGGTCCGACGATGCCGTCCCCCAATCGCTGGCGCATTCCGATCGGCGCCGTCGCCGTGCACATCTGTATAGGGTCGGTGTACGCCTGGAGC
>NZ_DASSAB010000029.1:0-8406 GCF_035685805.1 Dyella sp.
ATGGTGTTCATATGAATTCCAGGGCCCAGCCGGTTCAGACTTTCTTGGCCTTCTCGAACGCTTCGTCGATGCCGCCGACCATGTAGAACGCCTGCTCGGGCAGGTGGTCGCATTCGCCGTTCACGATCATCTTGAAGCCGCGGATGGTCTCGCTCAGCGGCACGTACTTGCCGGGCGAGCCGGTGAACACTTCGGCCACGTGGAAGGGCTGCGACAGGAAGCGCTGGATCTTCCGGGCGCGGGCCACGGCCAGCTTGTCTTCCGGCGCGAGTTCGTCCATGCCCAGGATCGCGATGATGTCGCGCAGTTCCTTGTAGCGCTGCAGCGTCGACTGCACCGCACGGGTCGTCGTGTAGTGGTCCTCGCCGACGACGTTCGGGTCGACCTGGCGGGACGTGGAGTCGAGCGGGTCGACCGCCGGGTAGATGCCCAGCGAGGCGATGTCGCGGGAGAGCACGACCGTGGCGTCCAGGTGGGCGAAGGTGGTGGCGGGCGACGGGTCGGTCAGGTCGTCGGCCGGCACGTACACGGCCTGGATCGAGGTGATCGAGCCGACCTTGGTCGAGGTGATGCGCTCCTGCAGGCGGCCCATTTCCTCGGCCAGCGTCGGCTGGTAGCCCACGGCCGAAGGCATGCGGCCCAGCAGAGCCGACACTTCGGTACCGGCCAGCGTGAAGCGATAGATGTTGTCCACGAAGAACAGCACGTCGCGGCCTTCGTCGCGGAACGATTCGGCGATCGTCAGGCCGGTCAGCGCCACGCGCAGACGGTTGCCCGGCGGCTCGTTCATCTGGCCGTACACCATGGCCACTTTCGACTCGCCCAGGTTGTCCAGGTTCACGACGCCGGAGTCGGCCATCTCGTGATAGAAGTCGTTGCCCTCGCGGGTGCGCTCACCCACGCCGGCGAACACGGACAGGCCCGAGTGCGCCTTGGCGATGTTGTTGATCAGCTCCATCATGTTCACGGTCTTGCCCACGCCGGCGCCGCCGAACAGGCCGACCTTGCCGCCCTTGGCGAACGGGCAGACCAGATCGATCACCTTGATGCCGGTCTCGAGCAGATCGGTCGCGGCCGCCTGCTCGTCATAGCTGGGCGCCTCGCGGTGGATCACCCACTGCGCCTGCTCGCCGATCGGACCGGCTTCGTCGATGGGATTGCCGAGCACGTCCATGATGCGGCCGAGGGTCTGCTTGCCCACCGGCACCTTGATGCCTTCGCCGGTATTGCGGGCGACCAGGCCGCGCTTGAGACCGTCGGTGGAGCCGAGCGCGATGGTGCGCACGATGCCGTCGCCCAGCACCTGCTGCACTTCGAGCGTGATCTCGGTGCCGTCGATCTTCAGTGCGTCGTACACCTGCGGCACCTGATCGCGGGAAAACTCCACGTCGATGACCGCGCCGATGATCTGAACAACTTTGCCCTGGCTCATGGAATGCTCCGGATGGATTTCTTGGGTTTCTTTAGAAGCGCCACCGAAGCGTCGCTTTTTTGAAGAGTGCGGCCACGGAGGCCTGCTCCTGATCTTGCTCTGCGGTCAGCGATGACCGCCGTTATACAGCCGCCGCGCCGCCGACGATTTCCGAGATTTCCTGGGTAATCGCGGCCTGGCGGGCCTTGTTGTAAACCAGGGTCAGCTCGCCGATGACCTTGTTCGCATTGTCCGATGCGCTCTTCATGGCAACCATGCGCGCAGCGTGCTCGCTGGCCAGATTCTCGAGCGCCGCCTGGTACACCACCGACTCGATGTAGCGGCCCAGCACGTGCTCCAGCACGGTGGCGGCATCGGGTTCGTAGATGTAATCCCAGTCGTGCGCCTGCGCCAGCGAGATACCCGGCGCCCCTTCCATCTCAGCGGCAACCAGCGGCAGAGGCAGCAGTGCCTGCACCGTGGCGGTCTGGGTCATGGTGTTGACGAAGTCGTTGTAGGCCAGGAACACGCGATCCAGGCCATTGGCCGTATACGCGTCCAGCACCACCTTGATCACGCCAACCAGGCTCTCGAGCTTCGGACGCTCACCCAGGTGGGTGACGCTGCCGATCAGGTTGACGCCCTTGATGCGACGGAAGAACTGCACCGCCTTCTGGCCGATCGCCACCACGTCGACCTGCACGCCCTGATCCTGCCATTCGCGGATCGTGGGCAGCAGCCGGCGGAACAGGTTCGAGTTCAGGCCACCGCAGAGGCCGCGATCAGTGGACACCACCACGAACGCCACGCGCGCCACGTTCTCGCGCTGGGTCAGGAAAGGATGGCTGAAGTCCGTGCTGGCCTGCGCCACGTGCGCGATCAACTTGCGCATCAGACGCGCGTAGGGGCGCGAGGCCTTCATCAGGTCCTGCGCCTTGCGGATCTTCGACGCCGAGACCATCTCGAGCGCGCGCGTCACCTTGCGCATGTTCTGCGTGCTCTTGATCTTGGTTTTGATTTCGCGGCCGCTTGCCATGCTCTTTCGCTCGCTGTGATCGGTGGGTTCGGACAGGGACGGCGCGCAATGTGTGATCGCGCGCCGTATCCCGGCTTACCAGCTACCGGTCTTCTTGTACTCGTCCATCGCGGACTTGAAGGTGGCCTCGATCTCGCCGTTCCAGTCACCGGTGGCGACGATCTTGCGCATCAGCTCGCCGTGGTTCTGGTGCATGAAGGCATGCAGGCCCTTCTCGAACGCCAGCACCTTGTTGACCGGCAGGTCATCGAGATAGCCCTTCTCGGCGGCATACACCGACAGCGCCAGTTCCGCGATCGACAGCGGCGAGTACTGCGACTGCTTCATCAGCTCGGTCACGCGCTGGCCGCGATCCAGCTGGGCACGGGTGGCCGGGTCCAGGTCCGAGGCGAACTGCGCGAACGCAGCGAGCTCGCGGAACTGTGCCAGCGCGAGCTTCACGCCGCCGGAGAGCTTCTTGACGATCTTGGTCTGCGCCGCACCACCCACGCGCGACACCGAGATACCGGCGTTCACGGCCGGGCGGATGCCGGCGTTGAACAGGTCGGTCTCGAGGAAGATCTGACCGTCGGTGATCGAGATCACGTTGGTCGGCACGAAGGCGGACACGTCGCCGGCCTGGGTCTCGATGATCGGCAGCGCGGTCAGCGAGCCGGTCTTGCCCTTCACCTCGCCGTTGGTGAACTTCTCCACGTACTCCTCGGACACGCGCGAGGCGCGCTCGAGCAGACGGGAGTGGAGATAGAACACGTCACCCGGGTACGCCTCACGGCCGGGCGGGCGCTTCAGCAGCAGCGAGATCTGGCGGTAGGCCACGGCCTGCTTGGACAGATCGTCATAGATGATCAGTGCGTCCTGGCCGCGGTCGCGGAAGTACTCGCCCATGGCGCAGCCGGAGTAGGGCGCGATGTACTGCAGCGCCGCGGACTCCGAAGCCGACGCCACCACCACGATGGTGTTGGCGAGCGCGCCGTTCTCTTCGAGCTTGCGCACCACGTTGGCGATCGACGAGCGCTTCTGGCCGATGGCGACGTAGATGCACTTAATGCCGGAATCTTTCTGGTTGATGATCGCGTCGATGGCCAGCGCGGTCTTGCCGGTCTGGCGATCGCCGATGATCAGCTCGCGCTGGCCGCGGCCGATCGGAATCATCGAGTCGACCGACTTGTAGCCGGTCTGCACCGGCTGGTCGACCGACTTGCGCCAGATCACGCCCGGCGCGACCTTCTCGATCGGCGCATTGATGGTGGAGGCGATCGGGCCCTTGCCGTCGATCGGATTACCCAGCGAGTCGACCACGCGACCCAGCAGCTCGGGGCCCACCGGCACCTCGAGGATGCGGCCGGTGGTCTTGGCGGTGTCGCCCTCGCGCAGATGCTGGTACTCGCCCAGCACCACGGCGCCAACCGAATCGCGCTCGAGGTTGAGGGCCAGCGCGTAGGCGCCGCCCGGCAGCTCGATCATTTCGCCCTGCATCACGTCGGCAAGGCCGTGGATGCGCACGATGCCGTCGGACACGCTGATGATCGTGCCCTCGTTACGGGCCTCCGCGCCGAGCTTGAACTGCTCGATGCGGTTCTTGATCAGCTCGCTGATCTCGGACGGGTTCAAGGTGGTGCTGGACATGGTCGTTTCCTTGGGTTCGCGCCGCGCATGCGGCACCCGATGGTTTTTTTGGATCTGGGGGTCAGTGGGCCAGTGCGCTGGCGAGCCTTTCCAGGCGGCCGCGCGCGGAACCGTCGATCACTTCGTGGCCGGTGTCGATCACCACGCCGCCGAGCAGCGACGCATCGACCTGGGTCTCCAGTTCGATCTCGCGCTTGAAGCGGCGCTTGAGGGACGCCTTCAATTGCTCGGTCTGGCTCGCGTCGAGTGCCAGTGCGCTGGTGACCTTCACCAGCAGCTGGGATTCCGCCTCACGCTTGTAGTCCTCGAACAGCGCGGCGATTTCCGGCAGCAGGGCCATGCGGCGCTGTTCGGCCAGCTCGGTGAGGAACTGCGCGAACGGTGCATCGGCAGCCATCCCCTGGGGCAGGTGAAGCGCAACCAGTTGCGCCGGCTGCACGCGCGGGTCGTTGCCGAAACCGGCCACCTGCGGGTCAGCAGCCACCGCCGCGGCGAAGGCCAGCGCGCCGGACCATTCGGCCAGCGTGCCGGCAGCGTGGGCCAGTTCGAAACCGGCACGTGCGTACGGACGGGCGAGAGTGATTGCCTGCGCCATTGCCTAGATCTCGGTCGCGAGCTGGTCGAGCAAGGCCTTGTGGGCCGCCGGATCGATCTCGCGCTGCACGATCTTGCTGGCGCCCTGCACGGCAAGCGCACCGACCCGCTCGCGCAGCTCGTCGCGCGCACGCTGCGCCATTGACGCAATGTCGTCCTGCGCCACGGCCTTGAGCCGATTGATCTCTGCCACGGCGTCGGACCGGGCCTTGTCCAGGATCTGGTTGGCCTGCTGCTGCGCCTTGTCGATGATCTCCGAGGCCTGCTGGCGCGCCTTGCGGATTTCATCGGCCACCTTGGCGTCGGCGTCCTTGAGCTCGGCACGCGCGCGCTCGGCGGCGTTGAGGCCGTCGGCGATCTTCAGCTGGCGCTCTTCGATCGCCTTGGTCAGGTTCGGCCAGATGAACTTCACCGTGAACCCGATCAAGATCGCGAACGAGAGCATTTCGCCAATCAAAGTGGCGTTGATATCCATCGCTGCTTACCTGTTAGTGCGAGGTACAAGCACGGGCGCCGAAGCGCCCCTGCAGGAAGGCGGCGCCGCTCGCGCGGCGCCGCACTGACGTCTTACTTGCCGGTGCCGGCAGCCGAAAGCACGGCGCCCAGCAGCGGGTTGGCCACGGCGAAGTACATCGCCAGCGCCACGCCGATCAGGAACGCGGCATCGATCAGGCCGGCGAGCAGGAACATGCGACCCTGCAGCAGCGGCACCAGCTCCGGCTGACGTGCAGCAGCCTCGAGGAACTTCGAACCCATGATGCCGATACCGATACAGGCACCCAGTGCACCAAGACCGATGATCAGGCCGAGCGCGATCGCGGTGAAGCCCTGGATTTGTGCAAACTGAACGAGTTGTTCCACGGTGGTCTCCTCAAGAAAAGAAATGCGTAAGTGACAGCAAGAAAAACGAAATCAGTGGTGATCGTGCGCCATCGAGATGTACACGATGGTCAGCACCATGAAGATGAAGGCCTGGATCGAGATGATCAGGATGTGGAACAGACCCCACACCGTGTAGCCGATGACGCCCATGCCGAACAACAGCCAGCTGCCCGCGCTGAACAGGCCGGCGATCAGCATGAACACCAGCTCACCTGCATACATGTTGCCGAACAGTCGCATCGCGAGGCTGACGGGCTTGGACAGCAGCTCCACCAGGTTCAGGGCGAAGTTGGGGATCCACAGCAGCGGATGGGCACCGAATGGCGCGGTGAACAGCTCGTGGATGTAGCCGCTGAAGCCCTTGGCCTTGAAGCTGTAGAAGATCACCAGCACCAGCACCGTCAGCGACATCGCAAACGTCAGGCTCAGATCCGCGGTAGGCACCGAGCGGAAGTGTTCGATGCCGAGCTTCTCGGTGATAAACGGCACCAGATCCAGCGGCAGCAGATCCATCGCGTTCATCAGGAACACCCAGAGGAACACCGTCAGCGCCAGCGGACCGAGGAACCGGCGATCGCCATGGAACACGTCCTTGACCTGGCCGTCGACGAACTCCAGCACGATCTCCACAAAGGCCTGGCCCTTGCCGGGCACACCGGCCGTCGCCCGGCGTGACTTGAGCCAGAACCAGCCGCAAGCCAGCACGCCGAGAATCAGCGAGACGGCAATGGAATCAAGATGGAACGACCAGAAGCTGCCGTCGTGCGACGACTGCAGGAAGGTCAGGTGATGCTGGATGTATTCGGTAAGACCGCCCTGCGGCTCGCTTGCCATGTTTCAACCCTTGAATCTGAACGCCAGCAGATTGACCGCGTACGCTGCCATCAGCCCCGCGATGGCGGCCAACGGCGGCAACTTGAATTGAACGAGGATCATGTACAGCCCCCCGAGCGTCACGATCCACTTCAGGATCATGCCCGAGAGCCACCGGCCCAGCGCGATTTCGCCCACGCCCAGACCGGCAAATATCCGCATCGACAGCAGCCACGTTCCCGTTGCCACCACGCCGGCCGCGGAGGCGGCTGCGATAGCGTGCCGCGGCCCCAGCAGCAGAAACATGCCGCCAACTGCCAGCGCCACTGCCAACTGCAGTCGCACGATGCGCCACGCGAGACGGCGTCCGGAATCTAGACTGTTGAGCACGTGAGGTTCCCGCGCGGCATGACACCAGGCAGGCACTGATTCCGCGACATGCCACGATCCAATCCGCAAGATTGTAGCAGTCGGCCGGCAACAGCGACAAGCGTCGCGGGCCCGGAAATCGGCTGGACAGGAGGACGCATCGCGCCGTGTGCACACAAAAAAAGGCCGGGCGAATGCCCGGCCTTCTTCGACAGCGTCGCGCCTTACTTGGCGGCGGACTTCCTGGTGGCTGCAGCCGGCGCACTGACCGCGTCATTGGCGGCCTGCTGCTGCTCCTGCATCACGGCGTTGAGCGACTCGGCGGTCTTCTGCGTCACCGCGAAGATCTCCTGGCTGACCGCCACGGCGCGCTCGGCGTTGTCACGGCTCAGGCTGGCACCTTTCTCCCACAGCGAGCGGAAGCCGTCGATGTCGCGCGCCTCCATCGCTTCGGTCAGGAACGCGGCAGACGCCTGCGCCTGCTTCTCGAGTGCCTCGAACTGCAGGCCGGCGACCGTCTCGAGGCTCTTCAGCGCGAGCGACTGGGCGCGGAACGCGCTGTCGGAAAACTGCTTGGCAAAGGCGAACGCGTGGTTGGTGTACTGCTGGTTCATGGCAATCTCCCCTCGGTGGGGTGGCTGGTAGTGAAGCCATCCTAACCAGTTCCATGTTGCAGTGCAATATAATTCGGGTGCTCGCCCGCTCCCGCTCAGGCAATCTTCAGTTAATCAGCCAGATACGCTCTCCAACACGTTGCATGCGGCGCATCAAGAACTGTTTGCCGAACACTCCGCGCCAGACGTGCAGGTCTCATGCACTACCACCCTGTCCAGCCCGGGCAGCCGGGGCACCAGACGCTGCCAGATCCAGCGTGCCAGCATCTCGCTGGTCGGATTGTCCAGCCCCTCGATGTCGTTGAGGTAGTGATGGTCCAGCTGCTCATAGAGCGGCGCGAACGCAGTTTTCACGTCAGCAAAGTCCATCACCCAGCCAAGGCGGGGATCGGGCTCGCCGCGGACGTGAATCTCGATGCGGAACGAGTGCCCGTGCAGGCGCGCGCACTTGTGCCCTGGCGGCACATGAGGCAAGCGGTGGGCCGCCTCGAGCTGGAAGACCTTGAAGATATGCATGACGTCTCGCCGGAAGATGAAGACCCGCGCGTGGCGCGGAAACGTCGGCGGGGCGATGGTGGCTATGGGTGGAGGGGAAGCATAGCCACCATCCAATCCCAGTCCTAGCGTTGCCGCGGGTTCCCGCGGTGCGGTTGCCTCGGATTGTAGCAGGCGATGTAGCAGTTCACGTAGCTGGGCACGAAGCGGGCGAAGTCGGGATTTGGACTGGACATTGACGTCCGGGCTTCCCTAATTCTGTTGGTTGTTCTCGTTTTGGTTGTGCTCAGTGGTCTTTATTAGCGGGCATTTTTGTCCGGTCCCAGGAGAGGACATTTTCGACTAGTCGAACTAGGCATAAATGTCTGGTCAGAAGCGCGCTAAATCTGTTGCTCGGCAATAACTTCCGGGGCTACCGTAGGCAACATCAACACGGCGAGGCCGCCATGAAGTCAACCACCCCTCAACCCAACAAGGTCGTCAGCTTGCGCCCTCCGGCGACGGAGGCGACAGAGCAGGCCGCGAAGACTCGACGCAGTGCCACAGCAAAATGGGGTGCCGAGGTG
>NZ_DASSAB010000030.1:0-208800 GCF_035685805.1 Dyella sp.
GGCGAGTGGCAAGCAGCGAGCGATAGACCAGCGAGGCGAACCAGCCCGGGTCACGCTCGGCCGCGCTGCTGCCATGCAGGCGGCCGCTGCGCGCCAGCAGCCAGCCGGCCGGTGACAGCACGCGCGCCTGCACACCCGTAGGCACCAGCTGCGCCAGCTCGCCGGACAGCACCGCCGAGTAGCGGCGCAATGGGCGCGACTCGACGGCCTGCCGATCGCCGCCGCTGCTGGCGTCATAGGCGCCGATACCCAGGCGGCTCGGCGCCGGTTGCCTCGGCAGGCGCAGCTCGACCTGGTAGCCGCTGCCGTCCTCCTGCCAGCTCGCGCCAAGCTGATCGGGCAGGCCGGGCACCGGCGGGTCCAGCGGCAATGCCTGCAGCGGCCCCGGTGCCGCGCTGGCCAGCAGGTAGCGCCGCTGGCCGGCGGCGTTGCCGAGGGCGAGAATCAGATGGTCGGCCAGCAGCGCGTTCGCGTCTTCGGCATCGGCGCGGGTGCGGTGGGTGTCGGCCACCTGCGCATGCAGGTAAAAGCCGTCCGCATCCTCGGCCAGCAACAGCTGTCCGCGTCGCGCGAACGGCTGGCTCCATGGCGTCAGCGGTGCCCAGTCGTCGCCGTAGCCGTCGACGGTGATCGGCGTCTCGGCGCGCTGCACGTACCAGGCCCGGCTCCCGTCCGGCAGCGCTTTCCCGATGACGGCGAGGCTGCGCGCCACCGCCCGCGCAGACGCCGTCAGCGCCTGCGCCTGGCCGTCGCGCAGCAGGTTCTCCATCTGCCGCACGTACAGCCAGCCCGCCACCGGCAGGGCCAGTGTGCACAGCGCGACCAGCAGCAGCTTGCGACGCAGGCTCATGGCACAGGGGTCTGCGCGTGCTGAACATCGATGGTGGACTCGACCAGGTCGTCGCACAGCAGCCGCTGCAGCAATGCGCGCAGGGCCGCGGCATCTCCCGCTGGCGTCAGATGGACACCAGCGAGGTTGCTTATGCCGCAGGCGGGGGTGGTGATCACGGGCACGCCGGCGGCAATTGCCTGCAGCAACGCCCGCGGCGCGTGCTCGACGTGTGCGGGCAATACCACTACGGCAGCGTGAGAGAGCCAATCATCGCGATAGTGGCCCTGCTCCAGCGCAATCCCTCTCCACAGCAGAGGGTCGCTGGCAGCGGAGCCGAGGATTCGCAGTCGACACGGCAATCCACGCAGCGCCTCGGCCAGCTCGCCAGCGCCTTTGCGGGCGAGTGCGCTGGCAGGGAACACCACCAGCGGCGGGTGCACTGCGCCGCGGCTCGCGACGGACGTGGGCATGTCCCACGACAGGAGACGCACTGCGAGCCCGGGCGCGCGACTTGACCAGTGTGCTGCAACGTCGGTATGCGCAGTGATCAGTCGGCGCGCGCCGCGCAGGGCAGCGAGCTCGGCTCGCAGCAGCGCGTCGGGGGCGCGAAAATCTCGCAGTGCGGCACGTGATGTTTCCGGATCGCCAGCGCGCGCGCCGGCCTGGTCCAGTCGACGCTGGATCTCGTCCATCGGCAGCGCCCTGGCAAGTACGTCATACGTCCGCCCGCCAAGCGCGCCCTGCAGCAGCAGATGAGGCAACAGCCCCTGATCGACGACAAGATGCGTGTGCTCGGGTCGAAGATCGCGCCCATACGCGCGTGCAAGCCAGCGCTGGCCGTCCAGCACGCTGGCCTGCCGCTTTCCCGGCTGATTTGCATGCAGGCGCAGCCAGGCCGCGCGGCGCCAGCCGATCCAGACCAGGCGTAGCGCCCTCCATCTCCCGCGACGTACCCGCTCGGGCGAATCGGCCGTTGTCTTGGCGGGCCGGCGGCGAAGCAGACGTCCAATCGAAGCGTGCGGCGTTATCGGCCGCATCCGCTCGGCGGATCCCGCCTGCGTCTGCAGCCATCGCTCGAATTCCGGCACAGCGTCATCGAGCAGCCAGGCGGTGCGTGCACGACCCTGATCGGACAGAGACCGGTGCCGGAAGCAGTCGGCCTGGTCGCAGTTAAGGCAGCTGCGAGCGAGCGCTGAGGTAGACGCCACCGTTGCGGCATTTATCGAACCCGGATTTGTATTGCCCGTCGCTACCCGCAGTGCGAGCACCAGCTCGGTGGCGGTCAAGGTCAGCTCGATACGCCACGCCACCGGCGCGCGAATCCGCAGGTCCACGTAATTCCAGAACACGGTCGCATCGAGTGGCTCACCTTCCCCCGCACCTGCGCGCATGGAATGCGCATGCCGCTCGATCAGCTCGAAACCCGCGCGGTGGGCGCAGGTCGCAAGCGCATTGGACAGCTGACAGATGCCGCCGGCGATGGTGGGAATGATGCAGCCTGCGCGCACTTCGCGCCCCGCCACGAAGCCGCGCGAGCGAGCGGGGCGACCGAGCTGCCGCCAGAAGCTGAGCGTTTCGCCGGCAGGAATTTCGAGCCCGTCGAATGCCTTCGCCGCCAGGCGCAGGTTGTGCACCTTGCCTGCAGTAAGGATGAACTCGCTCTCCGGCTCTGACGGCCACAGCGGCGAGCGCCACTGCGCAACCACCGATGCCGCCGCCAGCGTATTGCCGGCGCGCCAGCGTCGGGACCGGCCGCCGAAGCAGCCGCGCAGACCGTGCAGCAGGACGTGACCCCGTGTGCGCAGCCAGAAGCCAGCTGCCTGCGCGCGTGTCGGCGTCGACCATGCAGGCGCTTGCGGGATCATCTGGCGTTCTTGGAATCCGTGCGATAGCGCGACGCCACCACCACCCGGAAGAAGTCGGCGAGCAAGGCCGCGGCGCCGGGATCGCCATCGTCGAAGCTCATCGACCAGCTCAGGCGCGCGCGTGCACGCTTGCCCGGCTCGCAGAACACCAGGATGTCGTCGATCCGGTCGCTGCCCTGGTAGAGCGAGGCCTTGCACGCCATCGTCGGGTGCCTCACCTCCAGGCGCGACACGGTGCCGTTGGGATCGAGCTGGAGATAGCGCTTGCGATCGGTCTGCACCTCGTCGTCGAGCGTCGCCAGCTTGCTCGGCCATACGTTGAGCACCATCACGCGTTGCGGCTTGCCGCTCCACTCGCCCTGGTACAACACCGCATCGACCCCGATGGCGCGGGCATAGGTGCAGCAGTCGCGCGTCCAGCCGGGTGGGGTGGCGGCAGCCACCGTCCACGCCGGCACGTTGCCGTCGCGCGCGCCCCGGGCAAGCTCGTCATTGGGCGCGGTTGCCGCTTGAGTCAGTGCCGCGACGCCGGCCAGCGCCAGCAGCACGAGCGCGCGCGGCATCAGGGCTTCCACCGGTAGCCCACGCCGTGCACAGTTTCGATGGCATCGAACTCCGGCGCCACCGCGATGAACTTCTTGCGGATGCGCTTGATGTGCGAGGTGATGGTGGCGTCGTCCACCACCAGCTCGGCCTCGCGCATCAGCTGGTCGCGGTTCTTCACGTGGCCGGGGAAGCGCACCAGCGTATGCACCATCCAGAACTCGGTGACGGTGAGCGGTATCTCCTCGCCGTTCCAGGTGATGCGCATGCGCTCGGATTCGAGCTTGAGCGGGCCGTGCTCGATCACCGTCTCGCTCGCCGCCGGCGCCTGCAGCGAGGCGATGCGCCGAAACAGCGCGGCGATGCGCGCGGCCAGCTGATGCAGGCTGGTGTCCTTGCTGAGGTAATCGTCCGCGCCCAGGCGCAGGCCGGAGATCACGTCGAAGTCCGAGTCGCGTGCGGTGAGGAAGATGATCGGCAGCGTGGCCGACTTCGCCCGCAGTTCGCGGCACAGGTCGAAACCGCCTTCGGGCTCGTCGCCCAGGCCGATGTCGATGATCACCAGCTCCGGCAGGCGCATCGCGAAGGCGCTGGAGGCGTCCTGTCGCGAGCCGTAGCCGCGGGTGTCGTAGCCAAAGCGGTTCAATGCCTCGACGTAGTTGGCGCGGATCAGCGGTTCGTCTTCGACGATGGCGATGCTGCGGCCCATGGGACTTCCTTGGCGTGGCGTGGTGGGTGGCGCGCAGCGTGCTATGCGCAACCGGGCGAAGCAAGCCACCGGGAGCCGCTGCCCGCAATTTGCCCCAAGCCATCGCTCTGCGCGCCGCAACGGGTCCCCGGCTGCGCCGCTGGCGGGCGCCTCATGGCCATCACCGCCCCCACTCCTCCGAGAGGTCCGACCATGGCCCGCGCGCCCACCGACCCTGCTGCTGCCAATGCCGAGTTGCATGCCTTTGAACCGCTGCGCGTGTCGCTGGCGATCGGTGCCCTGCTGCTGGGCCTGTTGATGGGCCTGCACTAGGAGCCCTGCTGATGACATTGCACCGCCCACTCCCGTTCGCCTGCGTCACCGATGCCATGGATGACATCGCCGCCCCCTTCGCCACCACACAGGGAAGCGTGGTGGCGCCGGGCTCGCACGAGCCTGATCCAGACTGGCAACCGCTTTAGCGCCGCGCGAGCGGTTGCGGCGTGTTCTTCCCCGACCTTCATGGCCGTTCCTTTTCCCCTCCTCCCGAGGGGAATTTTTTGCCCGGCGCAGGAAAATACTGAACAGCCGGGAACCATCGCCGTCCGACGCGGCTCCAATGCTTCGAGTGGCGTCGCGCCATTGCCGTGGAAACCGCCGTGGCGCGCTGGTTGGCGCAGCGGCGGGCGGCGCCCACTCTGGTGATCTCCCCTGACGTCCGACGACGTTTGTCCCGGTGCCACGTGGCTCCGGGACTTTTTTTGCCGGTAGCGCGACGGTCAGCCGATCGCGGCACGCATCGCGGCGATGGCCGCGGCGTAGTCCGGCGTGTTGAAGATGGCCGAGCCGGCAACGAAGGTGTCGGCACCGGCCGCCGCGATGGCGCCGATGTTGTCCGCGCTGACGCCACCGTCCACTTCCAGCCGGATCGCGCGGCCGCTGTCGTCGATGCGACGACGCACCTCGCGCAGCTTGTCCAGCGCGGAGGGGATGAACTTCTGTCCGCCGAAGCCCGGGTTCACCGACATCAGCAGCACGAAGTCGAGCTTGTCCAGCACGTGGTCGAGCCAGCTCAGCGGCGTGGCCGGATTGAACACCAGGCCGGCCTGGCAGCCGGCGTCCTTGATCAGGCCGATGGTGCGATCGACGTGCTCGCTGGCTTCCGGATGGAAGCTGATCGAGTTGGCGCCGGCATTGGCGAAATCCGGCACGATGCGGTCGACCGGCTTGACCATCAGGTGCACGTCGATGTGCGCGCTGATGCCGTAGTCGCGCAGCGCCTTGAGCACCATCGGGCCCATCGTGAGGTTGGGCACGTAATGGTTGTCCATCACGTCGAAGTGGACCCAGTCGCCGCCGGCGGCGAGCACCTTGGCGGTGTCCTCGCCGAGCCGGGCGAAGTCGGCCGAGAGGATGGACGGAGCGATGATGGGAGCCTGCTTGCTCATGCCGTGACCTGTGTGGTGTGGGGTTGCAGCCGGCCGCCCGGAGAACACTGCAGCGGCGACGGACGGTGATTGGATCGCCGGCGCCGCGGGGCGACCGGCACGATCGGGCGCGGTTACTTGAAGCCCTTCTCGGCCTTGATCCGCTCGTAGGCGGCATTGATCTCGCTGGCGCGCGACTCGGCGCGCTTGCGCATGTCTTCGGGCAGGTCGCCCAGGCGATCGGGGTGATGCTCGGAAATCAGCTTGCGATACGCGCGCTTGATCGCGCGCTCGTCGGCATCGCGGCCGATGCCGAGCACGGTGTAGGGATCGGGCCCGCCGGTGGAGCGATGCGGCGGCACGTAGCCGCCGTTGCCCGCGCCGCCGCGGGGGCCGCTGCCGGCGTTCCAGGCATAGCCCTTCATCGCCATCAGCGCCATCAGTTCCATGTCGCTGATGCGCATGGCAAAGGCCAGCTGGCGCAGGATCGCCATCTTCTCCGGCGGCGGATTGCCCTCGGCGAGCACGGTTTCGATCACCACGTCCAGCACCGGGAAGGCGTGGTCGCGGCGCAGGCCCACCCAGTCACGCAGGCCGTTGATCGCGGGGGCCACGTCGAACTCCGGCTGCTTGCCGGCGTTGAAGCTGGAAATGGCTTCCTGCCGTTGCGCCGGCTCCAGGCCCATGCGCGCCATCAGCCGCTCGGCCACGGCGATCTCCGCCGGCGACACGCGGCCGTCGCTCTTGGCCACCGCGCCGAGCAGCGCGAACAGCGGGCGAATGAACCCGCCGGCCTCGGGAATGGCACTGCGGCGCTGGGTGTAGCGCATGTTGTCCAGCACGAAGCCGATCAGCGCGCCGACCACCGCACCGGGCAGGCCGCGGCCGATGAACAACCCGATCACCGCGAACCAGAAGGTGTAGGTGTAGCTCATGGTTGAGCCACCGGGGTCTGCGCGCTGTACCACTGGGCCAGCGCGTCGAGTTCGGCGTCGCTGACCGGGCCGATGGCCGCACGCATGATCGGCACGTCGCGGCTGCCGTCACGGTAGTGGGCGAGCGCCGTGCGCAGATATTCCAGCCGCTGGCCGGCCAGGTTCGGCGCACCGGGTATCTGCGCCATGCCGCGCTCGCCGTGGCAAGCGGCGCAGAGCCCGAGACGGGCGGGTTTGTCAGGCATCGCGGCCCGGGCGGGCGCCACAGCGGCCAGGCACAGCGCCGCGATCAGTACGGTTCGCATCGGCAACACACGGCATGAAAGACGCGCCAGTCTAACAGCGGCCCCGACGGCCGCGGCCGGGCAGGTGCTGCCGTTACACTATGCCGCGCTGCCCGACCGGAACCGACCCCGTGCCCACTACCCTGCTGCAATCGAACCTGCCCGGCCTGGAATTGATCCACCGCGGCAAGGTCCGCGACGTATACGCGCTCGACGCGGAGCGTCTGCTGATCGTCGCCACCGACCGCCTGTCCGCCTTCGACGTGGTGTTGCCCGATCCGATCCCCGGCAAGGGCGAGATGCTGACGCAGATCTCCAATTTCTGGTTTGCGAAGACCGCGCACCTGGTGCCCAACCACCTGCTCGACGTGCCGCTGGCCGAGGTGCTGCCGCCCGGCACCGATCTGGCCCTGTACGCGAAGCGCGCCGTGGTCACGCGGCGGCTCAAGCCGGTGCCGGTGGAGGCGATCGCCCGGGGTTACCTGATCGGCTCGGGCTGGAAGGACTACCAGCGCACCGGCGCCGTCTGCGGCATCGCGCTGCCGCCCGCGCTGAAGCAGGCGCAGCAATTGCCGGAGCCGATCTTCACGCCGTCGACCAAGGCCGCCGTGGGCGACCACGACGAGAACGTTTCCTTCGAGGCGGTGGTGGACGCGGTCGGGCACGAGCTGGCCGTGAAGGTGCGCGACGCCACGCTGGCGATCTACCGCTGGGCCGCCGCCTACGCCGCCGAGCGCGGCATCATCCTGGCCGACACCAAGCTCGAGTTCGGCACCGATCCGGGCGGCACGCTGTACGTGATGGACGAAATGCTTACGCCGGACTCCTCGCGCTACTGGCCGGCCGACCAGTACCAGATCGGCCTCAGCCCGCCCAGCTACGACAAGCAATTCGTGCGCGACTATCTGGAGACGCTGGACTGGAACAAGACCGCGCCGGGCCCGCACGTGCCGGCCGAGGTGATCGCCGGCACCTCCGCCAAGTACGCCGAAGCGCTGCAGCGCCTGGCCGGCATCCGGCTCGACTGAGCCGACCCCGACCGGAGGCAACGCCATGCGCAGCATGCAGGACTGGCTCGACAGCTACAGCGCGGACCACCAGAACCCTGTCAACCAGCGGCTGCACTGGCTGTGCGTGCCGCCGATCGTGTGGAGCGTGATCGCGCTGCTTTGGACCATCCCCGTGCCGCCGCGCTTCCTGCAGCCGGGCGCGTGGGCGGTACTGGCGATGGTGCTGGCGTTCGGCTGGTACTGGAAACGTTCGCACCGGCTTGCAGGCGCCCTGCTGGTGGCTTTTGCCTTGCTGGCACTGCTCACCGGGTGGGCATTCAACCAGCTCGGCGCGGCGAACCTGCGCTGGCTGGCGCTGGCAGTGTTCGTGGTGGCGTGGATCGGCCAGTTCGTCGGCCACCAGTACGAGGGCCGGCGGCCCAGTTTCCTCACCGATCTCTCCTACCTGCTCATCGGTCCCGCGTGGCTGATGGAAAAGCTGCTGCGGCGGCTCGGATTCAAGGCCAACGCATGACCACCCTGCTCACCCTGCTCAGCACCCTCCTGTGGTGGGTGCTGTACAGCTCGATCTTCGCGCTGTTCTTTTCCCTGATCGCCTGGCCGCTGCTGCGCTGGGCCGAGCGCAGCAACGTGGTGTTCAACCGCGTCTACCTCGCCTGCCTGCTGTGGACGATGGCCGGCATGGCGCTGGTGGCGGGCGTCGCCATCCACGAGGGGCGCGTGCGCCCGCCGTATGGCGCGCTGCTGGCGTCCAACGCACTGCGCGGCGTGCTGGTGGTGGACATGCTGGTCGGCGCGTTGCTGCTGTGGCGGCTGATCCCGCGCGTGGACGCGCGGCGGATCCGTCCCACCAGTGCCTGCATGGCGGTGGCGGCCGTGGTGGCGGTGGCGTTCGGCGTGGCGACCAGCCTGGCCTGACCGGCGAGGCGGCATCGCGGCTCAGGCCGACTGCCGTTCCAGCCAGCGCCAGCCGTAGAACGCCGGTACGCCCAGCGCGATGATCAGCAGACTCATGCCGGCATCACGCGGTGCGTGGATCGAGGTGGCGATGATCACCCCCAGCACCGTCGCCACGAACAGCATCGGCAGCCACGGATAGAACGGCACGCGGTAGGGCGAGGGCTCCTCGGCCAGATAGCGCCGGTACCAGAACAGCGTGGCGATACCGAAGGCGTGCGCCAGCCATTCGCCCACGGTGGTGTAGTCGAGCAACTGCCCGAAGCTGCCGGACAACGTGAGCACGATCGCCCAGGCGCCGAGGGTCGCCAGCGCCACCTGCGGCGCCCGGCTCACCGGATCGAGCCGGCCCACCGCGCTGAAGAACATGCCGTCCTTGCCCATCGTCTGCAGCACGCGGGCGCCGCCGGCGATGGCGATCGCGCAATAGCCGAAGGTGGAGCAGGCAATGCCCAGGGCCATCAGGGTGGCGCCGCGTTCGCCCAGCAGCGCGCGCATGAGATCGGCCGCCGGCGCCTGGCTGGCGGCCAGGCCCGCGTGCCCCAGGCCCGCGAGATAGGCGAAGTTGACCAGCAGATAGCTGCCGACCACGCCGGCCATGCCCAGCCCCAGTGCTCGCGGCAGGGTGCGCTGCGGATCACGCACCTCCCCGGCCAGGTCATTGAGGTAGTGAAACCCGCCGTAGGAGAACAGCACCGGCAGCAGTGCGCCGAGGAAGGCGCCCGGCGCCACCGGGTGCACCTGGTCGATGGCCAGCGCGGTGCCCAGGTGCCCGCGCGCCAGCACCAGGCCGACCACCACCAGCAACATGATCGCGGCCAGCTTGAGCACCGTGAACAGGTTCTGCATCAACGCACCGGCGCGAATGCCGAACAGGTTGATGCCCACGATGAAGCCGATCGCTCCCACCGCCACCGGCTTCACGAAACCGTCCGGAAAACCCAGCGCCGCGCAGAAGTAGTCGGCGAAGGTGGTGGCCACGGCCGCCACGCTGCCCGGGTAATTGATCAGCGCCATGGTCCATCCGAACAGGAACGCCGGCAGCTTGCCGAACGCCTCGCGCAGGTACACATAGGTGCCGCCCGCCTGCGGCCGACGCGCGCCGAGCTCTGCATAGCAGAGCACGCCGGCGAGCGTGAGCAGTCCGCCGATCGCCCAAAGCAGCAACACCTGCCAGCCACCCGACGTGCGCTCGGCCACCGTCGCCGGGGTGCGGAAGATGCCGGCACCGATCACGCCGCCGATCACGATCGAGGCGGCGTCCCAGATGCCGAGGCGGCGAACGTATGCGGGGGCGGTGGATTCGGTGGTCATGCGATGGGCGTCACTGGCGGCAAAACATCGGCGCATAGCCTGACACGGCGGCCGCCATTTGTGCCGCTGCAAGGGGCTCTCGACCCTCGGCGGAGGGTCGTCACGCACATGCGGCTATCGACGGGTCCCGCAGCCGATGTGGTCGGAGCCATGGTCGGCGATGGCAGCAGTCCAGGGCTGCAGCGTGCTGGTGCGGTTACGCGAAGCCTCGTTCATGGACACCGTCTTGCGTCATGGGCAACGCGAACCGCGCCGGTCGACCGTCCGCCCGGCAGACGATTGCCGCATGTCAGCAGCACGCGGGGCTTGCAGGCGGTCTGGAGCCGAAGCGGGCGGGTAACCGGCGCGCTTGCGGGAGGCGGCGCGGCACGCGCTTCCTGTGCGCAGGCGGGAAAGCCAAAGCAGGATTTCGCGCAGACGGATGTCGGCCGGCTCTCGTCGGGCGTGGCAGGCAAGCGGCGTATGTCGGCCTTACCGCACCCTGCGGATCACGAGGTGCTGGCGCCCGCGGCCGCTAGAATCGGCCCCTCATCGCCCGTCCGGATCCACCGTGCCCCACGCATCCACCCCATGTTGAACACGCCTCCCGCACCGATGGCGAAGCGGCCCACGCGCCTGGGCCACCGCCTTTCGCTGGCGGCGGCGCTGATCATGCTCGGCGTCGCGGCGTGGCTGATGCACCGGTACCTGCTGCAGATCCGCTGGCGCGACTTCGCCGCGGCGTGGGCACGCCTGCCGGCCAGCCACATCGCCGGGTCGTTGCTGGCTGCCGGCGTGAGTTTCGCGATGCTGGCGCTGTTCGAGATGCAGGCGGCGCGCCTGACCGTTCCCGGCCGCCTGTCGATGCGGCGCGCCGCGTTCGGTGGCGCGGTCGCCAACGCGTTGGCGAACACGCTCGGCTTTCACGCCATCACCGCCAGCGCCGTGCGCTACCGGGTCTATGGGGCGGCCGGGCTCGGTGCCGGCGACACGGCGCGCATCGTGGGCGTGGCCGGGCTCGGCGTGGGGCTCGGCTTCGCCGTGGTGATCACCGGCGCGCTGTGCTGGGAGCCGGCGATCACCCACGGCTGGGGGCGCTGGCCCGGGCTGGCGCTGCTGGCGGCGCTGGCCGTGCTGCTGGCATGGCTCGGCCGGCGGCCCCGCTCGCTGCGCCTGTTCGGCTGGACGCTGGTGTTCCCCGATGCGCGCAACGCCGCATTGCAGATGCTGATCGGCGCCGTCGAGATGACTGCGGCGATCGCCGCGTTGTACATCCTGCTGCCGCCATCGATCGCGCCGCCCTTCGTCGATTTCCTGCCGATCTACGTCGGTGCGGTGCTGGCCGGGCTGATCAGCCACGCGCCGGGCGGGCTGGGGGTGTTCGAGAGCATCGTGCTGGCATCGTTTACCCAGGCGCAGCGCCCCGATCTGCTCGCGGCCATGCTTTGCTACCGGCTGACCTACAGCCTGCTGCCATTCGTGCTCGGCAGCCTGGCGCTGGCAGCGCACGAGGCGCATCGACGTGTCACCCGTCGGGGCCCGTCGCCTGCCGCGGCTCAGTTGGACGGCGGATAGCGACGGATCAGGCGCTGCTGGCGGAGATGGTGGCGCAACAGCGCCCAGGCGCCGATCGGCTGATGTCCGCGCGCGCGATTGGCCGCGCCGATTGCGAACAGCGCGCGCTGCTTGGCGAAGACCATCGCGTAGACCTGCCGCACGCTGTACTTCGGATCCCATGCGTGCACGGCCTCGGAGCCGGCGCCGTTCACCTCCATGATGGTGAAGCGGCCCTCGCGCAGGTCGGCCAGGGTGGCGTAGCGCACGTCGAAACGGCCCACATGGAACTGTGGCATGTCGCGCGCCAGCGCCTCGACGGTGTCCAGCAAGGGCTCCGTGGCGAACGGCGAACCATCCTCGTAACGACCGCCGATGCGGGTCGAGCCGATCAGCGACAGCCGCACCACTTCGCCCTGCGCCGGCACGCGCAGCGGGTCGAAGTCGCACTGGTGCTCACGCGGCCGCGCCACGGCGCGGCGCAGGCGCTCGTCGGCCGCCACCAGTTCGCCGAGCGTGCGCAGCCCGTCGCCGACCACCTGCGGATAATGGCGCAGCAGGATGCCGAGCAGGCGGCCGCGTGGCTGATCCGGATGGCGCAGGTAGTAGATGCCCGCCTCGCCCGGCTCATCGAGGTAACGCTGCAGCATCAGCGTTTCGCCCGCGGGGAAGCCGGCAAGGTAGTCGGCAAGTGCGGCAACATGGTCCAGCCGCCGCACGCCGAAGCCGCACCAGCCCAGGTCCGGCTTGGCGACCACGGGAAAATTTAGCCCCGCCGCCTGCATCTCGCGCCGTGCGTGATCCAGCGGGTCGCTGCCTGCGACCGGGAACAGCGCATACGGCGCCACCCGGGCCCGTGCGAATGGGCCCATGCCGGCGAAGTACTCCGATTTCGTGTCACCCACCAGGCCCCCGGCGGTGATCTGCGGATTGGCGGCGGACGGCAAGGTGAAGCTGCGGTAGCGCACCCCGAGCCACGCCCACTGCAACACCATCGGCACCAGGTTGAGCCATTTGGGAATGCGCTCGATGGTGCCCGGCCGCGGTTCTGTTGCGGCCGTCACGGTGATGCCGGGGGGGCAGGCGATCGCCGGCTCAGTCACGGCCGAGGATCTCGTACTGGATCGGCTTGAAGGCGAAGTTGTTCGACTGCCCGGCCGAGCAGGCGGTGAGACCGATGAGCAGATCCATCTGCGCCTCGAACACGATGTGGTCGCCGGGACGGCTCAGCGGTGGCTCCACCGTGATGGCGCCGGTGTCCGGATTGACCGGCACGTTCATGAACACGTTGAAGGCGGTCGGGATGGCATCTGCCGCGACTCCGTACGGCGCCAGCGCGGCGGCGAGGTTGCCGAAGCAGCCGCGATGCGGCTCGGCCTCGCCATAGATGATGCGGAACATCTCGGCCGAGCACGGCGAGAGCAGAAAATCGTGGCGGCCCACGGTGTCCTCCACGATCCGCAGCATCACGCCGGAGCGGTTGGAGTAGATCGGATCGCCGGTGGAGAGGTAGATGCGGCTGGCGTAGTCGATGCTGCGACCGGAGGAAATCGCCTCGCCCAGATCGGCGCGGTTGAATGCCACCAGGTCCGCCACCTGCTCGCCTTGCGGATCGATCACCTTCAGTCGCTCTCCGCGACGCAGCTCGAAGGCGACGCCGCTGCGTGGCGCGATGGTGTGGATCATGCGCATCCGCCCCCGTGGCTGCCGCTTGGCGTGCCGGCCGGGAGGCGGCCGTTGCGCAGGCCCGGCGCAGGATACGGGTGATGATGTCCTTGCATGGGTGCTCCTGGTGAAGTGGCCGCTGCGACGGCCGCGCGTGCTGCCCATTGCAGCCTGTCGCGGGCACGCTACGGACGCGAGCGCTGAGCCGATGTGAATGCCCGCGGGCCGCCGCGCGGGCACCGGCACCGGCTCGCTAGAATGGCGCCATCGTCCCGCCGAACCGCTTCGTGCCTCCCACGCTCCGCAAGATCCTGCATGTCGACATGGACGCGTTCTACGCGTCGGTGGAGCAGCGCGATGATCCGTCGCTGCGCGGCAAGCCGGTGGTGGTGGCATGGCGCGGGGCGCGATCGGTGGTCTGCGCGGCCAGCTACGAGGCGCGTCCGTTCGGCGTGCGCTCGGCGATGCCCGCGGTGCGCGCCGAGCGGCTGTGCCCCCAGGCGATCTTCGTGCCGCCGGACTTCGCCCGCTACAAGGCGGTATCGCGGCAGATTCGCGAGATCTTCGCCCGCCATACCGACCTGATCGAGCCGCTGTCGCTGGACGAGGCCTACCTCGACGTGACCGTGACCCGCAGCGCGCTGGGGTCGGCCACGGCAACCGCCGAAGCGATTCGCGCGGCGATACGCGAAGAAACGGGGCTGACCGCCTCGGCAGGCGTGGCGCCCAACAAGTTCCTGGCCAAAATCGCCTCCGACCACCGCAAGCCGGACGGGCTGTTCGTGGTCCGTCCGCACCAGGTGGACGCCTTTCTGCTGCCGCTGAAAGTCGCCCGGCTGCCCGGCGTCGGCAAGGTCATGGAGAGCCGGCTGGCCGAGTTGGGGATCACCACGGTGGCGCAGCTGCGCACGGTGCCCCTGGCGGACATGGAGCAGCGCTTCGGACGCTGGGGCCGCCGGCTGCACGAGCTGTCGCTGGGCATCGATCACCATCCGGTGCAGCCTGAGCGGCTGACCGTGCAGGTGTCGGCCGAGGACACCTTCGAGCACGACCTGCTGCTGCCCGAGCTGGAGCCGCACATACGTCGCCTCGCCGAGAAGACCTGGGCCGGGCATCAGCGCGAACAGGGTCGCGTCGCCCGCACCGTAGTGCTGAAACTCAAGACCGCCGATTTCCAGACCCTCACCCGCAGCCTCACGCCGGCCAGCCGCCCCACCTCGGCACAGGCGCTGGCCGACCTCGCCTGCGCGCTGCGAGAGCGGGTGGACCGAGCGCCCGACACCCGCTATCGACTGGTCGGCGTGGGCCTCTCCGGCTTCGTGGAAGAGGACGCCTACGCGGCGCAGAGCGACCTGTTCGGGCCGCTTCCGGGGGGCTGAGTCCACGGGCACTCCCAGTGCTTGCTATTAAATAGTGCGCTATGTATATTGCAGGCATGGTCAAGACCCAACGCCCCGACGACAGCCACGCTCTGCTGCAACTCGACCGGCAGGTCTGTTTTTCGCTGTATGCAGCGCAGCTGGCGATGACCAAGGTGTACCGCACGCTGCTGGCCGACCTGGGCCTGACGTATCCGCAGTACCTGGTCATGCTGGTGTTGTGGGAAACCGACGCGATGACCGTGTCGCAGATCGGCGATCGGCTGTTCCTCGATTCGGCCACGCTCACGCCGCTGCTCAAGCGACTGGAGGGCGCGGGGCTGGTGCAGCGCCGCCGTGCCAGCCACGACGAGCGTCAGGTGGTGATCTCGTTGACGCCGCAGGGTGAAAGCCTGCGCCAGCGTGCAGCGGACGTTCCCGGCGCGGTGTTTTGCGCGACCGGCTGCGATCGCGACGAGCTGCTGGCCTTGAAGTCGCAACTGGACACACTGCGCCGACAGCTGTCGGGCGCGCAGTAACCAATGCGCATCGAAGCCCCACTCGCTCAATCAAGTAGTACGCGATTTCATCGCACACACTAACAGCGGCAGGTCTGCCGCTCATCAAAGGAGTCATCCATGTCAATCGATACCGTTCTCTACCGTGCACATGCCAAGGCCACCGGCGGCCGCGACGGCCAGGCCACCTCGTCCGACGGCGTGCTCGACGTCAAGCTCAGCACGCCGCGCGAGCTCGGCGGCGCCGGCGGCAGCGGCACCAACCCGGAGCAGCTGTTCGCGGCCGGTTACTCGGCCTGCTTCATCGGCGCCATGAAGTTCGTTGCCGGGCAGCAGAAGATCGCCCTGCCGGCCGACACCACCGTCGAGGGCAGTGTCGGCATCGGCCAGATCCCGGCGGGCTTCGGCATCGAAGTGGCTCTGACCATCACCATTCCGGGCATGCCGCGCAGCGAGGCCGAGGCGCTGGTCGCCAAAGCACATGAGGTTTGCCCCTACTCCAACGCCACGCGCGGCAACATCGACGTGACGCTGACGGTGGCTTGATCGACCCGCGGCGGGTGCTCCAGTGGGCGGGCGCAATCTACACTCGCGCCACATGCCCGCTGCCCTGCCGCCCGTCGATGATCCGGCCCCCTGCCCCGGCCTTCCCCCGCCGGGGCAGTGGTGCCTGTATCTGATCGAATGCGCCAACGGGGCCTGGTACGCCGGCATCACCAATCGGCTAGCGCATCGCTACGCTGCCCATGTGGCCGGGCGGGGGGCGCGTTACACCCGGGCCAATCGGCCGCGACGGCTGCTCGGCTGGCGGCCCTGCGCCGACCGGCGCGCCGCAGCGCGTGCGGAATGGGCGATTCGGCAACTGCCACGCGACCGCAAGCTCGCGTTCCTGCGCCTGCCGGAAGGGCTCGACTGCAGCCCGACAGACGCGGCCAACCCCCGAAAGTAGGCCTATTTCGGCCAAATGGATACCCGCTCGGACCGGTCCACGAAAAAAATGTGTGGACAAGGGGGGTGTACCCCGGGGTACTCTGGCTGAGTAGTGCTTGGGGCAAACTCGTATGCACTGCGTATCTTGCGGCGAGTCTGCCCCACTCCGAGCCGTAAACCTCTCATGTGTCAAAGGTTAAAGTGTTATGTCAAATCGCCAGAGCGGTACTGTCAAGTGGTTCAACGATGCCAAGGGCTTCGGCTTCATCAGCCCGGAAAGCGGTGACGACCTGTTCGTCCATTTCCGCGCCATCCAGGGCACCGGCTTCAAGTCGCTGCAGGAAGGCCAGAAGGTGACCTTCATCGTGACCAAGGGCCCGAAGGGCCTGCAGGCCGACGAGGTTCAGGCAGTCTAATCTGCCTGCTCGGCTCGCCCACTCGGCTTGCCGAGTGTGAAAAAGCCCGCTTCGGCGGGCTTTTTTTTATGCCCGTGATCCGGCGGAACGCGTTGACCCTGCGCGCTCAGGTTTTCCACCCGGCGCCGCGACGCCGGGTGGACAATTGGGCTGCCCTACTTCTTCTTTTTCGGCAGGTACAGATCGGTGATGGTGCCTTCGTAGACTTCCGCCGCCATGCCGACCGATTCGCTCAGCGTCGGATGCGGGTGGATGCTCAGGCCGATGTCGGCCGCCTCGGCGCCCATCTCGATCGCCAGCGTGATCTCCGAGATCAGGTCGCCGGCGTGCGTGCCGACGATGCCGCCGCCGACCACGCGATGGGTTTCCTCGTCGAAGATCAGCTTGGTGAAGCCTTCGGTGCGGTCATTGCCGATCGCGCGGCCGCTCGCAGCCCACGGGAACTTGCCGACCCCCACCTTCAGCCCCTTTTCCTTCGCCTCGCGCTCGGTCACGCCGACCCACGCGATTTCCGGGTCGGTGTAGGCGACCGACGGGATCACCCGCGCATCGAAGTGACTCTTGAGGCCCGCCACCACTTCGGCCGCCACGCGCGCCTCGTGCGTGGCCTTGTGCGCCAGCATCGGCTGGCCGACCAGATCGCCGATCGCGAAGATGTGCGGCACGTTGGTGCGCATCTGCGTGTCGACGTTGATGAAGCCACGCTCGGTGACGGCCACACCGGCCTTGTCCGCGCCGACCTTGCCGCCGTTGGGCGAACGCCCCACCGACACCAGCACGCGATCGAACAACGCGGTGTCGGGAATCGAATCACCCTCGTAGCTGACCTCGATGCCTTTCTTGGTGGCCTTGGCGGCAGTGACCTTGGTCTTGAGGTGAATCCCCTTGAGCTTCTTGCCCAGGCGCTGCGCCAGCGGCTTGATCAGGTCGGCATCGGCACCGGGAATGATCTGGTCCATGAACTCGACCACGGTGACTTCGCTGCCGAGCGCGGAATACACCGTCGCCATCTCCAGCCCGATGATGCCGCCGCCGACCACCAGCATCTTCTTCGGCACGTCCTTCAGTTCCAGCGCACGGGTCGAGTCCAGGATGCGCTCGTCGTCCCACGGGAACATCCCCAGCTTCACCGACTGCGAACCGGCGGCGATGATCGCGTGCTCGAAGCGGATCAGCCGGGCTCCCTCGGCCGTCTGGACTTCCATCTCGTTAGGCGACACGAACGTGCCCACCCCCTGCACCGTGCGCACCTTGCGCTGCTTGGCCATGCTGCTGAGCCCACCGGTGAGCTTGCCCACCACCTTGGTCTTGAAGTCGCGCAGCTTGTCGATGTCGATGCTCGGCTTGCCGAAGCTCACGCCGTGTGCGGCCATTGCCTCGGCCTCGTCGATCACCGCAGCGGCGTGCAGCAGCGCCTTGGACGGAATGCAGCCGACATTGAGGCACACGCCGCCCAGCGTTCCATAGCGTTCGACCAGGACAGTGTCCACGTCCAAGTCTGCAGCGCGGAAGGCCGCGGTGTAGCCGCCCGGGCCGGAGCCGAGCACCACCAGCTTGCACTCGATGTCCGGGGTGCGTCCCGATGCACCCGCCGCCTTCGGTGCAGGCGCCGCGGCGCCGGCTGCAGCCGCAGCGGGCGCCGCCGTCGGGGCGGGCCCCGGTGAAGACTCGGTTGAAGGTGAAGGTGAAGGTGACGGTGCGGGCGTCGCTGCCGCGCTGTCGGCTACCTCCAGCACGGCGATCAGCGCCCCCTCGGACACTTCGTCGCCGACGGCGAGCTTGAGCTCCTTGACGGTGCCGGCGGCGGTGGACGGAATTTCCATCGTCGCCTTGTCCGACTCCAGCGTGATCAGGCTTTGATCCTTGGCGACGGTATCGCCGACGCTCACCAGCACCTCGATCACCGGCACGTTGTCGTGACCGCCGATGTCGGGAACCTTGATCTCGAGAGTGTTGGCCATGGTGTGTTTCCTTCTGGGTGCAGGGGTCAGCGCGGGGCGCCGGATGACGGATCGGCGGGGAGACCGTCGGCAGCGCCGGACGATCGCTCCTCGATATCGCGTTCGACGTCGCGTGCGGCGTCGTTATGGGTAGCCGCGCCAATGTCCCCGTCGGCGTCGGCTTCACTGCGCCCGGGCGGCTCGGTGTGACGCGCCCAGCTCTTTACGTGCAGGTCGCGTTGCGGAAACGGAATCTCGATGCCGTACCGCTCCAGCGCGGTATGCAGCGCCCAGTAGTAAGCGGCGGTGATGGCGCCGACGCGGCGGGTGGCGTCGGCGTTGAGCCAGACCACCAGGGCGAAATCCAGCGAGGAGTCGCCGAAACCGGTCAGCCACACCTGCGGCGCACGCGGGCCACCCAGGCTGAGCGTGAACGGCACCTCGGCAGCGGCTTCCAGCGCGGCCTTCTTCACCAGCTCCTTGTCGGTACCGTAGGCCACGCCGAAGGGGATCTTCTGCCGACGCGCCACTTCGCGCAGGGTCCAGTTCACCACCCGCCCGGTGACGAACTCGGAGTTCGGCACCAGGATGTCGATGTCGTCGTTGGTGCTGATCAGCGTGGCGCGGATGCGGATCTCGCGCACGTGGCCGTGGATGCCTGATGCCAGCTCGACGAAGTCGCCCACCTTGAGGCTGCGGTCGAACAGCAGGATCAGGCCAGACACGAAATTGTTGAAGATCGCCTGCAGGCCGAACCCAAGGCCCACGCCCAGCGCGCCGGCGAACACCGTCATCTTGGCGATCGGGATGCCGGCCACGCCGAGCCCCCACAGCACGCCGATCACCAGCATCAGGTAGCGGACCAGGCGCTCCACCGTGTACAGGGTCGACTGGTTGACGTGCCGGTTGCGCTGACCGTAGCGGTACAGCAAACGCTTGAGCACCGAGATGCCGACCAGGAACAGCGCGAACACCAGCACCCCGGCCAGCACCGAACCCACGGAGACCTGGATGCCGCCGAAGCTGAAACCGCGCTCGAGCAGGTTGCTCACCCGGTCCGCGCCCCGCTGCAGCGCCGTGGGATCTTCTGGATCAGGCACCACGCCGCGCGCCGTCAGGAAGTCGGAAAGCCGCACCGGACCGGACCGTCGTCGTTACAGCAACAGGCGGCGGATGTCGCCCAGCTGCTGGGCCAGGAACGCGGCGAAGCGTGCCGCCAGTGCGCCATCGATGACGCGGTGGTCGTAAGACAGCGACAGCGGCAGCACCAGCCGCGGCGCGAACTCCTTGCCGTTCCACACCGGCTTCATGGCCGCCTTGGACACGCCCAGGATCGCCACCTCCGGCGCATTCACGATCGGTGTGAACGCGGTGCCGCCGATGCCGCCCAGCGAGCTGATCGAGAAGCAGCCGCCGGACATGTCAGCCGGGCCGAGCTTCTTGTCGCGCGCCTTCTTCGAGATCTCGCCCAGCTCGCGCGCCAGGTCGAGCAGGCCCTTCTTGTCGCAGTCGCGGATTACCGGCACCACCAGACCATCGGGCGTATCCACGGCAATGCCGATGTGAAAATACTTTTTCAGCGTGAGCTTTTCACCGGCTTCATCAAGCGACGCATTGAAGCGCGGGAACGCCTTCAGCGCCGCCACCACCGCCTTGATCTGGAACACCAGCGGGGTGACCTTCAGATCCTTGTTCTCCTCGCCGAGCTTCTTGCGGAACGCCTCCAGCTCGGTGATGTCGGCATCTTCGTGCTGGGTGACGTGCGGGATCATCGCCCAGTTGCGCGCCAGGTTGGCACCGGAAATCTTCTGGATGCGCGACAGCGGCTGCTCCTCGATCTCGCCGAACTTGGCGAAGTCCACCTTGGGCCACGGCAGCAGGTTGAGCCCGCCAGCGCCGGCCAGCGGTGCGCCCGCGACCGGCCGGGCGCCCGACGCCAGCGCGTGCTTGACGTAGGCGCTGACGTCTTCGCGCTGGATGCGCCCGCCGCGCCCGGAACCCTTCACCTGGGTCACGTCCACGCCCAGCTCCCGCGCGAAGGCGCGGATCGCCGGGCTGGCGTACGGCGCATCCCCGGGCATCACGATCCTTGCATCGAACGGCGGGCGCGCCTGCGGCGCCACATCACCTTCGGGCGCGTTGCCGGGAAGCACGCCACGCGCCGCCACCGGCGCCGGCTTCTCCTCGACCTTCGGGCCACCCTGGCCGATCGGCTTGGCCGCCGCGGGTGCCGGTGCCGGCGCAGCGGCGGCGCCCTCGGCCTGCACCAGCGCAATCAGGCTGCCTTCGGCCACCTCGTCGCCCACCGCGAGCTTGATCTCCCTGATCACGCCGGCGAACGGCGCCGGTACTTCCATGGTGGCCTTGTCCGACTCCAGCGTGACCAGGCTCTGGTCCTTGCTGACGGTGTCGCCGGCTTTCACCAGGATCTCGATCACCGGCACGCTGTCGAAATCGCCGATGTCCGGAACCCGCACTTCACGCACGCCGCCGTCCGCCGTGGCCGCGGGAGCGGATGCGGCCGGAGCAGGTGCGGGGGCGGGGGCGGGGGCAGCAGCCGCCGCGGCGGTGGGCGCTGCCGCGGGCGCCGATGCAGCGGCCGCATCGTCGGCCTCGATCATCGCGATCAGCGAGCCCTCGCCCACCTCGTCACCGACCTTGAGCTTGAGCTCCCTGATCACGCCTGCGAACGGCGCCGGCACTTCCATGGTGGCCTTGTCCGACTCCAGCGTGATCAGGCTCTGCTCCTTCTCCACCCGGTCGCCGACGCTGACCAGCACCTCGATCACCGGCACCTTGTCGCCGCCGATGTCTGGAACGAGTGCTTCTTTGAGAGCGGCCATGGGGACTCCTGGAGTGCGGGGCGGGATGGGGAGCGGGCCGCGCGGAACGGGCCTCGGCAAGGCTTCCATCATAACCAAGGCGCGCAACCGGCGGGACTGAAAACGTGTGCAACGGCTCCGTTCGCCCACGTATGGCATGACCTTGGGCGCATGTCCGCGACCGATGCAGGCCCTAAGCTCGAGCACACGGACGCCGCTGCCGCGGCGCAGGAGGGACCCATGCTGGCCATTCGCGACCTCTCCAAGACGTACGCCAACGGCGTGCGCGCCCTGCGCGAGGTCACGCTGGACGTGCCGCACGGCATGTTCGGCCTGCTCGGTCCCAATGGCGCCGGCAAGTCGACGCTGATGCGCACCATCGCCACGCTGCAGGACCCCGATCGCGGCAGCATCACGCTGGACGGGCAGGACCTGCTGGCGGACAAACCCGCCGCGCGCCGACTGCTCGGCTACCTGCCGCAGGAATTCGGTGTCTATCCCCGGGTCTCGGCCGAAGCCATGCTCGACCACTTCGCCGTGCTGAAAGGCGTGGTCGCGCGCGGCGAACGGCGCGACCTGGTGCAGACGCTGCTGCGCAAGGTCAATCTGTGGGACGTACGCAAGCGCAAGCTGGGCACGTTTTCCGGCGGCATGCGCCAGCGCTTCGGCATCGCCCAGGCACTGATCGGCGACCCGCGCCTGGTGATCGTGGACGAGCCCACCGCGGGCCTGGACCCGGAAGAGCGCAATCGCTTCCTCAACCTGCTGGCGGAGATCGGCGAGCGCACGGTGGTGATCCTCTCGACGCACATCGTGGAAGACGTCACCGACCTGTGCCCGCGCATGGCGATCATCGGCCAGGGCCAGGTGCTGCTCGCGGGCGAACCGCTGGAGGCGATCGCCAGCCTGCAGGGCCGCGTATGGCGGCGCACGATCGAGAAACACGAGCTGGACGGCTATCGCGCCCGCATGACCATCCTCTCCACCCGCCTGCTGGCCGGTCGCACCCAGGTGCACGTGCTCGCCGACGGCTCGCCCGGCGAGGGCTTCGTGGCCGTGGCGCCGGACCTGGAGGACGTGTACTTCGGCCGCCTGCGTGCGCAGGCCACCGCCAAAGCCGCCTGACCCACGTCCGCGCGCAGGAACGCCCGCATGCTTTACGAAATCTTCCGCTTCGAGTGGCGCCAGCAGCTGCGGTCTCCGCTGCTGTGGATCGTCGCGGCGGTTTTCGGTGCCATGGCCTTCACCCTGACCAGCACCGACGCGGTGGCGCTCGGTGGCGCCACCGGCAACGTGCTGCGCAACGCACCGATCGTGACGGTGCGACTGATGGCGGTGCTGACCGTGTTCAGCATCTTCCTGGTGGCGCTGTTCTTGGCCGGCGCAGCGCTGCGCGATTTCGAGCAGCGCACCGCCGAGCTGATGTTCACCACGCCGGTGTCGCGCAGCGCGTACCTGGGTGGGCGTTTCCTCGCCGGCTACCTGGCGTGCCTGGCGATCCTGGCGGTGTGCGCGGCCGGCCTGCTGCTCGGCTCGCTGATGCCGTGGCTGGAAGCCGCGCGGCTCGGGCCGGCGCGCGCGGTCGGCTATCTGTGGTCGTTTGCGGTGATGGTGATGCCGTCGATGCTGTTCATCGCCGGGCTGCTGTTCCTGCTGGCCACCACCACGCGCTCGCTGCTGGCCACCTACGTCGGCGTGGTGATGTATTTCGTGCTGCAGCTGGTCAGCGGCATGCTCACCCGCGACGTCGACAATCACGTGCTGGCCGCGCTGCTCGATCCGTTCGGCGGACGCACGCTGGCGATCGTGACGCGCTACTGGTCGGCCGACGAACTCAACCACCTGCTGCCGCCACTGACCGGCCTGCTGCTGTTCAACCGCCTGCTGTGGGGCGGCGTCGGACTGGCGCTGTTCGGCGCGGCAATGGCGCTGTTCCGGGTCGATCGCGAGGGTCTGTCATTGCCGCGACGCAAGCCGCGACCCGAGCCGCCGATGCTCGGCGCGGCGAGACCGGCCATGGCAGGCGTGGCCAGCGTGACGCCCGCGGACGGCTGGCGCGTGCGCGTGGCGCAGCTGCGCGCGCAGTGGGCGTTCGACACGCTGGCGGTGCTGCGCGGCGTGCCGTTCCTGATCATGCTGATCCTGGCGCTGGTCAACGTGCTGGCGATCCTGGCGCTGTCCGGCCAGATCTACGGCACCGCCACCTACCCGGTCACCCACCGCATGCTCGAGACGGTGCGGGGCGGCTTCCAGGTGATGCTCTACATCATCCTCACCTTCTACGCCGGTGAGCTGGTATGGCGCGAACGCAGCGCGGGCGTGGCCGAGGTGAGCGATGCCTTTCCCACCGCGGACTGGGTGCCGCTGGTGGCCAAGCTGCTGGCGCTGTTCGCGGTGGTCGTGACGTTCCTCGTGGTGGGCGCGGCGGTGGCGCTGGGCTGGCAGCTCGCGCACGGCTACACCGCGCTGGAGCCCGGCCTCTACCTGGCCACGCTGGCACTGGACGCGGTGCCGTACCTGCTGCTGTCGACGCTGGCAGTGTTCGTGCAGGTGCTGTCCAACAACAAGTTCCTCGGCTACCTGCTGACGATCGTATGGCTGGCGGCCAGCCTGATCGGCTTCGACCTGCTGCACTGGGACCATCACCTCTACAACTTCGGCACGGCACCGGCCACGCCGTATTCGGACCTCAACGGTTTCGGCCATTTCCTGCCCGCTGCCCTTTGGTTCTACGGCTACTGGAGCTGTCTGGCGGTGGCGATGGTGGCGACCGCGGCGCTGTTCTGGGTGCGCGGCACCGGGCAGTCGTGGCGCGAGCGCCGGCGTGAGGCACGCGCGCGCTTCCGCGGCGCGGTGCGCGTGGTGATGGTGGCGGCGCTGCTCGCGTTCGCCAGCCTCGGTGGGTGGATCTTCTACAACACCAACATCGTGAACACCTATCGCAACAGCGAGCAGGCCAGCCGGGAGAGCGCCGACTACGAGAAGAAGTTCGCCCGCTATCGCACCCTGGCCCAGCCGCGCATCACCGCCGTGGACGCGGATGTCGACCTGGACCCGCGCGCCCGCCGCCTGCGCATCGTGGCGCACATGACGCTGGTGAACCGGCACGACACGCCGATCCGTGAGCTGCACGTCAACACCGACACCGACTTCACCACCACGCTGTCGTTCGCCGCGCACGACCTGGTGGAGCAGGACGCGACTCTCGGCTACGCGATCTATCGCCTCGAGACGCCGCTGGCGCCGGGAGCCTCGATGCCGTTCGACGCCACGCTCGAGTACGCACCGGAAGGCTTTGCCAACAGCCCGCAAGGCAGCTTCCTGGCCCACAACGGCACCTTCTTCAACAGCACCGTGCTGCCACGGTTCGGCTACCAGCCGGACCGACAGCTCACCGACCGCAACTCCCGCCGCAGGCAGGGACTGCCGGGCGACGTGCCGCGCATGCCGGCGCTCGGCGACGAGGCCGCGCGGGCCAACACCTACATCAGCAACGATTCGGACTGGATCCATTTCGAGACCACCATCGCCACCGCCGACGACCAGATCGCGATGGCGCCGGGATATCTGCAGAAGGATTGGCACGCGGGCGGCAAGCACTACTTCCGTTATGCGATGGACAAGCCGATGCTGGATTTCTTCTCCTGGATCTCGGCGCGCTACGCGGTGCAGACCGACCGCTGGCGCGACATTCCGATCGAGGTCTACTACAACCCGGCGCACCGCTGGAACGTGGACGACATGATCCGCAGCGCGAAGGATTCGCTGGCCTACTACGAGGCGCATTTCACGCCGTACCAGTTCCGCCAGCTGCGCATCCTGGAGTTTCCCAACTACGCCAGCTTCGCGCAGTCGTTCGCCAACACCATTCCATTCTCCGAGTCGGTAGGTTTCATCGCCGACCTGCGCGACCCGGCGAAGATCGACTATCCGTACTACATCACCGCGCACGAAGTGGCGCACCAGTGGTGGGCGCACCAGGTGATCGGCGCGAACATGCAGGGCTCGACCATGCTCAGCGAGTCGCTGGCGCAGTACTCGGCGCTGATGGTGATGAAGCAGCGCTACGGGGCGCAGCAGATGCGCCGCTTCCTGCGCTACGAGCTGGACAACTACCTGGCCGCGCGCGCCGGCGAGCCGGTGCAGGAGGAGCCACTGGCCAGGGTGCAGAAAAGCCAGACCTACATCCACTACCAGAAGGCGTCACTGGTGTTCTACGCGTTGCAGGACTACATCGGCGAGGACACGCTGGACGGCATCCTCAGGCAGTTCCTGCATGACAAGGCGTTCCAGCAGCCGCCCTTCACCACCTCGCAGGAGTTCATGGACTACCTCAAGCGCGGCACCGATCCGAAGTGGCACGCGCTGATCGACGACCTGTTCTGGAAGATCACCTTCTACGACAACCGCACCACGGCAGCGACCGCACGCAAGCTCCCCGATGGCACCTACGAAGTGACGCTTGCCGTGCACGCGGGCAAGGCCTACGTCGACGGCACCGGCCGCGAGACTGCCGCCACCCCGGACGAGCCGGTGGATATCGGAGTGTTCGGCGCCTCGCCCGGCAAGGGGCTCGATGGCCCGCCGCTGTACCTGCGCAAGCGGGTGCTGCCGCCGGGCGACAGCACCCTGACCGTAGTGGTCGATGCATTGCCCGCCGAGGCAGGCGTGGACCCTTACAACAAGCTGATCGACCGCATTCCCGCCGACAACCGCCGGGCGGTGACGCTGCCGTAGCGCTGGCCGCGGCGCGGGGGGGCGTCAATCCGCGGGGCGGGTGGTGACCGGGACGCTGCCCTGCACCACGGTGAGCTCGCGCTGCGGGAACGGAATGCTGATGCCAGCGGCGTCGAACGACTCCTTGATGGCACGCAGCAGGTCGGTCTGCGCCGCCCAGAAGTCCGCCGACGTGGCCCAGGCGCGGATCACCAGATCCACCGAGCTCTCGCCCAGTGCATTCGTCCACACGCCGGGAGCGGGATCTTTCAGGATGCGCGGATCCGCCTCGAACAGCCGCTCGATCTCGGCGATTGCCGCGCCGATGGAATCCTTGTATCCGATGCCCACGGTGAGCTCGAACCGACGGGTGCCGCGGCGGTTGAAGTTGATGATCGCGTCGGCGCCGACCTTGGCGTTGGGAATCACCGCCTCACGGCCATCGGGCATCACCAGCTGCGTGTACATCAGGTTGATCGCATCGACTGACCCGAGCGTGCCGCCGATATCGACGAAATCGCCGACACGGAAGGGCCGGAACAACGCCAGCAGGACGCCCCAGGCGAGGTTGCTGAGCGATCCCTGCAACGACAGCCCGATCGCCAGCCCGGCCGCCCCCAGCGCCGCCACGAGCGGGGCTGAAGGCACGCGGAGAATCTGCAGCACATACACCAGCAGCAGCGCGATCAACACGCCGTAGAGCAGGTTGCGCAGAAAGCTGGTCAGCGTGACATCGAGCTTGGCGCGGCCCAGCGCGCCTTCGGCGACGTGCGCGATGCGCCGCGCCACCCAGATGCCGAGCAGCAGCACGACCAGCGCCTCCACCACGTGCAACCCGATTTGCGTGGCCTGGTCCAGGTAAAAGGAAAAATCGTGCGACGCAGGAGCGGTCGCGGCGGCGTCCGTGGGTGCGAATACGACAGCGCGCATGGGCGTGGCCTCCTTGAAGAATCGCACCAGCGTAGCAGCGGGCGGATCGACCGGGACAGCCAGGTGCGTCTCGGCAGCGCGTGCGCCGGGCAAAAAAAACGCCGCTCGCAGGGGGACTGCGACCGGCGGGGGGAAGTGTGGTGCGCGTCAGCGGGTGGCGACGCGATCCTTCGCATCGTCGTCGTCGCGATCGGCTGCACGCTCGATCAATTGCAGCGGCGAGCCGTCGGCCAGGCGGAACTGCAGTTGCTGCTGCAGCGTATCGAGCGAGGCCAGCCGCGGACACAACGCCTGCGCCCGCGCGTCGAGCTTGTCGGCGCGGGCATCGACTTCGCGGTCGATGGTCTTGTCGAGCGAATCGGCACGCGCTTCGAGTGCGGCGATCCGCGCCTGATCGCCGCTGAGCGCGGCCTTCACCGCACCGGCGGTGACGGTGCCGACCAGCTCGGAAACGGCGCTCTCCATGCCGTCCTCGACCAGGTCTTCCATGTCCGAGTGGGTCCATAGGCCGGCGCCGATGCCCCTGTCGATGCGCTGCATTGCTTCGGCCCGCGCGCGATTGAGCTTGACCAGTAGGCGCTGGCGCTCATCGGCCGTCTCGGCAAAGGTGGTGGCCACGGTGGTCATGGCGGCAAAGCCGATGTCCAGCCCTTCCCGGGCAATACCCGCGATCTCGGGCAACAGGGCACGCACGGATGCCTCGTACTGGCGCAGCCGTTCGGCGTCCGCCGCGGTCACGGTGGCGTCATGGCCGTCCACGCGCAGGTGGCCGTCATGCATGAACACCGTGGCGGGGGTGCCGTCGTCGCGGCTGAAGGCGATGCCCGCGGCATTGACGCGCACGTCGTAGTCGGTGCTGAAGCTGCACTGGTCCGTGTGCATGTGGCGCTCGTGCGCCTGTGCCTGCGTGCCCAAGGTGATGCCGATGGCGAGCGCTAGCAGCGAGAGAGTCTTGCGCATGTGCGTGTCCCCGATGACGGCGGCGATGCCTGCCTGCCTGCCTGCGAACACAGCATGCGTGGCCGGCACTCGCCGGCCATGGGCCAGGCGTCATGCCGTGCCATCAGTCATTGGCGAGCGCCAGCGGATCCCCTCAGCGTGCCGCGGCGGCGAGGCTGTGCATGTCCAGGTGCACCGCCTGCAGTTGCGGCAGCAGCCGGCGCAAGGTGGGCGCGTTGTCCGGCGTGGCCGCGCCGACGGTCTGCTCGAACAACTGCAGCACGGCCGCCTCGCGCCGTGCCAGCAGCCGGATCCACTGATCGTCCCGCAGCGGCGCGCCGTGCATCCACAGCGACGTCAGTCGACGCTGCAGCGGCCCGCTCCAGCGGCCACGGCTGGCTGGCCGACGGCCGCTCGCCGCGGCCTGGGTCTGCAGGTCGATAACGAGCAGCTCCAGCGCAGCCGCAGTCTCCTGCAACACCACACGAAGCCCCGGTTCCGAGACGTTCCGCGCCGCATGCTGGCACAGCCGCTGCAGATCGATGCAGCGGCGGATCAGCGCGTTGTACGGCGGTGGCGACGCCAGCGACATGTCGACCGGCTCCTCGGATGGCTCGGGCAGATCGCCATGCTGATCCTGCCGGACTTAGCGGGGACTAAACTGCGTCGACGTCTCGCGCAGGCCTTTAGCCGCCGTTTGCTTTGCGCCTTCAGCGCGCGTCGAGCTGGAGCAACCGCAGCGGTTGCCCATCCGCACCGCGCACGCCCTGCTGCAGCTCTGCCAGCCGCTCGATCGACGGGCACAGCGCATCCACCTGCGGCGCCAGCGCCTGCATCCGCCGCTCCAGTCTCGGCCGCAAAGCGGTGGCCAGGTCTGCGGCCTGGTCGCGCAGGCGCGCGGCGGTTTCCAGATCGCCGCTCATGGCCGCCTGCAGCGCCTGCTGACCCAGGTCGCCGGCCACGATCGGCGATAGGTCGGCGACGATGCGGTTGGCCAGCTGCTCGGCAGCACCGCCCTGCCAGTCATGGGTGCTGTTGCTGCGATCGATGCGCTGGCGGACCTCGGCGGCATCGGCGGTCAGCTGTCGATCCAGCGCCGCTTGCGCGGCGGCGCTCAGCTGCATGCCCGCGGCCTCGGCGCGCAGCGCCTGCACCGCCATGTCCACCGCGTGTCGCCCGACCGTGCGCACCCGCGGCAGCAGGTTGCGCAGCTCGCGCTCGAACACGGCCAGCCGGTCCTGGTCCTCCGCTCGCAGCGACACCGCCGCGCCATCGGCGCGCAGCGCACCGTCGCGCAGCACCAGTTGCTGCGGCGCCGGCGCGGGTCGGTCGAAGATCAACCGGTCCGGCTGCACGGTCAGGTCGTAGCTACTGCTGGCATGGCAGCGGGTGGCGAACTGCTGTGCATGTAGCGAGGCGCCAACGAGAAACAAAGGCAACAGCAGAAGGTGGGCAGAGCAACGCATGGAGATTCCGGCGGCAAACGGGACGCCCATCGATACCCACCTGCCAGCCAACCCACACTGAACCCGAGCGCCCGCCAGGGCGATCGCGCTAGCTAGGGCCGGCGCCGGCGGAACTGTGCCCGCACGCTGTCGCGCCCCAGTTGCCACACCAGCCAGCCCATCAGCAGCGCACCGGCGGCGTCGAAACCCAGTGACAGGTGCACGCGCCGCGCTTCGTCGGCCAGGCGGACCGCCATGCCGGGCGCATGCGGCAGCGCATGCCACGCGCCCCATTGGCGGTACAGCAGCGCGCCACTTGCCAGCAACGTCGCCGCGAGCAGTGCCAGCGCCACGCGAAGCGGCAGGCGAGACCACCCCTGGCGCAGGATGGCAGCGGCACACAACACGACCAGGACCGCGGCCGCGATGAAGTACGCCAGGTCCCAGCCCAGCATGGTGTGCAGCGCAGAGCGGCCGGCGGGGTCCAGGTCCGGGCTGGCCAGCACCGCCCACACGCGCTGCGCATGCACGCCGTACTGCAGGGCGCCGAACGCACCGAGCAGCAGGATCAGCCAGAGCGCAAGCCGCCAGAACGCGAACCTCCCCGCGGAGTCGCTGTGCAGCGTCACGGCCGCGCCTTCATATCCGCAACGGGCCTGGGTGAGTGGGGGCAGTGGCGCATCGAAAGCATCCGGCAGCGGTGGCAAGAGCGCCAGTCTACCGCCGCAACAAAAAACGGGCGCCCGAAGGCGCCCGTTTTGCCTGTGCGACGCCGGCACCTGCCGGCGCCGCAGCCATCGTCAACGGCGGCTGATGGTGAACTTGCCCACCGAAATACCGAGGTTCACGCCCTCGCCGGTGCCGGCGAGCGCCAGCGAGGTGGTGCCCTTGGTCAGCACCTGCGCGGTGCTGCTCTTGACCATGCCCGCTTCGGCGCCCGCCTGGGCGTAATCGCCGAACACGTCGTTGATGCTGTGCACCTTGCTGATCTCGCCCTTGCCGTTGTCGATGTGGTACTTGCCGGCGGTCAGGCCACCACCCACCACGGTGATCTTCACCGGCGCGGACTGGCCGTTGTCGCAGGTCACCATGCCGGTGCCCTCGGCGTGCTTGTAGAGGATCGACCAGCCGGACAGGTTATAGGTGAGGTCGCATTTGACACTGGCCTCGGCGGCGCGGGCGCCGGTGGCGCCCATCGCACCGGTAGTGGCCAGCAGCAGGGCAGCGAGGGCGAAGTTGCGCTTGATCATGGTGATCTCCTTGGGTGTGCATCGCATGGAACCGCGGGTGCGGACGGCGCCTCCGATGGGCGCCAGGTCCGCGGTGGGGCGGAGCATCGACAGCCAGACGTGACGAACCTGTGCAGCGCGGCTGAGCGTTCAGTGAGCGCACGATGCCGCCGCGCCGCCCGCTCGCGTCCGTTCACATTCGGCCGCGGTCGGGGCGATCATCGTGTCCCTCATCGCCCGTGGAGAACCGCTGCCGTGGAACCTGTTGCCCGTCCTTCTTCGCGCCGCGCCCGGCATGTCCTCGACCAGACCTGGACCGTGGTGCGACTGACGGTGGACGGCTTCGGTCACGACGAGCTGAGCACGCGTGCGGCAGCGCTGGCGTTCTACTCGGCGCTGTCGTTCGCCCCGCTGCTGGTGCTGCTGTTGTGGGTGGTGACTTCGCTGGAGCCGAGCTGGCAACGCGAGCTGGTGCAGTCGCTGCAGCGACTGGTGGGGCCGCGCGCCTCGGACGCGGTCACGCTGGTGCTGGACAACGCGCGCCAGCGGCCGGGGGTAGGCAGCTGGGCGGGCCTGATCGGGCTGGCGGTGACCCTGCTCGGCGCCTCCGCCGTGTTCGCGCAGTTGCAGGGGGCGATCAACCGGGTCTGGAACCTCGAGCCCCGGCCCGGCGGCGCGATCCGCGACTGGCTGCGCGCCCGCATGATGGCGCTGGGCCTGCTGCTGTCGCTGGCGTTCCTGATGGTGGTGTCGTTCGCGGCCAGCGCGTTGATCGCAGTGTTCGTGCGCGGCGACACGCTGATCTGGCAGGCGCTGGAGGCGCTGATCGCACTGGCGATCTTCTCGGCCGTGTTCGCGGCGATCTTCAAGGTGGTGCCCGACGCGCTGATCGGCTGGCCCGACGCTTTGGTCGGCGCGGGCCTGACCGCGGTGCTGTTCGCCGTGGGCAAGTTCGGGATCGGGCTCTACCTGTCGCACAGCGATGTCGGCGGCGCCTACGGTTCGGCCGGCGGCGTGGTGGTGCTGCTGGTGTGGGTGTACTACTCCGCGCTGATCCTGCTGCTGGGCGCCGAGCTGACCCAGTCGGTGGCGCAGGTGCGGGGGCGGCCGATCGTGCCGCGTCCGCATGCGGCCAGTCGCGACACGCCGTCGCCTGGCGCTTGAGGCGGTCGAAGTTCTGAGCCGACGCCGGGCCCCATCGAGTTGGCCGGCTGCGACCCACCGAATGCCGGGCGCACCGGCTCCACGAACGAGGCACCGCGCGGCTCTTGCGCGCCGTGCATGGCATCATCGGGCCACGGCAATCATGCGACGCGGAGGTGTCCGATGATCAGGTATGCACTGGTGGGCTACGACGGCTCGGACACATCCAAGCGGGCGTTCGAGCTGGCGATCGGCCTGGCGCGTGCGTGCAGTGGCCGGGTGCGCGTGGTGTCGGTGCTGCAGGTGACCGAGGCGGGTGCCGATGCCTGCGCCCTGATGATGGCCGACTCCGGCGCGAAACGCGCGCAGGAACTGCTGGACGAACTGGTGACGCTGCAACCGGATGCGGCCGCGCTGGTCGATGTGGAACTGGCCCACGGCAGCCCCGGCGACGTGTTGATCAACCAGGTATCCGAACACGGCTGCGATCACGTCGTGATCGGCCACACCGATCGCGGCGCCCTCGCCCGCTGGCTGCTGGGGTCGGTCTCCGGCGACGTGCTGGCACGCTCGCACGTGCCGGTGACGGTGGTGCGCTAGGCACCACCGTCATCGGGGAGGTTACGCGGCGTCGCGCAGCGAGGCCATGTCGATCACGAAGCGGTACTTCACGTCGCTCTTGAGCATGCGCTCGTAGGCCTCGTTGATATCCTGGATGCGGATGGTCTCGATCTCCGACACGATGTTGTGCTCGGCGCAGAAGTCGAGCATCTCCTGGGTCTCGGCGATGCCGCCGATCAGCGATCCGGCCAGCGAGTGGCGGCCGAAGATCAGCGCGCCGCCCTGCACCGTCGGCGGCACCTCCGGCAGCCCCACCAGCACCATGGTGCCGTCGCGCTTGAGCATCTGCAGGTAGCCGTTGAGGTCGTGCGGCGCCGACACGGTGTCCAGGATGAAATCGAAGCTGCCGGCGTGCTGCTTCATCTGCCCGGCATCGTTCGACAGCACCACCTCGTCCGCACCCAGCCGCAGCGCATCCTCGCGCTTGGACGGCGAGGTGGTGAACTGCACCACGTTGGCGCCGAACGCGTGCGCCAGCTTCAGCGCCATGTGGCCCAGGCCGCCCAGGCCAATCACGCCGACCTTGCTGCCCTTGCCCACCTTCCAGTGCTTGAGCGGCGAGTAGGTGGTGATGCCGGCGCACAGCAGCGGTGCCACGGCGGCAAGGTCGAGCTTGTCCGACACGCGCAGCACGAACGCCTCGTCCACCACGATCTGGGTGGAATAGCCGCCCTGGGTCGTGCTGCCGTCGACGCGGTCCTTGCTGGCGTAGGTGAAGGTGGCGCCCTTCATGCAGAACTGTTCCAGGTCGTCACGGCAGTTGCTGCACTCGCGGCACGAGTCGACCATGCAGCCGACGCCGGCCAGGTCGCCCTGCTTGAACCGGGTCACCGCCTTGCCGGTGCGCAGCACGCGGCCGACGATCTCGTGACCGGGAACGATGGGGTAGTCGCCGGTGCCCCACTCGTCGCGCACCGTGTGCAGGTCGGAGTGGCAGACGCCGCAGTAGAGGATCTCGATCACCACGTCGTTGTCGCGCGGCTCGCGGCGCTCGAAGCGGTACGGTGCCAGCGGAGCACGGGCGGCGGATGCGGCATAGCTGAGGGTGGGGATCATGCAGGCTCCTGGGTATGGATACGAACGAAACGGGAAAGCGGTGGCGCGCCCGGAAGGGCAGCCTGCGGATGTGGGGTCGGCCCGCGTTAATTCCAATTGACAAGCCAGGCCGTATCCTTGGTCACCGTTTTGTCATGCAACCCGGGGCGGCTTCCGCTCCCGGTCAAGGACCAGCCCGTTGAACTACAGCCAGACGCTGCCGTGGACGCTCGAGAGCATCGACTTCAGCCAGATCGACAAGTCGCGTATCCGCCACAACGAGGACCTGTTCTTCCTGCTGTGCAGCTCGTCGTTCGTCGAGAGCGGCTCGGACCTCTATACGCACAATCTGGTCGACCACTTCGCCGGTGACGAGGCACTGCAGACCTGGCTCAGCCAGCACTGGGAGCACGAGGAACTGCAGCACGGCCGGGCGCTGTCCACTTATGTGCGCACGGTGTGGCCCGAGTTCGACTGGGATGCCGGCTTCAAGGCGTTCTGGGACGAGTACGGCGCGGTCTGCACGTCAGAACAACTGGAGTCCTCGCGCGGGCTGGAGCTGGCCGCGCGCTGCGTGGTGGAGACCGGTACCGCCAGCCTCTACCGCGCGCTCAACGACATCACCGACGAGCCGGTGCTCAAGCAGCTCACCAATCACATCAAGAGCGACGAAGTGCGCCACTACAAGCACTTCTACCAGCACTACCGGCTGTACCGGGAGCGCGAGGGATTCGGTCGCACCAAGGTGTTCCGGGCGATCCTGCGCCGGGTCAACGAGATCAAGAGCGAGGACAGCGACATCGCGCTGCGCCACGTCTTCAACCAGTGTTACCCGGGCGGCAGCGACTCGCAGTTCCGCCAGATCAGCAACCGCGCCCAGGGCCTGCTGCGGCGGAACATCCCCGCCGAGATGACGGTAAAGATGCTGCTCAAGCCGCTGGACCTGCCGATGCGCCTGCAGAACGCGCTGGAAAAGCCGCTGGCGAAGATCGCCGAGAAGCTGTTCCTGCACTGAGCCTGCGGGCCCGCCTGCCAGCCATGGGGCGGCAGGCCGCTACCGGGCCTGACTGGCCGTATCGCGCGGCTTTTCCTCGATGCTGCGCCGCTGCGCCTGGCTGGCCTTGAGCTTCTTCACGTCGACGGGACGGATGTCGGTGATGAAGCACGGGAAATCACGCCGCCCGGTCAGCACCTTGTCGAAGCCCACGCTTACCTCGTGGATGTTCGAGGTGAGCCCGATCGCATTGGTGTATTCGAGATCCGTGCAGCCGCTCACGGTAAGCAGCCAGGCCTCGTTTGGCCGCGTATAGACGGCCAGCAGGTCGTTACCCAGCGGCTCCCACGACCACAGGTTGTTGAAGAAGCGGAAACTGCGCTGGCTGGGGCCCGCGGCCGCCTCGTAGTCGGCACGCCGCTCGCCCTCGCGCTGGGCCGGCGGCACGCTGGAGCACGCCGCCAGCAGCACTGCCAGAACAACACCCGAACCGAGCCGCTGCCAAACCTTTCGTACGCTCATTTGCGCTCTCCCGTGCGTTGTCCCCGCGACTACTTCCTGCCCTTGGGCAGGGGCAGCCATTTGGCCGGATCAAACCCGCCTACCTCGTACACCAGTTCTTCGCTCTTGCCGTCGTCCCTCGGGGTAACGGTGAGAGTGATCTTCTGTGCCTTTTCCAGCAACGCGATGAATGCCTTGTCGTCCTTGATCATCAGGGCCGGCTCGCCGCTGGGCGGGGCGAACGCCTTGATCCCCATCGCCTTGCCGTCGACCTTGGCCGGGAGCGTGCAGGTGCCCTTGCAGACGAACCCCTTGCCACTGCCGAACAGGAACGCGTTCTGGCCCCATTGGGTATGGCGACGAAGCACCAGCCGCACCTTGTCCGCGCCCACCGGCTTGCTGGTGTAGATCACCGCGGTGGACTGGGTGCCGCCGGACATCGGCGACACCTGGTACAGCCACAGGGCAGCGAGCCGGCTCTTCTCGGCGTTCTCGTGATAGCGCTTGCTGATCTCCGGAAGCGTCTGCTGCACCTCCTTCGCGGCGGCGCTGTCCGGGTAGTCGTGCACGATCTTCTCGCCGAAGGTGGTCGCCATCTCGTCGTTATGGATGCGCACCAGCTGACGATAGGTGTCCAGATCCTGCGCGGCGGCGGCATCAGCGGATGCCTGCGCCGCCGGCTTGGCGGCATCGGACGCATGGCCGCCCTGCTGCGAGCAGCCGCCGATCAGCAGGACGAGGCCAAGCGCGGGCACGAGGAGTCGGAAGGGAACAGGCGACATGGCGAACATCCACGGCAGGAAACAGACCCCTAGAGTGGAACGAGCCGCGCCGCAGGTGCAACCGCGGCCCCTGCGACCACGCGCGCACCGCACGGCCGCCGCGATGGCTGGCCGGGGCGCGGCGAGGGCCGGATAATCGGCGTCCCCGCAAGGATCACTGATGCCGCCCTCTCCCTCGCCCCACGCGGAGGCGCTGTTCAAGCACCGCCCCTTCGCCGCGTTCTGGTTCGCCCGCGTGGCCTCGGGCTTCGGCTTCCAGATGCTGTCGGTGGCGGTGGGCTGGCAGATCTACGCGATCACCGGCCGCGCGCTCGACCTGGGCCTGATCGGCCTGGCGCAGTTCATCCCCTCGGTGCTGCTGGCGTTGCCGGCCGGCCACGTGGCCGACCAGTTCGAACGTCGCCGCATCGTGTTGCTCGGCCAGGTGGTGGAGTGGGTGGCGATCGCGCTGCTGGCCGCGCTTACCCTGATGCACGGCATCCACGAGGCCGGCATCCTGGCGCTGGTGTTCGTCATAGGGGTAGCCAAGGCGTTCGAGTTTCCGGCCATGCAGTCGATGCTGCCGGCGCTGGTGCCTGCGGCGATCCTGCCCCGAGCGATGGCGGTGAACGCCTCGGCCGGCCAGGCGGCGATGATCATGGGGCCGGCGCTTGGCGGCTTTCTCTACGTGGCCGGTCCGGGCGTGGTCTACGTGACCGCCGGCGCGCTGTACCTGGTCTCGGTGGTGCTGATGGCCAAGCTGCGCTACGAGAGCGCACCGCCGCGACGCGAGCCGGCCACGCTGAAGACGGTGTTCGCCGGCGTTCACTTCATCCGCCGCCGGCCGGACGTGCTGGGCGTGATCTCGCTGGATCTGTTCGCGGTGTTGCTGGGCGGCGCCACCGCGCTGCTGCCGATCTTCGCCAAGGACATCCTGCACACCGGGCCGTGGGGCCTGGGCCTGCTGCGGGCGGCGCCGGCGGTGGGCGCGCTGGGCATGTCGCTGTGGCTCGCCCGCCGCACGATGCGCCAGCGCGTGGGCGTGATCATGTTCGGCTCGGTGGCGGGCTTCGGCGCCGCCACGCTGGTGTTCGCGCTGTCGACCTCGCTGTGGCTGTCGATGGCGGCGCTGTTCGCGCTGGGCGCGTTCGACATGGTGAGCATGGTGATCCGCGGTGCGCTGGTGCAGCTGGATACGCCCGACGACATGCGCGGCCGGGTCAGCGCGGTCAACGCGATCTTCATCAACACCTCCAACCAGCTGGGCGAGTTCGAGTCCGGCATGCTGGCGGCGTGGCTCGGTGCGGTGCCGGCCACGGTGATCGGCGGCGTCGGCACGCTGGTGGTGGTGGGGCTGTGGATGGTGATGTTTCCCACCCTGCGCAGGCGCCAGCGCCTGCACGAGACGCCCGAGCCGATGGTCGAGCCGGCGGTGGACACGGTGTGAGTTCCTCGCGCGGTGATGGCGGCAGTGGCAGCCGGGCCGATCGTGCCGCTAGCATCGGCCGATGACCACGCCCCCTCCGCTTCGCGCATTCCGTCCGCTGGCCGCCGCTTTCCTGCTGGCCGCTGCGTCCTCCCCCCTGCTGGCCGCCGAGGGTCCGCAGATCGCGGTGAGCTTCGCCGCGTCGGCGCACCCCAAGCCGATCACCGGCCGCGTCTACGTGGCCGTGAGCCGTGATGACAAGGCGCCGCCGATCGAGCAGGCCGACATCACCGGCGTGCCGCTGTTCGGGCACAACGTCAGCGCGTTGGCACCGGGCCAGCTAGCCGCCATCGACGCCGGCGACGACGGCGCGCCGCTGGCCAGCCTGCGCGACCTGCCCGCGGGCGACTACTGGATGCAGCCATTCGTCAACGTCTACACCGAGTTCAAGCGCGCCGACGGCCACACGCTGTGGATGCACATGGATCAGTGGGAAGGCCAGGACTGGAGGCATTCGCCCGGCAACCTCTACGGCAAGCCGGTGAAGGTGCACTTCGATCCGGCCGCGGCGACGCCGATCCACCTGGTGGCCGATCAGGTGATCGCACCGATCCCGTTCCCCGAGGACAGCGCTCAGGTCAAGCGCTTCCGCATCCAGAGCAAGCTGCTGAGCAAGTTCTGGGGTCACCCGATCTACCTCGGCGCCACCGTGCTGCTGCCGAAGGGCTACGCCGAGCATCCCGACGTGCGCTATCCGGTGGTCTACGACCAGGGCCACTTCAGTACCGACGCGCCGTTCGGCTTCGAGCGCAAGGACTCGAAACTGCGCACGTTCTGGCTGGATAAGGCAAAGAAGCCGCGCGTCATCGTGGTCACGCTGCAGCATCCGTCGCCCTACTACGACGACTCCTACGCCGTGAACTCGCCCAACGAGGGCCCCTACGACGATGCGATCCACCAGGAGCTTTACCCGGAGATCGCGCGCCGCTTCCGCACTATCGAGCAGCCGTGGGCACGCATTCTCACCGGCGGCTCCACCGGCGGCTGGATCGCGGTGGCGCAGCAGCTGTTCCATCCGCGCTACTACGGCGGCAGCTTCGCGATGTGCCCGGACTCGCTGGATTTTCGTCATCACCAGGTGGTGAACATCTACGACGACGCCAATGCCTACACCATCGACAAGGGCTGGGTGAAAGTGGAGCGCCCCGATACGCGCCAGCCCGACGGCAACATCGACGCCATGATGAAGGACGAGAACCACTACGAGCTGGCCGTCGGCGACCACTCGCGCTCCGGTGGGCAATGGGACATCTGGGAGGCCGCGTGGGGCCCGATCGGCACCGACGGCTATCCGCAGCGGATCTGGGACAAGCGCAGCGGCGCCATCGACCACCAAGTAGCCGACTACTGGAAGCAGCACTTCGACCTGCGCCATCTGCTGGAAAAGAACTGGTCCACGCTGGGGCCGCTGGTCACCGACAAGCTGCACATCTACGTCGGCGATGCCGACACCTACAACCTCAACATGGGCGTGCGGGCGATGGATGCGTTCCTGCAGAAGGCGACCCACCCGAGCTTCCAGGGCTCCATCACCTACCAGCCCATGGCGCCGCACTGCTGGGGCCCGCGCGGCGAGGAGCTCTACGGCACCATGACCGGGTTCATGCAGGCCCACGCGCCGCAGGGCAGCGCCGACTGGATCTACTAGCCGTCGGTGACCCGGCGGCCGGCCGTCGACGCCGCGACTACCGCCGCGCCGGGAACATGCGTCAGGTCCTTGCCGGAGGCACACCCATGCTGCGCTGTCGTCCACACCGTGCCGTCGCGATCGCTCTCGCATTGGCCGCCATGTCGGCCATGCCTGCCGATGCGGCGATCCGGCCGCATGCGCGCACCTGGACCAATCCGCTGGACGTGGACTACCGCTACAACTTCGAGCAGATGAACCAGGGCATTTCCTACCGCACCGGCGCGGACCCGGCGGTGGTGCGCTACGACGGCGCGTACTACCTGTTCCAGACGCTCGCCGACGGCTACTGGCACTCCAGCGACCTGGTGCACTGGGATTTCGTCAAACCTGACAAGTGGCCGTTCGACAGCGAGGTGGCGCCGGCCACCCTGGTCGCCGACGGCAAGCTGTTCCTGCTGCGCTCGACCACCGAGCCAACACCGCTGCTCTACTCCACCGACCCGGCGCACGGGCACTGGCAGTTCTGGACCCGACTGATGCCGCCGCTGCCGAATGCGGTGACCTCGGCCACCGAATACCGGATCAAGCCGGGCCAGCTGCCGCCGGGCCCGTGGGATCCGGGCCTGTTCCAGGACCGCGACGGCAAGGTCTACCTGTACTGGGGCTCGTCCAACATCTACCCGCTGTACGGCCAGGAGATCGACCTCAAGCTCGACGACGAGGCGCAGGGCGAGGGCAAGCGGCTGGCCTACCTGGGCCAGACCCACACCCTGCTGCAGCTGCATCCGGACCAGCACGGCTGGGAGCGCTTCGGTCGCGACCATAGCGACGCCTCTGTCCTGCCGTTCGTGGAAGGTGCCTGGATGAACCGCCACGGTGACCGCTACTACCTGCAGTACGCCGCGCCGGGCACCGAGTACAACGCCTACGCCACCGGCGTCTACGTGGGCGAGCACCCGCTCGGGCCGTTCACCTATGCCCCGTACAACCCGGTTGCGTACAAGCCGGGGGGCTTCGTCGAAGGCGCCGGTCACGGCTCCACCTTCGAGGACGCCTACGGCAACCTGTGGAACACCGGCACCAACTGGATCGGCCTGAACTGGAACTTCGAGCGGCGCATCGACCTCTATCCCGCCGGCTTCCACGACGACGGCCAGATGTGGGTGGATACCCGCTTCGGCGACTTCCCGCAACGCATGCCGGACCACAAGCTCACACCCGGTGAAAGCACGTTCACCGGGTGGATGCTGTTGTCCTGGCACAAGCGCGCCATCGCCTCCTCGCAGATGCCCGGTCACGCGCCGGGGCAGGTGACGGACGAGAACCCGCGCAGCTTCTGGCTGGCGTCTTCCGACACGCACGGCCAGACACTCACGCTCGACCTTGGCGGCGCGCGCACAGTGAACGCGATCCAGGTCAACTACGCCGACCATCAGTCCGGCCGCTACGGCGACGCACCGGACTTGGTCACCCAATTCGTGCTGGAAGGCTCGATCGACGGCCTGCGCTGGCAGACCCTCGCCGACCTTGCGCACGAGACACGCGATCACGCCAACGCCTATGTCGAACTCGATGCGCCCGCGAACGTGCGCTACGTGCGTTACGTGCACCGCCATGTCGGCGCCAGGCACCTGGCGATTTCCGACCTGCGCGTGTTCGGCCACGCGGACGGGCCGCTCCCGCCCGCGCCAGTGCTGGTCTCGGCGAGCCGCGACACGGACACCCGCAACGCCACCATTACCTGGAAGCCAGTGCCCGGCGCGGTTGGCTACAACGTGCGCTGGGGCCTCAGTGCCGAGCGTCTGCACCAGACTTACCAGCGCTTCGCCGACCAGCCGACCACGCTGCAGCTGCGCGCGCTGAACAGGGGCGTGCGCTATGTGGTTGCCGTGGAGGCGTTCGACGAGCGCGGCGTGTCCGCACTGTCGCGCACGATCACGCTGGAGCCCTAGAAAAAGGGAACACTACCGCTGCGACGGGTTCGGTGACGACGCCGGCTTCGTGCACACGTCGGCCGTCCTCACCCCGCCCGTGCTGTCGCTGGCGAACTCCCGGTCGCGAGGCCACCAGCACTGCCCAAAGGCCTCAGCGGCGCGTGGTGATGCCCCGGCCGCACGACGCCGGCGGGACTGATGGCGTCAGGCGCGGGGCCGGCCGTCACGGCCCGCCATGGCGATACGCGACCGGGCCGATCACTTGCCGAGACCCGGCCTTGCGACACGCCGCCCGATCCGCTCTGATGGCCGGATGATCACACTCCACCACCTCAACAACTCGCGCTCCCAGCGCATTCTCTGGCTGCTCGAGGAGCTCGGCATCCCGTACCAGGTCACCCGCTATCAGCGCGATCCGAAGACCATGCTGGCGCCGCCGGAGCTGCGGGCGGTACACCCGCTGGGCAAGTCGCCGGTGATCACCGACGGCGCGCAGACCGTGGCCGAGTCCGGTGCGATCGTCGAGTATCTCGCCGACCGCTACGGCAGCGCATTGATTGCGCCCCACGGCACGCCCGAGCGACTGCGCCAGAATTACTGGCTGCATTACGCCGAGGGCTCGGCGATGCCGCCCCTGCTGCTCAAGCTGGTGTTCCAGCGGGTGGCGACGACGCCCGCGCCATTCTTCGTCAGGCCTGTCCTCAAGGGAGTGGCTGGCAAGGTGCAGGCGGGGTTTGTCGATCCGCAGATCGCCGCGCACCTGGCCTATCTGGAGGACGAACTGGGCCGGCACCCATGGTTCGGTGGCGAGCGCTTCAGCGTGGCCGACATCCAGATGAGCTTTCCGCTGGAGGCCGCCGCTGCCCGAGGCGGCCTGAACGCGAACGCCCAGCATCCCCGGCTCGCGGATTTCCTGCAGCGCATCCACGCGCGCCCGGCCTATCAGCGCGCGCTGGCACAAGGCGGCGAGTACCGGCTCGGCTAGAGCCACCCTGCCCAGCTGAACGCCAGCGTCGCGTTCCGGACGCTATCGACGCGTCGCTCACGCCGCGCGGGGCAAGGTATCGGTCCGACAGTCACCCGGCGCTCCGCGTGGGCGCTTACCGAGGAGCCGACCGCCATGAGCAGAACCCGCGATATCGAACGCAGCCTCCATGAATCCACCGCGCACCTCGGCAACCGAGTTCGCCAGTACGCCAACGGTGCCGCCAGCGGCGCGCACGACCTGGTCGAACGCGGTCGCCACGCAGGCAGCCGCTTCGGCCGTCGCGGCGAGAGCTACCGCCGCCAGATGGGTCGCGCGGCCGAGGATTTCGCCGACGAGGCAAGCTACCAGTACCGCCGCCTGCGCCGGCAGGTGAATCGCCACCCGGCAGCGACGGTGGCGATCGTGGCCGGCACCATCGGCGCGTTCCTGCTGCTGCGCAAGGCGTTGAGCAGCCGCGACGAGGATTGATAGCCCCGCGCCGGGCAACGCCCGGCAACCCAACAAAAAGCCCGCCTCACGGCGGGCTTTTTGCTGTCTGCCGCGGTGAGCGGCTACACCGTGAGCGGGTTGGGCTTGTCCGGGTTGAGCTTGTACTCCTTGATCGCCCGCGCCACGTCCTTGGCGTTGACCTTGCCGTCCTTCGCCAGTGCCGCCAGCGCGGCATGGGCGATCCAGTAGCGATCCACCTCGAAGAAGTCGCGCAGGTGCGCACGGGTGTCCGAGCGGCCGAAGCCGTCGGTGCCCAGCACCGTGTAGCGCATGCCCTCGGGAATGAACGCGCGGATCTGGTCGGCGAATTCACGCACGTAGTCGGTGGCGGCGATGACCGGACCGGCAGCGCGCTCCTGCAGCAGGGCGGTGACGTACGGCACGCGCTGCTCGGCTTCCGGATGCAGGCGGTTCCAGCGCTCGGCGTCGAAACCGTCGCGGCGCAGCTCGATGAAGCTGGGGCACGACCAGACGTCGGCGCAGACGCCGAAGTCCTTCTCCAGCAGCTCGGCCGCGGCGATCACCTCGCGCAGGATCGTGCCCGAGCCCAGCAGCTGCACGCACGGCGCCTTGGACTTGCCCTTGCCCTTGCCGCCGGCACCTGCGCCGCCGTCGCGGAACAGGTACATGCCCTTGATGATGCCTTCCTCGCACCCGGCCGGCATGTCCGGGTGCTGGTAGTTCTCGTTCATCACGGTGAGGTAGTAGTAGATGTCTTCCTGCTCGGCCATCATGCGGCGCGTGCCGTCCTGCAGGATGACCGCCACTTCGTAGGAGAAGGTGGGGTCGTACGACTTCACGTTGGGGATCGCGCCCGACATCAGGTGCGAATGGCCGTCCTCGTGCTGCAGGCCCTCGCCGTTGAGCGTGGTGCGGCCGGCGGTGCCGCCGATCAGGAAGCCGCGCGCGCGCATGTCGCCGGCGGCCCAGCACAGGTCGCCGATGCGCTGGAAACCGAACATCGAGTAGTAGATGAAGAACGGCAGCATCGCCACGTTGGAAATGCTGTAGCTGGTCGCCGCGGCCATCCACGCGCCCATGCCGCCGGCCTCGGAGATGCCTTCCTGCAGCACCTGGCCCTTCTGGTCCTCGCGGTAGTACAGCAGCTGGTCGGCGTCCTGCGGACGGTACTTCTGGCCAAACGGCGCGTAGATGCCGATCTGCCGGAACATGCCCTCCATGCCGAAGGTGCGTGCCTCGTCGGCGACGATCGGCACCACGCGCTCGCCCAGCTGCTTGTCGCGCAGCAGCAGATTGATGCCGCGCACCAGCGCCATGGTGGTGGAGATCTCGCGCTCGCCGCTGCCCTTGGTGATCTGCTCGAACGCCGACAGCTCCGGCGCCTTGAGCTTGGCATCGGCGGTGCGGCGGCGCTGCGGCAGCGCCCCGCCGAGCGCGCGGCGCCGCTCGAGCATGTACTGCACTTCCGGCGAGTCCTTGCCCGGGTGGTAGTACGGCACGTCGGCCAGCTTGTCGTCCGGCACGGCGATGTTGAAACGGTCGCGGAAGTGCCGCACTGCCTCGGCGTCGAGCTTCTTCTGCTGGTGGGTCGGGTTCTGCGACTCGCCCGCCGCGCCCATGCCGTAGCCCTTGACCGTCTTGGCCAGGATCACCGTGGGCTGGCCCTTGGTGTTCACTGCCGCGTGGTACGCCGCGTACACCTTGTGCGGATCATGCCCACCACGGTTGAGGCGCCAGATGTCGTCATCGGACAGGTTGGCGACCAGCTGCGCGGTTTCCGGGTACTTGTTGAAGAAGTTCTCGCGCGTGTACTTGCCGCCAAACGCCTTGCAGGCCTGGTACTCGCCGTCGACGGTTTCCATCATCAGCTTGCGCAGCTGGCCGGAGGTGTCACGCGCCAGAAGCGGATCCCAGTAGCTGCCCCAGATCACCTTGATGGCGTTCCAGCCGGCGCCGCGGAACACGCCCTCGAGCTCCTGGATGATCTTGCCGTTGCCGCGCACCGGGCCGTCGAGCCGCTGCAGGTTGCAGTTGACCACGAAGATCAGGTTGTCCAGCCCCTCGCGCCCGGCCAGCGAGATCGCGCCCAGGCTCTCCGGCTCGTCGGTCTCGCCGTCGCCCAGGAAGCACCAGATCTTGCGGTCGCTCTTGGGGATCAGGCCGCGGTGCTCGAGGTATTTCCAGAACTGCGCCTGGTAGATCGCCTGGATCGGACCCAGGCCCATCGACACCGTCGGCACCTGCCAGTAGTCGGGCATCAGCCACGGATGCGGATAGGACGAGAGGCCGCGGCCCTTGCCGGCCACTTCCATGCGGAACAGGTCCATCTGTTCCTCGCTGATGCGGCCCTCGAGGAAGGAGCGGGCGTACACGCCGGGGCTGGAATGGCCTTGGTGGAACACCAGGTCGCCCGGGTGATCGGCGCTGGGAGCGCGCCAGAAGTGGTTGAAGCCCACGTCGTACAGCGTCGCCGACGAGGCGAAGCTGGCGATGTGGCCGCCCAGCTCGCCGGGCTTGCGGTTGGCGCGCACCACCATCGCCATCGCGTTCCAGCGGATCAGCGTGCGGATGCGCCATTCCATGGTGGCGTCGCCGGGGCTCTTGGCCTCGTTCGGCGCGGCAATGGTGTTGACGTACTCGGTGGTCGGATCGAACGGCAGGTAGCCGCCGGCGCGCCGGGTGGAGTCGACCATCTTCTCCAGCAGGTAGTGCGCGCGCTCCGTGCCGTCATGGCTGATGACCGCGTTGAGCGATTCGATCCACTCCCGGGTTTCGGTGGGGTCGATGTCCTGGTGGAGGATGTCGTCGAGCTGGTCCATGAAAGTCTCCGCGGCGTCGGGGCACGCCTGCATGGGGGTGCATCGTCGGGTGCGATGCAGCAGTAATCGAGTTTAGCGGCCGCGCGAGGCGGCCGCCAAATGGACGTCCATGCGCACGCGCATGGACACGGCGGGGATCATCCGCCGGACCATCAACCGGCGCGGGCGGCCTGTGCAGCGCGGATCTGCGCATCCACGGCGGCCACCGCGGTCATGTTGACTACCCGCCGCGCGGTCGAGGCCGGCGTGAGGATGTGCGCGCTCTTGTCCACGCCCATCAGGATCGGACCGATCGCCACGCCGTCGGTCATCACCCGCACCATGTTGTAGGTGATGTTGGCAGCGTCGAGGTTCGGCATCACGAACAGGTTGGCGCGGCCGGTGAGGGTGGTGTGCGGGAACATCCGCCGGCGCAGCGTTTCGTCCCACGCGGTGTCGGCCTGCATCTCGCCGTCCACCTCGAGCTTCGGGTAGCGCTCCTTGAGGATCTGCCAGACCTTGCGCATCTTGGCCGCGCTGGCGTTGTCGTGACTGCCGTAATTGGAGTGCGACAGCAGCGCCACCTTCGGCTCGATGCCGAACAGCTTCAGGCGATAGCTCGCCTGCAGCGTGGCCTCGGCGATCTGCTCGGCGCTGGGGTCGACCTGCACGTGGGTGTCGACGAAGAACCAGGCGCCGCGGTCGTTGATCACGCCGGTCATCGCCGAGGTGCACTGCACGCCCGGGTCCAGGTCGAACACGCTGCGCAGGTAGCCGAGCTTCTTGTGGAAGCGGCCGACCAGCCCGCAGATCAGCGCATCGGCCTCGCCACGCTCGACCATCAGCGCGGCGATCAGGGTGGAGCGCGAGCGCAGCAGGTTCTTCGCTGCCGCCGGGGTCACGCCGCGGCGCTCGGTCAGCGCGTGGTACTGCTGCCAGTAATCGTTGAAGCGCGGGTCGTCGTTGATGTTGGTGAGATCGAAATCCACCCCCTCGCGCATGCGCAGGCCCAGGCGCTGGATGCGCGCCTGGATCACGTCGGGCCGGCCGATCAGGATCGGGTAGGCCATGCGCTCGTCGATCACCGTCTGCACCGCGCGCAGCACCACTTCTTCCTCGCCCTCGGCATAGGCCACGCGCTTGCGGTCCATCCTCGCGCGGTCGTACACCGGCTTCATCAGCAGGCTGGTGCGGTAGATGAACTGGCCGAGCTTTTCGCGGTAGGCATCCATGTCGGCGATCGGCCGCGTGGCGACGCCCGAATCCATCGCCGCCTGCGCCACCGCCGGCGCCAGCATCACCAGCAGGCGCGGGTCGAACGGGCGCGGGATGAGGTACTCCGCACCGAACGAAGGGACTTCCTCGCCGTAAGCGCCCGCGAGGTCGGAGGCCTCCATCCGGGCCAGCGCGGCGATCGCCCGCACGCAGGCCAGCTTCATCGCCTCGTTGATGCCGGTGGCGCCCACGTCCAGCGCGCCACGGAAGATGTACGGGAAGCACAGCGCGTTGTTGACCTGGTTCGGGTAGTCCGAGCGGCCAGTGGCGATGATGCAGTCCGGGCGCACCGCCTTGGCATCGGCCGGCGAGATCTCCGGGTTCGGGTTGGCCAGTGCCAGGATCACCGGCTTGTCGGCCATCGCCGCGACCATCTCCGGCTTGAGGATGCCGCCGGCCGACAGGCCCAGGAACACGTCGGCGCCGGCCACGATCTCGGCCAGCGTGCGCTTGTCGGTGGTGCGCGCGTAGCGCGCCTTGTCCGGGTCGAGCTGCTCGCGGCCGGTGTAGATCACGCCCTCGCGGTCGTAGGCGAGGATGTTCTCGGGCTTCAGGCCCAGCGCCACCAGCATGTCCAGGCAGGCGATGCCCGCCGCACCGGCGCCGGCAGTGGCCAGCTTGACGTCCTCGAGCTTCTTGCCCACCACTTCCAGCGCATTGAGCACGGCGGCACCGACGATGATCGCGGTGCCGTGCTGGTCGTCGTGGAACACCGGGATCTTCATCCGCTCGCGCAACTTTCGCTCGACGATGAAGCACTCCGGCGCCTTGATGTCCTCGAGGTTGATGCCGCCGAAGGTCGGCTCCATCGCCGCGATGATGTCGACCAGCTTGTCCGGATCGCGCTCGTTCAACTCGATGTCGAACACGTCGATGCCGGCGAACTTCTGGAACAGCACGCCCTTGCCTTCCATCACCGGCTTGCCTGCCAGTGGGCCGATGTCGCCCAGGCCGAGCACCGCGGTGCCGTTGGTGATCACCGCCACCAGATTGCCGCGTGCGGTGAGCTCGCTGGCCGCGTTGGGGTCCTCCACGATGGCCTCGCAGGCATACGCGACGCCGGGCGAGTAGGCCAGCGCCAGATCGCGCTGGGTAACCATCGGTTTGGTCGCGCTGACCTTGATTTTGCCGGGCGGGCAAAGCCGGTGGTATTCGAGCGCAGCCTGCTTGAGTTCCTCGGGGGGATTGGCCATGGGGCGGGTCGTGGGTCCGGAAGCGAAGAGCCCAGATGGTATCACCGCGCTCCCTCGCCCCCGGTGTGCGACGCCGCCCTGCGACAGCACCTCACAGTCCCAGCGAGAGCTCCTCGGCCTGTACCTCGCCCATGTGGATGCGGTTGGCGAACAGCGAGAACGCGAGCTTGCCGGCCAGCCCGTGCACGTGCTGCATCCACGGCGGCAGCCAGCGCGGGGGCAGGATAGCGCCGGAGGCGAAGTGCGGCTCCAGCGTGATCACGTCGTGCAGCGCCAGCTTGCCCGCGAACAGGTGCCGCAGCAGGTCCATGCGGCGCTGCTTGAGCGCCCAGCGGAAGAACGTGTGCACCGCCAGCAGCCCGGCCAGGTACACGTTGTCCTTGGCGAATGCGGCGCCGCCGGTCAGCGGCACCCCGCGGAACACGCGCTGGGTGGAGTGGAAACTGTCGCCCGGCGTCTGTCCACAATCGCGGAAAAAACGGTACACCTCGACGAAGTCCGCCCCGCGCAAGGCCATGTCGATGGCCAGGATGCGCAGGCTGATCCGCTTGAGCCGGGTGATGTCGATGGCGCCGGACATCAGCTCGGCGAACACCGCCAGCCCTTCCTGCGTGGCGGTGACGCGGGGCGAGGTACGCGCCAGCGAGGCCAGCAGTGGCTGACGGCGACCGTTCAGCGCGGTCAGCGAGTGCACCAGCGCCTCGTGCGCCAGCAGCTGGTGGCGGTCGTAGTCGCTGAAGGCGGTGTCGCCGCGCAGGCGTATGCGGGTGGCGCCGGCGGCGGCCTTGGCAGTGAGTTCGGGGTCCACCTCCACCACGATCACACCGGGGCCGAAGAACCCGTCCAGCGTCTGCGCCAGGTCCGCGCGCAGGGCCTCGGCGGGAATGTTCACGATGACGTCGTCATTGATGAGGTCGGCGCCCAGCTCGTCGGCCAGCTCGGCGAAATAGCGGGCCGCGTCGAGGTTGCTGCGCCCGCTGCCGGGAATGGCATCGCCAGGGTGGCCGTACAGCACGATCGACGGCGCGGTGACCCGCTCGGTCCCCACCGCCTCGAGCATCTCCGCGGCAATGCGCCAGGATTCGGCGCTGCGGCACAGGTATTCGCCCAGGGGATCGTCATGCCCCGCCTCGCGCTCGATCGCCGCCAGCTCGGCGCGCGCCGCGGACAGGTCCGGGGCGACGTAGCTAACCTGCGGCAGGCTGAAGCGGCCGGCGCTGTAGGCCTCGATCATCTGCCGCTCCAGCGACGCGGGCCACGCCACCGTCGGCAGGATGCGGATGGGCCGGACGGCGGCCAGCAGCCGCTGGTCGAGCACCCGGTAACGGCTCAAGTCCGCGTTTGGCGGGGCCTCCATCGCGTCAGCCACCGGGGCCGGATCGCGCGCCGCCGGAGCCGGCGGGCAGTGCGGGCGCGGCCGCAGGCATCCGCGGGTCAGTCGCGCTCGCGCTGGCCGCGATGGCCGTGCGGGCGATCGATCGGACGGCCGCCGCGCTGGCGCCGCAGTTTTGCTTCCAGCGTGGCGGCCTGGTCCTCGCGCTCGTCGCGCAGCTTGAGGTAGTTGCGCCACCGCTCCGGCTCGAGCTCGCCGCTGTCGAGCGCACGCTGAACCGCGCAGCCGGGCTCGCTGCCGTGACCGCAGTCGGCGAAGCGGCAGGTCTCAGCCAGCGCCTCGATGTCGGCGAACAGGTCGAGGTTCTCCTCACCGGTGAGCTTGAGCTCGCGCATGCCCGGCGTGTCGATCAGGCAACCGCCGGTGGGCAGCTGCAGCAGCGCGCGGAACGTGGTGGTGTGGCGCCCCCGGCTGTCGTGCGCGCGCACCTCGCCGGTGGCCAGCTTGTCGGTGCCCAGCAGGGTGTTGGTGAGGGTGGACTTGCCCGCGCCGGAGGAGCCCACCAGCACCGCGCTGTCGCCACGCTTGAGGTAGGGCGCGAGCACGGCGATGCTGTCGCGGTGCTTGCCGTTGATCGCGTGCACGGGAGTGGTCGCCGGCAAACGTTCGCGCAGTTGCGCCACGCGCTCGGCGGCGTCCGCGAGCAGGTCCAGCTTGCTCAGCAACACCACCGGCTGCGCGCCGGAATCCTCGATCAGCGAGAGATAACGCTCGATGCGCGCGGGATTGAAGTCACCATCGAGCCCGGTCAGCACCAGCACGTAATCGATGTTGGTGGCGATCACCTGGCGCTCGTACCGCTCGCCGGCGGCTGCGCGCGACAGGACCGTACGGCGCTCCTGCACGCGCTGGATATGCGGCGGCGCACCCGGCTCGAACTCGACGAAGTCACCCACGGCGGGGCGCTCGGACGGATCGAGCCCGCGCTTGAGGAAGTGCCCGGCCGGCTGCGCGCCGAACACCTGCTCGCCATCGTGCAACTCGTAGCCGGCACGGTGCTGGGCGACCACACGGGCCAGTCGCATGCCGCCCGGCGGCAGCACCTCGCCGCGCCAGCCGATCAGGCGCAGGCGTTCAATGATGGGAGCGTCGCTCATGATGGTCCGATTATGCCCTGCCCGGCGGGCGACCGACATCCGCCCCGAATTCGGCCGCGCAGCACGGCGCGTGCCGGTATCGACGCTGTTAGCATGCGCCCATGCCGGCGGCAAGCGCCGGTGCAACAAGGCATGAGGACTTGACGGCGTTGGCTTCGATCACACCCAGCACGCACCTGGCGAACGTGCGCTACGAAATCCGCGGTGCCCTGACCCGCCGCGCGCGCGAGATGGAAGCCGAAGGGCTGCCGATCATCAAGCTCAACATCGGCAATCCGGCCCGCTACGGTTTCGAGACGCCGCCCCACCTGCGCGCGGCCATCGCCGGCCATCTCACCGACAGCGAAGCCTACGGCCACGAGCAGGGGCTGGAAGAAGCGCGCGCCGCGATCGTGGCGCAGCAACGCGCGCGCGGCGCGCACCGGGTGAGCGAGGAGCGGGTGTTCATCGGCAACGGGGTCAGCGAACTGATCGACATCAGCCTGCGCGCGCTGCTGCAGCCGGGCGACGAGGTGTTGCTCCCGAGCCCGGACTATCCGCTGTGGAGCGCCGCCACCATCCTCAACAGCGGCACGCCGCGTTACTACCGCTGCCTGCCCGGCAACGATCACCTGCCCGACCCGGCGGAAGTGGAATCGCTGATCACCCCGCGCACGCGCGCACTGGTGCTGATCAACCCGAACAATCCCACCGGCGCAGTCTACCCGCGCGCGCTGCTGGAGCAGCTGGTGGCCATCGCCGCGCGCCATCGCCTGCTGCTGCTGTGTGACGAGATCTATGACGAAATCCTCTACGACGGTGCGGTGTTCCAGCCGTTGGCGGAAGTCGCCGGCGAGGTGCCGTGCCTCAGCTTCGGCGGATTGTCCAAGGTGCACCGCGCCTGCGGTTACCGGATCGGCTGGATGAGCCTGTCCGGCGACCCGGCGCGCACGGCCGATTACCGCGACGCGCTGCAGCTGCTGGCGGCGCTGCGCCTGTGCGCCAATGCCACCGCCCAGTGGGCGGTGGCGCCTGCGCTGCAGGGCGCACCGACGATCCACGCGCTGACCTCGCCGGGCGGCCGCCTGCACGAGGCGCGGCGGGCGGTCATCGACGGTGTGGCGGCCAGCGACTTCCTGGAGCTGGTCGCCCCTGCGGGCGCGTTGTATGCGTTCCCGTCCGTGCGCGCGGACCGCATCGCGCAGTTCGACGACGGCGACTTCGCGCTGCGCCTGCTGGAACGCGAGTCGGTGCTGGTGGTGCCCGGGGCGAGCTTCAACGTGGCCGGCAGCCGGCAGTTCCGGCTCACCCTGCTGCCGGAGCCGGCCGAGCTCAGCGAGGTGTTCGTTCGGATCGAGCGGGTGCTCGCCACCATGGCGGCCGAGCAGCCGGTGCGCGGCACCGCCGCGGCGATCGCCTGAGTCGCGCCGGCATGACGCAGGCGGTGGCTGGCTCGGGCGCGAGGCTGCGCTATCTGGCGCTGGGCGACTCCTACACGATCGGCGAGGGTGTCTTGCCGGACGAGCGCTGGCCGATGCAGCTGGCGCGCCAGTTGCGTGACGCCGGCGTGGCCGTGGCCGAGCCGCAGATCATCGCCACCACGGGCTGGACCACCGACGAACTGGCCGCGGCCATCGCCGCTGCCGCCCCCGCTCCGGCCGACCTGGTGACGCTGCTGATCGGCGTCAACAATCAATACCGCGGCCGTGACGCGGCGGAATACGGCGCGCACTTCGCCGCTCTGCTGGCCGGCGCGATCAGCCTGGCCGGCAACGCGGCCCGGGTGGTGGTGGTGTCGATCCCGGACTGGGGGGTGACCCGCTTTGCCCGCGAGCACGGGCACGACGCCGCCGTGATCGGCGCGGCGCTCGACCAGTTCAACCGCCTGGCGCAGGCCGAGACCGAGGCGCACGGCGCCCACTTCGTCGACATCACCGGCCTCTCGCGGGCGCATCCGCACGAGCTCGCTGCCGACGGCCTGCATCCGGACGGCCGCCAGTACGCCCGCTGGACTGCGCGCATTGCGCCGGTGGCGCACGCCGCGCTTTCCTGAGTCGCGCAACCGCACTGCAACCTCGGCGCCATCGCGCGGTGATCGATCGTGGCGACACTGGCGCCCCGGAACACCACCGGGAACCGACGCCATGGCCACCTTCCGCTGCCGCAGCGCCTTCATATCGGATGCGCACCTGGGCACGCCCGACTGCAAGGCGCGCTACCTGCTCGATTTCCTGCGCCAGCTGCGCTGCGAGCAGCTGTACCTGGTAGGCGACATCATCGACCTGGAGGCACTCGGCAAGCGGATGGGCTGGCACCCGGATCACGGCGCGGTGGTCGCCGAGGTGCTCGCCATGGCCCGACGCGGCGTCGCCGTGACCTATATCCCCGGCAACCACGATGCGGCGCTGCGCGGACTGTCCGGGCAGGACTTCGGCGGCGTGCGCATCGCGCTGGATGCCGTTCACGAGGGCGCCGACGGGCGCCGCTACCGGGTCAGCCACGGTGACGAATTCGACCCCGAACACGTCGGCCGCGGCTGGATGCTGCACCTGGGCGAGGCGATGCATCGCTTCATCTGCTGGAGCAACCGCCGCGTCAACGCATGGCGTCGGCGCATGGACATGCCGTACCTGCCGCTGTCGATCATCGTGAAGTCGCACGTGGGCAAGGCGCTGGCGTACATCCGCGCCTACGAGGAGCGGGTGGCTGCCGATGCCCGCGAGCGCGGGTTCGACGGCCACATCTGCGGCCATATCCACTTCGGCCAGGTCCGCGATATCGACGGCGTGCTCTACCTCAACGACGGCGACTGGGTGGAACATTGCACCGCGCTGGTGGAGGACCACACCGGCGCGATGGAGCTGATCCACTGGAGCGAGCAGCGCACGGCGCTGGGCCGCGCCAGTCGCGAGCTGGTGCTGCCCTCGCCCGCTACCGCGCTGGCCATGGCGCCGCTGGCGAGCCGCCGGCGTGATCTGGCCGCACTGCGTCCGGCAGCGTGATCAGTTGCGCATCAGCACGCCAGCGACCCGCGCCGACAGCCCGCGCGGCATCAACCGCGTGGCGTGCGCCATCACCGCGTTGGCCCAGCCGGTGATGATGCCGCTGCGCCCGCCGAGCATGGCGGCCACGCCCTGCCGCGCCACGGTCGACGCCTGCATGCGGGTGAGGCGCTGATACCAGGTGGGGCGCTGGCCGGCCACGGCGAAGAACTGCGTTGCGGTCACCCCGGGCGAGACCACCGTGCAGCGCACGCCGGTACCGCGAAGCTCCACGTCCAGCGCATGCGAAAGCTGCAGCACGTAGCTCTTCGCCGCCGCGTAGGCGGCGTAGGTGGGAGTCGGCTGGAATGCCCCGGTGGAGGCCACCTGCAGCACGCGGCCAAACCCGCGCGAGCGCATCGCCGGCACGAACAGCCGGGTGAGGTGGGTAAGCGCCACCACGTCGACCGCCAGCATGGCATCGAGCCGTTCCCACTCGGTGTCGGCAAACGGACCGAACACGCCGAAGCCGGCGTTGTTCACCAGCACGTCCACCGTCAGGCCATCGCGCTCCAGCTGCGCGGCGAACGCTTCGCGGGCCACGGCGTCGGCCAGATCCACGCAGCGCACGTGCACGGTGGCGCCGGCCGCGCGCAGCTCGCTGGCCAGCGCCTGCATCGGCGCCTCGCTGCGCGCCGCCAGGATCAGTACTGCGCCGCGCGCGGCCAGCTCGCGGGCGAACTCGATGCCCAGCCCGCTGGATGCACCGGTGACGAGCGCGGTGCGCCGCTCGAGGGAAACCGTCATGTCGAAGACCCCACGGCGCCCTGCATGCCACGCACCACCGTCGCCAGCAGGGCCTGCAGCTCGGGGGCGAAATCGATCAGGAAGCCGGCCAGCGCGGGGTCGGACCGAAGCGCCGCGTGCAGCGGTGCCGGCGGTGCGGCCATCTGCGCCAACCCCGGCACTATCGCCTGCAGCCACAGCAGCAGCCGCGTGCCACAGCCGGCAGGCAGGTCCAGCGTCCGCTCCAGTGCCCCGCCGCTGCGGGCGACCCGCTCGGCCAGCCGGCGTTTGAAGGCAAGCACCTCGTCCACCGGAACGTTGGTCTCAAGCACGGCATGCAGCACCGCCACCAGGCGCAGGAAGAGCGGTCGCGCCGCCAGTTCCCTGGCCGCCCAGACGGTCCATGCATCCGCCGCGGGGGGCGACGGCGCGCGGTATGCATCCAGCGCGTCGAACCAGTTCTCGTAGTGCTCGGCCAGCAGCGAGAGGAACAGCGCCTCGCGCGTGGGGAAATAAAGGTAGGTGGTGCCCTTGGCTACGCCCGCGGCCACCGCCACCGCGCTCATGGTGATCATCTCGTACGGCTGGCGCTCGAGCAGGCGCAGCGCGGCGGCGAGGATCTCGCGACGTCGCTGCGCCTTCATGTCCACGCTGACGGCGCGGCGGCGCGAGCCCGGCGCGGCGGGGGCTTTAGTGACCACGGGTCATTTATAAATGACCCATGGTCACTACGCAAGCAGGGCTTGCCATCAGGCGCCCGCGCTACCATGTAGCGCTCTTGTGTACTCCCATGGAAAAACCAGCATGTCCCTCGATCCGGCGACCCGCGAACGCATCCAGTCCCTGCTCAGCGCGCACCGCGTGGTGCTGTTCATGAAGGGCAACCGCCAGCAGCCCATGTGCGGCTTCTCGGCCGCGGCCACCAACACGCTCAACGAGCTGCTGGGCGACTACCACACCGTCAACGTGCTGGAAGACCCGGAGATTCGCGAGGGCATCAAGATCTACGGCGAGTGGCCCACCATCCCGCAGCTCTACGTCGAAGGCGAGCTGGTCGGCGGCTCGGACATCATTCGCCAGATGTACACCAGCGGCGAACTGCACACGCTGTTCGGCGCCGCGGCACCAGACCGCACGCCGCCGGAGATCACCATCACCGACAAGGCCGCGCAGATGATCCGCCAGGGCACGGCAGAGGCCCAGGGCGTGGCGATTCACCTGGAGATTGGTCCGGACCACAGCGCCGGCTTCCAGCTGGCCCCGGCGGGCGACCACGACATCATTGCGGTGTCCAACGGCCTGGAGATCCATTTCGACCCGGCCAGCGCGCGGCGCGCGAAGGGCATCGTGATCGACTGGGTGTCCACCGTTCAGGGCGAGGGATTGAGCCTCAAGTTCCCCGGCGCGCAGGAGATCAAGTCGCTGACCGTGCAGGAGCTGCAACAGCGCCTGGCGGCCGGCGACATCACCCTCGTCGACGTGCGCCCGGCCAGCGGCCGTGCGCAGGCCGCGCCGCTTGCGCAGGCGCGTGTGCTGGACGAGGAAGGTGATACCCTCGCCGCCCTGCCCAAGGACGCCCCCATCGCCTTCATCTGCCACCACGGCGTCTCCAGCCGCGCCGCTGCCGAGCGCTTCGCGGCCCACGGCTTCAGCCAGCTGTTCAACGTCGAAGGCGGCATGGACGCCTGGGCCGCGGAAATCGACCCCAGCGTTCCGCGCTACTGAGTCGCGTTGCGACGCGTGGTTCGATTCAGACAAACGGCGCCCTGGGGCGCCGTTTGTCTTGGCAGGTGCCAGCGTCGCTCAGGTAGACGCCGCAGGCAGCTCGCACGCTGCATTGAAATCACCGATCGCCTGGACAAGATCCGTCACCGCCGCCTGTTCCGCCGCGGTGAGATCGGGATTCCAGCTATCCAGGATCAGCACCACGCGGGTGGCCTCGCTGCGGTTCCAGGCCTCGTGCTCGAAGGTGTCGTCGAAAGTGACGCAGCTTCCTTCCCGCCACGCATGGACCTGCCCGCCCACGCGCAATGCGCAGTCGGCCGGCACGATCAGCGGCAGATGGGTGACCAGCCGTGTGTTGGTGACGCCACGGTGCGGCAGGATGTGCGTGCCCGGCCGCAGCACCGAGAACAGCGCCTCCGGCGCATGGCCGCGGATCCGCACCAGCGGCGCAGCATCGAGCAGGGCGCTGGTGCGGGGGCAAGCGGCGCAGTGCGCGTCATAACGCGCACCGTGGCGGTGGAAGAAGTAGGCATCCCAGGCGGCATCATGACCAGGCGACGCACCGAGCATCGACTGCGCCTGCGCCGGATCGTCCACGCCAAGAAAAGACTCCAGCGGCTGCTCGCCCGCAAGCACTGCCAGCAGCTCTTCACGCACCCCTGCTGCGCCGGCCTCCAGCGCCTCGTGCCACGGAAAACGCTGGCGCGGATAGAACGGCTGGCTGGGCACCTCGGGGAAATACAGGAACAGCGGACGCTGCCTCGGATCGATCGCCGGCATCGCCTCAAGCCCCAGATGGATCGCCAATGCGCGGTCCACACGTCGCAACTCCGAACGTCCGTAACGCTCGCGCAGTGGCTCCAGCGCCACGTCGAACAGCCGCTTGCGCCCCACGTTGGCGTAGTTCATCGCGTACTTCACCGGCTCGCGCAGCGCCGGTGCCGTAGTGGCGTCACTGAGCCAGCGGCCCTGCTCCTGGGCACTGCGCACCGCCATGAAGAAGGCCCGCAGCGCCTCGTCTGGCCGCCCGAGCTGCTCCAGCGCGATGCCCAATCGGAGCCGAGCGAGGAACATCCGCGGCGCCAGCGCCAGGGCACGGTGCAAATGCGCAGCCGCGGCCTCGAAATCGCCGACGGCGAGCTGCGCACAACCGAGCTGGTGGGCCACCCCCGCATGCGAAGGATGAGCCCGCTCCGCGCGGCTGAGCAGCATCATGGCCTGCGGCGCATTGCGGCGGGTCAGTTCACGGTCGGCCAGGAAAAGCAATGCATCGGCGTCGTCAGCCACCAGCTCGAGCAGCGCCCGATAGCTCGCCTCCGCGGCTGCGAACAGGCCTTCCTTCAGCTGCATGCGTGCGGCTTCTCGCAGAGATGCCGGATCGCGGGAGAGAGAGGAATTCATCAAAGCTGCTCCGAGGGCCGTGCCATGGCCCGCGCGTGCGGCGCAGCGGATCATGGATGAGCGGGCATAATAGCCACCCCGCTGGAAATGCACCCTCGTCAACACGCCACGGAGCCCGGATGCCGGCACGATTGGACGGCCTCACCCCCGACCTCGTCAGCACCGCGTCTGCAGTGGGCTCGGCACTGGACGCCGGCCGGCTCGACGCAGCGCTCGCAGGCATTGCGACACTGCTTGAGCGATGCCCTGATCATCCGGAGGTGCAGCGCCTGCACGCCGGCATCCTTGGCATGCAGGGGCGCCACGCAGAGGCGGTTGCCGCCATGCGGCTCGCGCTTGCACAGCGCCCGCAGGATCCCGCCTACCTCAACACGCTGGCGACCCTGCTCGGCCAGGCCGGCGACTACGACGGCGCCATCGAGGCGCTGCAAACCGCGTGCAGCCTGCAGCCGGAGATGGCACTGGCCTGGTACAACCTCGGCGTCATGCTGACCCGTAGCGTGCGAAACGATGAAGCGGAAGCGGCACTTCGCAAGGCCGTGCAGCACGATCGGGACGCCAGCGACGCGCGAGCCCTGCTGGCCGACCTGCTGCGCATGCGCGGCGAGTCGGCGCAGGCCGCTGCCGAATATCGCCGCGTACTCGTCGACCGTCCGTGGAGCGGCATGGCCTGGTGGGGTTTGGCCGATCTCAAGACCACTCGCATGGCCGCATCCGACGTGGACGCGATGCAGACAGCACAGCGCGAACCGCGTGCCTCGGACGATGACCGCATCGCCATCGGCTTCGCACTGGCCCGCGCGCTGGACGACCTGGGCCGACCGGCCGAGTCGTTGCAGGCCCTCGCGACGGCCAACGCGATCGCCCGCCGCCGCCAGCCGTGGCATGGCGCGGCCTACTCCGCGGCAATCACCGCGCTTGCCGCCGCATTCGATCCGCCGCCGGCCGGCGCTGACGATCGCACTCTCGGGCAGGAGCTGATCTTCATCGTCGGCATGCCCCGCTCGGGCTCGACGCTGGTCGAGCAGATCCTGGCATCGCATCCACTGGTGGAAGGTACGGGCGAACTGCCCGACCTGCCGCAGGTGCTGGCCGAAGAGTCACGCCGGCGCGGACAACCATTCCCACGCTGGGTACCGCAGATGCAGCCGGCTGACTGGGCTCGACTGGGCCGGCGTTATCTCGAACGCACGGCCCGCTGGCGCCGGCACCGACCGCGCTCGACCGACAAGCTGCCGAGCAACTGGATCTACGCCGACGCGATCCGCGCGATGCTGCCGGGCGCGCACGTGGTCGGCTGCCGGCGGGATGCGCTGGAAACATGCTTCTCGTGCTACCGACAGCGACTGGACAACAACGAGTACACCCGCGACTTCGACGATCTTGCCCGGTTCTGGCACGACTGCGACCGCAGTCTTGAGCGGCTGGTGCAGCGCTACCCCCAGGCCGTGACCGTACACGAGTACGAGGCGCTGCTGGCGTCACCGCAGGCGCGCATCCGCGCCCTGCTGGCATTCTGCGACCTGCCCTTCGATGAGGCCTGCCTGCGCTTCCACGAGACCCGGCGTGCCGTGCGCTCGCCCAGCGCCGACCAGGTCCGCCAGCCGCTGCGCCAGGACACAGTCCACAGCCAGCGCTATGGCGCCTTGCTCGATCCCCTTCGCCGTGCGCTGGACCTGCCACCGTGGTCGGCATGCGGCGCGGCAGAGTGCACGAGGCATGACTGAACCCGGCGCGATCGCCGATGCACAGCGCGCCCTGCAGCGGGCGCAGACACAGCTGCTGCAGGGCAATCTGGCACATGCCGCGGCGACGCTGGACGACGCGATGGCGGCACATCCGCAGTCCGACGAACTTGCACTGGCGCGGGCCGGAGTCGCCGCCCGCCTCGGCGACAGCGCCGAGGCGGCGTTCCGGCTTCGGCGCGTGCTCGACCACAGCCCGGGCCACGTGCCGGCCGCACTGATGCTGGCGCGCAGCTTGCGCGAGGCCGGACAGATGCGGTCGGCTGGGGAGATCCTGCTCGGCGCCTGCCGTACTGGCCGCCCCACCATGGGACAGCGCATCGACGCGGTCGAGTTGCTCGACGACTGCGGCCGCCAGGCCGATGCACTGGAACTGTGCCTTGATGTCTTCGCCGCGGGCGGAGATGACCCCCGGCTGCGAGCGCATGCCGGTGCACTGGCTGCCCAACTCGGCCGGTTCGAGGAGGCCCGCCAGCATCAGCAGGCGGCGCTGGCCGGCACGTCGCTTGCGCTGGAGTGGCACGTGCCGCTGGGGCTGGCCGGCCTGCAGCGCTACTGCGACCCCGAGCACCCGGACATCGCACTGTTCGAGCGCCTGCTGACGCAGGGCGGGCTCAGCGCACATGCCCGCAGCGGGTTGCTGTTCGCACTGGGAAAGGCCCGAGACGACCTCGGAGAGCATGCGCGAGCGGCCGCCGCATGGGCCGACGCCAACCGCCTGGTGCACGAGCGCCATCCATGGAATCGCAAACAGTGGCGGCGCAGCGTGGAGATGCGCCTGACCCGGCCGGAGCCGCCGGCGCTGCACTCGGATCCCCGTCCATGGACACCGGTGTTCATTGTCGGCATGCCGCGCTCCGGCAGCACTCTGCTGGCCGAGCAACTGGCGCGGCATGCCCTGGTGCGGCACCGGGGCGAGTTGCCGTGGCTGCCGACCCTGGCTGCCCGGCTGGCAAGCGTGACGTCGGTACACGAGCGCTCAGCGCAGATGGAGGCGATCGCACGCTCCTATGAAGCGCAGCTGGTGCAGGACGACGCTGCGGCACGCTGGTATATCGACAAACAGCCGCACAACTACCTGCACGTGGACCTGATCCTCGCCCTGTTCCCGCAGGCGCGGATCATCCACTGCCGCCGCGACCCGCGCGATACCGCCCTCTCGCTGTGGATGCAGTCGTTCCACCCGGGGACACAGGACTTCGCCTTCGACTTCGCCGACATCGCCTGCGCCATCCAGGGCTCGCGCCGACTGATGGCGCACTGGCAACGGCGTTATCCGCTTGCGGTTCGCGAGGTGCGCTACGAGGAACTGGTGGACGATACCGCCGGCTGTATCGAGTCGATAGCCCAGTGGTTGCGACTGCCCACCGACGGCGCGGGCGGGGCCGTGGACGAGGCGCCGCGCGCCATCAGCACCGCGAGTCTCTGGCAGGTTCGTCAGCCGGTGCATCGACGTTCGGTTCAGCGCTGGCGCAACTACGCGCAGCTGGTACCCGAACTGGCGCGGCTGCCGACCGACTGAGGATCAGTCCGCGGCAGGATCGCCCGCTTCGCTCGCCGAGTAACCCCAGTGACGAAGCATCGGCTCCAGAACCGGCAGTGCCGGAGCCAGCAGGTCCCGGTAGCGCCTCCAGCGATCGAGCCCCCTGCGATTCACCGGCTGGGTCACCTGGGCGTAACTCGGCGTGGCAATGAAGCCCTTGTCGCGCGCGTGCCGGTCGAACTGCAACAGTGGCGCGGCGTCTTCCAGCCCGAGAAAGTCGGCGATGCGCCGTGTCTGCGTCGCCGGGTCCGCCACCAGGTCTTCATAGCGCGAGACGAACACGTTGGGCTGGAACAGCGCCACGTCGTGAAGCCAGCATTCCATCGCGGTGACGTAGGCGGTCGCCAGCTTCTCGGGCGAAGCGCACGCCACGGCCAGCACCGCGGCGCGGAAGTTCTGCATGTAGTTGCTGATCAACACGTCGCAAGGGTGCCGCAGCGCGAGGATGAACTTCGCTTCCGGGAACATCCGGTAAATCAACGGCAGCCACAGCATGTTGAGCGGATTCTTGTCCACCAGCTGCGCACTCCAGCGCCGCTGGATCTTCGAGCACACTAGGCTCACGTAGCCTTTGCGCAACTCGTCGCACGCGTGCTGGTCGAGCTTGTGCAGGTCTTGTGGAACGACGATGCCGTAGTCGGCCAGCTGATCGGAGAGGATCGTGAAGAACGGCCGCTCGTCCATCGATTGCAATGCCGGATGGGCGTCGAGCATCAGTTCGAGCAGGGTCGTGCCAGAGCGGGGAAAGCCGACGATGAAGACGGGAGAGTGCGCGCTGTCTGGCGACTGGAGCTTTGGCCAGCGTGCGAACGCCGCGGCATCGATCCGCTCCACTGCCGCTGGCAACACGGGTGCACCCGGATCGAACCGACGCGGCGCGTTGAGCTTCAGCTCGTCGATCTGGCGCGCGTGGGCTTCACGCAGCGCATCGATCGCACCAGCGTAGTCGCGCAGCTTGTCGCAGGCCTCGGCCAGCGTGAAGAAGTGCGCATAGTCATCGGGCGTGCGTGGACCGGCCTGCTGCAGAAGAGTACGCGCAAGATCGCTCTCTCCCCGCCGCAACGCCAGCTTGGCTCGCTGATGCGTGATCTCCAGCCGCGCCTCCGCATCAAGAGCGGCATGATCTCGCTCCACCTGGTCGAGCAGGCGCGCACTGCCGTCGAGATCGTTGACGCGCTCGTACACGGCCGCCAGCAACAGCCGGGCCGGCAGGTGCTCCGGCGATCGCACCAGCAATTCTTCCAGCAGCACGCGAGCGATGTTCGCTTCGCCCAGCACCAGCTGCAGGTCCGCCAGCTCCAGCTGCAGCGCATCGTCGAGGGTGGTCCACTCGCGCCATGGCCTCAGCAGCTCCTCGGCGCGCGAGTCGCGGCACGCCGAGCAGGCCCGGGCTGCATGGATGCGCATCGCCGGTGAGGCCGGATCGCGCACATGGGCCCGCAGGAAGGTGTCCCGCGCGGCCTGGAATTGCTTGCGCTCAAGCTGCAGGAGGCCGAGATTGGCCAGCTGCTCGATGTTGTCAGGCGCCAGTTCGATCGCACGCACGTAAGCGGCTTCCGCCGCCTGCGGCTGCCCGGCTTCACGCAGCGCCGTGGCGTAGTTGCCCCAGTGCAACGATTCCGAAGGGTGATCTGCAGCGAGCGCGGCATAAAGATCCAGCGCTTCTTCCGCGCGCCCCTGCCGTTGCACTGAAAGGGCAAGGAAGAGGCGCAGATCCGGGTGGCCGGGGCTCTCGGTCAAAGCCAGCCTGGCCAGTCGCTCTGCCTCGGCAGGATGACCCGCTTGCAGCGCGCTGAGAATATCGTTGATCACGTCGGATAAGGTCCAAAGAAAAGGCCGCGCGGGTTGCCCCGCGCGGCCGGTCAGCTTCAGCTACTCAGTGCAGCGCAGTCAATCAGAACGACACGGTCACGCGAGCCCAGTAGTAGCGGCCCTGCAGATCGAAGTCGCTCGGATCGGTGTTGGCATTGAGCGTGTTGTTGGCGTAGAGGAACGGCGGCTGCTTGTCGAACAGGTTGTTCACGCCCAGATCAACGCGGGTGTTGAGCGGCTCGTAGTTGTAGCCGACCGACACGTCGTTGTAGATCGTGGCGCCGTACTTGAACTGCACGCCCGGCAGACCCTGCACCGGATTCGTGTCCTGCGACGGGCTGAGCGAGCCGTTGCGGAACGCGCCGATGTAGCGCATGCGCCAGGAGGCACTCCAGTCGCCCATGTTCCAGTTCACGAAGCTGTTGCCGCGCCAGCGCGGGAACAGGCACACGCCGCCACCGCTGGGGCAAGTCGACGCCTGACTGGAACCGAACGGCTGGAAATGGCCGGCATCGTGGAACGTGGTGTTGGCATCGGTGCCGGGTGCCGTCTGCTGGTCGTAACGCGACAGGTAGGTGGCGTCCAGACCGACCACGAAGTTGCCGAAGGAGAACTCCGGCAGCTTGTAGCGGGCCGAGAAGTCCACGCCTGACACGTCGGTGCGGCCCAGGTTGCCGGTCGGCTCGACGATCTGCGCGATCTCGCCCGGGTTGGCGCTGCCGGTCGGGAAGCGACTGATCAGCGGGCAGTACTGGGTGGCGCCGTTGTAGCAGAGGTCCAGCACGGTCTGCGCACCGATAGCGGAGATCGTGTCATTCAGGTACAGGTGCCAGAAGTCGGCGCTGAGCGAGAGGCCCTGCACGTAGTTCGGCGAGTAGACGAAGCCCACGTCGAACGACTTGCCCTGCTCCGGCCCCAGCGGGAAGCCAGCGTACTGCGAACCGGACGTCACGCCCTTGATCTGCTGCCCCAGCGCAACGTTCTTGTCCTGGAAGCTGCCGTCGGTGGGTACGCCCACGCAGGCGGGATTACCGGCAGTGGTGATGCCATCGCACGGATCGCTGCTGAGCTTCGGCGCATCGCTGATCGGGGCGCCGTAGACGTCACCGATGGTCGGCGCGCGGAACACTTCGGACACCGTGCCGCGCAGCAGCAGGTCGGTGATCGGGCGATACTCCACCGCGAACTTGGTGTTGTTGGTGCTGCCGAAGGTGCTGTACTTCGAGTAGCGATCACCGATGGTGATGTTCAGCGCCTGGGCAAACGGCATGTCCGACAGCACCGGAACGAACACCTCGGCGTAGGCTTCCTTCACGTTGTAGCCGCCACGCAGCGGCGACGAGCACTGGCTGCCCAGGGTGCAGTTGCCCGTGGCCGGATCGATCAGCAGGAGCGGGTCGATTTCCGAGCGGGTGTACTCCTTGCGGTACGACAGGCCACCAGCGATCTGGACCGTGCCGGCCGGCAGATCGAACAAGCCGCCGTTGACGTCAGCGGAGTAGGTCCGCTCGATGTTGAACTGGTTGCTGATCGCAGGCACGGCCACCGCCTGCAGAGCGGCCACCGAGTTGGGATCGAACAAGTTGAACGGATTGAACGGCGTGCAACCGCTGATCACGTCGCCCGGGGTGCCGCACTTCACGGTGCCATCGGTATCGAGGAACGACGGCCCGAGCGCGGCGTTGATCTTGTCCTGGTTCGGCAGGCCGCGCGTGATCGTCTGCTGCGAGAAATGGCCATAACCCATGCCCACGTCCCAGTTCCAGTCGTGGTCGAGAAGGGTGAAATCACCCTTGAAGCCGGTGTGGATCTGGTCCGTCGTGGTGCCGAAGTTGGCTGCACGGTTGCCGGCCGACACGAGGCGTGCACGGTAGTCCAGTCCAGCCGAGGAATATTCCTCGCCGAACGGGTTGTAGTAGCTGTCCGCCGAGATCACCGCACCATACAGGCTGCCCAGCAGCGCCGGCGCAAGCTGGAAGCCCGAGCTGGTCTTATTGTGGTAGGCGTCCATGTAGGCCTGAACGTGCTCGCCCAGGTCATAGGTGCCCTTCAACCACAGGCTGGTTCGCTCCTGCGGGGTCTGGATCAGGTTGACCGTGGCGTAGTTGTACTTGTCGGCGTTGGTGAAGCAGTGGTAATCGGTGGCGATGTTCTGGCCGCTCGCGCCGGGGTTGAGCGCCACGTTGGTGCAGCCGTACTGCGCCTGGTACTGCGTCGGCAGCTGGATGTTGCCGTAGGCGGGGAAGCTGGAGCCGCCGATGTAGCTGTAGATCGGGGTCTGGCTGCTGCCGTAGATGGAGACCGAGTTCTTGGAGAAGTCGCGGTTCTTGGCGAGCACGGCCTCGGTCTTGTTGTAGTCGACGCCGCCCATGATGCTGCCCTTGTCGGACGTCTGGCCGAACGTGAAGGTGTAGCCCTTCGAGCGTCCGTCGGCGTGACTGGACTGGCCGTAGTTCACGGTGAACTGCGCGCCCTGGTAGTCCTTCTTAAGAATGAAGTTGACTACGCCACCAATTGCATCGGAGCCATACACCGAGGATGCGCCGTCGGTCAGCACTTCGATGCGCTCGATCATGTCGGCCGGAATCGAGTTCGGGTCGGTATTGATGATGCGCTTGCCGTCGATCAGGACCAGCGTGCGCTGGCTGCCCAGACCACGCAGGCCGATGCTGCTGCCACCGGTGCCGCCGGCGTTGTTGACCTGCGGGTTGACGTTGCCGCCAGTCACCGCAGGCAGTTGCTGAACGATGTCGCCCAGCGTCAGCTTGCCGGTCGCCTTGATCTGCGCGGCATCAATGGTCACGACCGGGTTGGAGGTCTCCAGGTCGACACGACGGATGTGCGAGCCCGTGACCGTGATGGTCTGCAGGGTGGTCGCATCTTTCTGGTCCGCCGACTGCGGCTGTGCCGCGTCCTGGGCGAAAGCCGGCATGGCAAAGCCGGCGGCGAGCACGGCGCCAACGGTCAGCGACGTCCGCACAGCGGCGGTCATCTTGTTGATAGGGGTATTCATTGGACCCTCCCGGGGAATCGAGAAAACAGCAGGTACTGTGGGGTGTTGCGTAAGAACGTATGTTTTTTGCTACCTGTTACCGCGGCTCTTTATCACGCTTTTCTTACATCCGGTCAATCGCGAGGGAACTTTTTCGGCGAGGAGGACTCGCCCCGGGACGATGGCTATTCGAGCTCCTCCTCGAAACGCAGGTGCTTCACACTGCGGCCGTGTCGACGGACCAGCTTGAGCGCCTCGATGCCGATGCGGATATGCCGCTCGACGAACTGGCCCGTGACCTGGCGGTCGCTGGCCTCGGTCTTCACGCCCTCGGGGATCATCGGCTGGTCCGATACCAGCAGCAGCGCGCCGCAGGGGATCTTGTTGGCGAAGCCGGCCGCGAAGATCGTCGCCGTCTCCATGTCCACCGCCATGCAGCGGGTCCGGCGCAGGTAATCCTTGAATGCTTCGTCGTGCTCCCACACGCGACGATTGGTGGTGTACACGGTGCCGGTCCAGTAGTCGTAGCCCAGATCGCGGATCATCGTCGACACGCTGCGCTGAAGCTGGAACGCCGGCAGCGCCGGCACCTCCGGCAGCAGGTAATCATTGGATGTGCCCTCGCCGCGAATCGCCGCGATCGGCAGCACCAGGTCACCGATCGCGTTCTTTTTCTTGAGGCCGCCACACTTGCCCAGGAACAGCGCCGCCTTCGGTCCGATCGCGCTGAGCAGGTCCATCACGGTGGCGGCGTTGGGGCTACCCATGCCGAAGTTGATCAGGGTGATGCCGTCGGCCGTGGCATTGGGCATGGGGCGATCACGGCCCCGCACGTCGACTCCGTGCCACTGCGCGAACAGCTCCACGTAGTGACCGAAGTTGGTCAGCAGGATGTGCTCGCCGAATTCCTCCAGCGGAGTGCCGGTATATCGCGGCAGCCAGTTGGAAACGATCTCTTGCTTGTCTTTCATGGGACCCCTTGAGGTCGGCGCAGCCGAGCGGCTGCGCGTTACCGACGACGCCACGTCGGCACGATGCCAGTTGAGTGAGCGCATTCTAGAAGCGGCCCGCGCGACGCCGCCAGCGACCCCACGGCCGTCACCCGCATCCGGCCCAGGCCCCGGATCGTAAGTGCAGGTGTGCGGCTATTCGGCGACCACTCGGCTGGCCCCGTAGCGACAACGGTTCAAGCCCGCCAGGGCGGATGCCGATAAGCCCTTGACGGCCCGGATTGCGGGCCACTTCACAGCACGAAGGCGCGTGGTATGTTTTGCGCGCCTTCCGGAGGGGTGACAGTTATGCGCATGGGCCTGGCCATCGATGCTTCCTGCGATCTTCCGCAGGCATTTCTCGAGGAACACGATATCGCGGTGATGCCGATCGCGGTTCGCATCGACAAGGACACATTCAAGGACAACCGCGACCCTGCCGAGATCAAGCGCTTCTTCGACCTCAAGATGGGTAGCCGCAGCCATTCCGCTTCCACCGAACCATGCTCGGTGGAGGACGTGCAGAAACTGTTCCTGGGCAAGCTGGTGCTGGAGAAGGATTGCGTCTTCTGTCTCACCATCACCGCCACGCGCAGCCCGATCAACGATCATGTGATCAAGGCCAGCTTCGCGGTGCTCAAGCACTACCGCGAGGTGCGCGACCAGACCACCATGCCCGGCCCCTTCCTGATGCGGGTGATCGATACCCGCACCTTGTTCGCCGGCGCCGCGCCAGCGATCATCGAGGCGACCCGGCTGTTCAAGAGTGGCGAGACGCCCGCCGCGATACGCGAGCGACTCACCTACATCGCCAACAATTCCTACGGCTACATGCTGCCGCGCGACCTGTTCTACCTGCGCGCGCGGGCCAAGACCAAGGGCGACCGCAGTGTCGGCCTGTTCAGCGCGGTGATGGGCTCGGCGCTGGACATCAAGCCCCTGCTGCGCGGTTACCGCGGCGAAACCAGCCCGGTGGGTAAGGTGCGCGGATTCGAGCACGGGGTCGAGATGCTGTTCGACTACGTGGTCAAGCGCGTCCATGCCGGGTTGCTGGTTCCGGCCGTCTGCCTGAGCTACGGCGGCGATCTGGACGATGTGCCCAAGCTGCCGGGCTACGAGACGCTGCGCGCCGCCTGCGAGGAGTGCAAGGTGGAGTTGATGGTGGCACCGATGAGCATTACGGGCATGGTCAATGTAGGCGAGGGCGCACTGGTGGTGGGCTTTGCCGCCGAAGAACACGTGGCGGAGTTCTGATCAGCCCCGAAAGGCCGTAGCATCAGTCGCATGCGCATCCGCCACGCCCCGGTCTTCGCCTGCCTGCTCGGCATCGGCATGCTCGTGCTGCTGCGGCCCGCCGTCGCCACCACGGTCTACAAGTGCACCGATACGGGCGGCGCCGTCACCTACCAGGATGCGCCGTGTCCGCGGCAGCAGAAGCAGCAGCCGATCCAGCTGCCGGACGAGCCGTTGACGGTCCCCGCTGCGGCGACCTCGATAGCGCCGCCGCCGCAGGAGGCCCCGCCACCCTCGCCGCCCGCCCCGCCAAGCGCGCCGCTGCCGGTGATGTTCGGCTGCCAGCGGGCAACGGACGGCAAGTCGTACCTGAGCGACAACGGCAACCCCGCTCCCTATCAGGCACCTTTCGGGATGCTCGGAGCCGTGCCGCAGCCGCTGGGGTCGGCCTACGGCACCGGAGGCACCGGAGGCGCCGGTGCCTCGGCCCCGGAGCTCAACCGTGGCAAGGTCACCAGCGGCCTGGTCGCGAACAACTATGTATGGGTGCAGGACCAGTGCCGCGAACTCAGTCCGGAGGAAACCTGCGCGGCATTGCAGGATGCCTACGACAAGAACGAGCAGCAGCTGCGCCAGGCCTTCAAGAGTGAGCGCGCGCCGTTCGAGAAGCGCGAGCAAACCCTGCAGGCGCAACTGGTCGGTTGCCCGGGCTGACCAGGACGGGACTCGACACATGCCCGGCGTCGCGACTGCCTACCCACAGGGTTGTCCACAGGGCGCGCCGTACGCTGCTCGCGAGTTTGCTTGTGCCTGCTGACATTCGCATCACACTGGTGAAAGACATTGCCCGGCAAGGGCTTGCGGCACCCTTCCACAGGGTTGTCCCCGCTCTGTCCACAGTCGCTGTGGACAACCGGCGCGTCAGAATCCGTAGCTGATGAAGCCGCCATCCACCGCCAGCACTTGCCCGGTGATGTAGCTGGCGGCGGGCAGACACAGGAACGCAATCGCCGCAGCGACCTCTTCCGGCTCGCCGATGCGTCGCAGCGGAGTGTGGTCGAGCACTTCGTCCAAGTAGTCCGGATCGGCCAGCGCACCATCGGTGCGCTGCGTGCGGATGTACCAGGGTGCCACTGCATTCACGCGGATGCCGTCGACTGCCCATTCGGCGGCCAGGTTGCGGGTGAGCTGGTGCAGCGCCGCCTTGCTCATGCCGTAAGGCGCACCGGTCCGCACGTGCGTGATGCCTGACACCGAGCCGACGTTGACGATCGCCGCATGCGCGTGTTGCACCAGTTGCGGATGCGCGAGCCGACACATCTCGAACGCCGAGAACAGGTTTTGCTCGAAGATCGCCCGATAGCTCTCCGCGCGGTAGTCCAGTGTGGCAAGCGACTGGTTGCCGCCGGCGTTGTTTACCAGCAGCGAGAGCGGTGCGCCCAGATCGGCGATCCAGTCGAAGACGGCCAGCCGCTCCTCCGGCTCGGCGAGGTCGGCGCCGAAGGCCAGCACCCGAATGCCGGGAAAATCATCTTCCAGCTCGGTGCGCACCTGCTCCAGATGATCCTCGTCGCGGGCTGCCAGCAGCAGGTCGGCACCCAGCCCGGCAAGTTCGCGCGCGGTGGCGTAACCGATGCCCTTGCTGGCGCCGGTGATCAGCGCGGTGTGGCCCTGCAGCTGCCATGCGTCGATGCGGGTATTCATGTCACGAGCTTAGAACGGCGCAGCAAGCCCGACCAGTCGCTTGCTGCGGGCGCGTGGCGGCGGGACACTGCGGCATCTTTCCCGGGGAATCCTTCCATGGCACTGCGCCGCTCGCTGCTCGCCTGGTCACTGCTTACGCTGTTGTGCGCCTGTTCCGGCAAGCCGCCCGCGCCGCAGGCACCAGAGACGGCGAAGCCGGCCCCGGTAGCGACACCCTGGGACGACATGAAGAAAACCGAGCAGCGCGCAGCAGACGTCCAGAAAGCCGTGGACCATCAGGCGGCGGAGCAGCGCGCCCAGCTGGAGCAGCAGGAACACTAGGCCGGCCGCTGGCGCCCGCTGTGCCGAGTGTGATTGGCCTCAGCGCGGGGCGCAGAAGCAGTAGGCGTAAACGTTCGGCCGGCCCGCCTGGGCCTGGCGCAGCAGCTTCAGCTCCGGCAAGGCCCGGGGCAGCGCCGCCATCCATGCCGGCAGGTGCAGGCCGTAGCTCTGCGCCAATTGCACCGCCGCGCCCTGGTTGAGTCCGACCATGAAGCGCTCGAACCCACCCAGCGGCTGCTCGACGTAGCGCACCGGCGGATGCTTGCCCAGGCCGGCCTTCTCGGCGGCGAAGGCCAGTGCGGCGTCCAGCCCGCCCAGCTGATCGACCAGCCCGCGATCCAGCGCCTGTGCGCCGGTCCATACCCGCCCCTGCGCGATCGCGTCGACGGCGTCGTAATCCTTGCCGCGGGCCTTCGCCACGCCACCGACGAAGTCGCGATAGCCTTTCTCGATGATCGCCTGGATCACCGCGCCGACCTTGGGATCGAGTGGACGGGTGATGTCGAACGCGCCGGCCATCGGACCGGTGCCTACGCCGTCGCTCTGCACGCCGATCTTGGCCAGCGTCTCGGGGATGGAGTAGTACATGCCGAAGATGCCGATCGAGCCGGTGATGGTGTTGGGTTCGGCAAAGATGCGGTCCGCATTCATCGAGATCCAGTAGCCGCCGCTGGCCGCCACGTCGCCCATCGAGACCACGACCGGGATGCCGGCCTTGCGGGTGAGCTCCACCTCACGGCGGATCTGCTCGGCGGCGTACACCTCGCCGCCGGGCGAGTTCACCCGCAGCACCAGTGCCTTGGTCTTCTTGTCCTCGCGTGCGGCGCGGATGAGTGCGGCGGTGGACTCGCCGCCGATCGACCCCTGCGGCTGCTTGCCGCCGCTGATCTCGCCTTCGGCGACCACCACCGCGATGCCCGGCTTGAACAGTGCATCGGTGTCGTCCGGCAGCTGAGCCACGTAGCGCGAGAAGCCGACCGAGCGGAAGCCGCGCCCCTGGCGGCCGGCCGGCACGCCTTCGCGCCGCATCATCGTCTCGACGTCGGCCTCGGTGGCGAGACCGTCAACCAGATGCTCCTGGCGCGAAAGCTCGGCCAGGTTGCCGTGGGTGGTGCCGATGTTCTCGGGCAGGTTGTCGATATCGCTGCGCAACGCGGCGGGCTCGATCTTGCGCAGCTGCGCCACGGTGTCGATGTAGCGGTCCCACAGCCCGCCCATCCAGAAGCGGTCGGCTTCCTTCGCCTCGGGCGAGGCATGATCGAGGATGTAAGGCTCGGCGGCGCTCTTGAACTGACCCACGCGGAACAGGTGCACCTGCACCCCTAGCTTGTCCAGCAGGTCCTTGTAGAACAGCCGGTAATTGGCCAGCCCGGTGATCATCACGCCGCCCTGCGGGTCGACCAGCAGGCGATCGGCATGCGCCGCCAGGTAGTACTGGCTCTGGTCGTAGTTGACGCCCCAGGCGACCACCGGCTTGCCTGCCGCACGGAAACGGTCCAGCGCCGCACCCACCTCCCGCAGCGCGGCAAAGCCGCCAGCCTGCAGCTGGTCGGGTAGCAGCAGAATGCGCGTGATGTGCTTGTCGGTGGCCGCGGCGTCGATCGCGCGCACCAGATCGCGCACCTGCACTTCCTTGGGCTCCTCGCCGGACAGGCCGGCCATCACCCGCTGCAGCGGCGCGATGCTGAACTGCTCCACCAGCCGGCCCTCAGGCTTGAGCACCAGCACCGAGTCCTGCTCCAGGCCAAGGCCGGCGCGACGCCCGGCGGTGACGCCAATCACCGCCAGCAACACGATCAGCAGCAGGCCGAAAAACACCACGTTGATGATCACCAGCCGCACCACGTTGATGCCGCGGCCGAAGACGCGGAGGAATGCCCAGAAGCCATTGGGGCGTGACGCGGTCATGCGGGCATCCTGTACGAAAGGGGGTTCACGGATCGATCGGCAGCGTACCGGCTTGCACCGGTGCGGTCATGTGTGGATGGTCAGGGCGGGCGTGGTCGAGCGCCGCACCGGTCGCCCAGCGCTGGCGCCACGCGCTGCGCCAGAAGCGCACGAACAACATCACCGCCGACACGCTCAAGCCGGCGATCAGCCCCATCCACATGCCGCGGGCGCCCAGCCCGCGATGAAACGCCAGCCACCAGCCCACCGGCATGCCCACGCCCCAGTAGGCGAACAGGGTGATCGCCATCGGTACGCGGGTGTCCTTAAGTCCCCGCAGGGCGCCATTCGAGGCTACCTGGATACCGTCGGAGAACTGGAACACGCCCGCCAGCAGCAGCAGCTGCGCCGCCAGATCCACCACGTTGGCCTGCTCCGTGTAGAGCGACGCGATCTGGTGCGGCAGTCCGAACATGACCACTGCGGAGAGCAACTGGGTGACAAGGCTCAGCCCGATGCCGCAGAAGCCGGCGTAGCGTACGCCGCGTGCGTCGCCACGACCCACCGCGTTGCCCACCCGCACCGTGATTGCCATCGCCAGGCCCAGCGGCACCATGAAGAACAGCGACGCGACGTTGATCGCCACCTGATGGCTGGCCACCACGTCGTCGCCGAGGCGGCTGATGCCCAGCGCCACGGCGACGAACAGCCCCGCCTCCGCCAGCAGGCTCACCGCCATCGGCACGCCCACGTGCAAGAGGTCGCCGATGCGCCGCCACGCCGGCCATTCGAACCGGTCCAGCAGGCCCAAACCGCGGTAGTTGCGGTGACGCAGCACATATGTGGCGAACGCTGCCAGTTCGAGCCACAGCACCAGTGCCGTGGCCAGGCCGCAGCCGCGCGCGCCCTGCGGCGGCAGGCCGAGCTTGCCGTACATGAACACATAGCCCAGCGGCACCAGCAGCATCAGGCCGCCGAGGCTGAAGAACATCGACGGGCGGGTCAGCGAGAGGCCTTCGGACAGGCCACGCAGGGCGAAGTAGCAGGTCAGCGCCGGCGCGCCCCAGCTGATCGCGTGCAGGAACGCGTCGACGTCCTGGCGCAGGTCCGGCGTCACTCCGATCCAGGCGAACAGCGGGCTGGCGTGGCGTGCCGCGAACCACAGCACGACGCCGGTGATCAGCGCCAGCCACAACGCCTGGCGGAACACCGCGCCGATCGCATGGCGTTGCCCCGCGCCGTCGAGCTGGGCCACCGACGGCGGCAGCGCCATCATCAGGCCGATGCCGGTAACGATCGCCAGCGACCACACATTGGTACCCACCGCCACCGCGCCCAGCACGTGCGTGCTGAAGTGCCCCGACAGGAGCGCATCGATGACGTTGGAGCCGATCGCGGCGAGCTGGGCAAGCACCAGCGGCAGGGCGAGCCGCACGGTGGCGGCCAGCTCGTGCGCCATCCGCGCGCGATCGGGACGGAATGCTTTCATGACATCAAAAACCGGCAGGGCCGCGCATTCTACCCGAGGCGCGCAGGCGGACTGATTCCCGCCCCCGGCTTGTGACACCATCTGACGCCTCAGGGGAAGGGATCGATCAATGAACGAGCTGGATCACCTCAGCCAGGTGAGCTGCGCCAACTGCGGCACCGCCATGCAGGGCGAGTTCTGCCATCACTGCGGCCAGTCGATCCACAGCGTGCTCAAGCCGGTGCACCACATGGTGGAGGACACCATGGACATGGTGCTGCACGTGGACGGGCGCATCGTGCACACGCTGCCGCCGCTGCTGGTAAAGCCGGGCTTTCTTACCCTGGAGTACTTCTCCGGCCGGCGCATGCGCTACATCGCGCCATTCCGGCTGATGTTCGTGCTGGCGCTGCTGGCGTTCTTCGTCTGCCACCTCGCGCTCGATGGCGATGACGTGCCCCGCGATGCGGTGGTGCTGTCCACCCCGTTCGACCAGGCCGGTTCGGCGCAGGAGGTGCAGCAGCTGCTCGACCGCCGGGTCGCGGCCATCGGCGCCCAGCGACAGAAGGCCGGCAGCAACGCCGTCGCGCTCGCCGCACTGGGCGCGCAGGAAGCGCGCGTCCGCACCGAGGCGGCCGACCGCCTGGCGGAACTGGCACATGAAGGCAAGCAGGCCACCGCATCGACAGGCACCACCCATTCACACGTGAATCTTGTCCGCGCCGACGGCGCAACGAGCTTCTTCAGCGGCGAATGGGACGCGAAGGCACATCCGGTCCAGATTGGCTGGTTGCCCGGCTTCGTGAACCGACGCCTGACGGCGGCGCTGGAGCACATGCACGCGAACGTGGCCGCGCTTGCCGACGACGGCGAGGCCTCCCTGGCCACCCGGGAACGGCTGGTCGGGCAGCTGTTCTCGTCATTGCCACAGGTCTTGTTCCTGATGCTGCCGCTGTTCGCGCTGCTGCTGAAGGTGCTGTATGTGTTCCGGCGCCGGCTCTACATGGAGCACCTGATCGTGGCGCTGCACAGTCACGCCTTCCTCTTCCTGGCGCTGCTGCTGGCCGTGCTGCTGGCGCTGCTCGAAGGCTGGCTGGCCACCATTGCGACCTGCGCTGCCGGGCCGGTGCACCTGCTGGAGTGGGCGCTCGCCATCTGGGTGCCGATCTATCTGCTGCTGATGCAGAAGCGCATCTATCGCCAGGGCTGGCCGATGACCATCGTGAAGTATCTGGTCGTCGGCTGGTGCTACCTGTGGCTGCTGACTTTCGCGCTGGTGCTGAGTGCGGCGCTGACGCTTTCCCACTGAGGCCTGCGTCACACTTTTGCCGGGCTTGACCGGCGTATCCACGGCGCTTGCCGGCGGTTTTGCACAGCGTCACGGGACTGTCAAGCCATCGCGGCTGAGGGTTTCAAGCATGTGAAGGCGCGCCGACCGGAATTTTCAAGTTATTGATAAGAAAGCTTTTTTCTTACTGGCTAAAACTTGTCCATGGCGTCGTGAAGGCCGCCGCCATGGGGGTTGAAGCCACCCCCTCCCCGCCACGTCCACAGAGTTATCCACAGCAACTGTGGATAAGCGAAAAAAGTGCCCGGGAGACGCGACTTACCCCTTCTTTCTCGATCCCGAGCAAGCAACACGGGGCAAGATCCGGTGCGGCAACGCCAGTGGTGACAACCCCGCCCGATTCGGTCGGGAGCAGCCGCCGGCTACACTGGTGCGCCACGAGGTTGCCATGCCCACCGTCGTTCGCGTCGCCCTCCCTGTTCCGTTGCCAACGCTATTCGACTACCTGCCGCCTGCGCACGGCGAGGCGTGTGCCGGCAGCCGCGTGCTGGTGCCGTTCGGGCGTGGCCGCAAGGTCGGGGTGGTGGTCGATCCCGCGATCGAGGCCGCAGTCGACCCGACCCGGCTGAAAGCGGTCGAACGGCTGCTCGATGATGCGCCGCTGCTCGATCGCGAGCTGATGCAGACACTGGCCTGGGCGGCGGATTACTGGCTCGGCGCCCCGGGCGAGGCTTACGCCAACGCGCTGCCGCTGGCCTTGCGCGAACCGCGCCCGTGGCCGGATACCCGCGAGGAGTACTGGCGATTGACGGTTGCGGGCGCGCAGGCCGGTGCCGCCGGCACGCGTCGCGGGGCAAGCCAGGCCCTGCTCGGCCTGCTGAATGGCGGGCCGCAACGCGCCGATACGCTTGCCGAGCGCATGCCGGGCTGGCGGGCGGCAGCGCGGCGGCTGGCCGGTGCCGGCCTGATCGAGCGGCACGATGCGCCCAGCCCCGAAGCCATCCCCGCCGATACGCCGCTGTCGCTCAGTCCCGAACAGGTGCAGGCCGTGGAGGCCGTGTCGGCGCAGCGAGACCGTTTCCAGCCGTTTCTTCTCGACGGGGTGACCGGCAGCGGCAAGACCGAGGTGTATCTGGCGCTGATCGAGCAGGCGCTTGCTGAAGGCCGGCAGAGCCTGCTGCTGGTGCCGGAGATCGGCCTCGCGCCACAGACCCTGCGGCGGTTGCGGGAGGGGCTGGGCGTTGCAGTGGAAGTGCTGCATTCGAACCTGTCCGAAGGCGATCGCGCGCGCGCCTGGCTGCGCGCGCGCAGCGGCGAGGCACGGGTGGTGCTGGGCACGCGGTCGGCAGTCTTCACCCCATTGCCCCAGGCGGGCCTGATCGTCGTGGACGAGGAGCACGACGCGGCCTACAAGCAGCAGGACGGGTTCCGCTACCACGCGCGCGACCTGGCGCTGGTCCGCGCGCGCGCGCTGGGTGTGCCGATCGTGCTGGGCAGCGCCACGCCGTCGCTGGAGTCGCTTGCCAACGTGGAGAGCGGACGCTACCTGCGGCTGAAGCTGCGCGCGCGACCGGCGGCGCTGCATCCGCCACAGGTACAGATCGTCGACGTCCGCTCGCAGCATCTGGACCACGGCCTGTCCCCGGCGCTGCAGGCCGCGGTGCGCGACACGGTGGCGCGCGGCGAGCAGGTCCTGGTGTTCCGCAACCGCCGCGGCTATGCGCCGGTGCTGCTGTGCCACGCCTGCGGATGGCATGCCGACTGCCCCCGCTGCGAGCGGCCGCTGACCCTGCACGCGGGCCAGCGCCAGCTTCGCTGCCATCACTGCGATCACCGCGCGCGGGTGCCAGCGGCCTGCCCCGCCTGCGGCGCGGGCGCGCTGTGGCCACAAGGCCACGGCACCGAGCGGCTGGAGGATGCGCTCACCGACCTGTTCCCGGACGTGCCGGTGTTGCGCATCGATCGGGAGACCACCCGGCGGCGCGATGCTTTCGAACAACTGCTCGAGGGCCTGCGGCATGACGCGCCGGCGATCCTGGTGGGCACGCAGATGCTGGCCAAGGGCCACGACCTTCCCAACCTCACGCTGGTGGCGATCGTGGGCGTGGACGAGGGCCTGCACAGCATCGACTTCCGCGCGGCGGAACGCCTGGCGCAGCTGGTGGTGCAGGTGGCCGGACGCGCCGGACGGGCAGCCAAACCGGGCCGCGTGCTGCTGCAGACCCACCACCCCGACAACCCCCTGCTGCGCGGCCTGCTGGCCCACGGCTATGGCGCCGCCGCCGCCACGTTGCTGGCCGAGCGCAAGCAGATCGGCCTGCCGCCGTACACGCACCAGATCCTGCTGCGCGCCGAAGCGCATGAACGCGTCGCTGTGGATACGTTCCTCGCGGCGGCCGCCGCCGCGCTGCCACTCGGGCATCCGCTGTCGCTGGCCGGCCCCATGCCCGCGCCGATGCCGCTGCGGGCTGGACGGCACCGTGGCCAGCTGCTGCTGGAGTCGCACACGCGCAGCGTGCTGCACGCACTGGCGCGACCATGGCACCGCGAGCTGGGTCGGCTGCCGGCGGCACGAAGGGTGAGGTGGTCGCTGGACGTCGACCCCATCGACCTGTACTGACTCGAGCTTCCGACGATTGCGCGCATCACGGGGCCGCCACCGGCACCGCCTATAATCGGGGACTGACGTCAGGAGGTCCCATGCCATCGCAGCTCGAACAACTCCGCCAGTACACCACCGTGGTCGCCGACACCGGCGACATCGAGGCGATTGCCCGCTACAAGCCGGTCGATGCCACCACCAATCCCTCGCTGCTGCTCAAGGCTGCCGGTATTTCCGCCTATGCGCCCCTGCTCGATGAGGCGGTGCACTGGGCCAAGGGCCGCGGCAACGATCGCGACCGGCAGATCACCGACGCCGGCGACCACCTGGCAGTGGCGGTGGGCCGCAAGATTCTCGAGCTGGTGCCGGGCCGCGTCTCGACCGAGGTGGACGCTCGCCTGTCCTTCGACACCGACGCCACCATCGCCAAGGCCGAGCGGCTGATCGGCTTGTACGAAGATGCGGGGGTGAAGCGCGAGCGGATCCTGATCAAGATCGCGTCCACCTGGGCCGGCATCCGCGCGGCCGAACAGCTGGAGAAGCGCGGCATCCAGTGCAACCTGACGCTGCTGTTCTCGTTCGAGCAGGCAGTCGCTTGCGCCGAGGCAGGGGTCTACCTCATCTCGCCGTTCGTGGGTCGCATCATGGACTGGTACGTGGCCAATACCGACGCCGAGTCGTTCGAGCCGGAGCAGGATCCGGGCGTGCAGTCGGTGCGCCGCATCTACGACTGGTACAAGCGCCACGGCTTCGAGACCGTGGTGATGGGGGCTAGTTTCCGCAACGCCGGTCAGATTCGCGCACTCGCCGGCTGCGACCGCCTCACCATCAGCCCCGACCTGCTCGAGAAGCTCGATGCCAGCCACGACCCGCTGCCGCGTGCGCTCGACGATCACGGCGAGCGGGCCCCGCGGCCCGGACCGATCAGCGAGCCGGCGTTCCGCTGGGGTCACAATGAAGATCCGATGGCCACCGACAAGCTGGCCGACGGCATCCGCAAGTTCGCTGCCGACCAGTTGAAACTGGAGAAGCTGCTGTCGGCGAAGCTGTAGCTTCAAGCAATGGGACGGCGTCGGTAGCCGCGCGCCGGCAAAAAAAACGGCCCCTGCAGGGGCCGTTTTTTAGTCCAGCAACAACGTCAGGCGATCAGGCCGCGGCGGCAAACAACCCGCGCATCTTCTTCATCGCATTGGCCTCGACCTGCCGGATGCGCTCGGCGGAAACGCCGTACTCGTCGGCGAGGTCCTGCAGCGTGGCCTTGTCGTCGTTGAGCCAGCGACGCTGGATGATGTCGCGCGAGCGGTCGTCCAGCTTCTCCAGCGCGGCCGAGAGGGTCTCCATCTGGTTGTCGGACTGATCGGCGTCGGACACGTTGTCGTACGGGTCGGCACCATCGTCCACCAGGAACGCCGCCGGCGCCGGCTTGGCATCCTCGTCGTCGTTCAGCGGCTCGAATCCGATATCGCGACCGGACAAACGCGACTCCATCTCGCGAACCGTCGCCTCGGGCACGCCCAGATCCTTCGCCACCGTGCGCACCTCTTCGGCGTTCATCCAGCCCAGGCGCTTCTTGCTCTTGCGCAGGTTGAAGAACAGCTTGCGCTGCGCCTTGGTGGTCGCAACCTTGACGATGCGCCAGTTCTTGAGGATGAACTCGTGCATCTCGGCGCGGATCCAGTGCACCGCAAAGCTGACCAGGCGCACACCCTGGTCCGGGTCGAAGCGCTTGACCGCCTTCATCAGGCCGATGTTGCCTTCCTGGATGAGGTCGGCGAGCTGCAGGCCGTAGCCGCTGTAGCCACGGGCCACGTGCACGACGAAGCGCAGGTGCGACATCACCAGCTTCTTGGCCGACGACAGATCGCTCTCTTCGAGATAGCTGCGCGAAAGTGCCTGCTCCTCATCCTGGCTCAGCACCGGAATGCGGTGCACGGCCGAAATGTAGGCATCGAGACTACCGACGACGCTGGGTACCGGAATGTTGGCGGTGACCAAGGCCTGTGACATGAGCGGAACCTCCTAGATGGGATGCAGCTTAGCACTCGGGTACTTTGAGTGCTAAGACCGGCACAAGTTCCGGCGCGGCATCAAGTTGCCGCGTCGACTTAATGAACCCTATGGTACAGAAATGGGCCGCGAAAGTCCAGATCCCGCGCCGCGAACGATCCATTTTCCGCGTCGCGCATTCAGCTCTCGTGAACGGTGCTCAAAGGGCCGGCAATGACGCGCGCGGCGGCAGCGACCAGTCGATTGGCGGCAGTCCCCGACCGACCAGCAAGTCGTTCGTCGCCGAGAAGTGACCGCAGCCGATGAAGCCGCGATGGGCAGACAGCGGCGAGGGATGCACTGCCGTGAGTACGTGGTGGCGGGAGCCATCGATCAGGCGCCCCTTGCGCTGCGCATAACTGCCCCAGAGCAGGAACACGATGCCCTCCTGCTCACGGTTGAGCGCCTCGATCGCAGCATCGGTAAAGCCTTCCCACCCTTTGCCTTGGTGGGACCCTGCCAGGCCCTGCTCCACCGTCAGCACGGCGTTGAGCAGCAGCACGCCACGGTCGGCCCACGGCGCAAGACAGCCATGGTCTGGCCGCGGAAGGCCCAGATCCCGGCTGATTTCCTTGAAGATGTTGTCCAGCGACGGCGGCACCCGCACGCCCGGCCGCACCGAAAAGCAGAGACCGTGGGCCTGGCCGGCGCCGTGATAGGGGTCTTGGCCCAGGACCACCACGCGCACAGCCTCGAAAGGTGTGCGGTTGAACGCGGTGAAGATCTCCGGCCCCGGCGGGAAGATCAGCTTGCCGCGCTGCTTCTCCTCACGCAGGAAACCGGCGAGAGCCTGCATCTCCGGCCGTTCCAGATAGCCGCCGATGCGCGCTTTCCAGCCAGGCTCCAGCCGAACGGGCCGCTCGCTCATGCCGACGCGTTGAGCGAGTGCAGGTGCTGGGACACACGCAGCTGGAACAGCAGCTTGGTGATCAGCAGGTTTTCCTCGACCGGCTTTTCCACCAAGTCGTTGGCACCCGCCTTGAGCAGCGCCGCCTGATTGGCCGGGTTCTCGTCGCCGGTCATCACCAGCACCGGCAGGCGACCCTTGCCGTAGCCGAACTCGGTGCGGATGCGTTCGAGCAGGTCACCGCCGGTGAGTTCACCTTTGAGGCTGACGTCGGTCAGCACCACGTCGGCGCCGATCCAGCCGAGGGCACGATCGGCCTCCAGCAAGGCCAGCGCATCCTCCACGCTCACCACGTGCCGCACGGTGAGCCCGATCTTCTCCATCATCCGCCGTGTGGCCAGCGCCACCACCCGGCTGTCTTCAACGTAAAGCACGGTGCCGGAGACCGAAGCCTGGGGACTCACGTAGCCGCGGATGAAGGCGCCGAGTGCGGAGAAACCCAGCGACTTGTCGAAGTAGTCGGTGACATGCTCGCCCAGCGCGCGGCGGTGCAGCCGGTCGTCGACATCGCCGGACACCACCACGATCGGCACATAGGCCTGCGGTGCCGACTCGCGCACGTAGCGCGCCAGTTCCAGCCCGTCCATGTCGGGCAGGCGCAGGGCGATGGTGATGAAGTCGAAGGCGCCCCCCTGCAGCTCCCGCTGTGCGTCCTCACCGGTTGCGCAGTCAACGATTTCCGCCGCCGGCAGCTCGCTCTTGAGCACGCGCGCGATCAGCTGACGCACCACCTTGGAGCCGTCGACCACCAGCACGCGCGGTGCATCGCCCACAGTGCGGCGGCTGATGTTGTCACTCATGGCCTGCCGTCCACGCGTTGGATAACCTTATTCGCACGTCGAACACTCCGCGCCTCCACGCCCGCAAGATTCCCGATCGTGCAATGCGACGGGGCCACCTGCCTGCGATCACCATCACTTTCCCGGCCATCGGGTTCATCATGCGGCCCGCCGCAGCTGCCAGGCGCTGACCAGCCGCGCCCCGAGCCAACCGAGCAGCGCCGCCGCCAGTGGCGTGGCGAGCAGCAGCCACAGCGGCAGCGCGCCGAGTTCCAGCTGCCCCGCATACGCCGCATTCAGTCGCTCCACCGGCGCCACCAGCGCCAGCTCGATGGCCACCGCCAGCAGCGATGCCAGCACCCCGCCAAAGAGTCCGTACCAGACGCCGGCGTAGAGGTACGGCCGGCGCACGAACGGCCGACTGGCGCCGATCAGTGTCAGCACGCCGATCTCCTCGATGCGGCTGGCGATATCCACCCGCACCGTGTTGCCTACCACCAGCAGCGCCGCCAGCGAAAGCAGGCCCGCCAGCACCAGCACGATCCGGTTGCCCAAGCCCAGCAACGCGTCCAGGCGCTGCCGCCAGCTGCCGCTGTCCTGCACCAGGTCCACGCCCTGCAGGTCGCGCAACTGGGTCACCAGGTCCTGGACCGCGGGCGCATCGAGCGCCTGCTTCGGCTGCACGTCGAGCACATAAGGCAACGGGTTGTCGTCCAGCGCATGGATGGCTCCGCTGAAACCCTGCATCCCGGCCAATTCGTCCAGGCCCTGCTGCGGTGTCTTCACGACGACCGCCGCGACGTCCTGGCGCTCGCGCACCTGGGTAGCGAGCAGCTGCGCCGCGGGGCCGCTCGTGCCCGGCGCCAGGAACACGCTGATCGCCTGGTGCTGCCCAAGCGTGTCGCCCATGGTCCGGATGTTTCCCAGCAACAGGTAGAACGCGAGCGGCAGCGCCAGCGCGACCCCGATGACCGCGACCGTGAGCAGGGTGCCGAAGGGCTTGCCGAGCAGGCGACCCAGGCTGGCGCCGGCGCTCCAGCGATGATGCTCGGCCCAGCCGGCGACACGCCGGGATTCGCTGCGGCCACTGCGCGCCGCGGTGGTTTCCGCCGAAGCCGTCGTGCGCGCGCTCACAGCACCTCCTGCGCACCGACGTCGGCGACCAGCCGGCCGTGATCGAGCACCACCACGCGCTTCTTCATCCGCTTGATAAGGGGCAGGTCGTGGCTGGCCACCAGCACGGTGGTGCCGACCTGCTGGAACTCCGCGAACAGCGCCATGATCTCCATCGCCAGCTGCGGATCGAGGTTGCCGGTTGGTTCGTCGGCAATCAGCAGGCTCGGCCGCGCCACGATCGCACGAGCGATGCCCACCCGCTGTTGTTCGCCCGTGGACAGCGTATCGGGCAGCTGGCGCTCATAGGCCAGCAGGCCAACTTTCTCCAGCGCTGCGCGCACGCGCTTGCCGCGCTCGGCCGGAGCCAGTCCGCCGATCACCAGCGGCAGCTCGACATTGGCGAACACCGAACGATCCATCAGCAGTCGATGATCCTGAAAAACCATGCCGATGCGCTGGCGCAACCGGGGTATGCCGCGCCGGCCGATTTTCGACAGGTTCTGGTGGTCGAGGTGGATCTGCCCGTGCGACGGCCGTTCGATCAGCGCCAGCAGCTTGAGCAGGGTGCTCTTGCCGGCACCGGAATGGCCGGTGACGAAAGCCATCTCGCCATCACCCACCTCGAAAGATAGCTGCGAGATGGCCTCGTGGCCCCCGTCATAGCGTTTGCTCACCTGATCAAAGCGGATCACCGCATGTCCCCGACGCTGCCGGTTTTAGCAGCGGCAAGGATACGGGATGCGCGCAATCAGGTGAGCCCCCGGCGGCGAGGCGATGCCTTGCCGCCGAAGGACCCACGGCACGCTCAGCGCCCAGTGAACAGACGCGTGAGGCGACGGAAGAAGCCGGGCTTCTTCGGCGCATGCGACTCGCCGTGCGGCGCGGACTGTGTCGCCACCTGGCGTGACGGTCGTGCGCCCTGCTGCTCGGCCGGGCGACGCTCGCGCGGCGGCCGTCGTTCGCCGCGAGGCGTCGCCGGCGTCTCGCCGACGTTCGCCGCCGAGCTGGCTGACGCATCGGCGGTGGCCGGCTCGCCTTCCCGACGGCGACCGCGGCCGCCACGGCGCCGGCGCCGCTTCGGCTCGCCGCCGGCAAGATCGGCCGGCGCGGCATCGGGCGTCACGGCCGCGGTCGGGGCGACCGCGGCGTCGGAAGAGCCCGCCGCCGGGGCATCCACGCGGTCGGCGCTCGGCTTGCGCGGCGGTCGCGCCTCACCCGGTCGCGATCCGCGCGATGGCCTGCCGTCACGCGTACCGTCGCGGCTGCCGCTGCCGCTGCGGCCGCGCGTGCCCTTGTCGCCATCGCGCGGTTCCACGCGATCGCCAAAGGCCGCGCTGTCGGCGGCCGCGTCGGCCACGAACTGCGCGTCGATCTCCTTCGGCTTGGGCATGATCAGGAGATCCGGCTCGACCGAGGCCACCGGGATCTTCTGCTCGATGTAGGCCTCGATATCCGGCAGACTCATCGCGTAGAGGTCGCAGGCGAAGCTGATCGCGTCACCCTCTGCACCCAGGCGGGCCGTGCGGCCGATGCGATGCACGTAGTCTTCGGCATCCTGCGGCAGGTCGTAATTGAAGACATGGCTGACCGCCGGGATGTGCAGGCCGCGCGCGGCGACGTCGGTGCACACCAGCATGTCGAGCTGGCCGTCCTGGAAGCGCTGCAGCAGCTTCTGCCGCTTCAGCTGCGGCACGTCGCCGGACAGCGCGCCTACCCGGTAGCCCTGGCGCTTCACCCGATCGGTCACCCGCTCGGCGGCCGCCTTGGTGTTGACGAAGATGATGCTGCGCTCGGCCTGGGTGCGCTCGAGCAGGTTCAGCAGCAGCGGCATCTTCTCTTCCTTGGCCGGGAAGTAGACGACCTGACGCACCTTGTCCGCGGTGATGTTGTCGGTCTCCACCACCAGCTTCTCGGCCTCGTGCATGTGCTCGTAGGCCAGTTCCAGCACGCGGTGGCTCAGTGTGGCCGAGAACAGCAGCACCTGACGCTGCTCGCGCGCCGGCAGGCGGCGGAAAATGAAGCGCACGTCCTTGATGAAGCCGAGGTCGAACATGCGGTCGGCCTCGTCGATCACCATCACCTCGACGCTGCTCAGGCCGAACACGTCCTGCTTGTAGTAGTCGAGCAGGCGGCCGGGCGTGGCGATGATGATGTCGCAGCCGTCCTTGAGCTGCTGGCGCTGCTTGTCGTAGTCGACGCCGCCGTAGATCAGCGCCGTGCGCAGGCCGGTGTGCTTGCCGATGGCCTGGGCGTCCTTGTCGATCTGGATCGCCAGCTCGCGGGTCGGCGCGATCACCAGCGCACGCGGGTCGGAGTCCTTGCGGTCGGCGGCGGCCGGCTGGGTCAGCAGGCGATTCATCATCGCCACCAGAAACGCGCAGGTCTTGCCGGTGCCGGTCTGTGCCTGGCCGGCCACGTCGCGGCCGGCCAGCGCGACCGGCAGGGTCAGCTCCTGGATCGGCGTGCAGCGCGTGAATCCGGCCTCGTCCAGGCCCTGCTTGAGCAACGGATGCAGGTCGAAGTTGGTGAAGAAGCTGTCGGTCAGTACGGTTTGGGACATGGGAGACCAGAGTCGGATGCAGGCGGCGCGATGGCGGCTCGCCCGGTCCCGTCGCCGCGGGGCGTTGGGACGGGTGGATGGATGCGGCGCGATCGAGGGCGGGCGGCACCGGGCAGGCAACGGGCCTGCGCGGCTGCCGGCACGGACGGTGACGGGCGCCGGAACGGAACGGCCGAACCGGCAGTTCCGCTGGCATAGGGAAAGTCGTCCCGGAGCGGTCCGCACCGCCAGCCGACCTTGCCTATGTCAACGAAACCGCCTGCCCGCCGGACCCTTGAATCGCTTGAATCGCGCCCCGAGTTAGGCTGCAATGCAGGCTTGCCGCAACGGCGATCCTGATTCCCCTATCGGAACGACCCGCGCTTCAATGGGCGCTGCGAAGTGTAGCCGAAGCCGGCTGCGCGGTCGCTCCCACCCCACCGCCAGCCACGGAGAACCCCGGTGAGCGACCTGATTACCCATGTAAGCGACGACGTCTTCGAGCAGGAAGTGCTGAAGTCCGACACTCCCGTACTGCTCGATTTCTGGGCCGAGTGGTGCGGCCCGTGCAAGGCCATCGCGCCGGTGCTCGACGAGCTGGCCAAGCAGTACGAAGGCAAGCTGCGCGTGGTCAAGATCAACATCGACCAGAACCAGCAGACGCCTCGCACCTATGGCGTGCGCGGGATTCCGACGCTGATGATGTTCAAGAACGGCAAGGTCGAGGCCACCCAGATCGGTGCCGTCGGCAAGGGCCAGCTGACCCAGATGATCGACAAGGCGCTCTGACGCGCCGCCCGCATCCGCCGCCGCGCTTTACGGCGCCGCGCGGCGGGTGCTAGATTCCTCGTCCTGTTCGGAACAGTCCTGTTCCGCTGCGCGTTCTGCGCGATGTTCACCCTCCCTTCCTGTACCAACGGCGCCCCCACGAGGTTTGCCCGTGTCCGATATCGAAAGCAAAGAACCGAACGACGCCAAGGGCGCCGATGCCAAGCCTGCGGGCGAACCGAAGCCGCGCGCTCCACGCAAGGCAGCGGCACCGAAGGCAGACAAGGCGCCCGCCCCCGGCCCGTCGTCCGAAGCGCCGCGCCCGGCTCCCGCTCCAGCTCCCGTGCAGGCCAGCTTGCCGGTGGATCGTGGCAACGAGCGCGGCGCCGCGGAGCGCCCGGCCAGCAGCGACGGCAACGCGCGGCCGGCCAGCGAGGCGCGCGACAGCGGCCAGGCTGGCGGGCAGAACGGTGGCAACGGCGGGAATGGCGGGAACGGTGGTGGCCAGAGTCAGCAGGGCGGCCAGAACCAGCAAGGCCAGAACAACCAGACTGGTGGTCAGGGCGGTCAGGGCGGCGGTGGTCAGGGGGGTGGTGGCCAGAACGGCGGCCGCAATGATCGCAACGACCGCAACGACCGCGGCCGCCGGCGGCGCCACGAGCGTGGCCAGCGGCCCCAGGGTGGTGGCGGTGGTGGTGGCTCGCGCAATCCCAACGGCCTGCCGGATGATGACGAGACCGGCGACGTCGGCAGCAATGATCGCCTGATCAACCTGACCGAACTCAAGCGCATGCGCGCACCGCAGTTGCTGGAGTTTGCCGAGTCGCTTGGCGTGCACGAAGGTGTCGCCCGTGCGCGCAAGCAGGACGTGATCTTCAACATCCTCAAGGCGCACGCCCGCTCCGGTGGCGGCATCTGGGCCGAGGGTGTGCTGGAGATCCTGCAGGACGGCTTCGGCTTCCTGCGCTCGGCCGACGAGAGCTACCTGGCCGGCCCCGACGACATCTACGTCTCGCCCAGCCAGATCCGTCGCTTCAACCTGCGCACCGGCGACTACATCACCGGGCGCGTGCGCCATCCGAAGGAAGGCGAGCGCTACTTCGCCATGCTTCGCGTCGACGACATCAACGGCGACCCGCCGGAAGCGTCGAAGAACAAGATGCTGTTCGAGAACCTCACGCCGCTGTTCCCGCGCAAGGCGTTCAAGCTCGAGCGCGGCAACGGGTCGAGCGAGGACATCACCGGCCGCATCCTCGATTTGATCGCGCCGATCGGCAAGGGCCAGCGCGGCCTGATCGTCTCCCAGCCGAAGTCGGGCAAGACGATGATGCTGCAGAACATCGCCCAGGCGATCCAGTACAACCACCCCGAATCGCACCTGATCATGCTGCTGATCGACGAGCGTCCGGAGGAGGTCACCGAGATCGCACGCACCGTGCGGGCCGAGGTCATCTCCTCGACCTTCGACGAGCCCGCCGTGCGCCACGTGCAGGTCGCCGAGATGGTGATCGAGCGGGCCAAGCGCCTGGTCGAGCACAAGAAGGACGTGATCATTCTGCTCGACTCGATCACCCGCCTGGCGCGCGCCTACAACACCGTGATCCCGAGCTCCGGCAAGGTGCTCACCGGTGGCGTGGACGCCAATGCCCTGCAGCGCCCCAAGCGTTTCTTCGGCGCGGCGCGCAACGTGGAGGAAGGCGGCAGCCTGACCATCATCGCCACCGCGCTGACCGAAACCGGCTCCAAGATGGACGAGGTGATCTACGAGGAGTTCAAGGGCACCGGCAACATGGAAGTGCACCTTAGCCGCCGTATCTCGGAGAAGCGCGTCTATCCGGCGATCGATATCAACCGCTCCGGCACCCGCCGCGAAGACCTGCTGATCGAGCCGGACCTGCTGGCCAAGATCTGGATCCTGCGCAAGCTCCTGCACCCGATGGACGAGCTGGCCGCGATGGAGTTCATGCTCGACAAGATGAAGAGCACCAAGTCCAACGACGAGTTCTTCAACTCGATGAAGCGCTGACGATCTTCGCGATCGATGGACACGAAAAAGCCGGCCCCTGGCCGGCTTTTTCGTGTCGCGCCCGGGCCGTGGGTACCGGCCGCGACAACCGGTGCCGGTAAACGCCGGATGCGTCCACGCCAGCCTCGTGAACTCTCACGTACAATTATTGGGCATGCGCCCGTTGAGGCGCGGCCTGCCGTCCCCATAACCGTCGCTCCCACCGAACAAGGCTCGCACCGTGTCCATCCCCAGTGCCGTCAAGAGCACCCCGATCACGGGTCGCCAGCAGCTCGTCGACTACCTCGCCGCGGGGGAGAAGCCGCCCGAGGCGTGGCGGATCGGCACCGAGCATGAGAAGTTCGGCTTTCGCACCGATGATCTGCGCCCGCCGACATTCGAGGGCGAGCGCGGCATCAAGCGGCTGCTGGAAACCCTGGCCACCCGCTACGGCTGGGAAGTGGCACGTGAGGGCGACAATCCGGTGGCACTGTCGCGCGGCAAGGGATCCATCACGCTGGAGCCGGCCGGCCAGCTGGAGCTGTCCGGCGCGCCGCTGGAAACCATTCACGAGACCTGTCGCGAGGTGAATGCCCACCTGGCCGACGTGCGGTCGGTGGCGGACGAGATGGGACTCGGCTTCCTCGGCATGGGATTCCAGCCGAAGTGGCGCCGCGACGAGATGCCGTGGATGCCCAAGGGCCGCTACAAGATCATGCGCGAGTACATGCCCAAGGTCGGCTCGCTGGGCCTGGACATGATGACCCGCACCTGCACCGTGCAGGTCAACCTGGATTTCTCCAGCGAGGCCGACATGGTGAAGAAGTTCCGCACCAGCCTCGCGCTGCAGCCCATTGCCACGGCGCTGTTTGCCGATTCGCCCTTCACCGAAGGGCAGCCCAACGGCTACCAGTCGTATCGCTCGCACATCTGGACCGACACCGACCCGCATCGCACCGGCATGCTGGATTTCGTGTTCGCCGACGGCTTCGGTTACGAGCGCTACGTCGACTACATTCTCGATGTGCCGATGTACTTCAGCCTGCAGGACGGGCGCTATCTCGACCTCGCCGGCCAGGATTTCAAGCGGTTCATCGCCGGCGAACTGGGCGCCCTGCCCGGCACCCGCGCCACCATGAAGGACTGGGCCGACCACCTCACCACGGCGTTCCCGGAGGTTCGCCTTAAGCAGTATCTGGAGATGCGCGGTGCCGACGGCGGCCCCTGGAACCGCCTGTGCGCGCTGCCGGCGCTGTGGGTCGGTCTGCTGTATGACCAGCAGGCTCTGGATGCGGCCTGGGACCTGGTCAAGGATTTCACCACGGTCGAGCGTCACGCCCTGCGCGACGGCGTGCCGCGGCACGCGCTGAAGCTGCCGTTCCGCAGCGGCACCGTGCGCGACCTGGCGCGCGAGACGCTGAAGATCGCCGTACACGGCCTGAAGCGCCGCGCCCGACTCAATGCCAGCGGCGCCGACGAGAGCGCGTTCCTGGACCCGCTGATCGATATCGTCGAGTCCAACCAGACCCCGGCCGATCGCAAGCTCGAGCTGTTCCACGGAGCGTGGGGTGGCAGCGTGGACCCGGTATTCCGCGAGTTCGCCTACTGACCGACGGCGACCCGGTCGTGGCGGGTCGCGACACACGCAAAAGGCCGGCTCGCGCCGGCCTTTTGCGTTGCGTCGCCCGAGGCGGTTACTTCGCCTTGGGCGCGTCCTTCAGGCCCCGATCGATCAGCATCGGCTCGATGCTGGGCGCCTTGCCGCGCCAGCTCTCGTAGAGCTTCTGCAGGTCGACGGTGTTGCCGCGCGAGAGGATCATGGCGCGGAAGCGGTCGCCGTTTTCGCGGGTCAGCCCGCCGTGCTCCTTGAACCACTCGAAGCCATCGTCCGCCAGCATCTCGGTCCACAGGTAGGCGTAGTAGCCCGCGGCGTAGCCGTTGCCCCAGATGTGCTGGAAGTAGCTGGAGCGATAGCGCGGCGGCACGTAGCTGAGGTCGATCTTGTCGTCCTTGAGCGTCCTGGCCTCGAACGCGTCGGCGTCCTGCTTGGGCGCATCCGCGCCTAGGGTGTGCCAGCCCATGTCCAGCAGGGCCGCGGCGACCAGCTCGGTCATGTCGTAGCCCTTGTTGAAGTTGCCGGCCTTCTTGATCTTGTCCACCAGCGCCTGCGGCATCGCTTCGCCGGTCTTGTAGTGCCTGGCGTAATGCGCGAACACCTTCGGATCGGTCGCCCAGTGCTCGTTGAACTGGGACGGGAACTCGACGAAGTCACGCGCGGTGCTGGTGCCCGACAGGGTCGGGTACTGCTCGTCGGCGAACAGGCCGTGCAGCGCGTGGCCGAACTCGTGGAACATGGTGATCACGTCGTCGAACGACAGCAGGGCGGGCTGTCCGTCGGCCGGCTTGGTGAAGTTGGCGACGTTGTAGATCACCGGCTTGGTGCCCATCAGCTTCGACTGCTCGACGAAGTTGCTCATCCAGGCGCCACCGCCCTTGTTGTCGCGCTTGAAGTAGTCGCAATAGAACAGCGCCATCGAGGTGCCGTCCTTGTCGAACACCTCGAACACGCGCACGTCCGGCTGGTACACCGGGAGATCCTTGCGCTCCTTGAAGGTGATGCCGTACAGCTGATTGGCGGCGTAGAACACGCCGTTCTGCAGCACGTTGTCCAGCTCGAAATACGGCTTGATCTGGTTCTCGTCCAGGTCGTACTTGGCCTTGCGCACCTGCTCGGCGTAGTGCTGCCAGTCCCACGCCTGCACCTTGAAGCCGCCCTTCTGCGCGTCGATCACGTCCTGGATGTCCTTCGCCTCGCGCTCGGCGCGGCCGGTCACCGCAGGCACCAGATCCTGCATGAACTTGATCGCCGTCTCCGGCGTCTTGGCCATCTGGTCTTCCAGCTTCCAGGCGGCGTAGTTCGGAAATCCCAGCAGCTTGGCCTGCTCGGCGCGGATCTGGGCGATGCGCTCGATGGTGGCGCGGGTGTCGTTCGCGCCGCCGTGCTCGGCACGGTCCCAGGACGCCTTGAACAGCGCCTCGCGGGTGGCACGATCCTCCAGCCCCTGCAGCGCGGGCTGCTGGGTGGTGTTCTGCAGGCTGATGACGTATTTGCCGTCGAGCTTGCGGTCCTTGGCGGCAGCTGCGGCAGCCGCGATGTCGCCATCGGAGAGGCCGGCCAGCCTGGCCTTGTCGTCCACCACCAGCGCGCCGTCCTTGGTGGCGGCGAGCAGGGTGTTGGTGAACTTGGTGCTGAGAGTGGACTCTTCCTTGTTGAGGTCCTTCAGCTTGGCCTTGTCGGCGTCGGAGAGGTTGGCGCCGGCGTGCACGAAGTCGCGGTAGACCACGTCGACCAGGCGCGCCGATTCGGGGTCGAGCTTGAGCGAGTCGAGCCGGTCGTGGATCGACTGCACACGCGCGAACAGCTTGCTGTTGAGGTAGATCGCGTCGCGATGCGCGGCCAGCTTGGGCGCCTCCTCTTCCTGCACCTTCTGCAACGTATCGTTGGTGTTGGCGCCGGTGACCGCGTCGAACACCGCCATCACCCGCCGCAGCATGGCGCCGGACTTTTCCATCGCCACGAACGTGTTCTCGAAGGTGGCCGGCTCGGGGTTGTCGGCAATCGCCTCGATCTCGGCCAGGTGCTGGCGCATGCCCTCCTCGATCGCCGGCTGGTAGTCGGCGTCGGTGATCTTGTCGAACGGCGGCGCCTGGTAGTCGAGCGCGCTGGCCTGGGCGAACGGGTTGGACGCACTGAACGGGGCACTGGCGATGCTGCCGGCGGCGGCTGGCGCAGCCGTGGTCGGCGTGGCGGGGGTAGCGGCCTTCTTGGCAGCATCATCGCCCTGGGAGCAGGCGGCAAGAGCGATCGAGGTGGCAATCACGAGGGTGCGGAGACGAAGCATGCTTGGATTCCCGGATGGCGCGCCCGGCTGACGGGCGCATGAGGTCGGTAATCCACGACTCTAACCATTCCAGGGGGGCGGTTCCAAGCGGCGCTGCGCAACCGCTCAGGCGGCGCGCATGTCGTGAAGTTTCCAGTGGTTGCCGATCAGCAGGTTCAGCCGGTGCCGCACGATGCTCATCGGCAGGCTGGTGATCAGGTCGACGTCGATGTGCAGGTCGCTGACCCGCGCACTGACCGCGGCCGTGGCGTCGGTGACGCCCATTGCCGGATCGACGCCGTCGGGATCTTCCTGCATCGCCTTCCAGCGATCGAACAGGATCGGGCTGCGCAGAGCCTCCTGCAGCGCCGCGGCGAAGTCGTTGGGACCGGCGCCGTCGTAGCTGAGGTCCGGCACCGGGCCACGCGCTGCGGCCAGGTCGTCGATGGTCAGGTAGTAATGATTGCGGCTGGGCATGCGGGCTCCTCGGTGTTCCATGAGCTTCCGCGCAATGGCGGGCGCGGCATCAAAGCATTGCCGGGGTGTACGTGAATGTGAAGATCAGCCCATCGCGCCCAGCGCCCCGGCCAGCTGTGCCGCCGCACGGTCGGGCGCCACGCCGTGCGCCAGCACGCCCAGGCACGGCGCCGGCAGCAGCGCGCGGAGCGTGGCCAGGTTGTCGTCCACGGCGTCCATTGCCGGGTCGATGCGGTTGCCGATCCAGCCCAGCAGCTCGCAGCCGTCGGCAAGAATGGCCCGCGCGCTCAGCAACGCGTGGTTGATGCAGCCCAGCCGCAGCCCCACCACCATGATCACCGGCAGACGCCACGCCTGCACCAGCTCCGAGGCCAGCAGCCCGGGCGCCAGCGGCACCATCCAGCCGCCCACGCCTTCCACCACCACCGTGGTATGCGCGGCGCCCAGCGCCTCGAACGCGCGGGTGAGCGGCGGCAGCGTGATCGTGACGCCATCACGCGCTGCCGCCAGGTGCGGCGACAGCGGCTCGCGCAGGCTGACCGGATTGATCGCCGCATAGGCGAGGCCCGCCGGCCCTGCCGCCTGCAACGCCAGCGCATCGTCGTTGCGCAGACCGTCCGGCGTTTCGATGCAGCCGCTGGCGACCGGTTTCATGCCGGCCGCGTCACGCCCGGCCTGCCGCAGCGCGTGCAGCAGCGCGCAGGCCGCGTGGGTCTTGCCGATGCCGGTGTCGGTGCCGGCGATGAACACCGCCGGGCGCGTCAAGACGCCCACCGGGTCGAGTCGATGGCCAAGTGCATGGGTGCCTCGCGAAAGGGGTCGCGGCGCATAATACGGACTTTGCCGACGGATCCCATCGCATGTTCGAACTCCGCACCAGCGCCGCCGCCAGCAAGCGCGAGCAGTACGAAGAGCTGGCCCAGCAGGCGCGCGGGCTGATGGACGGCGAGCGTGACCTGATCGCCAACGCAGCCAATTTCAGCGCCCTGCTGTTCCACAGCCTGGCCGACCTGAACTGGGCCGGCTTCTACCTCTACGACGGCACCGAGCTGGTGGTCGGCCCGTTCCAGGGCAAGCCAGCGTGCATCCGCATCGCGCTCGGGCGCGGCGTCTGCGGCACGGCGGCACAAAGCCGACAGACGCAGCTGGTGCACGACGTGCACGCGTTCGATGGGCACATTGCCTGCGATGCGGCATCGGCGTCGGAGATCGTGGTGCCGCTGGTGAAGGCCGACGGCTCGCTGCTGGGCGTGTGGGACGTGGACAGCCCGCGGGTGGCGCGCTTCGACGAAGACGATCGCGCCGGCATGGAAATGTTGTGCGCGGTGTTCATGCAGGCAGTCGCCGCCGCCTGAGCGGCGGCACGATGTCGCAGCGCGGGGTCAGCCTTCGCGGGGGCGGCGCAGCAGCTCGATCACCTTCGCGCGCGCCTCGTCCACGCCGGTCGGCGCGCTGGAGGAGAACACCTGCACCGTGGCCTGGCGCTCGGCGGCATCGAACTCGCGACGCATCGCCGCCATCGCCTGGATCGCCTGATTGCGCGAGAGCTTGTCGGCCTTGGTCAGCAGCAGGTGGCACGGCAGCGCGGTGGCGAAGCAGAAGTCCAGCATCATCCGGTCGAACTCTTTCAGCGGATGGCGGATGTCGGCGATCAGCACCACGCCGCGCAGACTGCGTCGCTGGTGCAGATAAGCGTCGATCTCCTTCTTCCAGTGTTCGCGCAGATCCACCGGCACCTTGGCGTAGCCGTAGCCGGGCAGGTCGATCAGCCGCACATCCAGCGGCGGCAGATCGTCGCCCTGCGCCAACGGGGGCAGCGAAAACGCGACCATCTGCTGGGTGCGTCCGGGCGTCTTGGAGGTGCGCGCCAGTCCGCGATGTCCGGTGAGCGCGTTGAGCGCGCTGGACTTGCCCGCGTTGGATCGACCGGCAAAAGCCACCTCGGCGCCCTGGTCGGCGGGAAGCTGGCTGATGCGGTGGGCGGCGAGCACGAACTGCGCGCCCTGAAGCGGATTGGACGACATGGGAATGGTTTGACCGGGTAGGGTGGCACGGCGATAATTCTGAGGTTTCTGCCCAACGCACGCCGCGTGGCCGGGTTGGCGGCAGTATCTGCAGTCTTTCAGGAGACAAGTGTATGAGTTTTCGGCCCGCCGATTTTCGGCACGCTGTGCTTGGGGCAGCGATCGCCCTCACCTTCGCGCTGTCCGCCAGCGCCGTGACGGCACAGGAAGCCAAGCCGGCTGCAGCGACCAGCGCGGCGCCCGCCGCCGCCGCGACCGCGGCAGCGGCACCGGTAGCGGCACCGATCGAGGGCGCCAGCATGGCGGTCAAGCCCGGCGACGCCAGCGTCGGCCAGGGCAAGGCAGCCGTATGCGGCGCCTGCCACGGCCTGGATGGCAACTCCAGCGACCCGCAGTATCCCAAGCTCGCCGGCCAGCACGAGTCGTACATCGCCCGCCAGCTGACCAACTTCAAGAGCGCCAAGCGCCAGAACGCGATCATGATGGGCATGGCCGCCCCGCTGTCCGAGCAGGACATGCACGACATCGGCGCGTACTTTTCCACCAAGGTGTCGCGTCCCGGCGTGGCGGACGAGGCGCTGGTCGAACTCGGCCAGCAGCTCTACCGCGAGGGTGACGCCGCGCGCGGCATTCCGGCGTGCATGGCCTGCCACCTCACCGACGGCCGCGGCAATCCCGGCGCGGTGTATCCGCAGCTTGCCGGGCAGCATGCCCAGTACGTGGAGGCGACGCTGAAGGCCTGGCACGACGGCACGGTGTGGGGCGACGACGCCCACGCGCAGATCATGCCGGCGATCGCCAAGAAGCTCGATACCAAGGACATCACCGCTCTGGCGAGCTACATCGAAGGCCTGCATTCGGCCGACAGCGGCGACACCGCCGCGCCCTGATCGACACGCACACGCCGACCGCAGGGTCGGCGTTGTCGTTGTGCGCCCCGTCGATCCTCCCCGCCCGTGATCTCGAGGAACTCCCCATGCTGAAGCGTCTGCCGATCCTGTGTTTCGCCGTGTTCGCCCTGGCCGCTTGCAGTCAGGGCCACGACAGCAGTGCGGCGCCCAGCGCGACGCCGGCGCCGGCCACCACGGCGACAACCACGCCGGCCCCGGCTCCGGCTGCGCCGACCACGGTGGCCGGCACCGCGGCAGCGGCTTCCGCCAGCACCACGGCCGCCGTGCCTGCGGCCACCGGCACGGACGCCGGCGCTGGGACCGGGTCGACCGATGCCGCGGCGTTCGTTGAGGATCCGAAGTGGGTGGAAGGCAAGAACTACTTCCGCATCGATCCGGCCCAGCCGAAGGTCACCAACACCGACAAGATCGAAGTGACCGAAGTGTTCTCCTACGCCTGCCCGTCGTGCAACAACTTCCATCCGCTGGTGAACAAGCTGGCCACGAGTCTGCCGTCGAACGCGGTGATGGCCTACCTGCCGGTATCGTTCATGCCGCAGGAGAACTTTCCGATGTTCCAGCGCGCCTATCTCACCGCGCAGGCCCTGGGCGTGGCCGAAAAGGCCAACGACGCCATCTATGACGCGGTCTGGAAGAGCCGCGAGCTGAGCTCGATGCGTGCCGACCAGCAGGGCCTGAAGCCGATGTCGGACCTGCCCACCATCGAGGACGCCGCCAAGGTCTACGCGAAGTTCGGCGTCGATCCGAAGGAGTTCGTGGCGGTGGCCAACTCCTTCAGCATCAACACCCAGGTCAAGCGCTCGAACGAACTGGTGAAGGCGTATGGCGTGGAAGGCACGCCGACCATCGTGATCGACGGCAAGTACCGCTTCGACGGCCCCAGCGCCGGCGGCTATGCGCAGATGGTCGAGCTGGCCCAGTATCTGGTCGCCAAGGAAGCCGCCGGCAAGTGAGCGGTTCCCGCGGCACCTTCCCCTCGCCGCGCGGTCTTTTCTTCCTGCATTTCCTGCGGAGTCGCCCCATGCTCAAGCATTTGTCCCGCCTGCGTCTGTTCGCCCTCGTCGGCGGTCTGATCCTCGCCAGCGCCTGTTCCGCCGGCGCCGGTGCCGACCCGTCGGCGCCGTACACCGAGGGCAGCGAGTACGTCACCCTGCCGGCGCCCGCGCAGCGCTACAGCGCCGCCGGAAAGGTGGAAGTGGTCGAGGTGTTCTCCTATGGCTGCGTGCACTGCGCCCACTTCGCGCCCACCGCGGAGAAGCTGCGGGCCGCGCTGCCCAAGGGCGTGGAATTCAAGCTGGTGCCTGCACCGTTCAGCGCCGAATGGTTGCCGTACGCGCGGGCGTTCTATGCCGCCAAGAAGCTCGGCGTGGTCGAGCGCACGCACCTGGAGCTGTTCCGCGAGAAGTTCGAGCAGAACTACCCGTTGAACACGCTCGACGAGCTGGCCGACTTCTACGCCCGTCAGGGCGTCAACCGCGACGAGTTCATGCGCATCGCCACCTCCGACGAGGTCACCGCGCAGATGAAGAGCGACCTGGCGCTGATCCAGAAGTGGGGCGTCACGGGCACCCCCACCATCGTGGTCAACGGCAAGTACCGCAGCGGCGAAGTGCACAACTTCGAGCAGCTCTCGGCGATGACCCAGTGGCTGGCCAAGCGCGAGCTCGGCGCCAAGTAAGCGCCCTGGCAGGCGGGGCGGGCGAAGCTGCAGCGATGTTCACACGATCGCGCGCATGCTCGGCGCCTCCGCCTCCGCGCATCGTCCTGACATGAGTTCCTCCAGCGCCGCCCCCGCCCCCGCCGCCGAACGCCGCCTGCGGCTGCTGAGTTGCAACATCCTCGCCGGCGGCAGCGTCCAGCGTTACCACGAGTACGTGACGCGCAGCCTGCACGGCGTGCTGCCCGGGCGCAGCAAGATGGACAACCTCGACCGCCTCGCCGAGCTGCTGCCGCAGTTCGACGTGGTGGGCCTGCAGGAGGCCGATGCGGGCAGCCTGCGCTCGGGCTTCCTCAACCAGACGCGCTACCTGGCCGAAACCTCGGGCATGCCGTTCTGGAGCCACCAGCCGAATCGTCCGATGGCCCGCCTGGCCCACTCGGCGAACGGGCTGATCAGCCGACTCGAGCCGCACAGCGTGTTCGACTATCCGCTGCCCAGCCGCATCCCCGGGCGCGGTGCGCTGCTGGCCCGGTTCGGCGAGGGCGAGGATGCACTGGCGGTGATGATCGCCCACCTCTCGCTCAGCGCGCCCGCACGCGCCAGGCAACTGGCCTTCATCGGCGAGCTGCTGTCGGATTATCCGCACGCGGTGCTGATGGGCGATCTCAACACCGAAGCGCACAGCGCGGAGATGGAGCACCTGTTCGCCAAGTGCCGGCTGCAGCCGCCGGAGCAGCCCACGCCGACCTTTCCCAGCTGGAAGCCCAAGCGCGCGCTGGACCACATCCTTACCTCGGCCGACATCCGGCTCGACCGCACTTGGACGTTGCCGCAGGCGTTTTCCGATCACCTGCCGCTGGCGGCGGAGATCCGCATGCCGGCGCATATCGCTCCCCGCCTGCACAAGGTGCGCCGGTGAGCGATCGGGGCCGCGGGTCGATGGCGCTGGCGTGGACGGGTGTGCTGCTGGCGGGCGCCGCAGCGGCGCTGGTGCGTTACCAGCTGGTCGAGCCGCCCGCGTTTGCTGATCGCTGCGCCATGGCGGTCACCGCTTCCGGCTGGTGCAGCGCGCGCACGCTGGTGGTGGCAGGGTTCCTGAGCAATGCCTTCGGCTACGCCGCGCTGGCCGCTACCGCGCTTGCACTGGCGCACCGCCGACGCTGGAGCGCCGCCCTTGCTGCGGCACTGGGTGCCGTGGCGCTGGAGCTCTACTGCTACCAGTCCGGCGCTCTCGCGCTACTGCTCGGCGCGGTGCTGCTGGTGGGCAGCCGGCCACAGCACAGCGAAACCCGCGAGCATGTTCAGGCCCAGCCATAGCCACGCCACCGGGCTGATCGCCAGCTCCTGTGCGAGCACGATGGCCGCAAGCAGCGGCACCACCACGGCGAGAAAGGTCTCCTCGCGGCGGCGTTCGCCGGGCCATGCCCGGCCGAGCATCGCGACCAGCGCATAGCCCACTGCCGGCAGCGCGAACAGGCCCAGCGGAAAGTCGCGGTAACGGCCATCGAACACCAGCAGCAGCCCCTCGTAGGCCAGCACCAGCAGCCAGCCGAAGCGGAGGCGACGCGATGGCGGAGCGACCGTCCGGCCCTGCAGCGCCGCAGCCAGCACGCGCGACAGCGACAAGGCAGTAAGCAGCGCGGCCAGGCAGGCGGCCCCGCTCAGCACCCACTCCCACCAGGGTCCGCAGGCGTACAGCATCTGCCGCACCTGCCAGGCCAGCGCGGTGCCGCTGGCGATGCCGGCCAGGCCCAGTGCCGCGCGCGCGCGACGCCCATGCACGCGTGCCGCCAGCACGAACACCAGCGCGCCCAGTGCCGCCGCCAGCCAGCCCAGCCACCAGCGCGGAATTTCCGTCACCGGGCCCTCCATCGGGAATTTCGGCTGCGCATCGGCGTCGAAGATGCCCCAGTAGCCACCTACCGTGCCCTCCTGCGCGCGCTTCCAGCCCTGGTCGAACGCCTCGATCACGTTGTACGGAATGCGCGCTGTAGCGGCGTAGCGCAGGAACTCGCGCAGGTAGCGGGCCTCGTTCACCAGACTCGCGGTGGCACCCTGGCGCGGCCGGCCGGCGCTGGGCCAGCCGGTCTCGCCGATCATCACCGGCTTGCCGGGAAACGCCGCGCGCACCCGCGCATAGACATCTGCCACGTGCTGCACGGCGCGCGCCGGCGGCACCGGATCGTCTTCCCAGTACGGCAGCACGTGCACGGTGATGTAGTCGACCGACCCAGCCAGCTCGGGATGGCGCAGCCAGAACTCCCACACGTCGGCGTAGGTGATCGGCACCGCCGGCGGCAGCGCCGCACGCGCCTGGCGCAGGTAGCCGGCCAGCGCCGCGGGCGACTGCTCACCGCGCAGCAATACCTCGTTGCCCACGATCACGCCGCGCAGCACCTGCGGATGCGCCCGTGCGGTGGCCGTGGCGAGGGCGATCTCGCGCGCGTTCGCGGCCGCGTCGCGGCCGATCCACACGCCCATCAACACTTTCATGCCGTAGCGCCCGGCGATCGCCGGCACGGCATCCAGACCCTGGCCCTGCGAATAGGTGCGCACGCAGTCGAAGCGGCGCGACAGCGCGCGCAGGTCGGCGTCGATCTGCCCGGGCGGTATGAAAGTGGCCGGATCGTAAGGCGTCTGGCCCGCGAGGCGGTACGGCGCATAGGACACGCAGGCGATGCGGCTCGAGGGCGCATCCGGCAGCGCCACCGGACGCCCCGCCAGCCACCACCACCCCAGCCCGCCGAAGGCGGCGAGGATCAACCCGAGCCAGATCGGCCAGTGCGGTCGCGAGGAAGGCAGGGCAGCAGGCGTCATGAGGATCCCGTGAGTGGCAGCGCGGCAGTTTATCAGCGGCCGGCGACGCGGCGACCGCGACGCCCCGGCCGCCGCTGCGTCGCGCTGCCGCCGGCTCTCGGCAGGGCGTGCACAGACCCTTCCGTTACACTGCGCGCTGGTCCACGCAGGAGGCACGATGCCCGCTTTTGCCCCACTCCCCCACCGCACCGACCGCTCGTTTCTGCGCCTTGCCTGCGCGTTTGCGCTGCTGCTGGTGGCGCCCGGAATAGTGCGCGCCGCGGCGGGCACCGAGGCGCAGCGCGCCGCCTTCACCACCGCCTACGCCAGCGCACAGCGGGGCGACGCCGCCTGGAAGGCGCAGGCGAAGGGGCTGGAATCGTACGTGCTCTATCCCTACCTGCCGGCGGCCGCGCTGGAGCACGACCTGGCCACACTCGACACCGCCGCGGTGAGCGACTATCTGGCGCGCTATCCCGGGCAGATTCCCGCCAACGACCTGCGCCGCGCGTTCCTCGGCGAGCTGGCCCGTCGGCAGGACTGGAACGATTTCCTCGCGCTCTACCAGGACGGACTCGGCGATGCGCTTGCCTGCGATGCACTGCAGGCGCGGATGGCACGGGGCGAGACGCTGGATTTCCAGCGCGACCTGGACGCGCTCTGGCACCGCCCGTCATTGCCCGGCGCGTGCGATCCGGTGCTGGCGCAGGCACGCGCTCAGGGACTGCTGACCACAGACCGGCTGTGGGCACGGATCGATCGCGCGCTCTATGCCGGGGCCGGCGGCACCGTGGCCGCACTGGCCGGCTGGCTGCCGGACGAACAGGCCGCGGCGGGCGCACGGCTGGCGCAGGCGCTGCGCGACCCGGCCGCCGCGGTGGCCGATGCCGACCACTGGCCGGACACGCCGCGGCATCGGCAGGCCGCTGCACTGGCCCTGCAACGACTGGCGCGGCGCCAGTCCGGCGCGGCGGACGCCGCGTGGCTGACGCTGCGCCACCGCTTCAGCTTCAGCGACGCGCAGCGCAACGACGTGCTCAACGCGCTGGCGCTGTTCCACGCCACCGACTTCGACGACAACGCACTGCAGCGGCTGAGCCAGCTGCCGCCGGATGCACAGAGCGACGCCACCCGCGAATGGCGCGTGCGCGTGGCACTGGCGGCGCAGAACTGGCCGGCGGTGCTGAAGGCGATCGACGCCCTGAGCCCGGCCCAGCAGGCGGATGGGGAGTGGCAGTATTTCCGTGCCCGCGCGCTGGCCGAGCTGGGCAAGCCAGCACAGGCCCAGCCCCTGTTCGCGGCGCTGGCGCAGCAGCCGACCTACTTCGGTTTTCTGGCTGCCGACCGCGCCGACGCTCCGTACACGCTGTGCCCGCTCAGCCTGGACGATGACGCGGCCCGCGCGCAGTCGCTGCTGGCCAACATCGGCCTGCAGCGCGCGTTCGAGCTGTACGCCGTGGGGATGCCGCGCGAGGCGAGGCGCGAATGGGCCCAGGCGCTGCGGGGCACCGATCCGGCGACCCAGCGCGAGGCGGCGCTGCTGGCCTACCAGCGCGGCTGGTACGACCGCGCCGTGTTCACTTTCTCCAGCGGAGACATGCTGCGCCTGTACGAACAGCGCTTTCCCCTGGCCAGCCAGGACGGCGTGGTACCGCAGGCCGAGCAGGCCGGCATCGATCCGGCCTGGGCGTATGCCATCGCCCGCGCCGAGAGCGCCTGGATGAGTGACGCCCACTCCGGCGCGGATGCGCGCGGGCTGATGCAGCTGCTGCCGGCCACTGCCGCCCAGGTGGCCAGGAGCTACCAGCTGCCGTGGAACGGCGGCGACTCGCTGTACGACCCGGCCGTGAACGTGGCGCTGGGCACGCGCTACCTGGCGCAGATGGCCGCGCGCTTCAATGGGGCACCGTGGCTGGCGAGTGCCGCGTACAACGCCGGGCCGATCAAGGTCGACCAGTGGCTGGCCGAACGCGGCACGCTGCCACCGGATGTCTTTACGGCCACCATTCCGTACAAGGAAACGCGCGAGTACGTGGCCCGTGTGATGGCCTTCAGCGTGATCTACGACTGGCGCATGTCCGGCCGCGCGGTGCCGCTGGACGCGCGCATGCCGCCGATCGGTGCGACGTATGCCCCACCGGCACCCGGCGCCGCGCGCAAGGCGATCAGCTGTCCTGCGACAGCAGCGGCATCGGCCGAGCGCGTACCGGCTTCCAGCGTCTCCACCTCCTCCTGACCGCGTGAGATCACTGCACCCATGAACGCTCTGCGTCTCGTCATCCTCGGTGGCACCGGCTTCGTCGGCGGCCACCTGCTCAGCCGGCTCGCGCGCGACGGCCACCAGCTCACCGTGCTCACCCGCAACTGCGAGAAGCACCGGCACATTGGCGTGATCCCCGGCGTGCGCCTGCGCAACTGCGATGTGCACGACTCGTCCCAGCTGCGCGAGGCGGTGGCCGGTGCGGATGCGGTGATCAACCTGATCGGCATACTCAATCCTTCCGGCCGCCAGACATTTCAGCGCGTGCATGTGGAGCTGACCCGGCAGCTGATCGCGGCGTGCCGCGATACCGGCGTCACCCGACTGCACCAGATGAGTTCGCTCAAGGCCGGCCAGGGCCTGAGCCAGTACCTGAAGACCCGCGGCGAAGCGGAGGAGCTGGTGCGCGGCTCGGGGCTGGGCTGGACGCTGTACCAGCCCAGCGTGATCTTCGGCGAAGGCGATGGCCTGGTGACGCGCTTCGTGCGGATTCTTCGGCTCACGCCGGTGTTGCCGCTGGCACGGGTGCCGTCGCGGCTGGCGCCGACCTTTGTCGGCGACGTGGCCGAGGCGATCGCTCGCTGCGTGGCGGATGATGCCCTGTCGCTCAACCGCAGCTTCGAGCTGTACGGCCCGCAGGTGCTGACGCTGGGCGAGATCGTCACCGCCATCCGCGATGCCGCCGGCCTGCGTACGCGGATCGTGCCGCTGCCGGACGGGCTGGGCCGGTTGCAGGCGCAGTTCGCGGAGCTGCTGCCCGGCAAGCCGTTTTCGCTCGACAATTTCCGCTCGCTGCGCACCGATTCGGTCGGCAAGGTCGACGGCTACGCGGCGCTGGGGATCGTGCCGCAGCCGTTCACGCCGTGGCTCGGTCGGCTGATCGACGGCCTGCCGCGCCAGCGCCGGCTCGATCGCGCGCGCACCCTGCGCCGCTGAGCGTTCGCCGCGGCGCCGACGCCCGCACTCGCGGCGGCGTCGGCAGCGCCGGTAGGCGCGCCGTGCCTCAGTGCGGCGCGGTCTCGGTGCGCCCACCGGCATCGGTCGCGGCGGGCGCCGGTGCCGACAGCAGTTCGCCGAGCTTGAGATAGACGCCGTTGGTCCAGCCGAAGCCGATCACGTTGTCGGTATAACCGGCGGTGATGGTGACGTCGGCATTGCCGCTGGCCATGTTGTACTTCTCGCGGATGGTGCCGTCGGCGGCAAGGCTGCGGTCGACGGTACCCCTGAACTTTGTCGCGAGCCGGCGCGCGTCCGCGTGGAAGCCGTAGTCGTCCAGCCCCTTCACCGCGAGCCAGTTGGTCGGTGCCCAGCCGAACGGCTCGTCCCACTGCGCGCCGCTGGCGTCGGTGCTCATCGCCAGCCCACCCTTGCGCTCGAACAACGCCAGATGGTCACGCACCGCCCGGGCCTGGTCGGGCGTGGCCAGGCCCGCCCACAGCGGATAGAACGTGGTGAGATAAGGATCGTCGGCGGGCGTGCCGGTGGTGGTGTCGTAGTCCATGAACAGGCCGCGGTCAGCACGCCACAGGTACTTGTTGATGGCGGCCTTGCGGGCGTCGGCCTGCTTTGCCCACTGCGCTGCCTCGTCCGGCTTGCCCAGCAGCAGCGCGAAGTCATGCAGATCGCGTTCGTAGCGGTACAGCAGGCTGTTCAGGCCGACCGCGGCGTAATGGTGGGTGGCGGCGCCGTAGGGGCCGAAGTGGAAGTTGGTGTCAAAGCCCGACTCGCGCATGGCGCGATCGCCGGCGTAGTAATCGGCGCTGAGCCGGTAGCCATCGGCCCAGGCGTCGGCGCACACGCGCGAGGCGGCGAGGTCGCAGCTGGAGATCTTGAGCCTTGCCGCCTCGGCGGCATCGGGATGCTCGCCGGCCTTCACCAGATAGCCGCGGTTCTTCGCCGGATGGTGCTCGAGATAGCGGATCACGCCCTTCAGGTAATCGGCGTTGCGATGCTCCAGCACCGGGCCGGTGCCCAGATCCATGTAGCGGGCCAGTCCGGTATCGCCGGCGCGATGGGCGGCGCTGGTCCAGATCGCGTGATCCTTCACCGCCAGCGGATAGGCCGCGCGCAGCCACCGCGCCGCGGCGTCGGCATCGGCGAAGCTGGCCGGATCGTCCAGCACCGCACGCATCATCGCCGTCAGGAACGGCGGCTGCGAGCGGCTGAAGTAATAGCTGCGGTTCGCGTTGAGCACGCCGCCGTAGTGGTCGATCTCGTAGAGAAAGTTTTCCACCATGCCGCGCGCGAGGTCTTCGCGATGGTCGGCGACCAGGCCCAGCACGATGAAGTAGCTGTCCCAGCCGTACATCTCGTTGAACATGCCGCCCGGCACCACGTAGGGATGCGGCAGATAGAGCAGGCCTTGCGCCGGCAGCGTGCGCGCATCGATCTGGCCCAGCGCGGTGACCACCGCCGGCAGGCGACGCACGTCGACCGCGCAGCGCTGCTGCGTGGCGGTGAGTGCGGCCGGCATCGGCACGTCTGCCGGCAGGTACAGCACCGGCGTGGTGGCAACCTTCGGATCGACCAGCGAGGCGCAGTCGTCGGTGGCGCGGGTGAGCGTGCTCCAGGCGTGGTCGATGTAGGCGCGCGTGCGCCCCGGATCGGCGGCGGTGGTGGTGGCGGCGGAGGCGGCGGCAGCGACACCGAAGAGCGTCGTGGCGAGCAGGGAACGGAGCGGGCGGATCATCGCGGGATACCCCTTGGTGGTGACCGACCCGTTCGAGCATAGCGCCGCACCGGAGCCCCTGCCGTGGCGGGGACGTGAAAGTGCACGTGGCAGAATGTACGCATGCACACCTCCTACCTCGTCGGCGGCGCCGTCCGCGATCACCTGCTCGGCCGCTCCGTGGTGGACCGCGACCACGTGGTGGTCGGCGCGCGTCCGGACGAGCTGCTGGCGCTGGGCTATCGCCCGGTGGGCAAGGATTTCCCGGTGTTCCTGCACCCGCAGACCGGCGAGGAGTACGCGCTGGCCCGCACCGAGCGCAAGACCGGGCGCGGCTACCACGGCTTCGCCTTCCACGCCGAACCGGAGGTGACGCTGGAAGAGGACCTCGCGCGGCGCGATCTCACCATCAACGCCATCGCGCAGGACGAAGCCGGCGCGCTGGTCGACCCCTACGGCGGCGTGCGCGATCTCGAAGCCCGCGTGCTGCGGCACGTGTCGCCGGCGTTCGTGGAGGATCCGGTGCGCCTGCTGCGCGTGGCGCGCTTCGCCGCGCGCTTCGCACCGCTGGGCTTCACCGTGGCGCCGGAGACGATGGCGCTGATGCGGCAGATGGTGGCCGACGGCGAGGTGGATCACCTGGTGCCCGAGCGCGTGTGGGCCGAGACGCGCAAGGCGTTGGCCGAGGCGCAGCCCTCGGCGTTCCTGCGCGTGCTGCGCGAGAGCGGCGCGCTGGCCGTGCTGTTTCCCGAGATCGACGCGCTGTACGGCGTGCCGCAGCGCGCCGAGTTCCATCCCGAGATCGACACCGGCACGCACATGGAGCTGGTGCTGGACGCCGCCGCGGCGATCGCGCCAGGCGACGACCTGGTGGGCTACTGCGCGCTGTGCCACGACCTCGGCAAGGCACTGACGCCGACCGACGCGCTGCCGCGCCACATCGGCCACGAGCATGCCGGCGTGCCGCGCGTGCGCGTGCTGTCGGCGCGGCTCAAGGTGCCCACCGAGCATGCGGCGCTGGCCGAGCTGGTGTGCCGCGAGCACCTCAACGCGCACCGCGCGCTGGAGCTCAAGCCGGCTACCGTGATGAAACTGCTGAGCGCGCTGGACGCGCTGCGCCGGCCGGCGCGGCTGGACACGTTCCTGGTTGCCTGCTGGGCCGACAAGCGCGGCCGGCTCGGCCACGCCGAAGACGACTATCCGCCCGCCGACTACCTGCGCCGCGCCTGCGCGGCAGCCGCGGCGGTGCAGGCGGCGCCGTTCATTGCCGACGGACTCACGGGTCCGGCGGTCGGCGCCGCGATGGAGGCGGCCCGCGTCCAAGCCATTGCTAACGTGAAACTCGCTAGCATCTAGCCCTTTCCCGCGGCGCCTTCGGCAGCCGCACCCTGATCTGCCGGAGTCGCCCGTGTCCCTGAGCTTCCGTTCGCCCTCGCCGCTGCGCCAGCGGCTGCGCCCCCTCGGCTGGCTGGCCGGCGCCTATCTGCTGATCGGCGTGGTCACACGCATCGCCCTGCTGGTGATGACCGGCAGCGGTGTGTCGCCGAACCCGCTCAATTACCTGTACGCCTTCGGCGTTGGTGCTGTCTCGGACCTGCTCACCTTCGTCTACGTGGCCTGGCCGCTGGTGCTGTTCCTGTGGATCGTGCCCACCGACCGGCCGCTGGTGCGCACGCCCGGCCGCTGGCTGGCATGGATCGGCGCGCTGCTGGCCGGCTTCGCGCTGTGCTGGGGCGTGCTGCACCTGATCTGGAAGGCCAGCCTGCACGAGGTGTGGCCGCTGGCGATCGTGGTGATCTACCTGCTGCCGCTGCCCGCGCTGGCGTACAACCGCCGCAGCGGCCGCGGCTACCTGTACGGGCTGTGCCTGGCGCTGCTGTTCGGCCTGCTGTTCGTGGCCGCCTCCGAGCTGGTGTTCTGGCAGGAGTTCGGCGTGCGCTTCAACTTCATCGCGGTGGACTACCTCGTCTACACCACCGAGGTGATCGGCAACATCCGCGAGTCGTATCCGATCGGTACCTGGCTGGCGCTGCTGGCGGGGGTATCGGTGCTGCTGGTGTGGCTCACCCGCCGGCGCCTGCGCAGCAACGACGGCGGCAGCGGGTTCGGCGCACGCAGCGTGCTCGCCGCCGTGTGGCTGGCGCTGAGCGTGCTGGTCACGGCACTCGTCACTGCCGACATGAAGGACCGCACCGACAACAACTACGTCAACGAGCTGGCCGGCAACGGCATCTTCCAGTTCTTCGCCGCATTCCGCTCCAGCCACCTCGACTACGCCAAGTTCTACCGCACCCTGCCGGAAACCGAGGCATACACCCGCGTGCGCGAGCTGTTGAAGACGCCCGAAGCGACCTACCTCACCGACAACCCGCACGACCTCACCCGCGCCATTCGCAACGTCGGCCCGGAGCAGCATCTCAACGTGGTGCTTATCAGCGTGGAAAGCCTCTCGGCCGACTACCTGAGCGTGTTCGGCAACAAGGAAGGCCTCACCCCGCAGCTGGATGCACTGTCCGAGAACAGCCTGTTCTTCGAGAACGCCTACGCCAACGGCACGCGCACCGTGCGCGGGCTCGAGGCGCTGTCGCTGTCGGTGCCGCCGACGCCGGGCGACTCGGTGATCAAGATGAAGAACAACGAAAACCTGTTCTCGCTGGCGGACATCTTCAACGATCGCGGCTACGTGTCGGAGTTCGTCTACGGTGGCTACGGCTACTTCGACAACATGAACTACTTCTTCAGCCACAACGGCTACCAGGCGGTCGACCGCAAGGATTTCCCCAAGGACGCCACCATCCACCACGAGAACGTGTGGGGCGTGTCCGACGAAGACCTGTTCACCATGGCGCTGGCGCAAATGGACCAGGCGCATGCACAGGGCAAGCCGTTCTTCCTGCACATCATGACCACCTCCAACCATCGCCCGTACACCTTCCCCGAAGGCCGGGTGAAGTTCCCGCAGGGCTCGCGCGCGGGCGCGGTGGCGTACACCGACTGGTCGATCGGCGACTTCCTGAAACGTGCGAAGAACAAGCCGTACTTCAACGACACCGTGTTCGTGATCACCGCCGACCACGACGCGGCCAGTGCGGGCAAGTCCAGCATCCCGATCAACCGCTACCACATCCCGCTGTGGATCTACGCGCCGGCGCACATCGCGCCACGCAAGGTCGAGCGCCTCACCGCGCAGATCGACATCCCGCCGACCCTGCTCGGCCTGCTGCACTTCAGCTACCGCAGCCGCTTCTTCGGCTACGACGTGTTCCAGCTCGAACCCGGCCGCGAGCGCGCGTTCCCGGCTACCTACGAGAAGCTCGGCTACCTGCGCCACAACGTGCTCACCGCGCTGGAGCCGGGCCGCAAGATGGAGCAGCTGATTCCCGACTTCGACACGGGCGACGCCAAGCCCGCCTCGCCGGTGAACGACGCGCTGGTGAACGATGCGATCGCCTACTACCAGGTGGCCGCGAACCTGTTCAAGCACGGCGAACTGGCGCGCCGGCCGGAGGACGCCACGCCGGTGAATCCTGCCGAGCCGGCGCCGGCAGCGGCCACCAGCAGCGCGGCGCCCGCGCCGGCCAGCTCAGCCGCCGCGCCGACGCCGTAACCACGCCTCGCCGCTCGCCAGCACCCGGGCAAGCGGCGTGCGCAGCAGCAACCCGGCCAGCGCGATGCCCGCCGCGTCGGCAAGCACGTCGAACGGATCGGCATCGCGCGGTGGATCGAGCCACTGCGCGAACTCGATGAACACGCCGAAGGCCAGGCAGACCAGCGCGGCGCCGACGCGGCGGCGGCGATCGGCGTAGACGTTGCCCCACCAGCCCATCAGGCAGGTGAAGGCGAACGCGTGCAGCAGCTTGTCGCCGTCCGGCACGGTGAGCGTGATGCCCGGGTCCGGGCGCAACGCCATCCACAGCGTCCACGCCATCACCAGCACGCCCAGCGCGACCCAGGTGCGGTGGAACTGCAGGCGATCGGTGGTAGCGATCACAGGCGTGCGGCGTAGTCGCCGTCGATGAGGTCGGCGGGAAGTGGCAGCGGATCGAGGCCGCGGGCGAACAGCATCGCCTGGAAGCGCTCGCCCATCTGCTCGGGCAGGGTGAGCCGCTTCACCTGCTGGGCGAGGCGGTAGCGCGCCGCTTCATCCAGTGCGTTCGCATAGGCCGCCTCGAACGCCTGCGGCAGGCCGGCGCCGATCAGGAACGCCGACTGCGGCAGGTAGCTGGCGAGCGCAAAGCCCGCGCGGACGCCGGCCTCGGCCAGCGCGCTGAAATCCACCGAGGCGGTGAGGTCGTTGAGGCCCGGCAGGTACAGCGGATCGGCGTGGCTGCGGTGGCGGTAGTGCGCCATCAGCGTGCCGTCGCGGCGCTCGGGCAGGTAGAACTCGCGGCGGGTGTAGCCGTAGTCGACGAACAGCATCAGCCCGGCTTCCAGCGCGCCGGCGATCGCCTGCAGCCAGGCGGCCAGCTGCGGCAGCAGCTCGGAGCGGTAACCGTCGTCGAACGGGGCTCCCAGTTCGCGTTCGAGCTGGCGCACGGCGTTGACCAAGGCGGCATCGGCCGGACGATCCTCGCGCACCAGGCGGCCATCGTCGCCCACGCCCACGCACTCTTCCCACACGGCACTGTCGCGGATTGCGAAGCGCGTGGCTGGCAGCGCATCGATCACTTCGTTGGCGAACAGCACGCCGCGCCACGGCTCGGTCGGCGGCCGGTCGAGCCAGTGCACGCGGGCAGCCACCTCGGGCGGTAGCGCGGCCTCGAGGCGGGCTCGCTGACGCTCGCGCAGGTCCGCGCTGGGTTCGAGGATGGCGTAGCGGCGCGGCAGCGCGCCGGCTTCGTGCATGGCGCGCAAGGCGGCTTCGGCGAAGGCGCCACTGCCGGCGCCGAGCTCGAGGAACTCGGCCGCGTCATCCAACTGCGCGAGGGTTCCCTGCACCGCCTGCACCACGCAGCGCGCGAACAGTTCGCCAAGTTCGGGCGCGGTGATGAAATCGCCGGCCGCGCCGAACTTGGTTGCGCCAGCGCTGTAGTACCCCAGCCCGGGCGCATACAGGCAGCGCTCCATGTACTGCGCGAACGGCATCGGCCCGTGCGCGGCGATCTGCTCGCGCAGCTGGGTGAGCAGGCGCTCGGAATGCGCGCGCTCGTCGGCGGACGGTTCGGGAAGTCGGTTGTGCATGCGCTCGTCGCTCGGGGGAGAACGCGCGCAAGGATAGCGGCTGGAGCGGGCGGTACCGTGCGCCGCAGCTGACTGATGTGTGGCGTGCACTGCGGCGAGCGCAGGTGCTTGCCCACGTCACGACGACGCATGCGGGAGAGAGCCCATCGTCGTGACGCGGCAAGCGGGGGGATCAGAAATCCTTCTGCACGGTGAGGTACACGCCGCGGCGCGGGCCGAACTGTGGCGCGCCCACGCCGATGCCGCTGCCGTCGCGGATCTCGTACGAACGGTCCAGCGCGTTGATCAGCGCCAGCTGCGTGTGCAGCGTGCCGGTGGTCTCGAACTCGAAGTCGTGCGACGCGCTCAGGTTGAGCTGGAAGTAGGCCGGCAGCGACGCGCCGTTCGGCACGCTGCCGTCCTTGCGCAGGCCGCTGCCGAACAGGTAGTCGGCGCCCACGCGGGTACCCTCGTCCAGCGCATAGCTGATGCCGCCGGAGGAGGAGTACGCCTGGTCGTGGTCGAGGAAGATCCAGTGGTTGGCCACGTAGGCCAGGTCGTCCGCGGCGAAGTTGTACTGGCTGGTGATCACGCGGTTGCCGATCGCGCGGCTGGCCGACAGGTTGAAATACGCGCTAAGCGGGCCGTTGGCGTAGTTGGCGGTGAACTCCACGCCCTTGATGCGGCCGCGGGCGTAGTTGAAGGTGGAGTACACCAGCGCGGCGCCGAACTGGCCCTCGTCCTGCAGGCGCTGCACGGTGCGGTAATAGGCGTCCACGCCCAGCGTGAGGTTCGGCCCCACGTTCTGCGAGACGCCGACGTCGAAGTAGTCGCTGCGCTCGGCCAGCGGCGTGTTGTTGCCGGTGTCCGGCAGCGCGTTGGTGGTGCCGTCGAACCTGGCGATGTTGGCCGTGGTGATCGCCTCGGTCGCCGGCGGCGTGAAGTAGCGCGAGTAGCCGGCATGCAGCACGGTGGAGTCGGTGGCCTGGTAGACCGCGCCCAGGCGCGGGCTGAGCTGGCTCTCGGTGCGGAACGCCTTGTACTCGTCGCCGCGCAGGCCGTAGTTCACCGTGAGCTTGTCGCCGATGCTCCACTCGTCCTGCACGTAGGCCGACCAGGTTTTCGCGGTGAGCCGGTTACCGTCGAGGATGTTGATCGGCGTGGTGCTGGCCTGGCTGCCGTCGGTATTGGCCGGGAACACGTAGGCACTGTTGCTGCTGGGCGCGCGCTCGAAGCTGCCGTACACGCCATAGCGCAGCGTGTGGCGATCACCCAGCGGCGTGGCGAAGTCGGCCTGCAGCGTGCTGGCGCGGTTGCTGCGATTGATGGTCGAGGCGACGCCGTTGAACATCAGGTCGCCGATCGGGTCCGGCAGGAAGTTCAGGCTGGAATAGCGCTGGCCCAGCGACACCTGGTAGTCGGTCGATCCCGCCTTGCCCTGCAGCGACAGCACGCCGAAGCGGGTGGTCTCGCGCTGGCGCTCGTCGAGCAGGGCCGAATTGAAGTCCACGGTGTCCAGATAGCCGAAGCTGGGCTGCTGGCCGGGATGGTTGGGGATCTGGAAGCGGCTGTTGGCCGCGCCGAACAGGAAGCTCAGCCGCGTGTCGTTGTTGATCAGGTAGGAGATGTCGCCGAACGCCTTGACCTGGTTGGTGTGGTCGTGGATCGGCTTGCGGCTGGCAGTGGGGTTCTCCACCCCGACATCGTTCTCCAGGGTGTTGGCGGTGAGGAACCAGCTCCAGCGATCGGTGCTGCCCCAGATCGAGGCATTCGGATTGAGCGTGCCGAACGAGCCGCCGGTGATGCCCACGCTGCCGCCGTTGCCGAGCTCGTGCCCACTGCGGGTAGTGATGTCCACCACGGCCGCGGTGCGCAGGCCGTACTGCGCCGGCAGCGCGCCGTCGAGCAGCTTGATGGTGTGGATGGTGCGCGTGTCCAGCGTCTGGCCGAAGCCGGAGATCGACTCGGGAATGATCACCCCGTTGATGCGGTACTGCAGGTTGGCGTGGTCGCCGCGCACGTGCAGGCCGCCGTAGGAATCCTGCACCACACCCGGCGCCTGCAGCAGCACCTGGTTCACCGGCGTGGCGTCGCCCAGCGGCAGCTGTGCGATCGCCTTCTGGTCGATCACGTACTGGCTCGAACCGGTGTCGGGAGAAAGCGCATTGCGCGACTGATCAAGTGCTGCGGAAACCGAGACGGCACCCAGCTCCTTCACCGGCCGTTCGTGCTGCGCGCCCACGGTATCCGCCGCCGGGGCCGCGTCGGTCGCGGCCGCCAGGGCGGGCACGGCAGCAAAGGCCAGAACGAGACTGAGGGCAAGCGGGGTTGGCTTCATGGGGGGTCCGTGCGGGGAGGGTGTTTTCAGATATGTTATAACATTACTTGCAGCACCGGCCCCCGCCGTGGGCCAGAAGTCATGCCTGCGCGCGGCTTCCGTTCTTGAGCCATCTTTCACGGCCGAGCCCTAGACTCGGACGCTCCCCTCACCCAGGTATGCGTCCATGGCTTTCTCGCAGAAAACGTCTCCGACGGTGCCCGGCAGCACGCAGGTGCCGGCCGTGATCGCTCCGGTGGACCATGGCCGGGTGACTCAGGCGATCCTCGACTTCGTCAGCCAGATCCCCTCCAGCGCCGTCGCCAGCAGCGCCGATCCCCACGCCGAAGCCCGCCGGATCGGTCAGCGCGCGTCCAAGCGGGCCGCGTTGACGGCCGGTTCGCTGGCGCTGCCGCCCGGGCCGCTGGGCTGGCTCACCGTGCTGCCGGAGCTGATCGCGATCTGGCGCATCCAGGCGCAGATGGTCAGCGATATCGCCGCCGCCTACGGGCAGCAGGCCAGCCTGGGCCGTGAGCAGATGCTGTGGTGCCTGTTCCGCCATACCGCCGCGCAGGCGTTCCGGGACCTGGTGGTGCGCATGGGCGACCGCATGCTGTTCCGGCGGGTGTCCTACGCCGTGGTGGAACGCGTCGCCAAACAGGTGGGCCTGAAGATCGGCCAGCGCGCCGCCGGCAAGGGCCTGGCGCGGTGGCTGCCGGTCGTCGGTGCGCTGGGCGTGGGCGCGTATGCCTACTACGACACCGGACAGGTCGCGGCGACCACGATCGAGCTGTTCAGCCGCGAAGTGGTGCACGAAGCCGATTCCCCGGTGGTCGCGGCCGACCGGCCTCCGGCACAGGCTGCGCTCGGGGCGGCCGACGCGGCCACGGCGCCGCCATCGGCGGACTGAGCGCGCCCACGCTGCCGCACCCCGATGACCTGTCATTGATGTTGCGGCAAGCTGCGACGTTGTCCCCTCGCTGGAACCGCCCATGAGCCCGTCGCATCCACGCCCCGTCGCCCTGATCACCGGAGCCGGCCGGCGCGTGGGCGCGGTGATCGCCCGCACCCTGCACGGCGCCGGCTACGACCTGGCGCTTCACTACCGGCATTCGGCCGACGCTGCGCAGAGCCTGGCGGGCGAGCTCGAACAGCAGCGCGCGGACTCCACGACCCTGGTGCATGGCGAGCTGGCCGAACTCGACGCGTTGCCGGGGCTGGTGGGCAACGTGCTGACCCGGTTCGGCCGGCTCGACGCGCTCATAAACAACGCCTCCGCCTTCTATCCGACCCCCGTCGGCAGCGCCACGCCGGCGCAGTGGGACGAGCTGTTCGCCTCCAACGCGCAGGCGCCGTTCTTCCTCGCCCAGGCAGCGACACCGGCGCTGCGACGCGCCGGCGGCGCGATCGTCAATCTGGTGGACATCTACGCCGAGCGACCGCTGGCCGATCACCCGGTGTACTGCATGGCCAAGGCCGCGCTGATGGCGATGACCCGCTCGCTGGCGCTGGACCTGGGCCCGCAGGTGCGGGTCAACGCGGTGGCACCCGGTGCGGTGATGTGGCCGAGCGAAGGCAAGGCCTATGACGACAAGCAGGCGATGCTCGAGCGCACCCCGCTCAAGCGCGCAGGCGCCCCGGAGGACGTCGCCAGCGCCGTGCTGTGGCTGCTGCGCGACGCCCCATTCGTCACCGGCCAGGTGATCCGGGTGGACGGCGGCCGCACGCTGTCGGTGTAGTGCATGGGCGGGAGTAGGACGAGTCCGCGCGGCTGGCGCGCGCCCATCACCACGGATGCCGCGCTCGCCTCCTGCTGCCCGAGCGGATAGGTTTGCTGTCCCCGCACGGCTGACGTGCCGGGACAACCCAAGGAGCAACACCATGAAGGAACGCGTTTCGACGGCGATCTTTTGCCTGTGGATGACCGCCACACCCGCCGCGGCCATGCAATGTGCCGGGGCCAGCACCCCGCTCGAAAAGACGCTCTGCAGCGACGGACAGCTCGCCGCCGCCGACCGTGCCATGGCAAAGGCCTACTTCACGCTGCTGCACACGATCGACGATCCGTCCATCCGCACCAGCCTGATCGCCAGCCAACGGCGCTGGCTGGCGGCACGCGAGAGCGATCTGGGGGAGCTGGACCGGGCCGACGGCATGGACAAGCGGACCCAGCGGAGCATCCTGCTCGCGGTGACGCGCCAGCGCACCCGCGATCTGCAGGCGCGTACCGAAGGTCAACCGCAGTTTGTGGCCACCACACTGCGTCAGCGCGCGCTGACGAGCGCCTACTCCGGCGGCCCGTTTGCCGGATACCGGGTGGAGTGCAGTTTCATCCCCGACCAGCGCGATGATCACAAGATGTACTACAGCTGCTTCGGCGGCCACGCCTACCAGCAAGGCGACCGGGTCTGCTCGCAGAGCGAGGATTTCGCCAGCTATACCGTCGTGACAACGCGTGCCGTAGGCCGCGTGGAGAACGGCCATCTCGAACCGGTGGCCACCTGTGATTTCGGTGGCAGCGACAAGAGCTGCCCCGACGACGATGCCGATCGGCTCGAGGCCTGGAACACCCGCCCGACGACCGAGCAGTTCCAGACCGGCGACGGCGTCGGACCGCGACTGGAGGTGGATCCGGATCTCGGGACCGGCGATGAGGATCCGGACTGGCTCGCGCGCTGCCTCGGCGCGCCCGCCTACCCGCCTTCAGCCACCGACGCCCGGGCACCGGCGCAAGGCGTTCAGCCGCTCCACCAATGAGTGATGGCCGCGGCGGTAGGCACCCGTGGCCCGGGTGCGCTCCCCGCCCTGCCGGCGCACCTTACCGGACGCTCGCGCGCCCGCCAGATAGCGGCACGCTGTCGGTGTGACGCTCAGCCCTTGCTGCGGAACGCCTGCTCCAGCAGGGCCGGCGGGAAGCCCGCACCGGCCTCGCCTTCCTCGGCGTAGCGGTACAGCGCCGCGGCATAGATGCCCTGCAGCGAGGACTGCACCAGCGCCAGCGTGACGAAGCCCAGCACCACGACGCCGATCGCCGTCACCACGGCCGCGATGGAGTGCGTGGAGAACGCCCCGCCCACCAGCACGACCGACACCAGCACGAAAACGAAGCCGATCACGCCGAAAACCACGCTCAGCCCGGCGTTGCCGATCAGGTTCTCGCCCCAGGTGCGGCGCAGCAGTTCGACCGAGCGCTGCACCGCGTCCACCGGGCCCACGCCCTCGCTGGCCAGTACCGGCACCACCAGGAAGGTGGCCACGGTCCAAGCCAACCCGATCAGGCCCACCACGAACCGGCCGATCAGCCCCAGCCGCTCCTGCACCATGCGCAGCAGCAGGCCGACGGTGGCGGCGATCAGCGCGTACCCGAGGATCGCGCCGAAGCGCGAACGAGCCAGCGCGAGGCCGTCGCTCACACCGGCCTGCTCGCCGCGCAGGCGCTTGAGCGCCACACCGGCCAGCGCAGTGTTGAAGAAGAAGATCACGGCGTACTGCACGAGGTAGAAGAAGAACAGCAGCGTCCACGACGCCGTCGACAGCCCGTGCTGGTAATGCACGCCCAGCCGCTCGCCCTCGAGCGTCATCGCCGCCACCGGAATCAGGAAGCTGGCCATCACCACCAGACTGCATACGCCCGACAGCAGCGGAAACACCAGCAGCGACTTGTCCGAGCGCAACACCTCGGCGCTCGCCTTCATCAACGCCCAGCTGCGCGAAAACTTTCCTGCCATGCCACGTCCTCCCCTGTTGAGGCGCTCGTTTTAGCACTCGCCGGCGTGTCGGCGCATGGGCCGGGCGGGACGTGGCGATGCGCGACGCCGTCAGGCGTAGGCGGGTGAGCGCGGGTCCAGCCACGGCTCCACCGTCATCGGCTCGCGTTGTGCGGGAAACGCCGCCCACAGGGCGGCCATGCTGTGGCCCGACACTGGGTGGGTGAAGCCTGGAGCAATGTCGGCAATGGGCCTGAGCACGAACGCATGCATCAACTCGTCGCGCGGAATCTGCAGGTGCCCGGGGCCCTCGGTCACGAGGTCGTCGTAGAACACGATGTCGATATCCAGCGTGCGATCCGAATAGCGCGGCACGTCGCGGCGGCGACCCTGGCGATCTTCCAGCGCATGCAGCCAGTCGTTGAGTTCGTGCGGGGTCAGCTCGGTCTGCAGGCCGACGGCGAGATTGACGAAATCGGCGCCGTCGAAACCCACCGCCACGGTGCGGTAGGCCGGCGATACCTGCAACGGGCCGAAGCGGGCGCGCAACGCGTCCAGCGCGGCCAGAAGATGCTGCTGTGGCTCCACGTTGGAGCCGAGGCTCAGATAGACCCGTGCCATGCGGTTATTCACCCTTGCGCGCTGGCGCGGCGTCATCGCCAGCCGGTGCGACGGCCCGCTCCAGCCCGGCGAGCCCCGCGCGCACGTCGCGACCGGACGGCTGCTGGAACAGCGCCAGCCCGAACTCCGGCAGCAGCGCGATCAGGTGATCGAAGATGTCGCTCTGGATGGTTTCGTATTCGGCCCACACAGTGGTCGCCGTGAAGCAGTAGAGCTCCAGCGGGATGCCCTGCGCATCGCTGGGCAACTGCCGCACCATGCAGGTCATTTCGCGGTGGATGCGCGGATGCTCGTGCAGGTAGGCGCTGACATATGCGCGGAATGTGCCGAGGTTGGTCAGCCGCCGGCGATTGACCATCTGCTCGCCCGCCTCGCCCAGGCTGCGGTTCCAGTCCAGCAACTCGGTGTGCTTGGTGCCCAGGTACTCCCGGAGCAATCGGAACCGGCCCAGCCGTTCGATTTCATCGGCATCGAGGAAGTGCGCGGTGGAGGCGTCCAGCAGCAGCGCCCGCTTGATCCGGCGCCCACCGGATTCGGACATGCCGCGCCAGTTCTGGTAGCTCTCGGAGATCAGCTTCCAGGTGGGAATGGTGACGATGGTGCGATCGAAGTTGCGCACTTTCACCGTGTACAGCGTGATGTCGATGACGTCGCCGTCGGCGCCCGCCCCGGGCATGGTGATCCAGTCGCCCACCCGCAGCATGTCGTTGGAGGAGAGCTGGATGCCGGCGACGAAGCCCAGGATGGTGTCCTTGAACACCAGGATAAGCACCGCCGACATCGCGCCCAGGCCGGACAGCAGCAGGCCGATGCGCTTGTCGGTCACGGCGCCGATGATCACCAGCGCAGCCACGATGAACAGCACCAGCTTGACCAGCTGCATCAGGCCCTTGATCGGGCGCTGCGCGCCGGTGGGCGTGGCGCGGTACATCGCTTCCATCGCCGAGAGCGCCGCGCTGATCGCCATCACCAGGAAGAACACCATCAGCCCGAGCGCGATATTGCTGACCAGCTGCCGCGTGAGATCCGGCAGCCCGGGCACCAGCGCCACGCCGAACTGCACCACCACCGTCGGCACGATGCGCGCCAGCCAGCGGAACACGCCGAAGCGGAACAGCTCGTCGTCCCAGCGCCAGGTGGTGCGGCGGACCATGCCGCGTACCACCCGGAACACCACGAAGTGAGTGACCACGCCGGCCAGCCACGCCACCAGCAGCAACAGCAAGGTGCCGATCAGGGTGTGCATCCACGGCTCGTGCAACAGTTGCGGTAGCGAATCCATGATGCGGTGACATCCTCCATCGGCCGGCCGGGCGATGGCCGGTCGGCAGTTCGGTAGAAGCACGGGCGCGCGGTATGGCGGTGCGCCGCGATGATGACCGCTGATGGTAACGCGGCTGCGCTAGTCCGGCCGAACGCCGCGTTCGATCCGCACGCCGACCGACTTGGCCCCGCGCACCGCCCCGGGCTTGGAGAGCTTGAGCCGCACCCAGCTCACCGCGAACTCCTCGCGGATGATCGCGGCGCAGCGTTCGGCCAGCGTCTCCACCAGCCCGAAGCTGGACTCGCCGACGTAGGCCATCAGCCGCTTGGAGACATCCTTGTAGTTCAGCGTGTCGGCGATGTCGTCGCTGGCGGCTGGCCGCGTATTGTCGAAGGCCATCTCGATGTCGAACGACAGCGTCTGGCGCACGCGGCGCTCCCAGTCGTAGATGCCGATGACGGTGTCGATGCGCAGATCTTCGATAAAGACGATATCCATCGCGCAAGGGTCAGGCACTGTGCGCGGCGACGCAAGCGCCGAGCTGTCGCAGCGCAGGTGCCCGCTCGCGGACGATGCATTTGGCTTTGGCGTCTGTCGGATCAGAGCGAAGAGCATCGCCCGCAAGCGTGCTCCTACGATGCCGGCGGCAGGCTTTCCAGGTCCCAGCGCGGAAACACCTGCACGGTGGCGTCCTGATGCTGCCCATGGGCCAGCCGGATCGCCCCGGCCAGCGCGATCATCGCGCCGTTGTCGGTGCAGAAATCCAGCCGCGGGAAATAGGTGCGAAAGCCGTCCTGCTTGCCCGCGTCCGCCAGCCGGGCGCGCAGATGCCGGTTGGCGCCGACGCCGCCGGCAATCACCAGCCGGCTGGCGCCGCTGGCCTCCAGCGCGCGACGGCACTTGATTACCAGGGTGTCGACGATGGCCTCCTGGAATGCCCGGGCGATGTCGGCACGGGTCGTGTCGCTCTGGTCGCTGCCCTGCCAGGCCAGCAGCACCTGGGTCTTCAGGCCGGAAAAGCTGAAATCGAGGCCGGGACGGTCGGTCATCGGGCGGGAAAAACGGAACGCGCCGGGTGTCCCTGACTCGGCCAGCGCCGCCAGCGCCGGACCGCCGGGATACGGCAGCCCCATCAGCTTGGCGGTCTTGTCGAACGCTTCGCCGGCGGCGTCGTCCAGCGTGTCACCCAGGATCCGGTAGTCGCCAATCGCCGCGACCTCCACCAGCATCGAATGCCCGCCGGAGACCAGCAGCGCCACGAACGGCGGCTCGGGCGGGTCCGCCTCCAGCAGCGGCGCCAGCAGGTGACCTTCCATGTGGTGCACGCCGATCGCCGGCGCGCCCAGCGCCCACGCCATCGCGCGGGCGGCCGAGGCGCCGACCAGCAGGGCGCCGGCAAGGCCCGGACCGGCGGTATAAGCCACTCCGCCCAGTTCCCCGGGGGTCAGCCCGGCCTTGGCCAGCGTCTCGCGCACCAGCGGCAGCAGCTTGCGCACATGGTCGCGACTGGCCAGCTCCGGCACCACCCCGCCGTACTCCGCGTGCAGCGCGATCTGGCTGTACAGCGTGTGTGCCAGCAGGCCCTCGCCGGGTGCGCGCGGATCCCAGCGCAGCACCGCCACGCCGGTTTCGTCGCAGGAGGTCTCGATGCCGAGGACCGGCCCGGTCACGGCGGGCACCCGCGGGGCCTTTGAAAATTCTGTATTACCCACGTTATACTTCGCGGCTCGCCCGATTCGACGGGCAGATTACCACCCGGAGATTCCATGCCCAACGTAAAAGTTCGCGAGAACGAGCCGTTCGAGCTTGCTCTGCGCCGTTTCAAGCGTACCTGCGAGAAGGCCGGTGTGCTTGCCGAAACCCGCAAGCGCGAGTTCTATGAAAAGCCCACCCAGGAGCGCAAGCGCAAGCGCGCTGCCGCCGTGAAGCGTCACCTGCGTCGTCTGTCGCGCGACACCACGCGCCGCACCCGCCTGTACTGAGTCCGAGCATCCGCCTCGCGCGGATGCCCGGATCCCGACGCCACGGCGTCGGACTGGCCGCTGGCGCGTTCAACCGCCGCCACAGCCACGCGCCTCAAGCACTGGCCGACGCTGCCTCGCGCAGCGGCGGCCTTTGTGCTTTCTGCCTTTGGCAACCCCTTCCCGCCACGGAGTCATGAGCCATGTCCACCAAGCAGCAGCTGACCGACGACATGAAGGCCGCCATGCGCGCCGGCGACAAGCACCGGCTGGGCGTGATCCGGCTGATGCTGGCCGCGGTCAAGCAGCGCGAGGTGGACGAACGCATCGAGCTGGACGAAGCCCAGGTGCTGACGGCACTGGAAAAGATGCTCAAGCAGCGCAAGGACTCCATCAGCCAGTACGTGGCAGCCGGTCGCGAGGACCTGGCCGACGTCGAGCGCGCCGAGATGGTGGTGATCGAGGCCTACCTGCCAGCGAAGCTGGACGAGGCCGAGCTGGACGCGCTGATCGATGCCGCGATCGCCGAGACCGGCGCCAGCTCCGCCCGTGACATGGGCAAGGTGGTGGCCGCGGTGAAGGCCGCCGCCGCGGGCCGCGCCGACATGGGCGTGGCATCGGCCCGCATCAAGAGCCGCCTCAACGGCTGAGCCCGCGTGCTGCAACCGTGCTCATGCACGGTTTTCACACGCCACTGCGTAGGCTATTGCGGCTAGATTCCGCGTCGCCTGACAGGGCGGCGACCAACGCAGGGAGTGTCACATGCTCAAGTGGGCCATCATCTTCGCCATCATTTCGCTGGTCACCGGCCTGCTCGGTTTCCGCGGCGTGTCCGGTGCTGCAGCCACCATCGCCAAGGTGCTGTTCGCAATCTTCGTGATCCTGTTCCTGATCGCCGTGCTTGCGGTGGTTGGCGTGTTCCACCTGTTCTGACGACCGGCCCCGGCCTCGACAAAGAACAAGGCGCCTTCGGGCGCCTTTTCTTTTGCTTCTGGCGCTGCGTTCATCGCCCGACATGGGCCCGTAGGACTGCAGCGGCGCGCTCGACCACCGGATCACGGCCCGCACGAATATCACCAATGGTGGGCGCCACCCGCAGGTTTGGCACGATCCCCTGCCCGACGAACTCGGTCCCGTCGGGCCAAGTGTCGCGCTTTGCGCAGATCCGCGCGTGCCCGCCCCCCGGCAGCTCGAACTGAAGCGGCTGGCCGGTGCTGCCACCGGTGGTCTCGCCGATCAACAGACCGCGCTTCATCAGCTTGAACGAAACCACGAAGTCCTCGCCGGCGGAGAACGTTCGCGGCCCGGCCAGCACGGCCACCGGGCCCCGGAAATGGGCCTCATGCGGCTTCTCGAACGGCCTCGACGCCAGGGTCCGCCAGGCGACATAGGAGCCGTTCCAGGCGCGGAATACGGGGACGTACTCGAGCGAACGGCGCGCCTCCTCCTGGATTGGCTGGTCGGAGAGGTAGGAGAGAATATCCAGGCCGTAGGAGGCAGAGCCTCCGCCGTTGTGCCTTACATCAAGGATCAGGCCCTTCGAGGCGAGAATCCGAGGCAGGTGCTCGGCGAATGCCCGTGGCCCGGCGTCGTCTTCGAACTCGTTGACGGCAAGGTATGCGATGCCGCCGGGCAGCATGCGCCATTCCACCTTCGGCCGGATGCGGACAGCGGCGTCTGGCTCACGCGAGAGATCCACCGCATAGGTCGTTCCATCGCCGTGCCGCATCTCCAGCCGGACGGGCTCACGGTGGTCACCGTCGAGCAACTGGTAGTCGTACATCCGCACGTGGCGGTCCTGCGAAGTGGAGCTGCTGACGTAGGGCGCGACGTGTTGGCGGGCATACTGCCGCACCGGCTGGCCGTCCACTTCGAGCAGCTCGTCACCCACCCGGATGCCCTTGGCTTCCATCGCTGGACTGCCCACCCAGGTCACGGCTACCTGCCCACCATCGAGCAGGGTCGTGCGTATCGGCGGCTGGGCTAAGAACTCGTCGGCGATTGCGTCCGGCGGATCGATGTCGGTGTGGCCATCGTGCAGCAGCGGAGCAAAGCGCATCATCACGTCGTAATAGTCGTGCAGCGTCCTGGCAGCGATCACCCGGGGCAGGAAATCCAGATAAGCCTGGCTCCAATCCAGCTCCGGGACCTGGTCGAAATAGACGAAGTTGTAGCGAGCCTCCGACCAGAACAGCGACAGCCCGGCCACGCGCTGGGCCTCGGTCAGGCCGGAGGCGGGCAGCGGCATCAGCGCAGCAGCCTTCCAGCGTCGGTCGATCCGGCGCAGGTCAGCGATCAGCGTCTGGAAGCGCCGCTCGCCCTGTAGCAGCTTCAGGGCAGGGTCCTTGAGCAGGAAATCAGCGTAGTCCGCATACAAGCGCCGCCCGCGCAGTCGCTCCAGAGCATCCAGTGCTGCAGCATGGTCACCCAACAGAACCTCGGCGGCCGCCTGGCGACGCACCGCGTCGAAACGACGCTCCTCCGCACGATCGAGCAGCTCCGCGTCGTCCTGCAGACCAGCCTCCAGCGCGTCCAGCGCATCTTGCGACTGCAAGACCAACCGGAGCGCCTTGCGCGCATCGTCGCTGGACGGCGCGCGTTCCTGCTGCGGATGGAGAAGCCGGTAGGCCCCGTTGTTCAGATCCTGCACGTGTGCGTAGCGTTGGGCGGGTGTCTCGGCGGCTTCCTGTGCCCGCACGCCCCCGACCAACCCCATCAGCATGAATCCACCGATCAGCCAGCGTCCCTGCATCACTATCCCCTCGCTCCCTCCGGCGGCCATCCGCCCTTCCAGCGGCTAGACTAGCAAGCCCATGCGCGGCCGTATCCCCGACAGCTTCATCGATGAACTGCTCGCCCGCGTCGACATCGTCGACGTGATCGAGCGGCGCGTGCCGTTGAAAAAGGCCGGGCGCGAGTGGACCGCCTGCTGCCCGTTCCACGACGAGCGCTCGCCCTCGTTCTACGTCAGCCCGGCCAAGCAGTTCTATCACTGCTTCGGCTGCGGCGTGCACGGCAGCGCGGTGAAGTTCCTGATGGAATACGAGCGGCTGGAGTTTCCCGATGCGGTGGAGGAGCTGGCGCAGTCGGTCGGGCTCACCGTGCCGCGCGAAGGCGGCCGCGACGAGCGCCCGCGCGAGGACAAGACCGATCTCTACGCCCTGCTCGACGCCTCCGCCAGCTGGTACCAGCAGCAGCTGCCGAAGAGCCCCGACGCCCAGGCCTACTGCAAGAAGCGCGGGCTCGACGCCGAGACCATCGCGCGCTTCCGCCTGGGCTGGGCGCCGGCCGGTTTCGATGGCGTGATCAAGGCGCTGGGCACCAGCGACAAGCGCCTGCAGCTGCTCAACGAAGCGGGCATGGTCGCCAGCAACGAGCGCGGCAACAAGTACGACCGCTTCCGCGAGCGGCTGATGTTCCCGATCCTCGACCGCCGCGGCCGGGTGATCGCCTTCGGCGGCCGCGTGCTGCAGTCCGAGCAGGGCCCCAAATACCTCAACTCGCCCGAGACGCCGCTGTTCCACAAGGGCCGCGAGCTGTTCGCGCTGTGGCAGGTGAAGCAGGCCAACGCCAAGCTCGAGCGCATCGTGGTGGTCGAGGGCTACATGGACGTGATCGCGTTGCACCAGGCCGGCCTGCCGATCGCGGTGGCCACGCTGGGCACGGCGACCACGCCGGAGCACACCGAGGTGCTGTTCCGCGCCGCGCCGGACGTGGTGTTCTGCTTTGACGGCGACCGCGCCGGCCGCGCCGCCGCGTGGAAGGCGCTGGAGTCGGCGCTGCCGCGGCTGCGCGACGGCCGCCAGGCGTACTTCCTGTTCCTGCCCGACGGCGAGGATCCCGATTCGCTGGTGCGCAAGGAAGGCCGGGACGGCTTCGACAAGCGCATCAGGGACGCGATGCCGCTGTCGGACTATTTCTTCAACGAGCTCTCGCACGACGTCAACATGTCCAGCCTCGACGGGCGCGCGCGGCTGGCCGAGCGCGCCCGTCCGCTGATCGCGAAACTGCCCGATGGTGCCTTCCGCGACCTGATGGCGCAGGAGCTGGAGAAGCGCAGCGGCGCGCGCGCCACGTTCGAGCAGCCGCAGTCGCAGCGTGCGATGCAGCGGCCGGTGGCCGTGCAGCGTTCGCTGGTACGCAGCGCGATTGCACTGCTGCTGGCGCAGCCCGCGCTCGCCGAGGAGGTGGCGCGTCCGTACGGTTTCCTGCGGCTGGACAAGCCGGGCGTCGAGCTGCTCGCCGAACTCATCGACATGGCGCGGTCCCGGCCGGGCATCAATCCCGCCTCGCTGGTGGAGCACTATGCGGAGCGGCCCGAATACCCGGCGCTGCAGAAGCTGATGGCCGCCGCCGCGGTGGGTGAGCCGGAGGCGCAGCGGACCGAGTTCTTCGACGCGCTGGCGCGGATGGAACAACAGGCGATCAGCCAGCGTCGGGATGCGCTGGTAGCGAAGAGCCGCGAGGGCGCGCTCGACAACGCCGAGAAATCCGAGCTGCGCGAACTGCTCGCCGCCAAGCGCCAGCCCGCGGCGGCACCGGAATGAGCGCAGTGCTTGCTGGCGGCAGGTGCGCCTCGCGGCGTGCTTTCCTTCCCGGCCGCCACCCCGCGGCCGTGCCCCCTGGACGAGGCAACGATGCACCTGCTTGAGCAGCTGATCGACATCTTCGCCCGCCACGGCTACGCCTCGGTGTTCATCGCCCTGCTGTTGTGCGGCGCCGGCGTGCCGCTGCCGGAAGACATCACGCTGGTGGCCGGTGGCGTGATCGCCGGGCTCGGCTACGCCAACGTGCACGTGATGGTGGGCGTGACGATGGTCGGGGTGTTGCTGGGCGACGCCTCGATGTTCCTGCTCGGACACCACTTCGGCGCACGCATCCTGCGCCTGCGCTTCTTCGCCTGGCTGTTGCCGCCGGCGCGCTACGCCAGGGTGCAGCAGAAGTTCGAGCGCTACGGCAACCGCATGATGTTCGTCGCGAGGTTCCTGCCGGGCATGCGCACGGCGGTATTCATCACCGCAGGCGCGACCCATCGGGTGTCGTTCTGGCGCTTTCTGCTGCTGGACGGGCTGGCCGCCCTGATCAGTGTGCCGCTGTGGGTGTACCTGGGTTACCTCGGTGCGGACAACCGTGCCTGGCTGGCGACATGGATCCATCGCGGTCAGGGCAGCCTGTGGATCATCGCCGGTGCGTTGGTGCTGCTGGTGCCGCTGTTGTGGTGGCGCCATCGCCGCCGCGAGCGCTGCAACGACGAAGGCGACTGAGATCGCGACAGGAGGTTGCCTGCCTCCCGCCGCGGCGCGGCTTACCGGGTCTGAACGCTGACGTCGTCGACCACGAACGAGGTCTGCAAGGTGCCGTCTTCCACACCGTAGAAGTTCAGCTGCACCGTCTGCCCCTTGTACGCGCCGAGGTCGAGCGTGCGCTGCACGTAGCCGTTCGACGCATTGGCATTGGAGTAGGTAGCCAGGGTGATGTACTTGCCGGTGGATGTGATCACCTGCACCTTCAGCGTGTCGTACGCCGTGCTGCCGGACTCGGCCGTATCGACGTGCAGGTAGAAGCTCAGCGTGGCCGAGGCGACGCCGGAGGGAATCGTCACGCTCTGGCGCACGTAGTCGGTATGGCTGCTGCCGTAGCCGTCGAGCCACGCCTTCCAGCTGCCGGCGTGCGCCGCTTCGCTGGTGTCGCTGGTGATCACGCCGCTGGTCTGGGTCCAGGAGGCGGTGCCGCTCTCGAAGCCGCCATTCTGGATCAGCTCCGCGGCTCCACCACCGCCACTGCCGTTGGACACGTTGAAGGCCACCGCGCTGCTGGTGCCCAGGTTCCCCGCCGCGTCATAGGCCTTGGCCACCAGGCTGTGCGAACTGTTCGCCAGCGTGGTCGAGTCGAGCGTGGCGCTGTAGGGGGCACTGCTGTCGCTAGCCTCGAGCACGCCATCGACGTAGAACTCGACCCGGCTCACGCCGACGTTGTCGCTGGCGTTGGCGAACAACGAGATCGTGCCACTGGTACCGGACTCGGATGCGCTCACCGTGGGCGCCGTGGTGTCGCCACCGCCACCGCCCCCGGAACCCTGCGTCACCCACACCGGCGCGGACCACAGGCGCAGGCCGTCGTCCTGGGTGATCTTGGCGTAATAGAAGTGGTCACCCGTGCTCGGCGTGGTGGTGGTGGTGCTGGTTTCGGACAGGCTGGCTACCGTGCCGTTGCTGCCTGGCACGCCCTCGAACACCTGCACGCGCTGCGCATTGTGGCCGGAGGTGCTGGCGTAGTTCACGGTGAGCGTCAGCGGACCGGAGTTGCCGAAGCGCTCGCCCATCACGTGGCCGTTGGCGGTGAGCACGATCTGCGCGGTCTTGTCCTCGGTGGCGAACACGCGGCGCGCGCGCAGCGCGTCGAGGAACGGGGTCAGTCCGAGCGACGTGCCGCTGGGCAGCAGCACGCCGGTGCGATTGGTGAAGCTGGCGCCCCAGTTGGCGCAATGGTTGTCCTGGTCCGAACTCGGCGCCACGTGGAAGCCACGCTCGAGGATCGTGTTGAACGCCGCCTCGTAGGTGCTGCGACTGCCTTCGGTCTCGGTGGTGTTGTGCGAGAACGCCGAACTGTTGAGCACCTCGGCAAGCACCATGACCTGGTCGCCATCGGCGGTGTAGCCGAAGTTGGTGCCGTTGACGGTGAACTGGCCGCTGGTGGAGGGATGGTTGAACTGGCCGATCCAGCCCTTGGTGCGCATCAGCGTGTACAGCGCGCCGTAATCGCCCTTGGCGATCTCGTAATCGCCGATCAGCTGGCCGGCGCTGTTCTTCTCCCACTCGATCAGGCCGTCGGCATTGAAGATGTTCATGTGTCCGCCGTTGCTGATCACTCCCCACTCCTGCCCGTAGAGCGCGAGGAAGCCGGTGTGCGCACCGCGGAAGCTCGCAGCCGCCTGCAAGCCGGAGGCGAACAGGTTGTGCGCGGTGGTCGGGCTGGCCGAGGTGTTGGTGCCGGTGGAGCCGTCGAACATGTGGTTGTGTTCGGAGGTCATCAGGAAATCGAGGCCGCGGTTGAGCGCGTACTGGTAGGCATCCGCCGGACCATAGGCTGCGCTCTGCGGGGCCTGCTCGCTGACGCAGGTGCTGAGGCTGCCGCCGCCGTCGCTGTGGTTGGTCTGGCTGTGCAGGTTGCCGTAGTAGATGGTGTACGGCAGGCTGCCGGCGCCAGTCAGCTGCGCCGTCGCCATCGCCTGTCCGGCACCGCTAGCGGCAACCGTGTCGTGGCGCGGCAACGCCCGGAAGCTGGGCAAGGCGGGCTTCGCTACGCTGCCCACGAGGACGTCATAGCGCTGCTCCGCGATCAGCTCCGGTGCGCGCGCCTGCGCCTGCGCCAGCGCCTGGCCCACCAGCCCGGTGCCGATGCGTGCGACGTTGGCATCGTCCAGGGCAATGGCGTGCAGGCGCACCGTGTAATAGCCCGGTGCCAGCGCCGAATGCTGCGGTCCGCGGCCGTCCCAGTGAATGCGGACCTGCGCACTGCGCGCCTGCAGCGTGGTGCCGCCGTTCCATCGCCGCAGCTCGTGGCCGTCCGCGCCGAGCAGTTCCACCTGCCATGCCACCGGCGTACCGGCAGCAGCGCCGGGGTAGTCGAAGTGCAGCACGATCGGACGCGCGCCCGCCGCCGTGAAAGGCACCTCCAGTGCCGCGTCGAACTCCTGGTGATCCGGCAGCACCGCCGCCCCCACAGCCGTGCTGAGCACGGCGCCGGCGAGCATCATGCCGCCGAGCACCGTCGATTTTTTCCAAGCCATTTTCGTATTACCCCTACGCCACAGTGAGAATTCCCCCGCGGGGTTATATGGCAGCCGCGGCTTACGCCGGTATGACCAAAGTTCCTAGCGGTGTCGCAAGGAATCACGATCGTTGACCCACGATCGCCGCGACGGGATATGTCCAGCAGCTAGACTTGGCGCCCCTTCCTGCGCGCTCCGGGCCATGCGCCGAATTGCCGTCGACCCGTTCACGCTGGCGCTGATCGTCACGCTGTTGCTGGCGTCTCTGGCGCCTTGCCGCGGCGGCATCGCCGCCGGCTTCGACCACCTCACCGACGTAGCGATCGCGCTGTTGTTTTTCCTGCACGGCGCCAGGCTGTCGCGTGCGGCGGTAATGCAGGGCGCCACCCACTGGCGCCTGCATGCCACCGTCCTGGCCGCCACCTTCGTGCTGTTTCCCCTGCTCGGCTGGCTGCTCCGGCCCTTGATGGGTGCGGTACTGACGACGCCGCTGATGCTTGGCGTGCTGTACGTCTGCACGCTGCCGTCCACCGTGCAGTCCTCGATTGCATTCACCTCGATGGCCGGCGGCAACGTGCCGGCCGCGGTGGTGAGCGCGTCGATGTCGAGCCTGCTCGGCACCGTGCTCACGCCGCTGCTGGTGGGCCTCACGCTGGCCGTACGCGGCGGCGACCACGGGTTTGCGTGGGGCGCAGTGGTGGATATCGTGCGCCTGCTGCTGGTGCCGTTCGCACTCGGGCACGCGCTGCGGCCGGTGATCGGTGGCTGGGCGGATCGCCACCGCGCGCTGCTGCGCTTCAGTGACCAGGGCACGATCCTGCTGGTGGTCTACACCGCGTTCAGCGCGGCCGTGGTGCAGGGCCTGTGGCGAAACACGCCGCCGCTGGCGCTGGCGGCGACGCTGGGCGTGGACGGCTTGCTGCTGACGCTGGCCATGCTGGCCACCTGGATGGGCGCGGGCGCGCTGGGTTTTGCGCGCGCCGATCGCATCACCATCTTCTTCTGCGGCTCCAAGAAAAGCCTGGCTACCGGCGTGCCGATGGCGAAGATCCTGTTCGCAACCCTGCCGGGCGGCCTGGGCGGCATCGTGCTGCCGCTGATGATCTTCCACCAGCTGCAGCTGATGGTGTGCGCGGTGATCGCGCGGCGCCTTACGCGGCGAGCTCCCATGGCCGATGCCGACAAGCATTGAGCGAGCGGGGCGCGCACTGTTGCCCGCTCGCCGACAACCTTGAGAACGTCATTCCCGCACAAGCGGGAATGACGTCCGGAAAGGGCCGAACACCCTCAGCGAAAGTACCGTTATCCGAACGCACGACCGTGCGCTACAGCCAGCGCCCGTAGCGGCGGATGTACAGGTGCTTCACCAGCTGGGTCAGCACGCAGTAGCTCGCCAGCGTGAGTGCCAGCCAGGCGAAATACAGCGGCGGCAGCGGCACCATGCCGATTTTCGCGCCCAGCGCGGTGAACGGCACCAGCAGGCCGAGCGCGATGATCGCCACGCTCAGCGCCAGCACCGGAGCGGTCGCGATGCTCTGCACGAACGGGATCCGCCGCGTGCGGATCATGTGCACCACCAGCGTCTGCGACAGCAGCCCCTCAATGAACCAGCCGCTGTGGAACAGCGACTGCTTCGCCACGCTGCTGGCGCCGAACACATGCCACAGCAGCCAGAACGTGGCGAGGTCGAAGATCGAGCTGACCGGGCCGATCCACACCATGAAGCGGCCGATGTCGCTGGCGTCCCACTGGCGCGGCTTGCGCAGGTATTCCTCGTCCATGCGGTCAAACGGGATCGCCAGCTGCGACACGTCGTACAGCAGGTTCTGCACCAGGATCTGCAGCGGCAGCAGCGGCAGGAACGGCAGGAACGCGCTGGCAATGAGCACGCTGAACACGTTGCCGAAGTTCGAGCTGGCGGTCATCTTGATGTACTTCATGATGTTGCCGAAGGTGATCCGTCCCTCGATCACGCCCTCCTCCAGCACCATCAGGTTCTTCTCCAGGAGGATGATGTCGGCCGACTCCTTGGCGATGTCGGTGGCGGTATCCACCGAGATGCCCACGTCGGCCTCGCGCAGCGCCGGCGCATCGTTGATGCCGTCGCCGAGGAAGCCCACGGTGTGACCCTGGCGCTGCAGCGAGATCACCACGCGCGCCTTCTGCAGCGGCGACATCTTGGCGAACACGGTGGTACGCGCCACCAGGGCATCGAGCGCGGCATCGTCGAGGGTTTCGATGTCGCGCCCCTGCGCCGAGTACGCCACGTCCAGCCCCACCTCGCGGCAGATCTTGCGCGTCACCGCTTCGTTGTCGCCGGTAATCACCTTCACCGCCACGCCGTGCTGGGCGAGCGCGCGGATCGCGGTGGCGGCCGAGTCCTTCGGCGGATCGAGGAAGGCCAGGCAGCCGACCGCGGTGAGCCCGGACTCGTCGGCCACGCCGTAGGCGCGAGCGCTGGCCGGCTGGGTGCGGATCGCCACCACCAGCACGCGCAGGCCGTCCTCGTTGAGATCATGGGTGATCGCCTTGATCGCGCGACGGCGCTCGTCGGTCATCGGCACAGTGGCTCCACCGACGCGCGCGTGCGCGCAGATCGCCAGCATCTCCTCCACCGCGCCCTTGCACACCAGCAGGTGCTCACCGCCGGCATCGCCCAGCACCACCGACATGCGCCGACGCTGGAAGTCGAACGGGATCTCGTCGACCAGCCGGTACAGCGCTGCGGCGGGCTCGAGGTCGCGATGGCCCAGCACCGCCTTGTCCAGCAGGTTCTTCAGCCCGGTCTGGAAGCGGCTGTTGAGGTAGCCGTATTCGAGCGCCTCGTCGGACTCCTCGCCATCGAGATCCAGATGCCGCTCCAGCACGATCTTGTCCAGCGTCAGCGTGCCGGTCTTGTCCGTGCACAGCACGTCCATTGCGCCGAAGTTCTGGATCGCGTTGAGCCGCTTCACCACCACCTTGCGCCGGGACATCGCCATGGCGCCCTTGCCGAGGTTGGCGGTGACGATCAGCGGCAGCATCTCCGGGGTCAGCCCGACCGCGACCGACAGCGCGAACAGGAACGCCTGCAGCCAGTCGTGCTTGTCGAACCCGTTGATCAGGAAAACGATCGGCACCATCACCGCCATGAAGCGGATCAGCAGCCAGCTGACCGAGTTCACGCCGCGATCGAAGCTGGTGGGCACGCGCTGGCCGGACAGGCTGCGCGCCAGCGAGCCGAGGTAGCTGCGGCTGCCGCTGGCCACCACCACGGCAGTGGCGGTGCCGCTGACCACGTTGGTGCCCATGTAGGCAATCGAACCCAGCTCCAGCGGGTTGGGCAGCTCGCCCCGCGGCAGATCGGCCGCGCTGGGCGTCGCCTTCTCCACCGGCAGCGATTCGCCGGTGAGGATCGCCTGGCTGATGAACAGATCCTTGGCGCTGAGCAGGCGCAGGTCCGCCGGCACCATGTCACCGGCACCCAGGTGCACGATATCGCCCACCACCAGCTCGCCCACCGGCACTTCGATGCGCTCGCTGTGGCCGTCCGAGGCGCGCCGCGTGACCGTGGCGGTATTGCGCACCATCGCCTTGAGCTTTTCCGCCGCCCGGGTGGAGCGGAATTCCTGGGTGAAGCTCAGCAGCACGCTGATCCCCACCATGGTGCCGACGATGATCGGCCCGGTCAGATCGCCGGCGTCGGTGAACAGCTGCACCCCGGCCAGCAGCACCAGCACCACGATGAACGGGTTCTTGAACGCGTGCAGCAGCTGTCGCGACCAGTGCGGCGGCTTCTCGTAGGACACTTCGTTGAAGCCGTCGCGTGCCAACCGCTGCTCGATCTGGCCCTGGTCCAGTCCGTCCGGGCTGCTGAGCACTGCCGCGAACAGTTCCTCGGGCGACTGCCAGGCGTGCGCCGTGGCCGCCGACGCGGCGCGCGGGGAGGCCTTGGCTGCTGCCCGGGCGGTGGCGTGCTGGAGAGCCTTGTTGATCATGATCCGCTTCCATCGACGATGACCGACCCGGGGCGACCGCGACGACGCAATCGCCCGTCCGGGCGGGGGGTTATTCCGGCTCTCTTGAAGATCGCGTTGGGCGCCGACGCGGCTGGAGACAGCGTGCGCCTGAACCCAGCGGGGCGCTTAACGACGGGCCGGCACGGCCGTGCGATCGGCCATGGCGATGTCAGCGGCGGCGATACCCTGCGTGACGTGCGGATCGGACTGGCGCGGCAGTGGCGCTGGCACCGTAGCGGTGTAGCGCGCGCACGCGGGCGCTTTGCGTCGCGCGCGGGTCGCGCGCAGGGCGTGCTGCCAGAGGGAAACGTGAAGGAGCTTCATGGGCCCATCTCCTCGATGCGGTGCCGTGGCACCGTCGGGAGTGGGCCGGGCTTTCCCTAGCGGAAAGCGCCGGCCGACCGCTGGCGGTCGCCGCAGGCGTTCGGTTTTTGATGCGTCGTCGGCACCCGATGCTGGCGGGTGTCGACGTTGCGACTAGGGTAGACGTCCATATGCCTTGGGTCGGTTCGGACAGAAGCCACCGCGGGCGCTCGGGCGCCGCAGGGCGCGCGCATTGTTCTGCCGTGCCGTGGGGTTGTCAATCGCATATGCGGGCTTCGCCGCGCGAAAGTTATTGCGCGAGCGGCGCGAGCACCATCACCGGCTGACTGCGCATCGGCGGGACCCGCCAAGGGTCCGCCAGCAGGAACGCGAAGGACCATCAGGTAGACGATGGAGTGCTTGAACACGCGCATGGGGAAGCAGTCGTCCGGCAGACAGGGCGGGCGCATGGCCTCATGTAAAAGCGCCGCGCCCGGCACCGGAAGCACCGTGCAGAACATCACCTGCCAGCGGGTGCTGGCCATGCCGCGCCTCGTCGGCAGCACCTGCGCACGCGAGAGTCGTGGCGACCGAAGATCATCCGTGTCTAGACGCGCGGCCGGGGTCCCGACGAAGACCATCTGCCCGCTGCAAGGCCAACGCCTGCGGCTCCCCGATGAAGGCGTTCCAGCCGGGCAGCGGCCGAATCGCTCCGGCGACGCCAGTGATGACGATGTTCCGGGCGTGGCACGCTCACCGAGGGGACGGATTGAGCAGCAGCGCCTGCGCCAGCACCGGGGCCGTGTCCGACAGCACCGCCACCATCACCTGCAGTGGGCGCCGGCCTGCCGGACCGAGCGCTGCAGCGCCCGCGTACTGCGGTCAGATCAGGCGGCGAAGGAATTGCCGCAAGCCACGCCAGACCACCAGCGGAATCTCGTGGCCGCCCTCGAACGGCAGCCACTGGACCTGGGCGCCACCCTCCAGCGCTGCATCGCGCAGGCCCTCGCCGGCGGTGAAGGCAAGTTCGGCATCGGCGTGTCCGTGGGCGATCAGCATGGGCAGCCCGGCCAGGCGAACCAACCGCGGCTGCCAGTCGGCAAAGGCGATGCGGGTGGAGGAAAGCAGCACCAGCGCGTCGGCGCGACCGCCATGCAGCACGTGGTCCATCGCCAGCATGCCGCCCTGCGAAAAACCCACCAGCACGCAGCGGCGCTCGGCGAACGGCGCGAGCAACCCGGCGAGCTGGCCGCGTGCATCGGCGCGGCCGGCCGGATCCATCGCGGATAGATCCATCGGGCCGTCGCTGATGCGCCGCATGCGCGCCTCTGCGTCCACCGGCCACCAGCTGCGGCCACGCGCGGTGGCAAGCGGTGCGTCGGGAAAGATGAAATACGCGGGCACGCCGAGCGAATGCGCAAAGGGCGCCAGATCCGCGCCGGACATGTCCCGTCCATGCAGCACCACCACCACGGTGGATGCGTCGGGATCACCGATCGCAGCGGCATGCAGTTCGCCCAGCGTGAGTGGGCGCTCGCGCATTGTCATGGCACGGGCATCGGCGCAAACAGTGACTTCATGGCCAGGAAGTGGCGCTCGTAGCCATGCCAGGAAAGCGCGCCCAGGCAGAAGGTCGCGGCGGTCGCCGCCACGGAATACAGCACCGCGGCGCCCAGCGTCGACGGCCCACCCAGCGCCGCCAGCAGCGGCAGTCCGACGAAGGCGTGCAGCGGCGCATAGAACACGTACATGCCGTAGCTGTAGCGGCCGCAGCGCCGCAGCGGCGCCCAGGCCAGCCATCTGGCCGGCCAGTGCCCATGGCGCAGCGCGCCGATCAGCAGCAGCGCGAAACCCAGGGCGATCACCGTATAGCCGATACCTTGCATCGTCGCGCCGGCACGATGCGTGTGGCCCGCGAGCAGGCCAACCAGCAACAGCGCCACGCCGGCTCCGGTCACGGCGGAGGCGCGCTGGCGCGCGATCCATGCGGCGGAGCGATCGCCACGCACGAACGCGGCGACCACCGCGCCGATGGCCAGTGCGTCCATCCGGCATGGCGTGAACATGTAGGCCGCCTCGTGGCCGATCGGCTCGCCCAGCCAATGACGCACGTAAAGACGGCTGCCAATCGCGATGCACACCAGCAGGCCGCTCCACGCGATCACGCCGCGGCGTCCCGCACGCTGCACCACGACCGGCCACAGCAGGTAGAACTGCTCCTCGACGCAGAGCGACCAGAAATGAGGAAAAGCCGGTTCGCCGTAACCGAACGGAGCTGCGAAGTTGGCCAGGTATGTCCATAGCCAGACCTGGTGCCCGCCCCCTATCGACCACCCCAGCCAGGGCAACACGACGAACGCCAGCAACAGGACGCCGTAATAGAGCGGAAAGATCCGCAATACGCGCCGCACGAAGAAGCTGCGGTAGTAGTGCGGCGCGTGCCGCGTGTCCAGCAGAACGCCGGTGATCAGGAATCCGGACAGCACAAAGAACAGTTGCACTCCGATCCAGCCGAGATCGAGCCCCACGTCGAGTGCGCGACTCAGCATGCCCACCGGCTGGATCACATCGAACCCGTGCAGCAGCACCAGCAGGATGGCCACTCCGCGCAGGCCGTCCAGTGCAGGCAGATGGCCGGGCGATTGCGTGGTGCCGCCAGCGCGCATTAGTGCTCGATGGCCTCGGTAATGGCGTCGAGCAGGATCGGATGGGTCCAGCGTGCCGTGAAGGTGTGGTCCGCGCCGTCGATGACGCGCGTGCGCAGGTGTCCGCTGGCAGCCAGCCGGCGGACCACGGCACCGCCCTCGTCCAGCAGCAGCTGCTGTCCCGGGTCGTCCGCGGCAAAAATGAAGCGCAGCGCGACACCGCGCTGCGCCAGGCCGGCCAGCTCGGTGCCCAGATCGTCGCGCAGCGGCCAATGTAGCCGGCGCGCCAGGTCGCGCAGCGGACGCGCTGCTGCGTGGCGCGCGCGGTGCAACACGATCTTCGCCACGCGAACGAGGTCAACGTCGCCTCGCAGCACCTTGCGCCAGGACGCGCCGCTGACCATGGACTTCTGGTAACGCTTTGCCTCGATGGCAACGCGGAAGCCGGCAAAATCCAGCGGCATGCCCGGCGTGTAGTGGAAGGTCAGCGGATTGATCGCAAGCACCGTCTCGACCGCGTGCCCGGCGATCGCGACCCGCAGTGCATGGTAGGCCCCCGCGCACAGCCCGGCGACGGCCACGCGCCCTGTCACGATGCGACGCACCCACGCCAGCGCAAGGCCGATGTCGTCCAGCGCGTGCGTGGAATAGACGACGTTCTCCTCCGCCCCCGGGCGCGCCGGGCTGTCGCCGATGCCGGAAATATCAAGCCGCATCACCAGGTAGCCTGCGGCGGCCAGGCGCCGTGCCAGCACCACGTGCAAGCGGTTGGGCCCAACCTGGCCAATCGCGCCGGCGTTCAACAGGATCACGGCCGAGCGCGGCGCCGCCACGGGCCGCGTCACCAGCGCCAGCAGACACTCATCGAGGCGAACTACCTCTTCACTGAGCGCCGCGCCTTCGCCCTGCCATGCGATCCGGCGTTGCAGCGACAACACGGGGCCGCGGTCACGGGGGACATTGGCCAGCGCTGGCCGCGCGGCGGCGAACCCCACCGCGGCGTCGACGATCGCCTGCGGCACGACGATGCGGTGCGGATCGAGCATCATCTCGACATACCCCGGCAGTCGCTGCTGACTGACCTCGCAGCCAAGGGCGGCGAGGTGGGTGGCCCAGGTATCGTTGCCCGGGAGGTCGTCGCGGTCGAGCAGCAAGACGGCGGGCGCGGGCGCCCGATCGAGCGCAAGCAGGTCGATCGCGGCGATGGCCTCGCGTGTCTGGGCGGTCAGCGCGAAGCCGGCCAGCTCCTGCGCATCGTCCGTCGCGTCAGCGGCGGCCGGTGCCGGCGTCAGCTGCATCGCCATCTGCAGCACGCGGCCCTCGCGCAGCCATGCTTTGCCGCGGGGCACGGCAGCGATCGCCACCAGCCCCGCGACGTCGTCGCGACGACGTGCCGCCAGCGTCGCCAACGAGACACCAAGACGTACGCCCACCAGCACCAGCCGCTCCGCTCCGGCGCCGCGTGCCAGCGCACACGCATCGTCGATGCTGGCCAGCCACGCATCGAGGCGGTCTGCATCGAGGTCATCGCCCATGCTGTTGCCGGTGCCGTCCAGGTCCACCCGCACGGCGACCAGCCCGGCGCACGCAGCTTGCACGGCAAGCACGCGCAGGCTGCGCTGGGCACAGATAGCCTCGTAACCGAACGGCGGCACGACTACCAGGCCGACGCCGTTCATCGGCGCGGCAGGTCGATGCAGCCAACCGAAGCGGGGTCGGTCCGGATCGGTACCGAAGAATCCCGGCTCGGCCAGAGCTGGCGGCTCCCGCGATTCGGCCCCGCCGTTGCTTACGCCGCTCATGGGATGCCGAAGCGAACTACCGCGTCCGCGTTGAGGGCGCTGACGCTGGCGCGGGCGGCAGATCGCGACGGCGATACCGCATGCAACCGCACGCTGCGGCTCTGGCCGGGCGCGAGGTGAAAGCCGTCGTCCTCGGCGCAGAAGCCGGGTACGTCGACCGTCACGGCCTGGGCGAACCGGCGCGTGCTGATCTCGAGCCGGCGTTCGTGCACGCTGTCGCCCGGCAATACGCTCGCGGCGAGGCCGACATCCGCCTCGCGGGTCGCGGGCAGACCGACGGGGAACCAGAACGCTTCGGCAACCTCGGCGGCACCCGTGCTGAGTACGGCATGCACGAGATCCGTCGCCGGCGGGCCGAAGCGATAGGCGAAGGAGAGATCCGTGAAGCCGTCGAACCAGTTCGCGGCGGCCAGCTCCCGGCTGCCGTGCGCCGGGACCTGCACCTCGACACTGGCACTGCCGACGGCAATCTCGCCCCCGCGGTAGAGGCTCAACCGGACGTGTGCGGCAAGCTCCGCGGGGCCGTCGTTGAACACGTGTACGGCCAATCCATTGACGCCTTCGTCGCTGAGCGCGATGGCCGTTGGCGCCAGCACGCGGCGCAGTGCATGGAAGCAAAGCTTGGGTGCGCCGTTCGCGTCGATCACGCCCCAGCCCGCGCCGGGCCAGAGATCGCGCAGGAACCAGATCAGTGCGCCACGGGTCGGGGAGCGTCCGCGGCGCCATTCGACCATGGCCTGTGCCATCACCTCGGCGGTGGCAGCGCGGCCCAATGCCAGATAGCGCTCGTGATCGAACACGCGCAAGGCCGCCGGATCGATCCCGAACAACGTGGCGACGTAGTGGTCGCGGACGTCGTCGAAGTCCCAACCGGCGCCCAGGTCACGTGGCGAACGCGCCTTCCACTCCGGATGGTGCACACGCAGCGACGGACCGCCCGGCAAGCCGCTCTCGTCGGGAATATTCGCGAACGCCAGGCATTCGGAGGCGAATACCAGCGCGCTGCGACGGGCATCGTCCAGCGGACGCAGGTACGCACCGACACCGTAGTAGGACGACGTGCCCGCATTGGCCGCATGGGGGAACGCACCACCGTGCGCGCTCGACGAAACGTAAGCCACGCCGGCGGCCTCGACGCGCGCGGCGATGATCTGGTGGAACAAGCGCGGCGACCACAGCTCGCGTGGAGCGGCACCCATCGCCGCCTGCTGCTCGCCCTCGCTGTTGCCGCAGACCAGCGCAAGGCAGGGCCGGCCCTGCAGCCGTGCCAGCTGTTGATCGACCTCTACCTGCACGCCGGCAACGAATGCTTCGTCTTCGGGGTAATCCATGTTGGCGAACATCAGGTCCTGCCACAGCAGCACGCCTTGCTCGTCGAGGGCGTCATGGAAAGCAGCCTCCTCGTAGACCATGGTGCCTCCGACGCGCAGCATGTTCATGCCAGCGCTGCAGGCCTGGGCAACCGCCTCGCACAGCGCCTGCGGCGTGGCCGCCAGCGTGACCACGTCCAGCGGGGTCCAGCAGGCGCCGCGGCAGAACACGTCGACGCCGTTGACGCGGATCGCAAAGTCGCCGTCGGTGCGGTCGATGTCGATCGTGCGAAAACCGGTGTGTCCCAGATCGATGCTCACCGTGCCGGCGGCGTCGCGGGCCTCGACCGTCACCTGATAGCGCACCGGATCGCCGTGCGTGTGGGGCCACCACAGGCGGACGTCATCCAGCACCGCCTCGCCGGTCCAGCGGCCTTCGTGCAGGCACAGCTCGGCGCTCGCTCGCTGGCCTTCGCCAGCGACGAGCAGGCGGGCAGCGATGACGCCGGCGTCGAGTTCGAGCGTCGCATGCACCACACCGCGGCTGCCTTCCACGCGACTGCGCACGTCCGCCTGCACCACTTCCAGCCGGCGCTGCTCGACCCATACCGGGCGCCACGGCCCCACGGCCGGGCACGGTGGCGACCAGCCCGGCGTGCGTCCCAGCAGGCTGGTGCGGAACCAGCGCAGCTGTGCGTGCGTCAGCATCGGCACTCGCCAGCGCGGGCGCGGGCGCTTCTTCGCCAGCTCCGGCGCCAGCGCGGCGCAGCGGATCAGCAGCTCGTGCGGACCATCATCGAGTTCCAGCGGCAGCTCGTGTGCCAGGAACATGCTTTCGCCATGCAGCACATGCGTGCCGTCGAGCCAGACGTCGGCCAGCGTGGCAAGGCCATCGAAGCCGAGCACGACGCGTCCGCTCGGCACACTTCCGGCGGGCATCCGCAGTCGCCACCACCAGTCGAGTGCATCGAAATCGATCCGGCTGTCCCATTGCCACGCCTGCAGATCGCGCAACGCGCCGGCAGCCGTATTGGGCGCAGTGGCAGGTTTCCACGCAAGCCCGGCGATCTGCCCGGGCATGGAGTCCGCAGGGGCCGACGCAAACTCCCAGCCTGCGTCGAGCCGAACGCGCCGGGTCCCTTCGACGCTGCGGACGCGGCTCATCAGCGCCCCTTGGTCAACTCGCTGATGGCGTGCTCGATCGCGGCGACGCTCTCGAACACGCTGCGCTTGAGCATCTGGTCGGGAAACTCGACGTCGAACTCCCCTTCCAGGGCCAGCATGACGTTGACGCTGGCGTGCGAGGTCATCCCAGCTTGGTAGAGATCGCTGTCGTCATCGAGCGTCTCCGCGTCGCGATTGAGGCGCGCGTGCTGCTTGAGCACGGCCCGGATCCTTGCTGCATTTTCGCTCATCGATGATCCCTTTCTGCAATGACTACGGCGGTGGCGTGGTCGCCTTCGTGGCTCATGGACAGCGCCAGGAAGTGCGCGCCACCGATGGCGCGTGCGGCACCATGCAACTGGATGTCGCAGGCCCCGTCGGCATGGCGCACCACCTCGATGTCGCGCCAGCCCACGCCATCCAGACGCAATGCCTTGCGCGTCGCCTCCTTCGCCGCGAAACGCGCCGCCAGCCTGGCGGTGGAGGACGGCGGCGCGCTCATCGCATAAGCCACCTCGTCCTGCGTGAACACGCGCGCCAGGAAACGGTCGCCGAACTGCTGCAGCGACTCGGCAATGGCGCTGATCCGGACGAGGTCGATACCAACGCGCGTGCGCGGCGATGGGCGCATGTTATGCGTTCTCTTCCAGCGTGCTCATCGCCCGCTGCCACGCGCTCGCCCACTGCTCGAAGATCGGCATGGATTCCAGCGGCCGCCCGGTATTGACCGCCCGTGCGGCTTTCAAGATGAAGGATTTGGCGCCTGCGGAGATCGTCTCGAACGCCTCCACCGCCGGCGCCAGTGCACCGGCGTCGTCAGCCAGACCGGCTCCGTGCGCCGCCTGCCAGCGCAGGTGCAGCGCCAGCAATTCGCACGCCGAACCCAGCTGGCGAAGGGTGGCGAATGCCCACATGTGGTAGTGCTCCAGTCCCCGCGCCTGCAGCGCAGGCAGGTCGGCCTGGAAACGTGCCGCGAAGCGCTCGATCGGATTGTCCCGCGGGCGGCGTGACAGATGGCGCTGCAGCAGGCCGCGCGCGATCGCCGCCAGCTCCTGCGGCGGGCGCCGCACCACGCGGTCGACGCGCACCAGTTCGGCAAAGAACGGCAGGAAATCCGGGGCGACGCCGGCGAGCTGGAAGGTGCGGTCGAAGTCCTCGCCCTCAAGCTCGTAGTACGACGCATTGTGGAAATAGCCCAGCCGGCGCGCCGGGGCATCGACATCGACCAGCACGATGGTGGACTTGACGTGGTTCTGCCGGTAATCGGTTCCGGCCACGTCGGGAAGCCACCAGGCGTCGGCCTCCACCGCGATCATCTTGCCGGCACCCAGGTGCTCCTGTGCATGCTCGAGCATCGGTCGCCACGCCGTCATCTCGTTGACTTCGATGCCATAGAGCTCGCGCAGCTCGTTCAGCGGCGGCTTGTAGAAGGTCCACTGGTCGCCCTCGAAGTCGAGCGCGGCAACCACCGGAATGATCGCGTACGGATCGCAGCCCAGCGCATGGATCAGCTCGATCCAGACGTCGAAGTAGCAGTTCTTCTCCACCCACACGCGGTCCTCGGCATGCAGCGCATGCCGTTGGTAGTTCAACGGATCGAGGTGAAGTGCCCGGACGCGCATGTCACGGCCACAACCGCTGGCGGACCGGCGCCGGCCAGGTTGCCGGATCGAAGCCATGGGTCTGGAACAACGCCATCGTTACGCGCTCCAGCCCAAAGCCGAGGCAGGCGGTGTGGGCGGTCTGCCCATCCGGCGTCTTGATGTCGAACGCCTCGCCGAACTTTTCCTGGTGATAGTTGAACGAACAGGTTGCGGTGGGGTTCTGCTCGGAGATCACCGGCACCAGCACTTCGAATTTCAGCGCCTGCTCGAGCTGGCTGGTGGCCAGCATTTTTCCGCCCTTGCCGAAGAAGGGATCGGCGGCGACGTCCGAATGTGCCGGCAGCCCGAGCGACTGCAGCACCTCCACGCCACGCTGCAGCCACATGTTGCGCCACGCCACCACCTGGTCGGGGGTGCCGCAACGCACGTACTCACGGACGCGGAACGCCTGCATCCGGGTCGGCTCGAGCGAGGGCTCGTGCCGGAACACCCAGGCAAACAGCGTTACCAGCCGTCCCTGGTCGGGAACGGTGCCGGCAAACGTCGGGTACACCGGATAGCAGGCCGCCGGGTTGAGGCAGACGTGGGTCATCGCCAGCTGCTCGCCCCAGGCCTCTCCGGCATGGATCTGCTCGCTGAGCTGGCGCGCCGCGAGTTCCTTGCCGAAGAAGCTGTAGACCGCCCCCACCAGGTGCGGAAAGCTGTCCATGTAGTGGGTCTTCTCGATGATCGACCGGTCGATCGTCGGAGGGAACAGCATCACCTGGGCGCCGTCTTCTTCGGCGATGCGAAGAATCAGCTTGTCGAAGCGGTCCAGCACGTCCTCGAACACCGGCCCGCGTCCGAAGATGCCGTCCACGCCTGCCGGGACGATCAGCCCATGCCGGACCAGTCCGTCATGGAATGCCACGGGATCGTAAGCGGTAGCGGTCATGTCATTCGTCCTTGAACACCAGCAGCATCGAGGCGTTCTTGGCCGCAATGCGCCCGTTCGACACCATCAGCGCGGCCGACAGGACGTCGCGGTAATGCCGGCCGACGCTGAAGGGCGAATCATTCTTGTAGCCCATGATGCCGATGATCTGCAGCGCCTCGTGGCAAAGCTTGGGCGCCATCTCGGAGCAGGCGATCTTGAGCTGGTTCAGGCGCAGCGCCCAGCCCATGGTGTTGAGGGCTTCGCGCGCGGCGGCGTCGTTCTCCGCCGTCATCTCGTCGAACTCGATCGCGCAGGATTCCCAGTTGTGCCGCATGGCCTGCAGTTCCACCTGGGCGCGCGCCAGCTGCACGGCATTGGGCGGCACGCTGCCGGGGTTCTTGCGTGCGCCGGCGCGCACGAAGGCGGCCGCCCGCCCCAGCGCGTCCGCTGCAATGCCCGACCACAGCGCCGCCCACAGGATGTGCGAGTACGGCACCATCGTCTGCGCCGACGCGTCGGCATACGATCCGGGGATGATCTGCTCGATCGAGCCGTGGCCGGAGAACTTCGCCCCCGGGCTGCAGGTGCCGCGCATGCCCAGCGTGTCCCACTCGCCGGACTGCGCCAGCGTGTAACTGTCCCGGTCGAACAGCACCAGCAGCTGGTCGCTGGCTGCAGCATCCGCCGTGCGGCGACAGGTCACCAGCTGCGCGTCGGCGTGCTGGCCGTAGGAAACGGTGGTGGCGTCCTTCTCCAGCGACATGCGATCGCCGTCGATCTGCACCGCGCAGATGCTCGAACGCGTATCGCCGAAGGTGCCGTTTTCCGAGGTGATGGAAGCCACCAGCGCCTGGCGCTCCACCAGGCTTTCGCGCATGTAGCGCTCGAAGAACGGTGAGCCCTGCGCGTGGCGGGCCATGCAGGCGACCTGGATATGGTGCATCGCCAGCACCATGCCCGACGAGCTGCAGCCTTGGGCCAGCGCCGCGCATTGCGCACCCAGCTCCAGCATGCCTGCCCCGGCGCCGCCGTACGCTTCCGGCACCGCCGCGGACAGCAGCCCGGCCTGGCGCAGTGCGTCGATGGTTTCGTGCGGGAAACGGCTGCGCTTGTCCACGTCGCCGGCGTGGACCGCCGCGACCTCGCTTGCGATGGCCGCCGTCCGGGACAGCAACGCACTTTTCTTGATGGCAGAACGAGTGGTCATGGCTGCGTGTCTCGCAAAGACAACGGCGACGTTTCGAGCGCGGTGGCGGCTTTCCCCTGTGCCCGCGGCAGGACGCCGGGACAGCTCCAGAAGCTTGTTGGATTTCAGCCGGCAATGCAATCGGCGGACGCCGCGACCGCGTCCCGGCCGCGACCGAACCACTGGCTCCCCTGGCCCGGAGGCCCGGAGGCCCGGATCTACAGCCGGCACGGCTGGCCTTGAGCGGGCCGGAAAGCTCTCGGCACCGAGGAGCGCCCACTTTGCCGGGCCCACTCAGTGCGGTCACCGACCGGAGCGGGCGCAGCCGCGCCTAGGACGCCATGCGCTGGAGCATCAGGCCAGCGTTCGCGCCAATCGGCGAGACCAGCCAGTGGTCCGCCAGCAGGAACGCGAACAGGGCCATCAGGTAGACGATGGAGTACTTGAACACGCGCATGGGGAAGTAGTCGTCCGGCGGATTGAGCAGGCGGATGGCGTAATACAGAAACGCCACGCCCAGCACGACGGCGCCGCCCAGGTAGACCAGGCCGCTGTAGCCGGTAATCGTCGGCAACAGCGTGACCAGCACCAGCAGCACCGTGTAGAACAGCACCTGCCAGCGGGTGTACACCACGCCGTGCGTCACCGGCAGCATCGGCACCTGCGCGCGCGCGTAGTCATCACGGCGGAAGATCGCCAGCGCCCAGAAATGCGGCGGCGTCCAGACGAAGATGATCAGGCACAGCTGCAGCGCGAACGCGTGCAGCTCCCCGGTGACAGCGGTCCAGCCGAGCACCGGCGGTATTGCGCCGGCGAGGCCGCCGATGACGATGTTCTGCGGCGTGGCGCGCTTGAGGTAGGCGGTGTAGACGAGCGCGTAACCGATCAGCCCACCGAGCGTGAGCACCGCCGTGAGCAGGTTGACCAGCAGCACCAGCACCAGCATCGAGGCGATGCCCAGCAGCACGGCGAATACCAGTACCTGCCGCGGGCGAAGCGAGCCGGTCGCCAGCGGACGGCGGGCCGTGCGCGCCATCAGCTTGTCGATGCGCTCGTCGATCAGGTGGTTGAACGCGGCCGCCGAGCCGGACGCCATCCAGATGCCCAGCGTACCGAACACCAGCGCACGCCACGGCGGGATGCCCGGCACGGCCAGGAACATGCCGATCACGGCACAGAACACCAGCAGGGCGACGACGCGGGGTTTGGTCAGCTGCAGGTATTCGCGGACGTGGGCATTCATCCGGCCGATTCTACCAGCGGCAGGCCGTCCGCCCGACGCCGCTGGGTGCGCGCCAGCGTCGCCAGCAGGGTGAACAAGAGCACCGCCGCGACCCCGTTGTGGGCGGTGGCCACCCACAGCGGCAGGCCGAAGTGCACGTTGCTGATGCCCAGCAGCACCTGCACCACCAGCGCCACGCCGATTGCGATGCCCAACCCACGCAGCCCGGCGCGCGCCGTCTTGTGCGAAAGCCAGCCGAGGTAGCAGAACACCACCAGCGCGCCGATGCGGTGGACGATCTGGATCGCGCTGCGCGCGGCCATGTCGAGCACGCCGCCCTCGTAGTTGACACCGATGCCGCGCCAGAGCACGAAGCCTTCCTTGAAATCGGTGGCAGGCATCCACTGGCCCAGGCATTTGGGGAAATCGGTGCCGCAGGCCAGCGCGGCATAGTTCGACGAGGTCCAGCCGCCCAGCGCGATCTGGCACGCCAGCAGCACGATGCCCGCGATCACCGCCTTGCGCAGCGCCCGATGGCGGTCATCGTCGGCGCCGACCCCGGCGTAGCGCAGCGCCGACCAGGCCAGCAGCGAGAACGTGGTGAGGCCGCCAAGCAGGTGACCCATCACCACGATCGGCTTCAGCAGCAAGGTCACCGTCCACATGCCGAGCATCGCCTGGAAGATGATCACCGCCAGCGCCAGCACGCTGGCGCGCCAGGCGCCCGGGCGTCGCAATGTCAGTGCCGCCGCCAGCGGCAGGCCGATGGCCAGCGCCGAGATCACCGAGGAGACGACGTAGGCCCCGCGCATGTACAGCGCCACGCCGACCGCTGCGAGCACAGCGCCGACCAGCACGGCCAGCGCATTCCAGCGCTGCCGCCAGGCCGCGATCAGCGCCATCGCGAACACCGCGAAGCCCAGGGTGCCGGCAAGGATGCGGTGCACCTGTTCGCGCCAGGCCTTGGCGTCCTCAAACGGACGCTCCGGATAGGCCGCGTCGGCCTTCGCCACTTCGTGCACGGCGGTGGGCCAGGTGGCCTTGCCGTAGCAGGTGGGCCAGTCCGGGCAGGACAGGCCGGCGTTGGACAGGCGCACGAAGGCGCCGAACATCACCAGGCCGAAGGCGAACACGGCGGCGAGCAGGGCCAGCCGGCGAAGCAACACGGTAGAGCGCGGCGTCATCAGCGGATCACCTTCTGCAGATCCTTGCGCAGGCCGGTGGTATCGAATCCGGCCGGGTACAGCGACAACGCGGTGCCGTTGGACTCCACCAGCAGCGCACTCACGGTATCCGGCGTCGAGGGCGCATAGGCGGCGAGCTTGCCGGAGGCGTCACGTCCGAGCAGGAACGACGCGTCGGGGTTGGCGCCGAGCGATACGCGGCCATCGGTCACCGGCTCTCCGGCCGGCGTCGCGCCGACCATCAGCAGTCGAAGCCGGTGCGCGTTGCGCGCCAGCGTCACGCGGGCCGCCGCCATCTTGGTCAGCGTGTCCACGCATTGGCTGGCGCACTGTGGGCCCACCAGCGCGACCAGGGTCATGCGCGGCTGGGTGTCGCGCCACGCGTAGGAGCTGCCGTCGAGCAGCGTGACAGTGACGGGTTCGGAGGCGAAATTGCGCTGCGGCAGGATCGGCTGGCCATTGCCCTTGCCCTGTGGCTGCCATCCGCTCACGGTCAGGATGCCCGCGGCGATGATCGGCGCGGCGAACACGGCGGCGATCAGCAGGAGCTTGAGGCGGCTGTTGCGCCGGGCCTTGTCGGCGGCAGATGGCGTCATGGCGTGTCACTCGTCTTGGGGCGCGCGCGCTGGCGGCGCTTGCGATGGAGAACCAGAAAGATCACCACTGCCGCGACGGCGAAGGTGAACCACTGGAAGGCATAGGCGCGGTGCCGCGACGGCGGCATGGCGGAGAAATCCAGCGTACGCTTGCGCACGAAGATCGCCGCCGGATCGGGATCGAGGGCCAGCACGCGCGGGTACAGCATGCGACCGAGGTCGGCGGCGACCTGCTCGGGGTCGAGGTAGATGGTCTTTTTCGGCCACGTCTGCTGTCGCGCCAACGCATCGCCGCCCATTTCCAGCGCCACGCCGGGCGGCGGCACGTACAGCCCCTGCAAGGTCACCGCGCCCGTCGGCAGCGCCGGCACCTGCGGGGCCGCAGCGGTGCCGTTGCCCGGAAGGAATCCCAGGTCCACGAGCAGCAGGCGGTCGCCTTCGGCCACGTGGAACGGCGCGTAGACTTCCACGCCTCCGAGCGCATCGTGGCGTGGGTTGTCCAGCAGGTACACCCGATTGGCCAGGTAACGACCCTGGATCTGCACATGCGGATAGGAGGTTTCCGGCGGCATCGCGGCGATTTCTGCGAAGTCCCGCAGCGGCGCGCTGACCGATGTGGCATAGCGACGCAGAAGTGCGTCCTTCTCGTCTGCGCGGTGCAGCTGCCACAGCCCCAAACGCACGAACAGCAAGGCACCGACCACCGTCAGCAGCACCGACCACCACGCCGGGCGACGCAGCGCGATCATCGGGCCGCCCCGCATGGGACGGCTATACTCGCCATGTCATCGTCGTTCGAGTCAATCACGTGGAAACCGTCTACAAATATGCGCTGGTGGTCATGCTGTTCGTGGTGTTGTTCAACCTCGGCCAGGCGCTGTACTTCATGATGACCGACAAGCAGGACAGCAAGCGCACCGTCTGGGCGCTGACCCGGCGCATCGGCTTGTCGGTGCTGCTCATCCTGATGGTGATGTTCGGGATCTGGATGGGCTGGCTGCATCCGCACGGCGTCACCGGCTGAGCTGGCCGTCCATTCTATCCGGGGCTCCGCCGGGCCATGGTCTCTGCGTCATTGCGCCCGTGGCTGACACCCCTTTCGATCACCGCGTGAGAGTCGCAAAAAAAGCCCGCCGAATGGCGGGCTTTTTTGCATCCTCCGGTCGCGCTGGTCAGAGGATGTAGACGAACATGAACAGCCCCAGCCAGACCACGTCGACGAAGTGCCAGTACCAGGCGACCGCCTCGAAGCCGAAGTGGTGGTCCTTGTTGAAATGGCCCTTGGCCACGCGGAACCAGATCACCGCCAGCATGATCGTGCCGAGGGTCACATGCATGCCGTGGAAGCCGGTGAGCATGAAGAAGGTCGATCCGTACACGCCCGAGTGCAGCGTCAGGTTGAGCTCCTTGTAAGCCTCCATGTACTCGTGCGCCTGGCAGTACAGGAACACCGCGCCGAGCAGCACCGTGAGGCCGAGGAACACCAGCACCTTGCCGCGATGGGCGGACTTCAGTGCGTGATGGGCGATCGTCACGGTCACGCTGGAGGTCAGCAGGATCAGCGTGTTCAGCAGCGGCAGGCCCCAGGCCGCCACCGTCTGGAAGTGACCGCCGATCGCCTGCGGGCCGTTGCCGCCGGCCGCGCCCCAGCCACCGGTGTAGGCCGGGTACAGGAACTGGTTGGTCAGCACGCCGTGCCCCTCGCCCGCCAGCCACGGCACCGCGAACATGCGGGCGTAGAACAGGGCGCCGAAGAAGGCGGCGAAGAACATCACCTCGGAGAAGATGAACCACAGCATGCCCATGCGGAACGAGCGGTCCACCTGGCTGTTGTAGCTGCCGGCAAGCGACTCGCGGATCACCGAGCGGAACCAGCCGAAGAACATGCCGAGCACGCCGACGATGCCGACCGTCAGCACCACCTTGCCGAAACCGGTGGCGTCGGGCTGGGCACTGAGCCAGTGGCTGGCGCCGAACACGGTGACGAACATCACCACGGCGGCGACGATCGGCCACGAGCTCTTGGTTGGTACGAAATAAGCGCCTTGCTGCTGACCCATCGTGACGATTCCCGTGGATATCTTTTTCTGACGTCGACCCCCGCCTTGGCGCACGGGGAACTGCTCTGTTGCGTGCCGGAGCCCGCCGGCGCTATCGCACCATCTGGTAAAGCGACAGGGCGAACACCACCAGCGCCACGCCGCCCATGATCAGCGCGGTGCGCCGGGCCGCGCGACGACGCGTTTCCATCATGGCCTGTGGCGATTGCTGCTGCATGTCCTGAACCCCGTCACGCCACCGCCTGCGCGGTGGCGTGCAACTCTATCAGTGGTCGGTATGGCCGTGGGCCAGTTCGTCGTCGTGGATGACCGGCGGCACTTCGAAGGTGTGGAACGGCGCCGGCGACGGCACGGTCCACTCCAGACCCTTGGCGCCTTCCCACACGCGATCGGTGGCCTTCTTCTTCGAGCCCCACACCGCGTGGATCAGCACGCCCACGAAGATCAGCTGCGAGGCACCGAACAGGAAGCCGCCGATCGAGCTGATCATGTTGAAGTTGGCGAACGCGACGTTGTAGTCGGGGATGCGGCGCGGCATGCCCGCCAGGCCCAGGAAGTGCTGCGGGAAGAACAGCACGTTGACCCAGATCACCGAGTTCCAGAAGTGCATCTTGCCCCAGAACTCCGAGTACATCCGGCCGGTCCACTTCGGCAGCCAGTAGTAGGTGGCGGCGATGATCGAGAACACCGCGCCGGTCACCAGCACGTAGTGGAAGTGCGCCACCACGAAGTAGGTGTCGTGGTACTGGAAGTCCGCCGGGGCCAGCGCCAGCATCAGGCCGGAGAAGCCGCCGATGGTGAACAGGATCACGAACGCGACGGCGAACAGCATCGGCGTCTCGAAGGTCATCGAGCCGCCCCACATGGTGGACACCCAGTTGAACACCTTCACGCCGGTAGGCACCGCGATCAGCATGGTGGCGTACATGAAGAAGATCTCGGCACCCAGCGGCAGGCCCACCGAGAACATGTGGTGCGCCCACACGATGAACGACAGGAAGGCGATCGAGGCAATCGCGAACACCATGGCGCGGTAGCCGAAGATCGGCTTGCGGGCGAAGGTCGGGATGATCTCCGAGATCACGCCGAACGCCGGCAGGATCATGATGTAGACCTCGGGGTGCCCGAAGAACCAGAAGATGTGCTGGAACAGCACCGGGTCACCGCCGCCGGCGGCGTTGAAGAAGCTGGTGCCGAAATACTTGTCGGTCAGCAGCATGGTCACCGCACCGGCCAGCACTGGCATGACGGCGATCAGCAGGAACGCGGTGATCAGCCAGCTCCACACGAACACCGGCATCTTCAGCAGGTCCATGCCCGGCGCGCGCATGTTGAGAATGGTGGCGATGATGTTGATCGAGCCCATGATCGAGCTGATGCCCATCAGATGCACCGCGAACACCATCGAGGCGACCGAGCCGCCCTGCAGTGCGAGCGGCGGGTACATCGTCCAGCCGCCGGCCGGGGCACCGCCCGCCGTGAACAGCGTGGAGAGCAGCAGCACGAAGGCAAACGGCATGATCCAGAACGACAGGTTGTTCATGCGCGGCAGCGCCATGTCGGGCGCGCCGATCATCAGCGGGATCATCCAGTTGCCGAGGCCGACGAATGCCGGCATCACCGCACCGAAGATCATCACCAGCGCATGCATGGTGGTCATCTGGTTGAAGAAGTACGGCTGCACCAGCTGCAGGCCCGGCTTGAACAGCTCGGCGCGGATCACCATCGCGAAGCTGCCGCCGATGAAGAACATCACCAGCGCGAACACCAGATACAGCGTGCCGATGTCCTTGTGGTTGGTGGACATGAACCAGCGCGTGAAGAAATTGCTGGGCGCGCCGTGGTGGTCGTCGTGATGGTCGTGGGTGGCTGCGTGGGCCATGGCCTTGCACCTCTGCCTAATGCGGAATTACGTGGGGCTGCGCGAGCAGCCCGCCGAGAAATCAGCCCTGGTTGCCCGGGGTGGGAGACGCGATCTGAGCGGTTGCCGGCGTGGCCGTCGCGGGGGCAGCGGCCGGTGCGGCCGGTGCCGCGGGCTTCGGTGCGCTGGCGGCCTGCTGCTGGGCAAGCCACTGCTCGAACTCGGCCTTGGGCAGTGCCTTGACCACGATCGGCATGAAGCCGTGATCCTGGCCGCACAGCTCCGCGCACTGGCCGCGATACACACCAGGCTCCTTGATGTTGGTCCAGGCGGCGTTGACGATGCCGGGGATGGCATCCATCTTCCAGCCCAGCGCCGGCACCCACCAGGAGTGGATCACGTCGCCGGCGGTGATCACGAAGCGGATCTTGGTGCCGACCGGCACCACCAGCGGCTTGTCCACGTCCAGCAGATAGGTGTTCTCGCCGTTGACCTGCACTGCCTTCGGATCCATGCCGGAATCGAGCTGGCGGGTCTCGTTGCTGGCGTCGTCCAGCTTGGACATGAAGCCGACCTTGTCGATCGCCTTGCCCTTGTAGTCGACGTAGTCATAGCGCCACTTCCACTGGTAGCCGGTGACCTTGACGGTCATCTGCGAGCCGGTGGTGTTGGCAAACGAGGTCAGGCCGCCAGTGGCGAGGTAGGCCAGCACGACCAGGATAATCACCGGGATCGTGGTCCAGACCACTTCGAGCATCGTGTTGTGCGACCACTTCTCGGCCACCGCGCCGCGCGATTTGCGGAAGCGGAACATGGCGATGAACATCGCGCCGAAGACCAGGATGCCGATAGCCACGCACACGCCGAGCGACACGTTGTTGAGGAAGTACGGCGTCGACGACCATTCGCTGGCGCCGCGCGTCATGTTGAGCTGCCATTCCTTCGGGTTGGCCATCGCTGCGCCACCGAACAGGGCGAGCGCGCCAGCCAGGCCAGCGATTGCCGTGCGCTTGAAACCGTGAGGCCTGATGCCGCCAGATGTCATGTCTTGCACCTTTGTTGAACCTACTTGCGCCACTGCCCGTCGAATTCGGCCAGCAGCACCATGAGTTTCCGTGACAACTCGGTGCGCTCCTCGTCGGCGAGAAACGCTCCGATCTCCAGCTCGCGACCATGCGAACTCAGCACCAGCCGATGCCGCCCCCGACCCGGCTTGAGCCGCACGCGCACCCAGTGCGACTGGAAGTGCATGCGCCGCTGCCCCGGCAGGGACCGCACCTCCAGCGACGTTTCGTCGAGGGTGATGCGTTCGCCGCGGTCGCCCGATCGCCACGCCACGCTCAGCGCGCAAGCCATCGCGACGGATTCGACCAAGGCGAACAACGGGGCGAAAACATTCCCCTGCCAGGCGCCCAGTGCGGCGGTCGTCAGCACCAGCGCCGCCAGCACCATGATCAATCGACGCAACCCGGTGCGGCTCAACGCGCGATTGGGACGGATCCACATCGCGCACGGCGCACCCTCAGCGGCTGGTCGAAGCACGATCACGGTGATCCTGCGTGCCTGGAACAGCGGAATGATAGGCCGCGCCAGCGCAACGGGCAACAATGACGCGGGTACATGACGCAGATCAGGCCGAAGGCGCGAGCTCGCCGCAGGCGCCTGCCGCATCCCGCCCGGCCGGTCGTTCGCGCGCTCGGGCCGACGCGTCGGCAAGCGAGGGCGAGCACGGCGATGCGACACTATGTCTCGCGCTGGCGCGCGCCCGCGCAGGCCGCGCGAAGCCGCACCGGGCAACAGCCGCGGCCCTTTCGCGAGCGTGCGCGGTGATGCGGTTGGGTGCGCCCCGGCCCACGCGTACAATGCGCCGCTTGCGCTGCCCTCCCTCCCCCCACGTTTCGCCACCCGACGGACCCGCCTGCCCCGTGACCGACGCCATCCTCAGTCCCGAACTGCCCCCGAACGTCGCGCCGGCCCGCGCACGCATCACTGCCGCCTGGCTGCGCGATGAAACCGAAGCGGTGCTCGACCTGCTCGACCAGGCCGGCCTGCCGCCGGAGGAACGCGAGCAGGTGATCGACCGTGCCGCGGCGCTGGTCACCCGCGTGCGGGCGCGTGCGAAGGACCAGAGCGTGGTTGAGTCCTTCATGCGCCAGTACGACTTGTCCAGCGAGGAAGGCGTGTTGTTGATGTGCGTGGCCGAGGCGCTGCTGCGCATCCCCGATACACGCACCGCCGACAAGCTGATCCGCGACAAGCTCGGCGACGCCAACTGGCGCAAGCACCTGGGTCGCAGCGAATCGCTGCTGGTCAATGCCTCCACCTGGGGACTGCTGCTGACCGGCCAGCTGGTCAACCTGGCCGACAGCACCCGCAATGATTTCACCGGTGCCCTGCGCCGGCTGGTGTCGCGCATCGGCGAGCCGACCATTCGCGTGGCGGTGCGCCAGGCGATGCGCATCATGGGCCACCAGTTCGTGATGGGTCAGAACATCGACGAAGCGCTCGACCGCTGCATGAAGAAGGAAAACGCTGCGTATCGCTACTCGTTCGACATGCTCGGCGAGTCGGCACTGACGGCCGCCGATGCGGAGCGCTACCAGCAGGCCTATCGCGACGCGATCGCCGCGCTGGGCAAGCGCGGTCCGTTCGCCAGCCATACCGAGGCGCCGTCGATCTCGGTGAAACTCTCGGCGCTGTTTCCGCGCTACGAGGTGGCACAGCGGGCGCGCGCGCGCGCAGCGCTGACCGACAAGCTGCTGGAGCTGGCGCAGCTGTCGATGAAGGCCGGCATCGCGCTGTCGGTGGACGCCGAGGAGGCCGATCGCCTCGAGCTGTCGCTGGACATCCTCGGCGACGTGTTCGCCCATCCGTCGCTGGAAGGCTGGAACGGGCTGGGCATCGTGGTGCAGGCGTACGCCAAGCGCACCCCGTTCGTGATCGACTGGGTGGTGGAGACGGCGCTGCATTCGGGCCGCCGCTGGTACGTGCGACTGGTCAAGGGCGCCTACTGGGACGCAGAGGTGAAGAAGGCGCAGGAGCAGGGGCTGTCCGGCTATCCGGTATACACGCGCAAGCCGAACACCGACGTCTCCTACCTGGCCTGCGCGCGGCGCCTGTTCGCGGCAGGCAGCCACCTGGTCTACCCGCAGTTCGCCACCCACAACGCACACACCATCGCCGCCGTGCATCACCTGGCGCAGGGGCGTCCGTTCGAGTTCCAGCGCCTGCATGGCATGGGTGCGGATCTGTACGCCGAGGTGATCGGCTCTAAGAGCTTCGGCGTGCCCTGCCGCGTCTACGCGCCGGTCGGCACCCACGAAGACCTGCTGCCCTACCTGGTGCGACGGCTGCTGGAGAACGGCGCCAACACCAGCTTCGTCAATCGCGTGGTGGACGACACCGTCCCGGCCCGCGACCTCGTGGCCGATCCGTGCGAGACGGTGCGGGCGTTCGACTCGATCCCGCATCCGCGCATCCCGCTGCCGGCCAATCTCTACGGTGAACTTCGGAAGAATTCCATGGGCGTCAACTTTGCCAACGACAACGAACTGACCGCGCTGGCCGAGGCGGTCAACGCACAAACCGGCCCGTGGACCGCCGGCCCGCTGGTGCCCGGCGCAGCCAGCAAGGGCGCGCTGGTGGAAGTGACCGATCCGAGCGATCGCCGGCGCCAGATCGGCACCTACCTCACCGCCGACGACGATACCGTCGCGCGCGCGCTGGCCAACGCGCATGCCGCGCAGGATCGCTGGAACAACATGCCGGTAGCCAACCGCGCGGCGATGCTGGAGTACGCCGCCGAGCAGCTGGAGGCGCGCCGCGCCGAGTTCATCGCGCTGTGCGTGCGCGAAGCCGGCAAGAGCCTCCCCGATGCGATCGCCGAGATCCGCGAGGCCGCGGACTTCCTGCGCTACTACGCCACCATGGCGCGCCGCCTGTTCGCAGAACCGGAGCAACTGCCCGGCCCCACCGGCGAGAGCAACCGGCTGTACCTGGAAGGCCGCGGCGTGTTCGTGGGCATCAGCCCGTGGAACTTCCCGCTGGCGATCTTCGTCGGTCAGGTGGCCGCGGCACTGGCCGCCGGCAATCCGGTGATCGCCAAGCCGGCCGAGCAGACCAGCCTGATCGGCTACCTCGCCACCCGCCTGCTGCACGAGGCGGGCGTGCCGGAAGACGTGCTGCAGTTCGTTCCCGGCGACGGTGCCACGGTGGGCGCCGCACTGACCCGCGACCCGCGCGTGGCCGGCGTGGTGTTCACCGGCTCCACCGACACCGCCTGGGCGATCAACCGGGCACTGGCTGCACGCAATGCGCAGATCGCCGTACTGATTGCCGAGACCGGCGGCCAGAACGCGATGATCGCCGACTCCTCGGCGTTGCCCGAGCAGATCGTCAAGGACGTGATCGCCTCGGCGTTCCAGTCCGCCGGCCAGCGCTGCTCGGCCGCGCGGGTGCTGTACGTGCAGGACGACATCGCCGACAAGGTGATCACCATGCTCGCCGGCGCCATGAATGAGCTGAAGGTGGGCGATCCCGGCCTGCTTTCCACCGACGTGGGCCCGGTGATCGACGAGGACGCCAAGGCGATCCTGGTCGAGCACGCCGCGCGCATGGACAAGGAGGCCAGGAAGATCGGCGAAGTGCCGATGGACCCCGCGCTCACCGGCCACGGCACGTTCTTCGCGCCGCGCGCCTACGAGATCCCCGGTCTCGCCACGCTGACCCGGGAGATCTTCGGTCCGGTGCTGCACGTGATCCGCTGGAAGGCGAGCGAGCTGGACAAGGTGATCGAGGCGATCAACGGTACCGGCTACGGCCTCACGCTGGGCATCCACAGCCGCATCGATGCCACCGTCGACTACATCAGCCGGCATGCGCGCGTGGGCAACTGCTACGTCAACCGCAACCAGATCGGCGCCGTGGTCGGCGTGCAGCCGTTCGGCGGCGAGGGCCTCTCCGGCACCGGCCCGAAGGCCGGTGGCCCGCACTACCTGCTGCGCTTCGCCGGCGAACGGACGCTTACCATCAACACCACCGCCGCCGGCGGCAACGCCTCGCTGCTGACCATCGGCGACTGAGCACGGCACGCGGGCGGCGCCACCGCCGCCCGCGTGCGCTTGTGCCACCATCGGCGTCCGCGCGTGCCCGCGCCCTGCCGACGGAGTGCCCATGGACCCCACCCGTGATCTCGCCGACCTGCTCGCCGGCCAGCGTGAGGCGCATGCGCGCGACCCGCTGCCCGCCTGGCACGTCCGCAGCGCCCGATTGCGCGCGCTGGAGTCGCTGATCCGCCAGCACCGCGGCGATATCGCTGAGGCGATCCACGCCGACTTCGGCTGCCGGCCGCAGCAGGAAACCGACCTGCTCGAAGTGTTTCCCAGCCTGTCGGCGATCCGCCACGCGCTGGCGCACGGACGAGCCTGGATGAAGCCGCGCCGGCGCATGGCCGATCTGATGTTCCTGCCGGCGCGCACCGAGCTGCGGCCGCAGCCGCTGGGCGTGGTCGGCATCATCGTGCCGTGGAACTACCCGCTGTTCCTGGCCGTGGGCCCGCTGGTGGATGCGCTGGCCGGCGGCAACCGCGCCATGGTCAAGATGAGCGAATACACGCCGGCGTTTTCGGCCCTGTTCGCGCGGCTGGTGGGGCAGTACTTTCCGCGCGAGGAGGTATCGGTGGTGACCGGCGACGCGGAGGTGGCCCAGGCGTTCTCGGCACTGCCGTTCGACCACCTGCTGTTCACCGGCTCCACCGCGGTCGGGCGCCACGTGATGCGCGCGGCGTCGGCCAACCTGACACCGGTGACGCTGGAGCTGGGCGGAAAGTCGCCCGCCATCATCGGCCCCGGCGCGAACTTCGCCCGCGCCGTCGAGCGCATCGTCTACGGCAAGCTGGTCAACGCGGGGCAGACCTGCATCGCCCCCGACTACGTGCTGCTGCCACGCAACCGCATGGGCGACTTCACCACCGCCGCCCGGGCCGCAGTGGCGCGCTTCTACCCCGACATCGCACGCAACAGCCAGTACGCGAGCATCGTCTCCGACCGCCAGTTCAAGCGCCTGACCGAGCTGCGCGACGAGGCGATCGCCGCCGGCGCACGGGCCGAAGCGCTGGGCAGCGGCAGCGATCCGGCGCAACCGCGGCGGCTGCTGCCGACCCTGCTCACCGGGGTCACCGACGCCATGGCGGTCATGCAGGAGGAAATCTTCGGGCCGCTGCTGCCGGTGGTCACCTACGACACCCTGGACGATGCCATCGCCTATGTCGCGGCGCGCCCGCATCCGCTGGCGCTGTATCTGTTCGAGCAGGAAGCCGGCGCGGTCGACAAGGTGCTCTCGCGCACCCGTGCCGGCGGAGTGACGATCAACGACACCCTGTACCACATCGCCCAGCATCACCTGCCTTTCGGTGGCGTCGGACCGTCGGGCAGCGGCGGTTATCACGGTGAAGCGGGATTCCGCACGTTCTCGCACATCAAGCCGGTGTTCCGTCAGGCCCGACTCAACGGGGCCGCGCTGCTCAACCCGCCTTACGGCACGCGCTTCGCCCGCATGATGGCGCTGCTGCTGCGTCGCGGCTGACGAGCGCCGCGCGCGGCACAAAAAAGCCTCCCCGCACAGGGCGGGGAGGCTTTCGACACATCGTCGCGGCGCATCCGCGCCGCGGCAGTCAGGGCGTCAGAACTTGTACACCGCCGACAGGCTGAGCAGGTTGCCGTAATCCTCGAAGTTGCCTTCGATCACGTCACCGGTGGAACTGGTCGCGTTGATATGCGCCTGGTTGACGAAGATGTGCGCATACGAGGCGTTGATCTCGAAGTGCTCGCTCGCCTTGTAGCCGACGCCCACGGTGGCCAGCTTGCGGGTGGAGTCCGGCACGCGGACGTCGCGCACGGCGTTGTAGCTCGGCGTGGTGTCCACGGCGATACCGGCGCGCAGGGTGACCCGATCATTGAGGTAGTAGTCACCGCCGATCGAGGCATAGACCGTGTTGCGCCAGTTGAATGCTTCGACGCTGTCCGGCTGCGTGTTGCCGTACTTCACGCGCAGCTCCTTGAACACGTCCCACTTGGTGTAGGCAAAGTCGATGCCCAGCCCGAACTTCTCCGCCTGGTGCCAGTAGCTGGCGCTGATCACGGCCGGCGTGGTGAAGTCGGCGGTGCCGGTGGTGTCGGAGAACGGCGGCAGGCTCCCGGCCAGCTGCGGATTACTCAGCAGCAGGTCGTAGCCCGGCGTGGTGGTGAACTTGCCGGTGCCTTCGAGGCGGTGGCTGATCTTGGAGCGGTAGTTCAGCGCGAACTTGTCGTTCGGAGTGAGCTTCCAGAAGCCGCCCACCTGGTAGCCGTAGCCCCAGTCGTCGCCCTTGATGCGGGCAAAGCCGTCCACGCCCTGCGGGGTCAACGCAGCCACGCCGGCGGCGGCCGCCTGGCCCTGCTGCACGGCTGCCTGGATCATCGCCGCGCCCTGCGCCGGCGGGATCTGCCCGGCGGCGATGGCAGCCTGGATCTGCGCCACGCCGGCCGCGACCTGCTGCTGGATGCCCTGCTGCACCTGCAGGCCCACCGCGTTGAAGTTGACCGCGCTGGTCAACTCCGCCGAGGTGCGCTGCGCGATCGCGCTGACGCCCAGGGCGAAGGTGTCGGTCACGTCATAGGACGCCGACAGTGTGGCGTCGAGCGACTGGAACTTCGACTTGACGCCGTGATAGCGGCCCACCCAGTCGCGGTCGTATTCGGTCTGGAAGCCGAACGGCACCGAGAAGCCGGCACCGATGTGCAGCTTGTCCGACACCTTGGTGGCAAAGAACAGCGCCGGTACCGGCAGCGTGGTGCCGCCGTCGCCGCCGTTGCCGCCGCTGATCGGGCGACCCAGCACGTCGTGAGCGCTGCCGCTGAACTTGGCGCTGAAATTGATGGCGGTGACGTCGGCCTGGAAGTAGGTGCCGTCGAGCTCGCTCATCGCGGCGGGGTTGTTCGCCACCACCGAGACGTCGCCACCGGCCGTAGCCGAACCGGCATAGGCGCGGCCGAGGCCCTTGGCGCTGTTTTCCTTGAGCTGGAACGCGCTCGCGTGGGCGGCGTTCGGCGCCACCAGGGCGCCGGCTATGGCCAGGCTCAGCGCGGCGAACGCGAGCGGCCGGGCGGCTGCCTTGAAGGGACGGATAGACATCTGCATCGGTGGCTCCTGCTGGTCGTGGGTGCGGCTCGGGACGAGTGGCGGGAACAACGCCGCGCTCTTATTTCATACGCGCGTTTGATGCCCCCGTGCGGCACTGTGCCGATTGCGCCCGGAGCATTGCAAGTGCGATTGCAGCAAAAACTTAACCATTCACCCCGACCGCTGCCGGGCGCAGGCACAGCAAGGGATGGCCGCGGCCGGACACGCTGATAAGCTCTGCCGGGTCGCCCCGCGCGGCATCCCCTTTTTTGCACGACGGTTGCCGCCATGCACTGCTACGTCTACGCCAGCCTGCGCAAGGCCGACAGCTACCTGTGGCTGGCCGAACGCGACGCCTTCGACCGCCTGCCGGCCGAGCTCACCGAGCTGCTCGGCACGCTGCGTTTCGCCCTCGAGCTGGACCTGGACCCCTCGCGCCACCTGCCGCACGAGGACGCCGCCCAGGTGCTGGCGCATCTGCGCAGCCAGGGATGGCACCTGCAGTTGCCGCCGCCAGAGCGACTCGCCGCCGCCAACCACCTCGACTACGGACGCGCACCCGAGGACGGGCAGTCGCGCTGAACCCCGCGTGCTGCGCCGTGACCGGTTAACACACGATTACCGTCTGCCTCATTGCCGATTTCTATACTGCCGCCCATGACCCCTCCCAAGCCGCGTCGCCGCCCTCCTCCTCTCCTGCAAGCGCTGGCCTGGTTCGTTCCCGGATGGGTGGCAGTGGCGATCGCGGCAGCCAGCACCCACCCGCTGGTGCTGATTCCCCTGCTGGCGGCCAATGCGTTGACGATGGCGGCGGTGTGCCACGCGATCGGCTTCGATCCCGAGCCGCGTTTCGGTCGCACCGTGCTGCGCAGGGGTGCGGCCCATCTGGTGATGTTCAGCACCTACGTGGCGGTGGTGTTCGTGCTGATCGCCTGGCCGATGCTGCGCCTGAGCCAGGCACCGAGCCTGAGCGCGGCATTGCTGCTGGCCGCGGCGCTGGTAATCGCGCTGAGCCTGCTGTGGCGGCTGTGGCCGGCGTTCGGGCTGGTGTTCGTGTGGGACGACGCGTATCCGACGCAGAGTGACGGCTCGTGGATCTTCACCGCCACCGCGCGGAGCATTGCCTTCGGCCGCCACCTGTCACGCGAGGAGCGCTTTTTCAGTCATTTCCTTCCGGCGGCGCTGGCGCTGCTGGTGCTGGCGTTTCTCGCGCTCGCGCTGACCGGACTCTATGGCGTGCTGCCGTCGGAAATGCGCACCGCCGCCCTGCTCGTCTACGGCGTGCTGCTGTTGCCACTGGGCTGCCTGGTGATTGCCAACCGCACCCTGCGTGCACTGCTGTGCGAACGCCACCGGCCGCGCATGGGCAACCCGGCGGAGCCGGCCATCACGCGTACGCCGCCGCCCCTGACCGAAGCCGAACGCACCGCCGGCACGCCGGAGCAGGCCGCTGCTCTGCTGGCGGCGATCCGCGAGGCGGACGTGGAGCGGGCGCTGGCGCTGGTGGAGGCTGGCGCCGATCCGAACACCGCGCCGCCGGGCGACGATCGCGACCAGCGCCCGGCCCTGCTGCTGGCCGCGCTGTTGCCGGACACCCGCCTGCTGCGCGCGCTGATCGCCCGCGGCGCCGACGTCAACCGCGCCAGCGGCGGCCTCACCGCGTTGCTCGCCGCCACCCGCGACAGCCTTTCGGGGCGCGCCGAGGCGGTGATGACGTTGATCTCCAACGGCGCCAACCCGCTGGTTGCCGATGCCGAGGGCAATACCCCGCTGCACGGCGCGGTGCTCAGCGAAGAGCCGATCGTGGCGGCCATGCTGCTGGATGCCGGCGCGCCGCTGAACGCGCTCAACCACGCCGGCCTGACCCCGCTGGCGGTGGCGTGCCGGGCGGCCAACTGGCCGCTGGCGAAGTTCCTGCTCGAACGTGGCGCGAAGACCCAGCTGGCCGACGCCGAGCCGGCGCTGGTCGCGGCGGCGAGCCTGGCCGACGACGACCCGCAAGGCATTCGCCTGCTGCTCAAGCACCGCGCCGCCATCAACGCACTGGACAAGCGCGGCCGCAGCGCGCTGATGACCGCCGCCGCCGAAGGCCACGAGGAAATCGCCCGCGCACTGCGTTCCGCCGGCGCCGACGTCAACCTGGCCGACCGCAACGGCAGCACCGCGCTGATGGAAGCGGCCCGCGCCGGCGCGGTGGAGATCGTGCAACTGCTCGCCCAGGCCGAACCCGATCCGCACGCGCGCGACCAGCACGGGCGCGACGCCCTGACCCTCGCCTGCCAGTCGCCGCACGCGCACGCGGACACGGTGCGGGCCTTGCTCGGCCTCGGCGCTGATCCGGCAGCCCCTGGCGGAGACGGCCGCAACGCGCTCGATCACGCGGCCGCGGCCGGACGCTGGGACCTGGTCGCCCTGCTTGATCCGGACACGCCGCTGCCAGCCAACCTGAGCATGGAGACGCTGGCCGAGGGCGAGGACACGCCCGGCCACCTGCTTGACGCATTGCGCTTTGGCCACTGGGCCGTGGTGTCTACCTTTGTCCAGCGCGTGCGCGAGTGGCCGCAGGCCGACCTGGCGCGGCTGTACATCGAACTGTCTGCGCCCGGGCTGGGTGCAGCACGGCGCTGGGTGCTCGAGCACGGGCTGCCGGTGGAAGCACGACTTGCGCCGGCAGACGAGGACCAGACGCAAGGGCCACGCCTGTTCGACGCGCTGCTGGAGCGCCTGCCCGACGCCACCGAAGCGCTCGAGGACCTGATGCAGGCTGGCGCCTCGCCGGCCGGTGCGGGGCTGCTGGCCAAGGCACTGCTGCATCTGGACGACCAGGTGCAGAGCGCCGCACTGCCGCTCGCCCTGCTCGAGCGCGGCGCCGATCCGTTCGGCACCGATGCGCGGCAGCGCACGCCGCTGCACCTGGCCGCCGCGCAGGGACGCATTGCCCTGCTGCAGGCGCTGTTGCAACGCGGCTGCAATCCGAACGTGCGCGACGGTGCCGGCCGCACGCCGCTGTTCGCGGCACTGGAAAGTGGCCCCGGGGCGCTTGATGCGGTACGCGCACTGGTCGCGCACGGCGCCGATCCCGAGGCAAGCGATGCCCACGGCGAGACGCCGCTGGGCCTGGCGATGGAACACCCGGAACTGAAGCACTGGCTGGACTGGGGCCACTGGCCGCGGGCCGGTCGGGCGCTGCGCGGCGAAGACCTGCCCGCCGCGGCCGCCGCCGGCGCCACGCTCGCGGTACAGCGCCTGCTCGAACTGGGATTCGCGGTGGACACGCGCGACGGCCAGGGCGCCAGCGCACTGCTGCACGCCTGCGGCGCCGGCCACCGCGAGGTGGCGCGGCATCTGCTGGACGCCGGGGCGGACGTGACGCTGACCGCGCAGAGCGGCATGACCGCCCTGGCCGCCGCGGTCGCGGCACGGCGCGAGGCGCTGGTGGCTCTGCTGATCGAGCGCGGTGCCGAGATCGACCAGCGGCTGCCGGGTGAGACCACCGCGCTGATGGTGGCCGCCGCGATGGGCTTCCCGGACATCGTCGAGCAGTTGCTGGCCGCCGGCGCCGACGTGAACACCACCGACGCCCGCGGCCGCAGCGCGCTGCACGCGGCCGCCCAGTTCGGTTTCGAGAGCAACGACAGCCTGCGCGCGCGGCGGCTGTTCGACGCCCTGCTCAAGCGCCAGGCGGTGATCAACCACGCCGACCGCGAAGGCAAGACTCCGCTGCTGCTGCTGCTCGGTGCGCAGTTGCGCCCGGGCAGCCAGTGCGATGCCACCCACATCGGCGCGCTGGTACCGGTGCTGCTGGATGCCGGTGCCCGGCTTGAACATGCCGACCAGCGTGGCGTGACCGCGCTGCATGCGTGTGCCATGCATGCGCTGCTGCCGCCGGCCCGGGTGCTGCTGGCGCGCGGGGCCGACCGCAATGCGGTCGACGGCTTCGGACGCACAGCCGCCGACGTGGCACGGCATCTGGGCTATGTCGACATCGCGCACGAGCTGGCCGCCCGCGGCGGCGCCGGCGGCAACATCCCGAGCGTGCGCCAGACCCTGCGCCAGCCGTCCCAACCGGCCGAGTAAACGGCGCGGCCGCGGGCACGGCCGCGTCGATCGGAGCACAGGATCGAGCCGCGCGGGCGCCGGCGGACCGGCCTGCCGCGTCCGCTCAGTCGGGGTCGGGCACGCTCACGGGAGCGGCGGTCAGACGTTCGCGTTCGGCTTCCGGCTGCATGTCGGCATCGAGCAGTTTCTGCAGGTCGCTCAGGGCCTCGATCGAGGTCTGCACCAGCCGTGTCTCGTCGTCGTACACCAGGTACTGGGTGCGCAGCAGTTTCTCGTCGTGGCGGCGGAAACGCTCCACCCGGTCCACCGCCTGCTCGTGCGCCATGCCCAGCGCCTCGAGTGTCTTGCGCGTCATCTTCAGGCTGGAGTGAAAGGTCTCGCGTACCGGCTCGTCCACGCCCAGGTCCATCAGCCGGAACGCGTGCTGACGGTTGCGCGCCCGGGCCACCAGCTTGAGGTGCGGAAACTGCCGCCGCACCAGCCGCGCGATGCGCAGGTTGGCCTGCGGGTCGTCGGTGGCCAGCACGAACACCTCGGCCTTGTCCGCCTGCGCCGCGCGCAGCAGGTCCGGGCGCGCCGGATCGCCGAAGAACAGCGACGTATTGGAGAAGCGGCGCAGCGTGTCCATCTGCTCCACCGACGACTCCAGCGCAACGAACGGGATGTTCTGCGCGCGCAGCATGCGGCCCACGATCTGCCCGACCCGGCCGAAGCCGGCGATGATCACGCGCGGCGGCGCGTCCGGGGTGATGGTGTCGTACTCCCGCTCGGGGCTCTTCGCCTGCACGTCGAGCAGCTTCGCCGCCAGCACCACCAGCACGGGCGTAAGCGCCATCGACAAGGTGATCGCCAGCACCAGCACGCCGTGCACGGTGGCGTTCACCAACTGCTGCTCGCCGGCCTGTTTCAGCACCACGAACGCAAATTCGCCGCCGCACGCCAGCAGCACCGCCAGGCGCAGCGCATCGTTGCCGTCGAGCCCGCCGAGCGTGCGCCCCAGCGGCCACAGCAGCGCGCCCTTCAGCAGCAGCAGGCCGAGCACCAGGCCGAGCACCAGCCACGGCTGGTGCAGCAGCAGGGTCAGGTCCATCGACATGCCCACGCTGATGAAGAACAGCCCGAGCAACAGTCCCTTGAACGGTTCCAGATGCGATTCCAGCTCGTGCCGGTATTCCGAGTCGGCCAGCAGCACGCCGGCCAGGAACGCGCCGAGCGTGGAGGACACGCCGACCCGCTCCATCAGCCAGGCGGTACCCATCACCACCAGCAACGCGGTAGCGGTGGAGACCTCCACTGCATTGGCCTTGGCGACGAAGCGGAACACCGGCCGCAGCAGGTAGCGTCCGCCCACCATCACCACCACGATCGCCCCGACCGTGCGCGCGATCCCCATCAGGTCCACGCCGTGGCGGCTGGAGGAAGTGGCAAGCAGCGGCACCATCGCGATCAGCGGAATCGCCGCCAGATCCTGGAACAGCAGGATCGAGAACGCCTGACGGCCATACGCCGTGCCGGCCTCCTTGCGCTCGGCCAGGATCTGCAGGCCGAAGGCGGTCGAGGAAAGCGCCAGGCTGCCGCCGACGATGGTGGCGGCCTTGCCGGTGAGACCGAACAGCACGTAGGCCACGCCGCCGATCGCCAGCGCGCTGGTCAGCACCTGCAGTGCACCGGTACCAAACACCGAGCGGCGCATCACCCACAAACGCTGCGGCGACAGCTCCAGCCCGATCACAAACAGCATCAGCACCACGCCGAACTCGGAGATCGCAGCGACACCCACCGTGTCGCTCACCAGCCCCAGCAGCTGCGGGCCGATCACCACGCCGGCGCCCAGGTAGCCCAGCACCGAGCCCAGCCGGAAGCGCTTGGTCAACGGCACGGCGATCACCGTCGCCAGCAGGAACACCAGCGCGGTCTGCAGGAAATGGTGGCTGTCCACGCGCGGCGCTCTCTGGATGATCGGCGCGATTATGTCACGCAGACCCGGCGCCGCCGTGACCGTGTCCGGTGCCGCGGCGCGGGCAACTGTGGAATCATCGCCGGATGAAACCAGCCAGCCTGCCCGTTCCGTTTGCCGCCCTTACGCTGACCCTGCTGCTGCCCGCATGCGCCTCGCGTGCGGCGGTGCCGGTATACGGCTACCGCGTGGTGCACAGCTATCCGCACGACACGGCCGCCTATACCGAGGGCCTGTTCTATCGCGACGGCTACCTGTACGAGAGCACCGGCAACGTGGGCGAGTCCTCGATCCGCAAGGTCGAGCTCGCCACCGGCCGGGTCCTGCAGCAGCACGACCTGCCGCCGCCGGACTACGGCGAGGGCATCGTGGCGTGGCGCAACACGCTGATCGAGCTGACCTGGCAGTCGCACAAGGGCTACACCTACGACCTGGACAGCTTCCGTCGCACCGGCAGCTTCAGCTATCCGGGCGAGGGCTGGGCGCTGACCGCGAACGATCGCCACCTGCTGATGAGCGACGGCACTCCGATCATTCGTGTGCTCGATCCGCAGACCCTGAGCCAGGTTTCCACCCTTCTGGTGACCGCCGAGGGCAGCCCGGTGAAGAACCTCAACGAGCTCGAATGGGTCAACGGCGAGCTGTATGCCAACGTCTGGCTGACCCAGCGCATTGCGCGGATCGATCCGGCCAGCGGCGACGTGGTCGGCTGGATCGATCTCGCCGGCCTCGGTCCCGCATCCGGCGAAACCGCCGACCCCACCAACGACGTGCTCAACGGCATCGCGTGGGATGGCGAAGGCAAGCGCCTGTTCGTCACCGGCAAGCGCTGGCCGAAGATCTACGAGATCGAGCTCGTTCCACCGAAGTGATCGCGCCCGCTCGCAGGCCGGGCGCCTGCCGGTGGCTCGAAACAGCCCGGGGCATCCGGCCCGGCATGCGCTGCGTCTAGGGGCAGGTCAGACGGCGGCCGCGGCCGCCGCGTCTTTCATCGGGCAGTAGCTGCGGATGTAGTCCATGTGCGTGGGCAGCCGCGACACCGTGCTTTCCACGTGCCGGCGGATGCCTTCGAGGAAGTGGTTCAACTCGTCGTCGCCCATCAGGTCCGGCGCCGGGTGGCGCTGGCGCGGCGTAAGCCCCTGGCCCAGCATCACCTGCACCCAGGAGTTCTCGGCGAACAGCTCGTTGGGGATGCGGAACACGCGGCCGGTTTCGGCAAACAGATCGATGCGATGGCGCAGCGACGGCGGCAGTTCCATCGCGGCGCAGTCGCGCCAGTACGGCGTGTCGCGGCGGTTGCTGACCGCGTAATGCAGGATCACGAAATCGCGGATGTGCACGATCTCGCTCTGCACCTGCGCGTTGTATTCGTCGATGTCGACCTGGTTGATCACGTGCGGGAACGACTGCAGCAGTCGTGTGATGCCGCGCTGGATCAAGTGGATGCTGGTGGACTCCAGCGGCTCCAGGAAACCGCTGGCCAGCCCCAGCGACACGCAGTTGCGCTCCCACGCCTTCACCCGCTGGCCGGGGCGGAAACGGATCACCCGCGGCTCGGTGCGCTGCGCGCCCTCGATGCTGCCGAGCAGGGTCGCCCGCGCGCTGGCCTCATCGGTGTGCCGGCTGGAGAACACGATGCCGTTGCCCACCCGATGCTGCAGCGGAATGCGCCACTGCCAGCCGGCGTCGCGCGCACTGCAGCGCACGTAGGGCACCGCCGGGCGCAACGACTCGGTCTGCACCGCGATGGCGGTGTCGTTGAACAGCCACTGCGACCAGTCCTCGAAGCCCACGCCAAGCGTCTGGCCGATCAGCAGCGCGCGGAAGCCGGTGCAGTCGATGAACAGGTCGCCCTCGATGCGGCTGCCGTCGGCCATCACCACCGCGGCGATATCGCCGTTGGCGGCCAGCGCCACCTCGCCGATGCGTCCTTCCACCCGGCGTACGCCATAGCCCTCGCTGAAGCGGCGCAGGAAGCGCGCGTACAGCCCCGAGTCGAGGTGGAAGGCGTAGTTGATGCCGCCGTTGGGCAGGTGCGCAAAGCGGTTCTCCTGCGCCGCGCGCAGTTCCAGGCAGTACTCGCCGTAGTCGCGCGCCAGGCCGCGCTCGCGACCCTTCAGCCAGAAATGCTGGAAGCCAGCGGTCCAGTGATCCTTGCCGGTGGTGCCGAAGGAATGGATGTAGTCCTCGCCCACGTCGCGCCAGCCGTCGAAGGCGATCCCGAGCTTCATGGTAGCGTTGGTGGCCGCCATCACTTCCTGTTCGTTGATGTCGAGCAGGCGATGGAAGGTCACCAGGGTGGGAATGGTCGCCTCGCCCACGCCGACCGTGCCGATCTCCTCCGACTCGATCAGCGTGATGTCCAGCACCTTGCCCAGCGTGCGCGAGAGCGCGGCGGCGGCCATCCAGCCGGCGGTGCCGCCGCCGGCGATCACCACGCGGCGGACCGGCGGGCGTTCGGTGGCGGAGGCGGCTTCGGAAGCGTGATTCATGGGCGGCTCGTCGATCAGCAGTTCGGGTCAGCGGTTGAGGCGTTGCAGCAGTCGCGCGCGCAGGTCGCGGGCGCGGTTTTCATCGATCGGTCCAAGCACGCGCCGCGCCGCTTCGGGGATGTGGCCCACGGTCGCCTCGCCCGGCTCGAATACGTAGTGGCGAAAGATTTCCTGCCAGGTGCGGCGCTGCTCCGGCGGCAGCTCGCGGATGCTCATCAATGCCAGCATCAGCGCGTTCATCGGCGTGTCCATGTAGGCGGGCACGTCGCGCCACCAGTAGTTCACCAGCACGTTGAACGCCTCCAGCGCCTCGATGTGGTGCCACCACATGCTGGGGATGAACAGCGCATCGCCCGGCGCCAGCTCGGCCACCTGTGCATGCCCCATCGCCTCGGCGAAGCGCGGGAAGCGCGCCAGGTCCGGCTGGTGGAAATCGACCAGGCTGATCGCCTGCCCGGCCGGGGTGAAATCCAGCGGGCCGATGTAGAGGTTGGCCAGCTGCCCGGGCGGGAACAGCGTGAAACGCCGGCGCCCGGCAACCACGCAGGCGAGGTTGTCCGGCAGATCCTGGTGGGCGGCCACGCGGGTGCGGTTACCGATCCAGATGCTGGCCAGCACCTGCTGGCGGTCGTCCAGGTTCAGCGGGTTTTCCTGGCGGAAGCCCGGCAGGTAGGTGTCCAGCGTAGTCGAGCCGACATAGATCGCCGGTGCGTCGGCGTCGTCGGCGCGCTTGCCGAGCGTGTCCAGCACCGCCGCCAGCGGCACCCGCTGCGGGGCGAAGTTGAAGCCGGTGAGATCTTCGTTGTAGAAGAACCGGCCGCCCATCTCCGGCGGCGCCACCTGCGCCACCACCGGCGCCTGGCGCGGGTCGAAGCGACGCAGGTAATCGATGCTCTCGGCGGCCGAGCGGCGGCTCGCCTGCACCATCGGCCAATCGGCGACCAGATCGCGCAGCAACAGCGGCCGAGTCGAGCGCAGTACCGCCTCCGGCAGCGCCTGCGGATCGAGTCCGCGCAGCTCCTCGACCGGCGCTGCCTCAAGCATGTCGCGGTGCGCGCAGTGCGCGCTCGATGAGGTCGCGGAAGCACGAGAGCGAGGCGATGATCATGTAGATCGGCTCCAGCTGCCCCGCCGCGGCGAGCGCGCCGAGCGCCTCGCCGTCCAGCGCGCGCAGGCGCTCTTCGTTGAGGGTGTAGTAGCCGGCCAGCCTGCTCTGGCTGCCGTCGGCCAACTGCACGTCGAGCACGAACGATTCGAGCAGGTCGCGCGCCAGCAGTGCCTGGACGAAGGCCGGCGTGGCCTGCAGTCCCTCGTGCAGCGCCAGCAGCACCGAATTGACCTGCTCGAGGTAGTCGGTGGTGCCACCGTGCTCGCGGAACACGCTCTGGCCGGTACCGGCGCGCACGCGGGGATGGTCGAGGTCGACGTGGATCACCGGCTCGCCGTCGGCCATGCCGATCAGGAACGGCTGGCGCTGCACTGCCAGCGGCACGTAGTGCGCGTCCCAGCGGTCGCCGTCGAGGAACAGGTTCTGCTCCGGGGCGAGACCGAACAGCGCCACTGGCTGGAAGCCGCCGTGCGCATCCTTCTGGAACACGATCGGGTAGTGCGCCTGCACCTGGCGGAACTCCGCCGGAAAGGTCAGCGCGGCCATCATCGCGTCGCCGAACGCCGCGCCGTGCGTGGTTTCCACGCGCAGGTCGCGGTGGTCGATGTTGTTGAGCAGCACGGGTCGGGTCATGGAGAAAACCTAGATGCGGGGCAGGCCGCGCGTGGTGACATGGTCGATCAGCGCGCGATGGGTCGGTAGCGCCCGCATCATCCGCCGGGTCAGCTCGGCAGCCTCGCGGAAATGATTTTCGGCGCCACGCCGTACCGCATCGGTGTCGCGCCCCGGACGCAGCTGCGGACGGAAACCCATGCCGTAGAGGATGTAATGGTAGCTGGCCGAGGGGAACACCTCGTCCACCCGCACCAGGTCGTAGCGCGACGGCGGCTGGTGGCGCCACAGCTGCAACAGCTCGCGCAGCGACTCCGGGGTCGACGCCGCGGCGCGATGGTCGCGCCAGTAGTCGTCGTTGCGTTGCGAAAGCACGTAGTGCAGCTTGAGGAAATCGATCACCCGCGCCCAGCGGTAGGCAAAGGCATCGTTGTAGCGACGGGCGACCAGATCCATGTCGGTGCGGGTGACCGGCAGCTGGTCGGCCAGCGCCGCCGCGCCCAGTTCCACCAGCGCCAGCGACGAGGCCTCCAGCGGCTCGACGAAGCCCACCGACAGTCCAATCGCCACGCAGTTGCGGTGCCACGACTGGCATCGGTAGCCGGGCTCGAAGGCGATCCGGTGCGGCGCGCCCAAAGCGTCGCGCCCGGGTCCGCCGGTAGCACGTATGTACCCGAACAGCGCCTCTTCGGCCTGCTCGTCGCTGGCGTGCGCGCTGGAATACACGTGGCCCACGCCGCGCCGGGCCCACAGGCCGATGTCCCACACCCAGCCGTGCGGCAGCGCGGTGGAGACGGTCTGGCTGGCGATCGGCGTATCCGGTGCTGGATATGGCACCTGCACCGCGACGGCGCGGTCGTTGAAAAGCACCCCGCGCACGTCGACGCGCTCGATGCCGAAGTGCTGGCCCAAGAGCAGCGAGCGCGCACCGGTGCAATCGACGAACAGATCGCCGGCAAGCTCGCCGTGTTCGCGCGTGAGCAGCGCGGCAATGTCGCCGTTCTCCTGCGCGCGCACGCCGAGCATGTGATCGGAAAGATGCCGAACCCCCAGACGCTCCACGCAGTGACGGCGCAGGAACGCGCCGAACTTGCCGGCGTCCAGGTGATAGGCGTAATTGGCCACGGCCGCGTATTCGGGCGTGGCGAACTGCTTGGGGCCGAGCCCGGCCGCGCACAGATGCGGCTGGAAACTGGTCAGCTCGGCATACGGCACCTGTGCCGAGTGCAGCCAGCCGGCCACCAGGTCCGCATCCAGAAAACCCTGCGGCAGCACGAACGGATGGGTGTAGGCGTCGCCGTCGCTGCCATCCACCCAGCCGACAAAGCGCGAGCCCTGCTTGAAAGTGGCATCGCATTCGCGCACGAAGTCCGATTCGCTCACGCCGATGCGCCGCAACGTGTCGCGCATGGTCGGCCAGGTGCCCTCGCCCACGCCCACGGTGGGCACGTCGGGCGACTCCAGCACGGTGACCGTCACGCCGCTTGCCGGGCCATGGGTGGCGGCCAGCACGCCCGCGGCCAGCCAGCCGGCCGAGCCGCCGCCGACAATCACGATCCGCTTGACCGCCTCATCCACTGCAAGAATTTCCTCGTGCTGCCCTGCCCTACAACGCAGCGGGCCGCCAAGCATCGGCGGCCCGCCTCGTGCGAACCCGTGCAGCGGCTGGCGCCGCCGCACGGTCGAGGTGACATCAGAACTTGTAACGCACGCCGAACATGTAGCGCGCGCCGGTCTGCGTGGCAAATTCCAGCTGGCGCTCGTTGCGGCCGTACAACCGCTGCGTCTGGTTGGTGAGGTTGATGCCTTCCAGCGCGAACGACAGGTGGTCGTCCCAGGCGTAGCTGATGTTCATGTCCAGCTGCCCGTACGGTGCGGTGTACACCGGGTTGGGGCCGGCACCGTCGAAGCGACCGGTCAGGAACTTGCCGCGCCAGTTGTATGCCGCCCGCACCTGCCACGGCCCCTTGTCGTAGAACGCCACCACGTTGGCCGAATCGCTCAGGCCTTCCAGCGCGAACTGCTGGCCGATCACGGTGTTGTCGTAGGTCAGGCCCGAGTTGACCAGCGTGTAGTTGGCCGACACGCCGAAACCGCTCTGCCCCAGCAGGTGCTGGATGTTGAACTCCCAGCCATCCAGCGAAGCCGACTGCTGGTTCGCCGGCGTGGTGATGCGGAAGTTCGCCACCGGATCGCCGGGCTGGCCCACGATCGTGCCGGTGGCATTGCCGGTGTTGTCCGTACCGGTCTGGGTCACGCCCGGCTGGCCGTTGTAGTTGGCGAAGATGTAGTTGCGGATGCACACCACGTCCGACTGCAGACAGCCATTGGCCAGCGCTGCGTTCCAGTAGGCGCCGCCGACCGGCGTGTGCAGGCCGAACGGCTGCTCGACCACCTGCGTGGTGCCCACGTAGTTGTCGATGTTCTTGCGGAAATAGCCCACCGACGCGTAGCTGCCCTCGGCGTAGTACCACTCGAACGACACGTCGAAATTGTGCGAGAGCAGCGGCTTCAGCGCCGGGTTGCCCTGTCCGCCGGTGCCGCCGTCCACGCGCACCAGGTCGTCCAGGGTCTGTCCGCCCTGGATGTCGCCCCAGCCCGGCCGGCCGATGGTCTCGCCGTAGCTGCCGCGCAGCTTCATCTGGTCGGTGAGGTCCAGGCTCAGGTCCAGGCTCGGCAGCACGTACTTGTACGAGCCGGTGAGGTGGGTGAAGCCCGAGCCACTCTTCAGAAGGGTGAACTCGTTCGCCGAACCCCAGGAAATGCCGGTGGCCGTCGGCACCAGCGCGCTGGAGCTGACGTCGGTCTTCTCGTAGCGCACGCCCGCGGCGATGTTCAGCGGGATGCCGATGTCGTAGGTCTGGCTCCACTGCAGGTAGGCGCTCTTGGACTTTTCCTTGACCCGGCGATCGGTGGTGAACACCGGCGAGGCGTAGTAGTCCGAGGCGCTGTGGCCCGCCGCCACCCACGCGTTTTCCGCCAGCTGGCGCACCTGGTCAAAGTCCCAGGTGAAGAACGAGTCGGTGAAGTTCGGATCGTCGTGACCGCTGAACTGGTCGAAATACTGGCCCATGTGATCGAGGTGCCATACCGAGTCGGGGTAGTCGGCCGGACTGGTGGCGCCGCCCCAGGTGTCGAGCTGCACGTTGGAGTAGGCCGAGCGGTTCTTCACGTTGGTCTCGCCCACGCCGAAGTCCAGGCGCGAGTAGTCCTCGAAAGTGAAGTCGCCGGTGAGCTGCAGCTGGTCCACGGTGGACTTCATGTAGCTGTTGCGGAACGACGAACCGGTAACCAGCATCTGCGACGGATCGATCGCCGTCTGGCCCGCCGGCAACTGCACGTTGAGCACCGGGAAATCGCGGCTGAAATCCACCGTGGTGGTGCCGCGGAAGAAACCCGCGGTGCCCAGCACGCTGTTGGAACCGAACGGGCTGTCCGCACCGGACTCGGCGGTGGAGTGGTGCACGTCCAGGCCCAGGTTCAGCGAATCGGTGACGCGCCAGGCGGTGTTGAAGCCCAGCGAGTTGTTCTTGTTCTTGGTGGCGCTCTTGCCGCCGCCCATGGCCAGGTCGCTGTTGGCCGGGTTGATGATTTCCGAGTACACCAGCGGCGCAGCCACCGGGCCGTCGGTCCAGGAGCTGGCGGACGGGCCGAAGTTGAACCACACCGACATCTCGTTGCGCTGCACCTGCACCTTGTTCTCGGAGTAGGTGTAGTCGAGCGTGGTGGTGATGTCGTCGGTCGGCTTGTACTGCAGCACCAGCTGGCCGTTGGTGCGCTGGCGCTTCACGCCGTTGACGTTGTAGTTGAGGTTCTGCGGCACCGAGTAGATGTCGTTCGGGCCGGGGCGGTTGGTGATGTTCTCCGAACCCGCCGCGCCCGCCTGGGGGATCGTGCCCCAGTTGTTCTCGTCGCCGTGGAAGGTGCGCCAGCCGTTGCCCACGCCGACCTGGCTGAAGCCGTACTCGCGCTCCTGGTAGCTGGCGCTGATACCCACACCGAACTTGCCGTCGGCGCTGGTGGTGCTGAAGATGCCTGACACCTCCGGCGTCACCTTGCTGCCGCGCAAGGAATCGGGAACGTTCTGGTTGGAGGAGTCGTACACGCCCTTGGCGCCGAAGCTGGCGTGCGTGCCGGGGTTATCCAGCGGGCGGGCGGTCTTGATGTTGATGGTCGCGCCGATCCCGCCGGCGGGCGTGCTGGCGCGGCTGGTCTTGTAGACGTCGATTTCGGAGATCGCCTCGGAGGCGAGGTTGGCGAAATCGAATGCCCGCGAGTTCGACGCGCCGGTATCCAGGATGCTCGAGGTAGGCATCTGGCGGCCGTTGAGCAGCACCAGGTTGAAGTCGGGGCCGACGCCGCGCACGGTCACGCGCGAGCCTTCGCCGTTGACACGGTCGATCGACACGCCGGAGATGCGCTGCAGCGACTCGGCCAGGTTGGTGTCCGGGAACTTGCCGATGTCCTCGGCCACGATGCCGTCGACCACGCCCTGCGCGTCGCGCTTGAGGTTGGCCGACGATTCGAGCGAGCTGCGGATGCCCGTGACCACCACGGTCTGCAGCTCGGTGGTGTCCTTGCTGGTGGCATTGGCGTTGCCGGGGACGATCTGCGCCGCCGGCTTGTTCTGCCGGTTGTTCGACGCGTCCTGTGCCGGATCGGATGACTGCGCTGTCACTGCACCAGACAGTGCCATCAGCACCGCGGAAACGACCAGGCGCTTCCGCGGCATGCGTACGTTCTGCTTCATTGAATGAACCTCCCCGTGAATCCCCAGAATCTTCTTGTACCGCGCAGCGCGCAGCCGACGGTGACCGTCTGGGCGACCTTATTGCAGGGATTGACAGCGCTGTCATCCTGCGCCGCAGCAATTTTCTGCGTCGCACGGCGGCCGAACCGGCCGGAGTCAGGTTGTCTTGTCGTCGCGCAGCCAGCGCGCCGCGTCGAGTGCGAAGTAGCTGAGGATGGCGTCGGCACCGGCACGCTTGAACGCGGTGAGCGTCTCCAGCACCACGGCCTTCTCGTCCAGCCAGCCGTTCTGGCACGCCGCCTTGAGCATCGCGTACTCGCCCGACACTTGGTACACGAAGGTCGGCATGCCGAAGGCGTCCTTCACCCGGCGCAGCACGTCCAGGTACGGCAGGCCCGGCTTGACCATCACGGCATCGGCGCCCTCGTGGATGTCCAGCTCCACCTCGCGCAGGGCTTCGTCGGCGTTGCCCACGTCCATCTGGTAGGTGTGCTTGTTGCCCTTGCCGAGATTGGCCGACGAACCGACCGCATCGCGGAACGGGCCGTAAAAACTCGAGGCGTACTTGGCCGAGTAGGCGAGGATGCGCGTGTGGATGTAACCGGCCTCTTCCAGCGCCTCGCGGATCGCGCCGACGCGCCCGTCCATCATGTCCGACGGCGCCACGAAATCCATGCCGGCGGCGGCCTGCGCCAGCGACATCTTCACCAGCGCCTCGATGGTGGGCTCGTTCATCACGTAGCCGTGCTCATCGATCAGGCCGTCCTGGCCATGGCTGGTGTACGGGTCCAGCGCCACGTCGCCGATCAGGCCGAGCTCGGGGTACTTCGCCTTCAGCGCGCGCGCCGCGCGCTGCATCAGGCCGTCCGGGTTCCACGCCTCGGCGGCGTCCTCGGTCTTGGGCGCATCGGTGATCGGGAACAGCGCCAGCGCGGGAACGCCCAGCGCCACGCACTCACCGGCCAGTTCCAGCAGCAGGTCGATCGACAGCCGCTGCACGCCCGGCATCGAGGGCACGTCCACTCGCCGGTTCTCGCCCTCGATCACGAACGCCACCATGATCAGGTCGCTCGCCAGCAAGGTGTTTTCACGCATCAGCGCGCGGGAGAACGCATCGCGACGCATGCGGCGGGGGCGGATGGCGGGGTAGCTCATGGACGGTCCTGCAGGTAGGCCAAGGCGTGCATTCTACGATGCGACCGGCCGGCCCCACGCCGACTGCGACCATCGCGGCGGCCGCTGCCGGCGGTGCGCACTACTCGTCGCGGATCGCCGCGATCGGATCCAGCGCCGCGGCCTGCCGCGCGGGGTAGATGCTGAAGGCGATGCCGATCAGCAGGCACGCGAGCACCGAGGCGAGAATGCCCAGCGGCTCCCACGCCACCTGCCAGCCGGCGAAAGCGGCGATGGCGTAAGCCAGCAATGCGCCGAACAGCAGGCCGATCAATGCGCCGGAGGCGCATATCACCACCGCCTCGCGCAGGAAGCGCGCCACGATGTCCTGCCGTCGGGCGCCGATCGCGCGCAGCAGGCCGATTTCGCGGCGGCGCTCCAGCACGTTGGCCAGCATGATGTTCATGATGCCGATGCCGCCCACCAGCAGGCTCACGCCGGCGATCGAGCCCATGACGATGGAGAAGATGCGCTGGGTCTTCTGGTTCTGCCGGTACAGCTGCTGCGGCACCACCAAGCGGTAGTCGCCGGCGCCGGCATGGCGCTGGTCCAGCACCTGGCCGAGCACGCGCGCACCCATGGCCAGCTGGTCGGGCGTGCGCAGCCGCAGCAGGAAGCGGTCGATCTCGTCTTCCATCGGCTGGAAACGGAACCGCGCCCGCGCGCTGCCCAGCGGCACGAATACGCGATCGGCATCCGCGCCCAGCGCCACGCCTTCGAACTGGTCCTTGCCCAGGTCGCGATCGGCCAGCACGCCGACCACGCGCAGCCACACCTGGTTGACCTTGATCAGCCGGTTCAGCGGCTTGCCGTCGGGGAACAGCTCGTGCGCCGCCTGCGCGCCAAGCACCGCCACTGCCGCGAGCCGCTGATCGTCGTTGGCGTCGAGCGCGCGACCGGCGGCCACGCGCAGCGAGGCGAGCTTGAAGTAGGCCGGACTGATGCCACTCACTTCCGCCTCGCTGCGGCCCGCATCGCTGAACACGCCCCAGCGGCGCACCCGCTTCTCGGCCGCGTAATCGTCCGCGGCAGGCACCACGTCGAGCGCGGCGCGCGCGTCGGCCACGGTTAGTCCGAGGCTGCGGGCGCGGGTTTCCTTGAGGCTGTCGGCGTCCTGCGTCTTGGCCTCCACGATGAGGTTGTGCAGGCCCAGGCTCTCGACCAGCTTGAGCGCCTCGCGCCGGCTGCCGGCACCCACGCCCTGCATCGCCACGATCGCCGCCACGCCGAAAATCATGCCCAGCAGGGTCAGCAGGGTACGCAGCTTGCGCCGCCAGAGCGCCTCGACCGCCTCGCGCCACGCCGGAGAGAGCATCACGGCGCCACCTTCCCGGCCGGCGTCGCCGGCGCGCCGGGCGCTGACGCAGGCGGCGTCGCGGCAGCACCCAGGACGATGCGGTCGCCCTCGGCCAGGCCATCGAGCACCTGTGCACGGGTCGGACCGCGCACGCCCAGCGTCACGCTGCGCCGCTGCGGCCGGCCGTCCACCAGCAGCTGCACGCTCGGACCCTGCTCGCCGCTGCCGAGCGCCACGTTCGGCACGCTCAGGCCGCGCGCGAGCTTGAGCAACACGATCTTGCCGACGAAGTGCTGGCCCGGCGTCCAGCCGTAACGGCGCGCCACATCGGCGGGCACGGCGGCCTTCATCATGAGGTACTTCACCGGGTTCTGCCGGCTGCGCGACTGGGCGGCGGCGGCGACCCAACTCAGCGTGGTGGTGACGCGCTGGTCGGGCGCGCCCCACGGATGCAGCTCCACGCGGTCGCCAACCCGAATGCCCTGGGTCTCGATCTGCGGAACCGCCAGCTGCACCTCCAGCGCGGCCAGGTCCGGCAGGCTGCCGAACGGACTGCCGGCATACAGGCTGCCACCGGTGTGCGCGACCTCGCCACTCCAGCTCTTCTCCAGCACCAGCACGCCATCGTGTGGCGCGTGCAGCTCGAGCGCGTCGAGGTCGGCTTTTTTCTGCTTCGCCACCGTATCGAAGGTGGCGTGCTGCGCATCGAGCACGGCCAGCTCGGCGTTGCCACGCTGGCTCGACTGCTGCTCGCGCCACTGCAGGATGCCCTGGCGCACGCCGAGGTAGTGGGCGTCCTGCACGGCATCGAGAATGTCGTTGCGCGCCATCGCTTCGGGGCCGGCGTTGGCATAGCGCTGGGCGATCGCCAGCTGGCCAGCCACCTGGGTCAGGTCCACGCCGAGCTTGCCGCGGCTGTCGTCCAGCTCGGCCTGCTTGCCGAGCCGCGCGAGCAGGTTGCGCTCCAGGTCGATGCGCGCCTGGGCCAGATCCTGCTTGCTCTGTTCGGCGGAGAAGCGTGCGACCAGCGCGCCCTTCGCGACCGGGCTGCCGTCGGGCAGCATCCAGGTGATCTGCCGCGGCGTCCACATCGGACCGGGCACCAGCAGCGCAGTGGACTTGGCGGCACGCAGCTCGCCCTCGCCCTGCACGCTGAATTCCAGCGGCGCGGCATGCACGGTCTCGAGCACCGCCGCATCCGGTGCCGGGTCGGCGCAGCCAGCCAGCCCCAGGGCCAGCAGCACGGGGAGCCATCGCATGAGCTTGTTCATCGGCTTGCCACCGCGTCGTCCTGCACGCTGACCCGCACCGCCTGTCCGGGCTTGAGCCCCTGCATGCCGGCGTCCAGATGCACCAGCAGATCGACCACCGGCACCGCCTCCACCCGCGACTTGCTGTGCACGGTGTGGCCGATCTCGACGATGCGGCCGGCGAGCCGGCGCCCGCCACCGCCGGCGATCACCACCTGCACGCGCTGTCCCTCATGCACGCGCGACAGTGCCCGCTCGGGCAGCGCTGCGCGCACGGCGAGGGTGGAGAGGTCCGGCATCTGCGCCACCGACTGGCCCATCCAGACCTGCGATCCGGTGTCGATCTTGTCGCCGTTCCAGCCGCTCTGGTGCAGCACGATGCCGGCGCGTGGCGCCTTGACCGTGAGCGAGGCCAGCGCGGCCACCAGCTCGGTCACCTGGCTCTGCAACTGAGTGACCTCCGCGTCGGCCAGCTGCTGCTCGGCGGCGCGCGCGCGCATCGCCACGCGGGCGCGCTGCTGGCTGAGCGCGAGACGACGCTCGGCCTTGCGGCGGTCGATCACCAGCTTGGCGTACTGCACGCCCGGCACGTAGGCCTGCGGCTGGTTGGCCTTGCGCTGCGCCTTGTCCAGCTCGGCCTGGGCCTTGGCGGTATCGAGTTCGACATCGCGCGCGCGATCGGCCAGATCGAGTTTCAACTGTTCCTGCTTGCGCAGCTTCTCGGCCAGCTCGCTGCGCTTGGCGGTGAGATTCTTGTTGACCTCGGTCGGGTCGAACACCACCAGCGGCGCGCCCTTGGCGATGGTCTCGCCATCCCCGGCCATCTCGGTCACGGTGAGCTGCCACAGGCCATCCACGGCCGGCGGCGAGATCGCCAGGCTGCGCTGGGCAAAGATCTCGCCATCGATATCCAGCGGGCCGTCGTCGATCGACCGCGTCGCGGGCATCGGTGCCGCGGCGTCGGTATCCACCCGCACGCTCATGCCTGCGCGCAGCGCCATCGCGGTGGTCGCGGGCAGGGTGATGTCCACCTGCACGTAGCGGCCCTCGCCCCACTCCGGCCGTGCGCTGGCGGCACCGGCAATCGCCTCGATGGTGCCGGCCAGCGGCGTGCCCGGCAGCGCGTCGACGTTCAGCGCCACCGCCTGCCCCACCTTCAGGCCGCTGCGGTCCGGCTCGAGAACCCAGGCACGCACGGCGTAACGATGGCCACCGCCAATCACCTCGCCAACCGTCTGCCCGGGGTAGCTGGTGGATCCTTCCTCGTAACGCCCGCCGGCACCGAACAGGTTGTCGAAACCGTGCACGACGGTGCCCGCACGGGTGGCCTTGACCACCGCGGAGCTCACCTGGTCGGCGAGGAAGGTCAGCGACAGCGTTTTCTTTTCCAGCTCCAGCGCGGCGTCCTTCCGGCGGCGTGCCACGGCGGCCTGCGCCTGCGCCGCCTCGGTGCGCTTGAGCTCCAGCGCGCGGTCGGTGCGCTGCATCTCGCTCTGGTAGCGGTCGTAGTCGAGTGCGGAGAGCAGCGTCTTCGGCAGCGCCGCATCCACTGCTGCGGTGTCGCGCTCGGCCTGCGCGTCGGCGAGGGCGAGTTCGGCGTCGGACTGCTTGAGCTCCAGGTCGGCGATGTCCTTGGCGGCCTTGGCCTGCGCCTGCACCAGCTCGGCGCGCTGGTTGCGCAGCTGCGCCTCGGCGGAGCCGGCGTCGATGCGCAGCACCACGTCGCCGGGCCTGGCCTGGGCGCCGTCAGGCATGTAGTAGCGCAGCACCACCGGCGAGCTCAGCGACGGCGGCGTGTCAATGGCCTGCGCGTCGAGCATCCGCACCTCGCCGCTGAACACGGTGGCTGACGCCGGCCCCGCCAGCAGCCACATCAGCGCCAGGGCGATGCCCCGCTCACGCCGCCGAATCAAGCTCGATCCTCCCGTCGCGCAGGGTGATCTGCCGCTGCGCACGCGCGGCGACCTCGGCGTCGTGGGTCACCAGCACCACGGTCTGGCCGTCGCCATGCACCTCGGCGATCAACGACATCACGTCGGCTGCGCTGCGCGAATCAAGGTTGCCGGTCGGCTCGTCCGCCAGCAGCAGCGCCGGACGCATCAGCAGCGCGCGCGCGATCGCCACGCGTTGCATCTGGCCGCCGGAAAGCTGGCCGGGGCGGTGCTGCAGGTGGCGCTCCAGTCCCATCCGCACCAGCAGGTCACGAGCGCGCTCGGCCAGCCCGTCGTCGACGCCGCGCAGGAACCGCCGCGGCAACAGCGCGTTCTCCAGCACCGTCAGCCGCGGCAGCAGGTGGAACGACTGGAACACGAATCCGATGCGCCGGTTGCGGAAATCGCTGGCGCGTTCGTCATCGAAGGTGGATACGTCGACGTCGTCGAGCAGGTAGCGGCCGCTGTCGGGGCGATCGAGGCAACCGAGCATGTTGAGCAGGGTCGACTTGCCGGAACCGGAGGGCCCGATGATGGCGGCGAACTGCCCCTGCGGCACCTCGAAGCTGACACCGTCGAGCGCCGCGATGGCCTGATCGCCGACGGTATAGCGGCGTGTGATGGCTTCCATGCGAACCACGTTCGTCGACCCCCCGTCGACTGTCTTCTGCGGCCAGTCTTGCCGCTGCCGCCGGCTTTGACAACCCTCAGCCGGACAACCGCGCGCCGGTGTCGGCGTCGAAGAAATGCAGCTGCGCCGGCGCCGGCGCCACGTGCATCACGCTGCCCGGCGCCGGCAGGTCGCACGGCGGCATGCGCGCCACCAGCGGCGTGTCGCCCATGCGCAGGTTGACGAACACCTCGTTGCCGACCGGCTCGACCACTTCCAGCTGCGCCGCCATCGATGCGGGGGTGGCGGCCGCCACCGGATGCAGGTCCTCCGGGCGCACGCCCAGTGTCACCGTGCGTCCGTGCCACGCCTGCGGCAGTGCGAGGGCCGGCAGCGCCAGGCTGCCGTGGGGGCCGTGCAGCGCGGTGCCGGTGTGATCCATGTGCAGCGTGCCGGGCAGGAAATTCATCGCCGGGCTGCCGAGGAAACCGGCGACGAACCGGTTGGCGGGCCGGCGGTAGAGGTTCATCGGCGTATCGATCTGCTGGATCACGCCGCGGTCGAGCACCACGATGCGCTGACCCAGCGTCATCGCCTCGATCTGGTCGTGGGTGACGTAGATCATGCTGGCGCCGAGCCGGCGATGCAGGCGGGCGATCTCCACCCGCGTGGACAGCCGCAGCCTCGCATCGAGATTGGACAGCGGCTCGTCGAGCAGGAAAAGCTTCGGATCGCGCACCATCGCACGGCCCAGCGCCACGCGCTGCTGTTGCCCACCAGACATCGCACCGGGCCGCGCCGCCAGCAGCGGCTCCAGCTCCAGCACCTGCGCCACCTCGCGCACCCGCTGCGCCACTGCCTCGCGCGGGTGGCCGCGCAGGCGCAGCCCGAAGCCGAGGTTTTCCGCCACCGTCATGTGCGGATACAGCGCGTAGTTCTGGAACACCATGGCGATGTCCCGGTCTTTCGGCGGCAGCGCATTGACCACGCGCCCGTCGATGCGCAGCGTGCCGCTGCTGATCGACTCCAGCCCGGCGATCATCCGCAGCAATGTGGTCTTGCCGCAGCCGGAGGGCCCTACCAGCACCAGCAGCTCGCCATCGGCAGTCTCGAAGCTGGCGTCGGCCACCGCGACGTGCCCGTTCGGATAGACCTTGCGCAGCGCCTCCAGTCGAACCACCGCCATCGAGATCTCCGCATCGGGCCGCCCGGGCACCATCATGGACGATGGTGCATCGCGTGGAAGCGTTCGGCTATTCTCGCGATGTAATCGTTTACATCAAGCCGCATCGCGGCATCCGGGAATCCAGCGATGACAGGACGCTTTCTCTTCCCCGCGGATTTCGTCTGGGGCGCCGCCACCTCGGCCTACCAGATCGAGGGCTCGCCGCTGGCCGATGGCGCCGGCCCGAGCATCTGGCAACGCTTCGCGCACACCCCGGGGATGATGGCCAACGGCGACCACGGCGACATTGCCTGCGACCACTACCACCGCTACCGCGACGACGTGGCGCTGATGAAGGCACTGGGCCTGAAGAGCTATCGCTTCAGCATCAACTGGGCGCGCGTGCTTCCCGAGGGCACCGGGCGGATCAACGCGGCGGGCCTGGATTTCTACTCGCGGCTGGTCGACACGCTGCTGGAGGCAGGCATCTCGCCCAACGCCACGCTGTTCCACTGGGATCTCCCCGCCGCGCTGGACGACCGCGGCGGCTGGCTCAACCGCGACAGCGCCGACTGGTTCGCCGACTACGCGCAGGTGATGTTCCGCGCGCTGGACGACCGTGTCCCACGCTGGACCACGCTCAACGAGCCATGGGTGGTGACCGATGGCGGCTATCTGCACGGCACGCTCGCACCCGGCCACCGCAATCTGTACGAGGCGCCGATCGCCGCGCACAACCTGATGCGCGCCAGCGGCGCCGGCATCCAGGCCTATCGCGCGACGGGCCGGCATGAGATCGGCGTGGTCTTCAACATCGAGCCGAAATATCCGGCCAGCGAGAGCGAGGCCGATCGTGCCGCCGCTGCCCGCGCCGACGCCTACATGAACCTGCAGTTCGCCGATCCGGCGCTGCGCGGCAGCTATCCCCCGCAGCTGGCGGAATGCTTCGGCGCGGCCTGGCCGGAGATCCCCGCCGGAGATTTCGCGCTGACACGCCAGAAGGTCGATTTCGTCGGCATCAACTACTACACGCGGGCGGTGGTGAAAGACGATCCGGCACAGCAGCCGCTGCGGGCCGCGGCGGTGCGTCAGCCCCACCGCACGCATACCGAGACCGGCTGGGAAGTGTTCGAGCAGGGCCTGGTCGACACGCTCATGGCGTTCCGCGAGCGCTACGGCGACATCCCGCTGTACATCACCGAGAACGGCTCGGCGTTCTACGACCCGCCGACGGTGGAGGGTGCGGTGCTGGAGGATCCGCTGCGGGTGGACTACCTGCGCCGCCACCTGCGCGCGCTGCACACGGCGATGGCCGCCGGCGCCAACGTGAAGGGCTATTACGCCTGGTCGCTGATGGACAACCTGGAGTGGTCGCTCGGCTTCGCCAAGCGCTTCGGCCTGTACCACGTGGATTTCGCCACGCTGGCGCGCACACCGAAGGCCAGCGCCCATTTCTACGCCCGCGTGATCGCCAGCCGCGGCGCAGTGCTCGATGCCTGAGCGAGCGCCTACTGGACGTGCGCGCGGGTGCGGTGCACCCTTACCTATTCGCTTGTGTTGAAGGCTCTCGCATGTCGGCTGACGCCAACGCTACCGTTCCCACCCTGCTGGTCGACCTTGGCGGCACCAATGTGCGCTTCGGGGTGGCCGATCCGTCGCGACGCGATCCGCTGCTGGCCGACAGCGTGCGCCGCTACCGGGTCGCCGAGCACGAGTCGCTGGTATCGACGGCGCGTCAGTACCTGGCCGACACCGGGCTGAGCGTGAAGCGCGCCATCGTGGCGGCCGCCGGGCGGATCGAAGACGGCGAGACGGTCAAGGTGACCAACAATCCGTGGGCGATCTCGGCCCGCCAGACCGCCGCCGCGCTGAATCTGGACCGGGTCCACCTGGTCAACGATTTCGCCGCGCAAAGCATGGCCGTGACCCTGCTCAAGGGCAACGACCTGGTCGACGTCGGCACGCTGCCGCGGCCGGTGATCGGGGCCGAAGAAGAGCAGACCTTTGCCGTGGTCGGGCCGGGCACGGGCCTGGGCGTGGGCGGCCTGCTGGTGCGCGACGGCCATTGCAGCGTGCTGCAGACCGAAGGCGGCCATGCCGGCTTCGCCGCGCATTCGCCGGAGGACATCGCGATCCTCAACTACCTCAACCAGAAGTACGGCCGCGTCTCCAACGAGCGGCTGATCTGCGGCAAGGGGCTGGTGAATCTCTACGACGCGATCTGCCACATGGTCGGCGCCAAGGCGGACGACCTGCAGCCGGAAGACATCACCGCCCGCGCCAAGGACGACAGCTGCCCGCTGTGCACCCGCACGGTGGAGACGTTCGCCGGCATCTTCGGCAGCGTTTCCGGCGACCTGGTGCTCACCCTGGGCGCATGGAACGGCGTGTACCTCACCGGCGGGCTGATCCCGATCCTGCTGCCGTGGCTGGAACGCGGGCGTTTCCGCGAGCGCTTCGAGGCCAAGGGCCGCTTCCGCGACATCATGGAGAAGGTCCCGACCCAGGCGATCATGAACCCGGAGCCGGGCCTGCTCGGTGCCGCCGCGCTGGCGGTGATGGAGTCCGGTCGACCGCTGCTGGGGCGCTGAGCCGCACCCGCGCCGTCGTCACGCCGGCACTGGCAGTCTGATCCGCCGACCCGACACGTCACGGAGAACCCCATGCCGCGCAGCGACACCGCCTTCCTGTTCGATCTCGATGGCACCCTGGTCGACAGCGTCTACCAGCACGTGCTGGCCTGGAAGGAAGCGCTCGACGCCGAGGGCGTGGAGCTGTCGGTGTGGCGCATCCACCGCAAGATCGGCATGAGCGGGGGGCTGTTCGCCGACATGCTGCTGCGCGAGACCGCGCTGGACATCACGCCCGAGCGGCTGGAGCGCCTGCGCCGCCACCACGCCGAAGCGTTCAACCGCCAGCACGCGCAGGGCTCGGTGAAGCCGCTGCCGGGCGCCCGCGAGTTGCTGGCGTACCTCACCGAGCAGCAGATTCCCTGGGCGATCGCCACCAGCGGGCGGATCGAGACGGCCGCACCCAACCTCGAGGCGCTGGGCGTGGACCCCTCTCGGGTCCCGGTGATCACCCGCGACCAGGTGCGCCACGCCAAGCCCGATCCGGATCTGTTCCTCACGGCGGCGGCGCGGCTGGACTTCGACATTCGCCACGCCCTGGTGGTCGGCGACAGCGTGTGGGACATGCTCGCCGCCCAGCGCGCCCGCGCCATCGGCATCGGCCTGCTCGCCGGCGGCTACGGCCGCGAGGAACTGCAGCAGGCCGGGGCGCTGCGTGTTTACGACGATCCCGCCGACCTGCTCAAGCATGTCGACGAGGTGGCCGCGCGCGACTGAGCGACCCGCTTACGAACGGCTTTTTCGCGCCGTGCTGACGCGTGCTGAACGCCCGACCGGTAGCCTCGAAGGTCCGCGTTCGCCGCTTCCGGAGCATCCGATGCACGTTGTCCCGCTTCGCCTCGTCACCCTTGCCGCAGCCGCGGCGCTCGCCGCCTGTTCGCCCACGCCATCTCCGCCGCCGGAGCAGCACGACGCTCCCACGCCGCGCGCGCAGGCGCGAGCCGACTCCCGCGCCGAGCTCGGCTCGCCGTCGTGGTACGCGTGGGTCGATCAGCAGCTGGGCATCGGCGTGGACCAGGGCGCGCCCGCCTACGGTTCGCCCGCATGGAATCAGGCGGTGCAGCAGCAACTGGGACAGGAGGCGCCGCCGCTGAGCCCGGGCACGCCCTCGTGGCAGCAGGCGGTCGACGCGCTGCTGCGCACGCGCATGAGCACCCACTGAGCGCTCAACCAGGGGCCAGCAGCGCGTCCAGATCGCCCTGGTCGAAGCTCAGCCGCTCGCGTGTGCCGCCGCCCTCTAGCACCGCATCGGCCAGTTCCGCCTTGCGCAGCTTGAGCTCCTCGATGCGCTCTTCGACGGTGTTGGAGGTGATCAGGCGGAACACGAACACCGGCTTGTCCTGGCCGATGCGGTGCGCGCGATCGGAGGCCTGTGCCTCGGCGGCCGGATTCCACCACGGGTCGTAGTGGATCACCGTGTCGGCAGCAGTGAGGTTGAGCCCCACGCCACCGGCTTTCAGCGAAAGCAGGAACAGCGGCACCTCGCCGTCCTGGAACTGCCGTACCGGCTCGGCCCGATCGCGCGTCTCGCCGGTGAGCGTGACGTAGGAAATGCGCCGGCGGTCGAGCTCGTTGGCGATCAGCTTGAGCATCTCGGTGAACTGCGAGAACAGCAGCACCTTGCGCCCTTCGGCGAGCAGCGCCGGCAGCATGTCCATCAGCAGCTCGAACTTGGCCGAATCACGCACGCCCCGCGCAGCTTCGAGCTTGACCAGCCGCGGATCGCAGCAGACCTGGCGCAATTTCAGCAGCGCATCGAGCACCACGATGCCCGAGTGCGCGATGCCGCGCTGGGCGATCACCTGGCGCAGCTCGTCGGCCAGCGACAGGCGCAGGCTCTCGTACAACTCGCGCTGGCGGCCATCGAGTACCACGCGGCGGGTGATCTCGGTCTTCGGCGGCAGTTCGGAGGCGACCTGGCTCTTGGTCCGGCGCAGGATGAACGGGGCGAGGCGACGGTTGAGCCGGGCCTGGCATTCCTCGTCGCGCTGCTTCTCGATCGGGCCGCGGTAGTGGCGGCGGAACGCGCCCTCGTCGCCGAGCAGGCCCGGCACGGCGAGGTCGACCTGCGACCACAGCTCGCCCAGGTGGTTTTCCAGCGGCGTGCCGGTGAGGCAGATGCAGCGCGGCGCGCGCAGGCTGAGCACGGCGCGACGCGCCTGGGTGCGCGGGTTCTTCACCTGCTGCGCCTCGTCCAGCGCGATCAGCGCGAACGGCTGCTTGCGCAGCGTCACCACGTCGCGCGGCAGCAGTGCATAGCTGGTCAGCACGATGTCCTGCGCGCCGAGCTGGGAGAAGTCGCCGCTGCGCTGCGGGCCGTGCAGCGCCAGCACCTTCAGCGACGGCGCGAAACGCGCACACTCCGCCTGCCAGTTCGGGATCAGGCTCGTGGGCACCACGATCAGCGCCGGCTGCGCCAGCGCGCCGCGCTCCTTCAGCGCGAGCAGATGGGTGATCAGCTGCAGCGTCTTGCCCAGCCCCATGTCGTCGGCCAGCACGCCGCCCACGCCGGCCTCGGCCAGCGCGTTCAGCCAGCGCAGGCCCTCGCGCTGGTACGGGCGCAACTCCACCGTGAGGCCTTCGGGTACCGCGTCGCTGGCGCGGTCGGCGGCGTCGCGCAGCCGGGCCGTGAAACCGCGCAATTGCTCCGGTGCCTGCAGCTCGCCACCGCTGGGCAAGGCGTCGGCCAGCTCTTCCAGCCGGCCCGCCTGCACCCGTGGCAGGTGCAGCTGTTTTCTGGGCTTCTCCAGGTACTCGGCCAGCGGCGCCAGCAGGCCGCGCAGCTCCTTGAGTTTGACCGGCACCCGACGGCGGTCGTCCACCGGCGCATACCACACGGCATCGTCGGGCTCGTTCGGCGCCGGGCTCAGGTTGAGCTGGTGCTCGGCCAGCGCCTGTGCCACGGCCGGCAACAGATTGTGCCGCCTGCCTTCGACCTCGATGCCGATTTCCAGGTCGAACGCGTGGTCGTCGGCGTCCTCGGTGGCGTTGCCGTACCAGCGCACCGGGCCTTCCAGCACCTCGAACGGAAAACTCGGCGCGTACTCCACCACGTAGCCTTCGGTCTCCAGCCGCGCGCGCAGCGCCAGCCAGCGCGCCGGCGTGTTGACCTCCAGTGCGCCGGCATAGCCCTTGCCCGGGAACAGCCAGGCGTCCTCGGGCAGGGTGTCGGCAAGGTCCCAGGGCAGGCCTTCGGTGTCGACGCCGGGCGTGAGGCCGGCGCGCTCGAGCTGCTCCATCGCGGAGAGCTCATCGGCACGGCGGCGCACGATTTCCACCAACTGGCCATTGCGCACGCGGCGCACCAGCGGCTCGCCACCGCGACCGGGGAGGCGCTCGCCGGCGTAGTCGAAGGCCAGCCGCGCGTAGGCCAACGGCGGCGTGCCGGCGGCGAGGCGGGCATGACGGGTCAGCGCGTGCAGCGTCAGCACCGGCTTGGGTGCCAGATCCTCGCGGCGCAGATCCTCGAACACCTGCGGCAGTGGCACGCGCTGCGCCAGCCGGCTGCGCGGCAGCGCGCTGCGCAGGCGATGGCTGTCGTCGTGCTTGAGTGCCGGCAGGTCGAGCCAGCCGGTCTCTTCGGCCGGCGCTTCCAGGTGACCCAGCTCGGCGCGCTCGGCGTCGAGATACCAGAGCCCGTCCACGCGCAGCAGGCGCTGCCCATTCGGCAACGTGGGCAGCAGTCGCTGGCTGCCGTCCGGCTCCAGCTGCCAGTGCCAGTTGAGCTGATGGGACTTGCCGCGCGAGAGCCGCAGCCCGCCCAGGCCACCGAGAAAGCACGGTGCGGTATCGAGCACTTCGGCCAGCAGCGCGTCGCCGACGTGGCCGCTCAGGCGCGCATAGCTGCGGCCCTTGCGCAGGCTTTGCGGCAATCCCAGCACGGTGGCGGCGAGCCGCTGCTCGTGCGGCTCCAGCGGCGCGTTCACCAGGTGCCGGCTGTCCAGCGGCGCGGGCCGCGCGAAGCGCCCGTGCTCCACCACGGCGAGCACGACCGGGGCGAGGTCCAGCCGACCACCCGGGCTGCCCTCTTCGTGGATGACCTCGAGGAAGAACCCCAGCACGCCGTGCTCGTGCGCGGCGGCAGGTACCAGGGGATCGAGCACGCGACGCCAGACCGCCGGCAGCGCGGGCGAGGTGCCGGCCCGCGAGGGGGAGGTGTCGCCTGGCTGCTTGTCGTCCGGTTGCTGCATCGGCATGCGATCCGCTGGGCGATCAAAACCCTGAGCTTAGCAAGCCGTGCCCTCGCGTGCGCAGGCGCGATCGACGCCCGCGCGGCCGCAGTCAGGCGGAAGGAAACAGGCCCTGCGGATATTCCGGCTTCTGCTCGCGCGCCATCAGTGCACGCAGCCCTTCCACCGGCGTGACTTCGCCGTGCAGCACGGCACGCACGCCGCTGGCAATCGGCAGGTCCAGGCCGTGCTTTTGCGCCAGCCGGGCGACTTCATCGGCGGTCAGCACGCTTTCCACCACCTGGCCGATCTGGCGCACCGCCTCGTCCAGCGCCACGCCCTTGCCCAGCGCCAGGCCGAGCCGGCGATTGCGCGAGAGGTCGCCGGTGCAGGTAAGCACCAGGTCGCCCAGGCCGGACAGGCCCATCAGGGTCTCCGGCTTGGCGCCCAGCGCCATGCCCAGCCGCAGCATTTCGTTCATGCCGCGGGTGATCAGGCCGGCACGGGCGTTGAGGCCCAGCTGCATGCCGTCGGCGACACCGGTGGCGACCGCCAGCACGTTCTTCATCGCGCCACCGAGCTCTGCTCCGAGCACGTCGCTGCCGGAGTAGGCGCGCAGGTTCGGCGCGTGCAGCAGCCCCGCCAGTTCCTTGGCGAAGGCCTGATCGTCCGAATGCACGGTCACCGCGCTGGGCAATCCGGCGGCCACTTCCTTGGCAAAGGACGGTCCGGTGACCACCGCGGCCGGCCGGCCGGGCAGCTTTTCGGCCACCAGTTCATGCAGGAAGCGACCGGTACCCGGCTCGAATCCCTTGCTCGCCCAGGCAATGGCCGCGTCGGGCTCGAGCAGCGGAGCGATCTCGTCCAGCATCGCCGCGAAGGCGTGGCTGGGCACCACGATCAGCACCACGGCGACACCGCGCAGGGCTTCGCGCAGGTCGCTCTCGTAGCGCAGCGACGACGGAAGCTCGAGATCGGGCAGGTAGCGCTGGTTGCGATGGCTTTGCGCCATCGCCGCCAGCGCCTGCGCGTCGCGTCCCCACAGCCGGGTGGGAACGCCGTTGCGCGCGGTGAGCGCCGCCAGTGCCGTGCCCCAGGAGCCGGCACCAAGTACCGCCAGGGTCGGTCGCGTGCTCATGGATGGATCAGCTGTTCAGTGCCGGGGCCGCGTCGCCGCCGCTGGCGCTGCGGCGCATCTGTTCGGCGAACAGCGCATCGAAGTTGATCGGCTGCAGCAGGAACGGCGGGAAGCCGCCCTCCAGCACCAGCGAGGAAATCACCTGGCGGGCGTACGGGAAGAGCAGGTTCGGGCAGTAGCTGCCGACGATGCCGGCATGATCTTCCCGGCTGAACCCGGCAATGCCGAACAGGCCGGCCTGCTGGACCTCGGCAAGGTACGCGGTGCGCTCGCCCAGGGTGCAGGTGAGGGTGAGGCTGAGCACCACTTCGTACAGGTCGTTGCCCAGATCGGTGGCGCGCTGGCCGAGGTTGAGCTGCACCTGCGGCTGCTCGCCGTCCTCGCTGATCTCCTGGAACACCTGCGGCGCATTGGGCGCCTCGAACGAGACGTCCTTGACGTAGATCTTCTGCAGCATCAGCTGCGGCTGGTTGGCCTGGCCGTTGGCCTGGCCGCTGGTGGTGACGTCTGCCATCGGAATTTCCTCGTCTCAAGAAGGGCAAGCCCCGGAACGGGCAAGCGGAATGCGCAAAGACCGCGATTGTTCCATACAAGTCCGCGGGCCGTCACGCCGGCAGTGGGCGCCACCGCTGGTCAAGGATTGCGCAACTGCGCGGCTTTGGCTGATAATGCGCGGCTCGATCCTTGCCGCCCGACGATTCGGGCCGTCCGCGACGCGATGCGGACCTCACGGCCATCTTCGAAAGCTGCACCTCTCCAGCATCGCGTGGCGCCAAGGCGCCGCTGGGCCGATGTCGCCCTGGCCAACGGGCGTTACACCACTAATACGGAGGTCATCATGGCCCGTGTATGCCAAGTCACCGGAAAGGGTGTGCAGACCGGCAACAACGTCTCGCATGCCAACAACAAGACCCGTCGCCGCTGGTTGCCGAACCTGCATGAGCGTCGCTTCTGGGTCGCCAGCGAGAACCGCTGGGTCAAATTGCGCGTTTCCAACCACGCTCTGCGCACCATCGACAAGAATGGCATCGAGGCCGTGATTGCCCAGCTGCGTGCCCGCGGCGAAAAGATCTGAGGAGCTAGACCATGGCTAACAAGACCCAGGACAAGATCCGCCTGATCTCTTCGGCCGGCACCGGCCACTTCTACACCACGCAGAAGAACAAGAAGAACACGCCGGAAAAGTTCGAGTTCAAGAAATACGATCCGGTCGTGCGCAAGCACGTGATCTACAAGGAAGGCAAGATCAAGTGAGGTGACGGCCGCTCGCGCGGCCGGCCATCCCGCTGCCGGCGAGAGCCGGATCTGCACTTCGGAAGAACCCGCCCCCGTGGCGGGTTTTTTTTGGCTTCGGGAGCAGCGCCGCCGGGCGCACGGCGCGCGCTATGCTGGGTTCCCCCGCCGGCACCGGAGCGCCTGCCGCATCCCCACGGCCGCGCCCGCCAGGTGCCTCCAGTCACCGAGGAGATGTGCCATGGCCCGTACGTTCCTGTCCGTCCTGCTGCTCACTGCGCTGGCGTCGACGCCCGCGCTGGACGCCTCCGCATCCACCCAGGCCGCGCCGGCCGACGTGCCGGTGTCGGTGCGCTACGACCACCCCGAGCGATTCGCCGAGACCCGCGAGGTGCGGGCATTCGCACCCGCGCGTGCCAGCGAGGATTACCTCGGCTCGCTCAAGAGCTATATCGAACAGCGCGCGGGCAAGCTGCTCGCCCCGGGCGAGCAGCTCAAGATCGTGATCACCGACGTCGACCGCGCCGGCGCGTTCGAGCCGTGGCGCGGGCCGAGCTTGTCGGACGTGCGCATCGTGAAGGACATCTACCCACCGCGGATCGATCTGCACTTCCAACTCACCGACGCCAGCGGCACGGTGCTGCGCGAAGGCAACCGCCGCCTGCGCGATCCCGGCTTTCTGAACAGCACCACCCAGGCCACCTCGACCAGCAACCTGCGCTACGAGAAGGCGCTGATCGATCGCTGGCTGCGCAAGGGCGCGACGGAGCTGTAACCGATGGACCCACGACCAGGCGCAGCGGCCGAGCCCGGCGCCGCGGGTGGCACCGGCTCGCTGTTCCACGATCTGCTGGGCGAAGACTGGCACTGTCTCGCCGCGCCGGTCAGGCGCATGCACGACGGCGCTGCCTGCATACAGGCACACGGACTTGCCGAGGTGCACGGCGCCCCGGGCCCCCTCGCGCGGGTGCTGCGCCGGGTGCTGGGGCTGCCGCGGCCGGGGCCTGCGCAGCCGATCGGCCTGACGATCACCCGCGCCGGTCAGCACGAAAGCTGGACGCGCCGGTTCGCGACCCGGCACATGCACTCGCGGCTGGACCGCGCCGGTTCCACCCTGCTTCGCGAGCGCCTGGGGCCGGTGACACTGCGGTTCGCGCTGCAGCGTCAGGGCGAGACGATCGACTGGCAGCTGCGCCAGGTCCACGTGCTAGGGCTGCCGCTGCCGCGTCGCCTGCACGGGCGCGTGCTGGCACGCAGCGGTGCCTGCGACGGACGCTACGAGTTCCGCATCGACGCGCGGGTGCCACTGATCGGACAACTGGTTGCGTACCATGGCTGGCTGGAGATCGCCGATGCCGCATGACAATCCGTCCATCGTGGTGTTCGACGGCGTGTGCGTGCTGTGCAGTCGCTGGGTCGACTTCATCCTGCGCCACGACCGGCAGCACCGCTTTCGCCTTGCCGCGATGCAGGGCGCGCACGGGCGGCGCCTGCTCGCCGCGCACGGTCTGTCGCCGGACGATCCGGCCTCGTTGCTGCTGGTGCAGGACGGCCTCGGCCACACCGACACCGACGCGATTGGCCGGATCCTCGCCCAGCTCGGCGGTTTCTGGCGGATTCCCGCCGTGCTGTTGCGCACCGTGCCGCGACCGCTGCGCGACGCGCTATACCGCTGGATCGCCCGCCATCGCTACCGGCTGTTCGGCCAGCGCAGCAGCTGCCGCATGCCCGATCCGGCGCAGGCTCACCGCTTCCTCGACTGATCCGCCCGCGCGGTCGACGCCACCCCGCTTCGCACGTCCAGCGCCGCCAGCGCATTCAACAAGGCCTCGAGCGTGAGCTCGCCCAGGCACGCACGCGCCCCGGCCCGCGGGCGCCGGCCGGCAGCGAGCTGACGGGCCAGCACCACCGCCGGCATGGCGGGAATCTCCGGGCCGTCGCCCGCACCGGCCTCCAGCCACCAGCGCAGCGCCAGCGGCGAGCCGTCGACGGCCACGCCCTCCAGCTCCACCGCCATGCCGCCCACGTCGGAGCCGAAGCGGACAAAACGCTCGCTGAGGCGCCGCAGTGCCCGGGCATGCCGCGGCAGGTCGCGCACCCATCCCAGCCGCACCAGCAGGGCCGCGCCCCACGTGCCCCAGTGCAGCAGGCCCAGCTCCAGCCCCGCGCGAAACTCCACCGTGCGCACGCCGTGGTAGCGCGCCGGGAACAGTGCCAGATCCGGCACGTCGCACAATGCCACCGGGCGTCGCAGCGTGGCGAAACGCTGCCGGCGGTGGTCGCTCCAGCCATAGCCGGTCTGCCAGCGGCCGTCGCGCCAGACCGGCACCGGGCGTCCGCAATAGCCGAGAATCGCCGCCACCGTGGCGTCCCCGCGCGGGGAACGGTTGCCCGGGCTGATCGCACTGCGGATCGCGTGCAGTTGGGCAAAGCGGGGCGCCAGCGCATCGACCACGGCGCCGCTCAGCGCCGGCACGCTGGACGCGCCGCTCAGCACGACGCAACCGGCCGCGCGGGCCCGCGCATCCAGCGTGGATATGCCGCATACGAAGGCCCGCCCGTCGGCGAGGTCGACATAGTCGCTGCCCAGCGCGATGCAGGCCTCGGCCACGCGATAGTCCTGCTGCTGGAACGGGCCGGCAGCGTGGATCACCAGCTGCGGCCGGTGGGCGCCGAGCGCGGCGACCAGATCAGGCGCCTGCACGTCGAGCACGGCCGTCGCCACCGTGCGGTCGCCCAGCACGTCGCCAAGCCGGGCCAGTGACTCCCCGTGGCGCCCCGCCAGCGTGAGCGCCACGGTGGCGTCACCGGCCAGGCGCCGGGCGATGCGCGAGCCGAACACGCCGGTCGCGCCGATCAGCAGGACTCGCAACCCCATCATGTCCCCCGGACAAAAAAAAGCCCGCCAGCGGCGGGCTTTCTCGATTACTGCAACCGCCCGCGTCAGGCGGAGCCGACAGCGTACCCTTTCAGGCGGGCGGCGAAATCCTGCAGCGAGCGGATACCGCTCTGCTCGGCCTCGGCGATCCACTGCTGCAGGCTCTTGAGCGTCTGCTCGGCGCCACGCTGATCCATCAGTGCGGCCAGCCGGCTGCGGAAGTCGAACACGGTGCGCAGGGTGGGGCGCTTGGCCAGCACGGCCTGCAGCTTGTCGTGACCCTCGTTGTCGAGCCAGCGCCCGCCGTCCGCGAGCGCGCGGCGCACGCGGCGCGGCATCGACTTGATGCTTTCGCCGGCATGCTGGGCCTCGTCGCGCATGGTCGGCACGATGACGTCGCGGTAGTAGTCGGTCATCGCCTGGAACCGATGCGTCAGCACGCCCTTGAGCGTCTCGGCATCCGGCAGGCTCACGTTCGGGCGAACGTTAAGCGCCGGGGCCACGCGCAGCACCTTGGCCAGGCCCACGGCACGCAGGCCGCAGATCACCGCCCAGCCGATATCGAACTCCCACTTGCGCAGGGCGAACTTGGCCGAGCTGGGGAAGGCGTGATGGTTGTTGTGCAGCTCTTCGCCGCCAATCCAGAAACCCCAGGGAATCAGGTTGCGCGCGGTGTCGGCGCTCTCGAAATTGCGGTAGCCGGCCCAGTGGCCGATGCCATTGACGAAGCCGGCCGCCCAGAACGGGATCCAGATCATCTGCACCGCCCACATCGCCACGCCGATCACGCCGAACAGCGCGAAGCTGATGAACAGCATCAGGGTCGGCCCCCAATACGGGTGACCTCCGTAGACGTTGCGCTCGAGCCAGTCGTCCGGCGTGCCGCGGCCGTACTGCTCCATGTCCTGCTTGTTCTCGGAGGCATCGCGATACAGCGACACGCCGTCCCAGAACACCTTCTTGATGCCGTAGATCATCGGGCTGTGCGGATCGTCGGCGGTTTCCACCTTCGCGTGGTGCTTGCGGTGGATCGCGACCCACTCCTTGGTCACCATGCCCGTGGTCAGCCAGCCCCAGAAGCGGAAGAAGTGCTGGATGATCGGATGCAGGTCCACACCCCGATGCGTCTGGCAGCGGTGGTAGTAGATCGTCACGGTAAAGATGGTGAGCTGGGTGACCACCAGCATGTAGATCAACTTGCTGCCCCACGTCATGTGGGCCAGCCCGTTGGACAGGAAGGTGAGTACGGCGTCCGGCATATCGAATACGTCTCTATGTGATTGAAAACAGTCTAGTGCAGGGTGTCCGTACCCACCAGCACGGCCGACGCTCAGGGCGTCCCGCACGACATCGACCCGTTCTCGCTCTCGAAAGTACGCGCCGGTTGTTAGAAAGTGGGGGCGCGATGACAATCAGGCAATGAACACGTCGCCACCGCTGTTGCAGATCGATCGCCTCACCCGCCACCGCGCCGGCCGAATGGCCGTGCAGGATCTGTGCCTCAGCCTCGGGCGGGGCGAGGTGCTTGGCCTGCTGGGGGTCAATGGGGCGGGCAAATCGACGACATTGAGCATGATTGCCGGGGCGATGCGTCCCGATAGCGGCACGATCCGCCTGAACGGACAGGACTTCGTGGAGCACCCCGGCCTTGCCCGAACGATGGTCGGCTGGCTGCCCGAGCGTGCCCCGCTGTGGCAGGAACTGACCGTGCTGGAGCATCTGCAGGCGCACGGGCGGCTGCGCAACCTGAACGGCAGCGTCCTGCGCCAGGCGTGTGAAACCATCGTGCAGCGGCTGGAACTTAGCGACATCGCCCCGCGCCTCGCCGGGTTGCTGTCCCAAGGGCAGCGGCAGCGCCTGGGCCTGGGCTGCGCGTTGCTGCACAAGCCCGCGCTGCTGGTGCTCGACGAGCCGGCCAACGCGCTCGATCCGGTGCAGGTGGCGGCGCTGCGCCAGCTGATCCGCGACGAGGCCGCCGCGGGTACGACGGTGATCCTGTCGACCCATCTGCTGAACGAGGTCACCGCGGTGTGCACCCGCGTGGCGATCCTGCATCAGGGCCAACTGCGCTACGCCGGTCCGGTGGAAGACGCGGGCGCGCAGGCGCTGGAGCAGCAGTTCTTCGACATCGCCATGCACGGCCGGAGCGTCGCCGCATGAGTGCTGCCGCGTTGGTGCGCCTGGAATGGCGCCGACTGTTCGTGCGGCCGCTCGGCTGGGTGCTGGGTGCGCTCACGCTCGGCGAGCTGGCCTGGCGCTTCGTGCTGCTGCTGGGCAACTTCCTCGGTGCCCAGGTGAAGCTTGCGGCGCTGCCCGCCGGCCCCGGCTACACCGATCTGGTGGCCGTGCCGCTGTTGAGCAGCCTGTTCACCGGCGGGCTGGTGCCGTTCGGGCTGGTCGAGCTGGCGTTGTTCGTGGTGCCGTTGCTGACCATGTCCAGCGTGGCCGGCGAACGCGGCAATGGCACGCTGCCGCTGCTGCTGTCCAGCGGCCTGTCGCCCGCACGCATCGTGCTGGGCAAGTACACGGCCGTACTTGCCTGGCTGGTGCTCTGGCTGGCGCTGGCGCTGTTGATGCCGCTGTCGCTGGCCCACGCCACCACGCTGGACTGGGGCAAGCTGGCGGCCGCCACGCTGGGCCTGGTGCTGCTGCTGGCGATGCTCGCGGCGATCGGCGTGGCGTGCTCCACGTTCGCCTCGCATCCGGCCATTGCAGCCACCGCCAGCCTGGCGCTCGCGCTGGGGCTTTGCTGCATCAACCTGGGCGCTCAGGCGGCCGGCGTGGACAGTGGCGTGATCCAGTGGCTGGCGCTGGGCACCCATCTGGAGCCGCTGCTGCGCGGACTGGTCGCCACCGGCGACGTGCTGTGGTTCGTGCTGATCGGTGCGCTGGCGCTGGCGCTGGCCACGCAACGCCTGGGCGCTGAACGGGGGCGCGGCTGATGACCATGCACCGTACCCTGCGGCGGCTCGATGGCTGGCTGATCGCGTTGCTGCTGCTGGCGGCGACCGCTGCGGCCGCTTACCTGTCGGTCCGCTACCAGTACGTCGCCGACTGGACCCACGGCGGGCGCGCCAGCCTGTCGCGCGAGAGCCGTGCCGTGCTCGCACAGCTGGACGGCCCGGTCGAGATCGTCAGCTACGCCAGTCCACAGGGCAGCCTGCGCCAGACCATCGCGAACTTCGTGCAGCGCTACCAGCGGGTCAAGCCCGACATCACGCTGCGCTTCGTCGATCCGCAGCTGGATCCGGGCGCCATGCGCGAGCTGGGCATCACCGTCGACGGCGAGTTGCTTATTCACTACAAGGGCCATGAGCAGCGGCTGGACGATCTTTCTTCCGAAGGCCCGATGAGCAACGCGCTGGAGCGGTTGGCGCGGGGCGGCGAGCGCATCGTGGCGTTTGTCAGCGGCGACGGCGAACGACGAGCCGACGGCCAGGCCAACGCGGACATGGGCACCTTCATTGCGCAACTGGAAAGCCGCGGGATGCGGGCGGTGCCACTCAATTTCGCTCAGGTCAGCGCGGTGCCGCAGCACACCGACCTGGTCGTGCTGGCCAGCCCCACCGCGGCGCTCGCCCCGGGGGGCGTGAAGGAACTGGTCGATTACGTGCGCGATGGCGGCAACCTGCTGTGGCTCACCGAGCCCGCGCGTGACGCCGCGCTGCAGGATCCGCTGGGCCTGCGGCCGCTGGCCGAGCTGCTGGGCATCGGCGCGCTGCCCGGCGTGCTGACCGACCGCTCCGCCGCCGCGCTCGGGCTGAACGACCCGCACATGCTTGCGCTGGGCGACTATCCGGCGCACGCCATCACCCGCGGCCTGACCCTGACCACGCTGTTCCCCGAAGTCGCCGCGCTGGCGCCGCTCAGCCGTTCGGACTGGTCGGTGACGCCGTTCCTGCGCAGCGGCCCGCAGGGGCGCGTGGAGGTCGGCAACCAGAGTGACACCCTGCCCGGGCGGCCGCTCGAGTTCGGCTTTGCGCTGACGCGCCTCTCGCCAAGCCCGGACAAGAGCGAACAGCGCGCCGTGGTGATCGGCGATGGCGACTTCCTGTCCAACACCTACCTGGGCAACGGCGGCAACCGCGCGCTGGGCGAGCGGGTGTTCGACTGGCTGCTTGGCGACGACGCGCTGGTGAACCTGCCGCCGCGCGGCGCACCGGATCGTTTCCTGCGCCTGTCGCAGGGCGAGTTGAACGCCGCCAGCCTCGGCTTCCTCGCCGGCCTGCCGCTGCTGCTGCTGGCACTGGGCGGCTGGATCGTCTGGCGCAGGCGGCGGCGCTGACGATGCGCCGCAGCGCACGCCAGCGACTCGCGTTGCTGCTGGGCACCGTGGTGCTCGGCTCGCTGGCCCTGTGGCAATGGCAGCGCGATGCGGCCGCCGCTCCGGGCACGTTGCTGGATAAGACGCCCGAGGCAATCGACCATATCGCGCTGAGCCTGCCCGGGCATGGCACCGAGCACTACACGAAGCGCGACGGCCACTGGTGGCGTGTCGATGGGCCGCCCGTGCCCGCCGATGACGGGCGACTGGGCGAACTGGCCGGATACGCCGCGGCACCGGTGGCGAGCTGGCGGCTACTGGCAGATTTCAAGCCGGCACAGATCGGTCTGTCGCCGCCCATGGCCATCTTGCAGCTGGACCAGCAGACGCTGCGCTTCGGCGACACCTCTGTGACCGGCCCGCTGCGCTACGTGCAGGTGGGCCAACGCGTGGCGCTGGTCTCCGCCCGCTACACGCCGCGGCCATCGCGCGCCGAGGCGGTGCAGGCGGACTGATCCGCGCTTGCCTGACCGTCTGCACTCCCCATATCGGTCGCACCACGTTTCGGAGCACGCACCATGAGCAAGCAGGCGATCGGCGTTGTCGGCATGGCCGTCATGGGCCGCAATCTGGCCCTCAATATCGAAAGCCGCGGCCACGCGGTGTCGATCTACAACCGCAGCCGCGAGAAGACCGACGAAGTCGTAGCCGATTATCCGGACGCGAAGCTGGTGCCGACCTTCTCGCCGCAGGAATTTGTCGATTCGCTGCAGACGCCGCGCCGCATCCTGCTCATGGTCAAGGCCGGCAAGCCCACCGACGACACCATCGCCACGCTCAAGCCACTGCTGGATGAGGGCGACATCCTGATCGACGGCGGCAATACGCTGTTCACCGACACCATCCGCCGCTCCAGGGAGTTGGCCGATGCCGGCCTGCACTTCATCGGCACCGGCGTGTCCGGTGGCGAGGAAGGCGCCCTGCACGGGCCGTCGATCATGCCCGGCGGTCCGCGCGACGCCTACGACCTGGTCGCGCCGATCCTCAACCAGATCGCCGCCCGCGCACCCGACGGCGAGCCGTGCGTGGCGTACATGGGCCCGGGCGGCGCCGGTCACTACGTGAAGATGGTGCACAACGGCATCGAATACGGCGACATGCAGTTGATCGCCGAAAGCTACGCGGTGCTGAAAAGCGTGCTCGGCATGTCCAATGCCGAGCTGGCCAGGGTCTACCGCGACTGGAACGCCGGCGAGCTGGACAGCTACCTGATCGAGATCACCGCGCAGATCTTCGGCAAGCAGGACGCCGACACCGACAAGGCGCTGGTCGACGTGATCCTCGACCGCGCCGCGCAGAAGGGCACCGGCAAGTGGACCAGCCAGAGCGCGCTGGATCTCGGCGTGCCGCTGCCGCTGATCACCGAGTCGGTGTTCGCCCGCGTGCTGTCTTCGCTGAAGGACGAGCGCGTCGCCGCCAGCAAGCAGCTCACCGGGCCGGCCGCCAAGGGGTTCAGCGGCGACCGCGACGCCTTCATCGAGTCGGTGCGCCGTGCGCTGTACCTGAGCAAGATCGTCTCCTACGCGCAGGGCTTCGCCCAGCTGCGCGCCGCCTCCAGCGAATACGACTGGAACCTGGACTACGGCACCATCGCCAGCATCTGGCGCGGCGGCTGCATCATCCGCGCCCGTTTCCTGGAAGACATTACCCGCGCATTCCACCATGACCCGTCGCTGGCCAACCTGCTGCTGGCGCCGGCGTTCGCCAAGGTGGCCCAGGAATACCAAGCCGCCCTGCGCGATGTGCTGACCACCGCGATCCATGCCGGGGTACCGGTACCCTGCTTCGCCTCGGCCATCGCCTACTACGACGGCTACCGCACCGCCCGCCTGCCGGCCAATTTGATCCAGGCCCAGCGCGACCTGTTCGGCGCGCACACCTTCGAGCGGGTGGACCGCGAAGGCAGCTTCCATGCGGACTGGAGTTGACCAGGCACCTTCCGCAACCCCCAACCGCCATCGCGGCGAAAGCCGGTTCCCGGGTCACTTCCCGGGGGACCGGGTCGCTGGATTCCGGCTTCCGCCGGGATGACGGGGATGGCTCCATGACTACGTGAGCTCCAAGCCATGCCTGAACTCCCCGAGGTCGAAACCACCCGCCGAGGCATCGCCCCGCATCTGGTCGGGCGGCGCATCGGTGCAGTGACCCTGCGCCGGCCGGACCTGCGCTGGCCGATTCCGGCCGAAGTGGCGCGGCTGCTGCCGGGGCAGATGATCGAGTCGGTCGAGCGGCGCGCGAAATACCTGCTGCTGCGCACCGAGATCGGCAGCGCGCTGCTGCACCTGGGCATGAGCGGCGTTCTGCGGGTGCTGCCACCGGACGCACCGCTCGGCCCGCACGACCACGTCGACATCGGCATCGCTGCCGAAACCGGCAGGGCCGAGCGCGTCCTGCGTTTCACCGACCCGCGCCGCTTTGGCTGCCTGCTGTGGCAGTGGCCGGGCGAAACCCACCCGTTGCTCGCGGCGCTGGGGCCGGAGCCACTCACCGACGCGTTCGACGGCGACCTGCTCTGGCACGCCTCGCGCGGCCGCAAGGTGGCGGTGAAACTGTTCCTGATGGACAACGCGGTGGTGGTCGGGGTGGGCAACATCTACGCCAGCGAGGCACTGTTCGCCGCCGGCATTCACCCGCGCACACCGGCTGGCAAAGTCTCACGCGCACGCTACGCGCGGCTTGCCGTCGAAGTGAAGCGCATCCTCGCCTGGGCGATCGAGCGCGGTGGCACCACGCTGCGCGACTTTCTCAACCCCGACGGCGCACCGGGCTACTTCTTCCGCGAGCTCAACGTCTACGGTCGGGCGGGCGAGCCTTGTCGGACCTGCGCCGCGCCGGTCCGACAGGCCGTGCTGGGGCAGCGCTCCACCTTCTGGTGCCCGCACTGCCAGCATTGAGCCGGTCATCAACGCGGGAGGCGCAGGCAAGCGGTTGGCCGGCGCGCCGCCCGGGTTCGTGCACGGGGCGCCACGCCTGCCGATCGGCCGGCGTGACGACGCTCACACCGGCCAGCGGAACTCCACGAACGTGTTGTTGAAGTGCGGATCTTCCAGGCTGCCGCCCACGCGGGCGACAAAACCGTCCGGCAGGCCTTCGGCCTCCAGCGGCTGACCATCGACGAAGTGGCCGCCGAGCGCCTCCAGTTCCACCAGCTTCTCGCAGAGCAGGCCGGCATGGTTGGCCGCGTTGTCCGGCACATTGCGCAGGCTGATGTCGGGCCGCCCGAACTTGCGCAGGCCGCGGGTGTGTATCCACGAGCGGCCTGGCTCGGACTCGCCGTCGCGCAGGATCAGCAGATGACTGCGGATCGGAGCGCCATCGGGCACCAGATAGCGTCGGCGCCAGCTGTCGGCGTCGAACAGGCTCACGATCTGCGGATCGAGGATCGCCACGCCACCGATGTCCAGCAGGCCGGCCAGCACGCCCATCACGTCGCGCAGGTAGCCGGTGTCCGCGGCGTCCTTGATCGTGCCGCGCACTACCAGCACCTCCGCCGCATCCACAGCGCGTTGGTAAGCCTGCGGCGACTCCTCCTTGAACAGCTTGCCCATCGCGCCTTTCAGCGGATAGCCGTCCCACGCGCGCAACGCGTGGTGGAAGTGGTTGGTCGACTCGATCCCTGCCGGCAGGCCGGCACTGCCGTAAGGCAACGAAGGCACGCGCACCGCGTCGAACTTGCCGAACACGTAGAACTGCAGAACGATCTCTTCGTCGCTGGGCTGCCAGTGCGGGCGCTGCCAGGCGGGAAACGTGATCGGCAAGGTCATGAGGCATCCTGAAGTGTGGGCGTGACGGCGACGGAGCGGAGCCGGCGTGCGATGGAAACCGGGCGGCCGCCGATGCTGCGCCCTGGCATGTCGAGATGGAGCATAGGCATCGGCGCGGGGGCGGTCTATTCGCCCAGCGGCAGCACCGGCTGCTGCAGCTCAATGCTGCCACGCCCTTCGGTGATGTGCTTGAACTCGGCACGGCTGACGGACACATAGCGGTCGTTGCCGCCGATCTCCACCTGCGGCCCCTCGGTCACCGCGCGACCGCGCTCGTCCACCCGCACCACCATGGTCGCCTTGCGACCGGTGTGGCAGATGGTCTTGATCTCCTCGAGGTTGTCCGCCCATGCCAACAAGTGCCGGCTGCCCTCGAACAGTTCGCCGCGAAAGTCCGTGCGAAGGCCGTACGCCAGCACCGGGATGTTCAGCCGGTCGACCACATCGCTGATCTGCCACACCTGCGCCTTGGAAAGGAACTGCGCCTCGTCCACGAACACGCAGTGCAGCGCCCCGCGCGCACCGATGTCCTGCTCCACCATCGTGAACAGGTTCTCCTCACCGCTGAACCGTCGCGCGTTGGCCTTCAGGCCGATCCGCGATGCGACCACGCCCTCGCCGAAGCGGTTATCCAGCGCCGGCGTGAGGATGAGCGTGCGCATGCCGCGCTCGTGGTAGTTGTACGCGCTCTGCAGCAGCGTGGTGGTCTTGCCGGCGTTCATTGCCGAGTAATAGAAATAGAGCTTGGCCATGGCGGTGGGTCAGCGGGATCGACCGTGCATGGTAACGGACACGCTCGCCCTAGCCTGCCGGCAGTCCGAACAGCACCACCATGACCGCCAGTGCCGCGCCCGCCGCATACGCCGCCCGGCGCAGCGGCAGGTCGCGCGCCAGCGCCGCGGCGAGCACGCACTGCAACGCGTAGTAGACGGCGAAGGCGCGACTGGCGATCGCGATGATGCCGAACACGTTGGCGCTCCACGTCAGCGCGGTCGCCACCACGGCGACGGCAAGATAGGCGCGTGGCGGCGTCATCTGCGGACTCAACTCCGCCAGCAGCCCGCCGGCGCCGCCCAGGTCGGCCACCGCCGCCGACAGCTGCGAAGCGATTGCCGCCAGCACCAGCAGCGGCCCCAGCGACATCGACAGGCGCCCGACGATATCGATGATCTCGGTTTCTTCCATCCCCACGCCGTGGCCCGGCGGCACGTGAGGCAACAGCAGCACGATGAAGGCCACGTAGATGACGGTCGACAGCAGCTGTGCCCAGCGCATGCTGCGCACGCGCAGCGCGGCCGGGTAGCTGGCGCCGAGAAAACGCGAGGTCTCGAAACCCTGCACCAGGATCACGCAGCCGAGCAGGACGCGCAGTTCGTGCCATCCGGGACGCGCACCGTGCGGCGGCAGTGGATGTGTGGCGGGCGCTGCCGGCCACACGCCGGCCAGTGCCGCGAGCACCCCGGCGATCACCGCGAGCTTGAAGCTCACCGCCGGGATCTCGAGACGCTCCACTCCGCGGAACCCTCGTCGCCAGCCCAGCGCGGCCAGTCCGAACAGGATCGCCGTGGTGATGGCGCGCGCGAGGGTCGGGTCCACCCGCCCCACGCCGCGCAGCAGGAACGCGCCGAGCAGGTTCAGGTAGTAGGCCACCGAGATGAAATACGCCAGCGCCAGGCACGCACCGGCGGCGCGGTCGAGCCGCAGCAATCCGACGCGGCGGTGGCTGGACGCGAGCGGCTCGGCGTGCAGGATGTTGAAGCGGATCGCGCTGCCGAACAGCCACGCGAGTGCGCACAACCCGAACATCGCCACGGCGGCGGCCTGCCCGGCGACGTCGGCGAGGATGGGCCCGACCACCAGAAAACCCGAGCCGATGATCGACGCCAGCGGCGTTACCGTGGCGCGCCAGCTGTCGCGCCGACGCAGTCGCGGCAGCCACAGCACGACCAGCACGGGCACCAGGACCGCCAGCGCGAGGGTGTCAACGAGACGAGGGCTCATGCAGCTCCCTGGGTGAAGCACCCAGCATAGCGACACGGCCGGGCGCAGGCGCTCTGCTACCATCCGCTCGCCCGCGCCGCGGCGCGTTCGTGCCTGCCGATACTCCATGCTCAACCCGCAACAAATGGCCGCCGTCGAGTACTGCGACGGACCGCTGCTGGTACTCGCCGGCGCCGGTTCGGGCAAGACATCGGTGATCACCCAGAAGATCGCCCACCTGATCCAGCGCCGGAAACTGGCCGCCTCGAAGATCGCCGCGATCACCTTCACCAACAAGGCCGCGCGCGAGATGCGCGAGCGCGTGGCCAAGCTGGTCAGCGCCGAGGACGCCGGCGCGCTCACCGTCAGCACCTTCCACGCGCTGGGGCTGAAGTTCCTGCAGATCGAGCACGCCCGTGCCGGTCTGCGCCGTGGCTTTTCGGTGCTGGACGCAGACGACAGCGAAGGCATCATCAAGGAGCTTGCGCCCAAGGGCGCGAAGCCCGACGTGCTGTGGGGCATCCGCAACCTGCTCAGCCGCGCCAAGAACGGGGGGCTTTCGCCGCAGGAGGCCCTTGCCGCCGCCCGCGCGCCGCGGGAGCTGGAGGCCGCCACCATCTACGACCTGTACCAGCAGCGCCTGGCGGCTTTCAACGCAGTCGATTTCGACGATCTGATCCGGCTGCCGCTGCGCATCCTGGAATCGGACGCCAAATGCCGGGACGCCTGGCGCGAGCGGGTGCGCTACCTGCTGGTGGACGAGTACCAGGACACCAACGACGCGCAGTACCGCCTGCTCAAGGCACTCACAGGCCCCAAGGGGCACATCACCTGCGTGGGCGACGACGACCAGTCGATCTATGCCTGGCGCGGCGCAAATCCGGAAAACCTCGACCAGCTCGGCCGCGACTGGCCGAACCTCAAGGTGATCAAGCTGGAGCAGAACTACCGTTGCGGCCGGCGAATCCTGCGCGCAGCCAACAAGCTGATCGCCAACAACCCGCACGTGCACGAGAAGAAGCTGTGGAGCGAGCACCCGGAGGGCGCCCCCATCCGGGTGATCGAGTGCAAGGAGGGCGAGCACGAGGCCGAGCGCGTCGCGGCCATCGCCACCACCCTTGCGGAGAAGCACAAGGCGCGCTGGGAGGACATGGCGATCCTCTACCGCGGCAACTTCCAGGCCCGGCCGCTGGAAAAGGCCCTGCGGCTGGCCCGCGTGCCGTACCACCTCACCGGGGCACTCAGCTTCCTCGACCGCGCCGAGGTGAAGGACCTGCTGTGCTACCTGCGGCTGCTGGCCAATCCGAGTGACGACGCCGCGTTCCTGCGCGTGGTCAATGTTCCGCGCCGCGAGATCGGCTCGACCACCCTGGAGAAGCTCGGCCAGATGGCCCAGTCCAGGCACTGCTCGCTGCTCGAGGCGACCCGCAGCGACGGCGTGTTGCGACAGCTCACGGCGCGTCCAGCCGCGGCGCTGGCCTCGTTTTCCAGCCTGCTGGACGAGCTGCGCAGCGCGTCGCTGCACGAGAGCGCCGCGGACCTGGTCGAGCGGATCCTCAGCCGCACCGGCTATGCCGCGCAAATCGCGGCTTCCACCACGGACGCTGCCGTGCGCGAACGCAAGCTTGGCAACCTGCGGGAGCTGGCCGACTGGTTCCGCGCCATGCAGAAGGGCGGCAACAGCGCCGGCGACCTCGCCTCGCAACTGGCCCTGCTAAGCCACGCCGACCGCGACGAGCCAGGCAACGCGGTGCGCATGATGACGCTGCACGCGGCCAAGGGGCTTGAGTTCCGCTTCGTCTTCATCGTCGGTTGCGAAGACGGCACGCTGCCGCACGAGGGCGCCATCGATGAGGGTCGCATCGATGAAGAACGGCGGTTGATGTACGTGGGCATCACCCGGGCCAAGGAGCTGCTGACCCTGTCCTGGTCGGCCCGCACCAAGCGCTACGGCGAAGTGCACAACAACCAGCCCAGCCGCTTCCTGCACGAGCTGCCGCAGGACGACCTGCACTGGCAAGGCAAGGATCCGGAGGCCGACAAGGAAGTGGTGCGCGAAACCGCCGAGTCGCACATGGCCAGAATCGCCGCGATGCTGGCCGACTGAGCCGGTGCCCTCGTTGAACGGCCACGCCGCCCCGTACGCCGCGCTGATCGATGCATTCAACCGGATGGACTGGCCGCGCGCGGCCGCGCTCGCCGGCCCGCTGGTGGCGACGGCGCCGGACCATCCGCTGGTGCGATTCATCGCTGGCATCGCACTGCTCGAACTGGGCCGGCCAGACGCCGCGGCGTCCCAGCTCGGTGCAGCGGTGGCGCTCGATCCCGGTCGCCTGGATTTTGCCAGCCATCACGCGCGCGCGCTGCTCGCCACCGGTGCGGTAGCGCAGGCGCGCGCGGCCGCGCGGGCCGCGCCGCGGCATCCACCACGCGACCCGGCGTCGCTGGACGTGCTCGGCCAGGTGCTGATCCAGTGCGGCGATTACGCACTGGCGCTGGAGGCGTTTTCGCAGGCCGCCGGGCTGGCACCCGGCCGATCCCAACTGCAGCTCAACCGCGCCTCGGCGCTGATCGGGCTGGGCCAGTTCGACCAGGCCGAGCAGGCGCTGGAACAATGCATCGCGCTGTCGCCGCACTACTGGCGCGCGCATTACAGCCTGGCCCACGTACGCCGGCAGAGCACCTCGCATAACCACCTTGCAAGGCTGCAGGCGCTACTGCCGCAGACCGGCACGGATCCCGCCGCCCGCAGCTGCATCCATCTGGCGCTGGCGAAAGAACACGAGGATCTGGGCGACTATCCGCAAGCCATGGCGCACCTGGCGGCGGGCAAGCAGGCAGCACGACCGGCACGCCCCTACGAGCCGGCGCGTGATGCCGCCATGATCGACGCGGTGATCGCCGCGTTCGGGCCGCTGCCGCCGCCCACCGGTATCGCCCCCGCGGCTGGGCCGATCTTCGTCGTCGGGATGCCGCGCAGCGGCACCACGCTGGTGGACCGGATCATCTCGAGCCATCCCGCAGTGAACTCGGCCGGCGAACTGCACGCGTTCGGGCACGCCCTGGCCCAGGCCGTGGGCTCGCCCACACCGCACCTGCTCGATCCACAGGCGTGGGCGCGCACGGCGTCGATCGACTGGCCGACACTGGGACAGCGCTACCTGGCGCACGCACGCACGGTCATTGGCGCGGACACGCGCTTCACCGACAAGCTGCCGCACAATTTCCTGCACCTGGGGGCCATCGCGCGGGCGCTGCCGGATGCGCGCTTCGTCTGCCTGCGGCGCCACCCGATGGACACCTGCCTGAGCAACTTCCGCCAGCTGTTCGCCGCGTCGGCGCCTTATCTCGATTACTCCTGGGCCCTGCAGGACACCGGCCGCTACTACCTGCAGTTCGATCGCCTGATGGCGCACTGGAGCGCGGTCCTGCCGGGGCGCCTGTTGTCGATCGATTACGAGGAACTGGTCGACCGGCAGCAAGCCGTGACGGAGCGCCTGCTGGCTTTCTGCGGCCTGCCGTGGGACGACGCCTGCCTGCACTTCGAACGCAACGCGGCACCCGTCACCACGCCCAGTGCAGTGCAGGTGCGCTCAACCCTGCATCGCGACTCGCTCGACCGCTGGAAGCGCTATGGCAGCGCGATGGATGACCTGCGTCGTGTGCTCGAGGGCGGCGGTGTGCGCGTCTGACCACTGCTCTGCGCATCACCCACCCAATGCTCAGATCAGGTCGCGCGCTTCCAGCTCGCGCTTGAGGTAGGCGTAGTAGATCGGCGCCGCGACCAGGCCAGGCAGGCCGAAGGCCGCCTCCATCACCAGCATCGCGATCAGCAATTCCCAGGCGCGGGCGCGGATCTGCGTGCCGACGATGCGGGCGTTGAGGAAGTACTCGAGCTTGTGGATGAGCACCAGGAACGCCAGCGCGGCGACGCCCACGCCCAGCGACACCGACAGGCCCACTACCGTCACCGCGGTGTTCGAGAGCAGGTTGCCGATCACCGGCAGCAGGCCGACCACGAAGGTGATCACCACCAGCGTCTTGGCGAACGGCAGGTGGATGCCGAACAGTGGCAGCGCGCCGAGCAGGAAGATTGCCGTGAACGCGGTATTGATCAGCGAGATCTTGATCTGCGCGAACACGATGTTGTGGAACGCGTCGGCCAGCTTCAGGCACCGCGCCGAGAGCGCCGCGGACAGCGGCGCGGACAGGTGTGCCGGACGCGTGCGGCTGAGCGCGACGATGGCACCGAGCACCATGCCGATGATGATGTGCAGGATCACCCGCGCCGTTTCCTTGCCGACCAGCTGCAGGCTGCCCGCGTGCTTGCGGGTCAGCTCCATAGCCATCACGCGAAGTTCGTCCACGCTGTCGGGCATCCAGGTAGTGAGCGCGGGCGGCAACTGCTGGCGCGCCTTCTCCACCAGAGGCATCAACTGCTCGCGCCACAGCACCTGCGGATTGCCGATTTCGCTGCGCAACAGGCTGAGCACGCCCAGGATCAGCAGCAGGATCAGTCCCACCACCACCACCCCGATCAACGCCACCACCAGCATGCGCGCGCGGTCGCCGGGAATGCGCCGACCCAGCAATGGGCTGATCCCCTGCACCAGCTCGTACACCAGCAGACCCGCCAGCAGCGCCGGCAGCAGGTGCAGCTGCAAGACCAGCAACAGCGCGAGCGCGGTCAGCACGTAGCTGGCGTAGACGACCGCGCCCGGAGTGCGCGGCGCGGGCAGAACGGTCGGCGTGGACGCCATCGGGCGAGCTTCCGCGAGGGGGGAGAGCGCAGTCTGTCAGTCCCGCCGGGTGCTCGCCAGTCCGGGCGGGTCGACATGTGGCTGTCGTAAACTGGCGCGATTCTCGTCGGTCGACATGCTTCCCAGGATCAGCCCATGCGTTCACCCCTTCCCGCCCTGCTCGCCGCGATGGCACTCATTGCCGGCTGCAGCACCGCTCCCGTGCAGGCGCCGAAGCCGCCCGCTGCCGCGGCGGCCGTGCCGGCCACGGCGGTGCCAGTCGTGCCGGCGGACGACAACCTCAATGCGGTGGTGTGGAGCCAGAACGCGATCGAGCACGACCTGATCTACCTGCAGACCTACCGCAACGCGCAGATGCAGCTGCTGGGCGCCCTGAAGGACACGCGTTGGGACGCGCTCACCCGCGACGACCGCGTAACACCTGCGGCCGGCCTCAAACCGGCCGTGGTGCTGGACGTGGACGAGACCGCGCTGGACAACTCGCCCTACCAGGCGCGCCTGATCAAGAGCGGCGGCGAGTACAACGAGGCCGACTGGGCCGCGTGGTGCCAGCAAGAAGCCGCCCGTGCACTGCCCGGCGCGGTCGCGTTCACCCAGTTCGCGGCCAAGCACGGCATCGCCGTGATCTTCGTCTCCAACCGCGCCAAGGACCTGGACCGGGTCACCCTGGACAACCTGCGCAAGGTCGGCTTTCCGGTGTCCGGTTCCGATGCGTTTCTCGGCCTGGGCACGTTTGTTGAAGGATGCGAGCAGATCGGCACCGAGAAAGGCTGTCGCCGCCAGCTGATCAGCCGCAAGTACCGCGTGCTGATGCAGATCGGCGACCAGATCGGCGACTTCGCCGACGTCATCGCCAACAACGCGGCAGGCCGCGAGCAGGCAGTGGCGGACTATCTGTCGTGGTTCGGCACGCGCTGGTTCATGCTGCCCAACCCGACGTATGGCGGCTGGGAGCCGGCGCTGTTCAACAACGACTGGACTCTGCCACGCGAGGAGCGCCGGCGGCAGAAAGAAAACGCCTTGCGCCTTCAGTAACAGGTAAATCAGCCACTTGCGTCACAAAACAAATCCATTGCCTTAACTTATCGCGGCCGTTACCATGGCGTTGCCGACACCTGCTGCTGACCACAGATTCTGCAGGCAAGGCCATTTCCCTTCCGGCTCTGCCGGGACTAGCCCCGCGAGGCCTCGCCCGCGGGGTTTTCTTTTGTCCGCCCGCGTTCGGCCGGGGCCGGCACGTTCGCCGCTTCACACGGCGGCCTCTGTACGGGGACCTGCGATGTCTGCACATCTTCCGCACGCGCAACCACGACGTCCGTTGCGCCTTGTTACCGGCCTGATGCTGGCAGCTTTCCTGGCAGCCGCCGGCTGTCACCGAGGTGACGACGACGCGGCCGCGTCTGCCGTCGATGCGCCGGCCACCGCCTTGCGCGCCACGCTCGACCGGCTGCGCCAGAACGACGTCAACGGCTTCTGGCGTCTGGCACTGGCGCCGTCGCGCCACGCGGCGGTGCGGGCGGCATGGTCATGCGCGCTCGCGCAGGTACCGATGACCCCAGCCCGCCAGGCGTGGATCGACCACGCGCTGGACGCCGCCGACGCTCCCGGCGCCGCGGCGTTGCTGTCGGCCCGGTGGCAACCCCGGCTGGCCCAGGCCGAGCGGCAGTACGGCGATCAGCTGCCGCTGCTGGCCGGTGTCGGCCGCTCCTTGCTGACCCGGAACCTCGCCGCCGGCGGCTGGCTGGATCCGCCGCAGCAGGCCGATGCCGAAACCATGCTGGCGGCGCTCGCGCCGTGGGCCGGTCGCGCACCGTGGTTCGACCCCGCGCGCGCCTGGCAGCTGGCCGAGCTCGCGGTCGAGACCACGCGCACCCTGCAGTTGCAGAACACGCGGCAGGCGCTGGCGCTGAACCTGGATCAGGCTGCGGCCAAGGCCTCGACGGTTCTTGCCGCGGCCAAGCGGGCGCTTGCGCTGTACGGGCTGTCGGTGGACGCGGCGCTCGATTCGGCCCGCGTCACGCCGCTGACACAGCGTGCGGACGAAGCCATCGTGCAGGTGAGTTACATGCTGGCCGGGCAGCCTCTCGAAGTTACCGTGCGCATGCAACGCATCGACGGGCGCTGGGTCAGCCGGGCACTGGACCAGGCGGCGCAGCGTGGCGTGACCGCTGCGGCGGTGCCGCCGGGCGGCTGCCGGTAGAATAGGCGCATGCCCATGACAACCACGACGGACGCCCCCCACCGCAGCCGCGCGCCCTGGTGGTTCAACCTCACCGGCCACCTGCTGGAGCCGTGGGTCAAGTTACGCCGCGACCCGGCCGAGCCGGCGGCCCTGCTCAAGCCCGGGGTGCCGGTGTGCTACGTGATCGAGCGCGACGGCCTGTCCGACGCGCTGATTCTCGATCGCGCCTGCCGCGAGGCCGGGCTGCCGTCGCCGATGCAGCCGCTATCCGGTACCCGTCGCCGGCGCTCGGTGTTTGCCCTGGGCCGGCACGACGGCCTGCTGCTGGGCAAGAACCGCCAGCGCGCGCCCAAGGACGCGCTCGGACAACTGCTGCTGGCGCTGGAGAGCGATCCCGGCCGCGACGTGCAGATCGTGCCGGTGTCGATCTATGTCGGCCGCGCACCCAGCCGCGACACCGGCTGGTTCCGCGTGCTGTTCTCGGAAAACTGGGTGGTAGTGGGCCACTTCCGCCGCCTGCTCGCCCTGCTGATGAACGGCCGCGACACGGTGGTGCAGTTCTCCGCGCCGATCTCGCTGCGCGCGGCGATCGACGAGGCCGGTGCGGCGGTGCCGCCGGAGCGCTTCGCGCGCAAGATCGCCCGCGTGCTGCGGGTGCACTTCCGCCGCATCCGCGCCGCGGTGATCGGGCCGGACCTGTCGCACCGCCGCACCGTGGTGGATGCGGTGCTCAACGCCGAGCCGGTGCGCGCGGCGATCGCCGCCACCGCCAGCAAGGAAAAGATCACCTATGCCAAGGCCTGGCGCCGGGCGCAGAAGCTCATGCTGGAAATCGCCGCGGACTACTCGCACCCGGTGGTGCGCTCGGCCTCGTTCGTGCTGTCGAACTTCTGGAACAAGCTGTACGACGGGATCGCCATGCACCACTTCGACAAGGCCCGTGCCGCGGCGCCGGGCTATGAAGTGGTCTACGTGCCCAGCCACCGCAGCCACGCCGACTACCTGCTGATGAGCTTCCAGCTGCATCACTCCGGCGTGGTGGTGCCGCATATCGCGGCGGGCGCCAACCTCAACCTGCCGGTGATCGGGCCGATCCTGCGCCGCGGCGGCGCGTTCTTCCTGCGCCGCAGCTTCAAGGGCAACGCGCTGTACTCGGTGGTGTTCAACGAGTACGTGGCGCAGCTGATCGACCGCGGCGTGCCGATGGAGTACTTCATCGAGGGCGGCCGTTCGCGCACCGGGCGCCTGCTGGCGCCGCGCGCGGGCCTGCTGGCGATGACCGTGCGCGCGTTCCTGCGCGCGCCGCGACGGCCGGTGCTGTTCCAGCCGGTGTACATCGGCTACGAGAAGCTGATGGAAGGCAAGAGCTACATCGGCGAGCTGTCCGGCCAGCCGAAGGAAAAGGAATCCCTGCTCGGCCTGCTCAAGGGACTCAGGGTGCTGCGCCAGCGCTACGGCCACGTGGCGCTCAACTTCGGCGAGCCGATCGAACTGACGCCGATGCTGGAAGCGGCCAGTGCGCAGTGGCGCGAGTCCAGCGGCGATCCGGACGCCAAGCCGGAGTGGCTGGGCGGCGTGGTCGATCGCCTCGCCCAGCAGATCCAGGTGAACATCAACCGCGCCGCCGACGTGAACCCGATC
>NZ_DASSAB010000031.1:0-16349 GCF_035685805.1 Dyella sp.
CGGCGTCGGCGCTTCCGCGGTAGCGCCCGAGGCCGCCGATGCCGAAGCAGAGGGCCGCGCGGCGGACGACGCAGGCGCGGAAGCGGGTGCCTGGGATTGAGTGCAGCCCGCCAGCATCACAGCGGCAAGCAGGGCTGCCGACATCGACGTTTTCACGGCTGCTCCGGATTGAAATGACGCGCAATACCTTGCCAGCACTGCCAGTAATCATCCTGTCGCTGCGGCGCGGCCAGCGCCTGCGCGGTCGGGCGGATCACCTTGCGCGTCTCGAACATGAAAGCCATGGTGCCGGTGAGATGGTCCGGCTTGCTCAGGTCCGCGGCACTGGCCTTCTCGAAGCTGGCCGCGTCGGGACCGTGCCCGCTCATGCAGTTGTGCAGGCTCATGCCGCCGGGTGCGAAGCCGCCGGCCTTGGCATCGTAGGCGCCCTCGATCAGGCCCATGAACTCGCTCGCCACGTTGCGGTGGAAGTACGGCGGGCGGAACGTGTGCTCGGCCACCAGCCAGCGCGGCGGGAAGATCACGAAATCGAGATTGGCCGTGCCGGGCGTATCGCTGGGCGAGGTCAGCACGGTGAAGATCGACGGGTCCGGGTGGTCCACGCTGATCGAGCCGATCGTGTTGAAGCGGGTCAGGTCGTACTTGTACGGCGCGTAGTTGCCGTGCCACGCCACCACGTCCAGCGGCGAGTGGCCGATGTCGGCCTGCCACAGCGCACCCTGGAACTTGGCGATGAGCTGGAACTCCCCTTCGACATCCTCGTAGGCCGCCACCGGCGCCAGGAAGTCGCGCGGCAACGCCATCGAGTTGGCGCCGATCGGGCCCAGGTCCGGCAGCCGCAGCAGCGCGCCGAAGTTCTCGGCCACGTAACCGTGCGCCTCGCCATCGAGCAGCTCCACGCGGAAGCGCACGCCGCGCGGGATCACCGCGATCTCCAGCGGCGCCACGTCCAGCACGCCGAACTCGGTCGCCAGGCGCAGGCGCCCCGCCTGCGGCACGATCAGCAGCTCGCCATCGGCGTTGTAGAAGAAACGCCCCCGCATCGAGCGGTTCGCGACATAGACGTGCATGCCCACGCCGCCCTGCTCCGCTGCTCCGCCGTTGCCGGCGATGGTGACCAGGCCGTCGAGAAAGTCGGTGGGCGACTCCGGCATCGGCCACGGATCCCAGCGCAGCTGGTTCGGCGTGGCGGGTGCCTCATCGAAGCGGTTGTGAAAGCTCGCGTGCGCCAACGGCGCGAACGGCGTGTGCATCGCTGCCGGGCGGATGCGGTACAGCCAGCTGCGCCGGTTCTCGCGGCGCGGCGCGGTAAAGGCGGTGCCGGAGAGCTGCTCGGCGTACAGGCCGTGCGCCACGCGCTGCGGCGAGTTCTGCCCGGTGGGCAGCACGCCCGGTAGCGCCTCGCTGGCGAACTCGTTGCCGAAGCCGGATTGGTAGCCGTTGCTGACCATCGTCGACATGCTCGGTGCCTTTGCTCTAAAGCCCCTCTCTTTTCGGGAGAGGGGTCGGGGTGAGGGTACGGTTTTCGCAGGCGCTCAGGATGGACGCAAGCACCTTCCCGGTGTTTTGAAGCGCCTCATTGTCCCAGTAACGCAGCGCCCTGAGGCCGGTGGATTCGAGGAAACGGGTACGAGACGTGTCAGCGGTTTCGTTGTGTTGGGGGCCATCGAGCTCCACCACCAGCTTGTGCGCCTCGCAATAGAAATCCACCACGTGTGGTGGAACCGGATGCTGACGTCGAAACGTCAGCCCATGCAGCCTTCCTGCACGCAGGTGGAACCAGAGCTTTTGCTCAGCGTCTGTGCCGGCCCGCCGAAGCATACGTGCCTGCTGCCTTTTCAGGGTGGGCAGCGGTGGCTTGCTGCATCGCGGCAGAGCGTACCCTCTCCCCGAGCCCTCTCCCGCAGGGAGAGGGGGGTTCAAAAATCACAGCACGCCGCGCTTGATCTGGTCGCGCTCGATCGACTCGAACAGCGCCTGGAAGTTGCCTTCGCCGAAACCCTCGTTGCCCTTGCGCTGGATGATCTCGAAGAAGATCGGGCCGACGCAGTTCTGGGTGAAGATTTGCAGCAGCTTGCGCTGCTTGGTCTCCGGGTCGGCGTCGATCAGGATCTTGTTCTTGCGCAGCCGCGGCACGTCCTCGCCGTGGTCGGGGATGCGCATGTCGATCACGTCGAAATACGTGTCCGGCGTATCGAGGAACTCCACGCCGCGTGCGCGCATCGCCTCGACCGTGGCATAGATGTCGTCGGTGAAGCAGGCGATGTGCTGGATGCCCTCGCCGTGGTACGCATCGAGGTATTCGTTGATCTGGCTCTTCGGGTCGTTCGACTCATTCAGCGGGATGCGCACGATGCCGTCCGGCGCGGTCATCGCCTTGGACACCAGGCCGGTCTTGGTGCCCTTGATGTCGAAGTAGCGGATCTCGCGGAAGTTGAACAGGCGCTCGTAGTAGTCCGACCACTTCTGCATGTTGCCGAAGTAGAGGTTGTGCGTGAGGTGGTCGATGAAGGTCAGACCGAACCCGGCCGGATGCTGCTCGGCGCCCTCGATCGGCTCGTACTCGCTGTCGTAGACGCTGCCGGCGTTGCCGTAGCGGTCCACCAGATAGAGCATGCAGTCACCGATGCCCTTCACCACCGGCGCCCCGACAGCGCGGCTGTCGGCGTTGTCGAACTGCTCGCCGCCGTTGCCGAGCACCGTCTGGAGCACCTCGGCCGCGGGCTTGCGGAAGCGGATGGCGAAGCCGCAGGCGCTCGGGCCGTGCTTGGCGGCGAACTCGGCAGCGAACGAATCGGGATCCTCGTTGAGCAGGAAGTTGACGCCGTTCTGCCGGTACACCGTGATCGGCCGGGTCTTGTGCCGAAGCACGGCCGTGAAGCCCATGTTCTTGAACAGCGCGTGCATCTGGGCCGCCTGCGCGCCGGGCGCCGCGAACTCGACGAACTCGAAGCCGTCGATGCCCATCGGGTTTTCGAACGTGGTCACCTGCATGCCCAGGTTGGGCTGGGCGAGATTCGGCTGTGCGTTCATGGCGCTCTCCTGCGGTTGGCTGCGCTAATGTCTCGGTGGCTGCCCCGGTTTGCGCCCGCTCGGCGACGCGACGTCAGGGCTGGTCGAACCCTCTTTATAGTTACATGTGAAACCAATTGCAAGGAGCCGCGCCGCAGTGGTCACCCCCCGCAAACGCACCCCGCCGGGCATCCAGCACGCGCCGCTGGAGCTGGAGCATTTCCTGCCCTACCGACTGTCGATCCTGTCCAACACCATCAGTCAGGGCATCGCCGACGACTACCAGCAGCGCTACGACCTGAGCATGACGGAGTGGCGCGTGATGGCGGTGCTGGCGCGCTTCGAGGGACTGTCGGCGCGCGAGGTGGCCGACCGTACCGCCATGGACAAGGTCGCGGTGAGCCGCGCGCTGGCCCGGCTGGTCGAGAGCGGCCGGGTGAGCCGGCACATGCACGACGACGACAAGCGCCGCTCGGTACTCGACCTCACCGAGGCCGGCTGGGCCATCCATGACGTGGTCGCGCCGATGGCCCGCGCGCGCGAGGCAGCGGTGCTGGAGAAGCTCAGCGAGGAAGAGCAGGTGTGGCTCGGGCGTATTCTCGACCGGCTGCAGGATCGCTAGCGCAACGTGCAACGGGGCCGGAACGCGGGAAGGCGTGCCGGCCCGCGCGTCGCCTTACTTCACGCCGTGCATCAGGCGGGCGATCAACGGCGCGATCAGGAACAGCAGCACGCCGCCGCCGGCCAGGATCCAGAAGCCGATGGTGTAGCCATGCTGGGCCGACGCGGTGGTCATGCCGCCCTCGCCACTGATCAGACCGGCAAAGATGCCGGAGATGTTGTTGCCGATGCCGGTGGACAAGAACCAGCCACCCATGCCGAACCCGACCAGCCGGGCCGGCGCCAGCTTGGTCACCATCGACAGCCCGATCGGCGACAGGCACAGCTCGCCGACCGACTGCAGCACGTAGACCATCACCAGGGTCCAGAACGGGATCTTGCCCACGTCACTGACCAGCTGCGACAGCGCGAACCACAGCAGCATGAAGGCCAGGCCGTTGAAGATCAGGCCCAGCCCGAACTTGCGCGGGATCGACGGGTTGGCACGCCCCAGCCGCACCCACACCCACGCCAGGATCGGCGCGAACACGATGATCGCCACCGAATTGACCGACTGGAACCAGGCCGTGGGGAACTCCCAGCTGCCGAACTGGCGATTGACGATCTTGTCGGCGAGGAAGGTGAACGAGCTGCCGGCCTGCTCGAAGAAGCACCAGAAAAGAACGTTGAAGACGAAGATGATCAGCATCGCGATCACCCGATCCCGGGCCACCCGACCCTCGCGAACGCCCTCGATCAGCAGCAGCACGGACAGGCCGATGAACAACAGGCCGAGCGGCCAGGCCAGGGTTTCGGCGCCCAGTGAAAGCAGGAAGTAGAACGCCGGGATCGCGGCCAGCGCCCCGACCACCACCATCGCCATGCGGGCACTGCTGGCACTGGCCGGCGGCAGCCCGATATCGCCGAGCTGGCGGCGACCGAACCAGAACCACACGAAGCTCAGCAGCATGCCGATGCCCGAGGCGATGAACACGTACTTGTACGCAGGCATGGCGTCGGTGCCGAACACCCGGTTGGCCAGCACGCCGGTCAGCAGCGGCGCTACCATCGCGCCCAGGTTGATGCCCATGTAGAAGATCGTGAAGCCCGAATCGCGCCGATCATCCTTGGGCCCGTACAGCTGCCCCACCATGGTCGAGATGATCGGCTTGAACAGGCCGTTGCCGGTGATCACCGTGGCCAGGCCCAGCATGAAGATCTGCTGGTTCGGCACCGCGATCAGGAACAGGCCAGCGGCCATGATCACCGCACCGAGCAGGATCGAGCGCTGGTAGCCGATGATCTTGTCCGCGATGTAGCCGCCGAAGATCGCTGCGGCGTAGACCAGTGCCAGATACGCGCCGTAGGTGAAGCCCGCGGGCTGCTCGCCGGTGGGGCTGCCCTCGTAGAACTGGGCCACGATGTACAGCACCAGCGCCCAGCGGATGCCGTAGAACGCGAAGCGCTCCCAGAACTCCGTCATGAACAGCATCCACAGCGGACGCGGGTGGCCGAGCGTCTGCGGGAAATCGGGCGCGCCCTGCGGCGGCGTGGCGGTGGCTTCGGTCATGCAGCTCCCCTTCGGTGATTCGCAAATTCCTGCCGAACCCTAGCGGTTCATCCGGCAGATTGCATCCGGGGGCGACGGGCGGCGAGCGAGGAGTGCGTGAAGAGGAGTGAGAAACGAGCGACAGCAGGGTTGCGGCTCTGCTCGCTTCTCACTCTTACTCCTCACTCACGCACCGGCGGACGCAACGTGGTGCGTACCTCGAACAGTTCGGGGAAGAACTCCAGCTCCAGCGCCTTCTTCAGGAACGCCACGCCGGAGGAGCCGCCGGTGCCACGACGGAAGCCGATGATCCGCTGCACCGTGCGCATGTGTCGGAAGCGCCACAGCTGGAACTGCGTCTCCAGATCGACGAAGTCCTCGCACAGGGCGTACTCGCGCCAGTAGCGGTCGGTGTCCTCGTAAATGCGCTCGAACACCGGCAACAAGTCCGCATCGGCCACGTGCGGCTGGCGCCAGTCACGCTCCCGATGCTTCGCGGGCACGGCATGGCCGAAGCGCGCCAGGTAGCGCAGGAACTCGTCGTACAGGCTCGGCGCCTCGAGCACCGCACGCAGCGTCTCCTGCCCGGCCGGGTCGTGCGCGAAAACCTTGAGCATGGCCTCGTTCTTGTTGCCGAGCAGGAACTCCAGCACCCGGTACTGCAGCGACTGGAATCCCGACGATGGCCCCAGGATCTCGCGGAACTCCATGTATTCCGAGGGCGTCAGCGTCTCCAGCACCGACCACTGCTCGGTCAACTGGCGCAGCACCGACTTGCAGCGGGCGATCACCTTGCGGGTTTGCCACACTTGGTCGCGGCGCAGGAAGTCCACCGCCGCGCCCAGCTCGTGGATCATCAGCTTCATCCACAGCTCGCTGACCTGGTGCTGCACCACGAACAGCATCTCGTCGTGGTGCGGCGGCTGGCTCAGCGGCTGCTGGGCGGCCAGCAGCAGGTCCAGCCGCAGGTAGCCGGCGTAGGTCAGCCGGCCTTCCAGGTCGGTTTCGATGCCCGCTTCGAGGTCGCGCTGGTTATCGCTCATGGGGGCCCGGTGGTGCGTGGAAAACCGCATGGTAGCTGCTGTCACGAGGCGTTCCGTACCCTGCCGCATGCTGCGCCGTACCTTGCGACGCAACATGCCCGCCTGCTATTCATTGCCGGATTTTCTGCGCGATTTACCTGCTACAGAGAGATGTTTGCGCCCTGTCGCACTCGCTTGCAGCCACGCATTCCCCTGACCACTTACGGAGCGACACGTGTCGATTGCCGCCAAGTTCGAAATTGAATACCTGCAGTACCTCGATGCCGACGGCAACGAGGTCCGCAAGGACCTGCCCGAATTCACCAAGGATCTCGACCACATGGTCGAGCTCTACAAGCTGATGCTCTCCACCCGCGTGTTCGACGCCAAGTCGATCGCGCTGCAGCGCACCGGCAAGCTGGGCACCTACGCCAGCTGCCTTGGCCACGAAGCCGCGCATGTGGGCATCGGCAGCGCGATGCGCCCCGAAGACGTCTACGCGCCCAGCTACCGCGAATACGGCGCCCAGCTGTACCGCGGCGTGCAGCCGCGCGAGGTCTACATGTACTGGGGCGGCGACGAGCGCGGCAACGACTACCAGAAGGAGCCGGCGCGGCATGACTTCGCGTGGTCGGTACCGATTGCCACGCAGTGCCTGCACGCGGCCGGTTGCGCGCTGGCGTTCAAGATCCGCGGCGAGAAGCGCGTGGCGGTGTGCACCATCGGCGACGGCGGCTCGTCCAAGGGCGACTTCTACGGCGCCATCAACATCGCCGGCGCGCAGAACCTGCCGCTGGTGGCGGTGATCGTCAACAACCAGTGGGCGATCTCGGTGCCGCGCAAGATCCAGTCCGGCGCGCCGACGCTGGCGCAGAAAGGCATCGCGGCCGGCCTGTATTCGATCCAGGTCGACGGCAACGACATCATTGCCGTGCGCAAGGCGATGGAAGACGCGCTCGCGCGGGCGCGCAACGGCGAAGGCGGCAGCGTGATCGAGGCAGTCACCTATCGCCTGGGCGACCACACCACCGCCGACGACGCGCGCCGCTACCGCGGCGAGCAGGAAGTGAAGGACGGCTGGGAAAAGGAGCCGATGAAGCGCCTGCGCAACTGGCTCGTGGCCAAGGGCGTGTGGGACGACGCCAAGGAAGAGGCCTGGAAGGCCGAGTGCGACGACTGGATGGACAACGAGGTCAACGCGTACCTGGAAACCAAGACCCAGCCGGTGTCGGCGATGTTCGACTACACCTTCGCCGAGATTCCGGCCGATCTCGCCAAGCAGCGCGATTACGTCCTCTCGCTCGAATCCACGCCGAACAAGGGTCACTGAGTCATGGCACAAATCACTCTCATCGAAGCCGTCACCCAGGCGCTCGCGTACGAAATGAAGCACGACGATTCGGTCGTGGTGCTGGGTGAAGACGTGGGCGTCAACGGCGGCGTATTCCGCGCCACCCAGGGCCTGCAGGAAAAGTTCGGCGAGCTGCGCGTGCTCGACACGCCGCTGGACGAAACCACCATTGCCGGCGTTACCGTCGGCCTGGCCGTGGCCGGCATGAAGCCGGTCGCCGAGGCGCAGTTCGAAGGCTTCATCTACCCGATGATGGAGCAGATCGCCTGCCACGCCGCGCGCATGCGCAACCGCACCCGCGGCCGCCTGACCGTGCCGGCGGTGTGGCGCGCCCCTTGGGGCGGCGGCATCCGCGCGCCGGAGCATCACTCCGAGGCGAACGAGCACCTGTTCACCAACATCCCCGGCCTGCGCGTGGTGATGCCCTCCTCGCCCGCGCGCGCCTATGGCCTGCTGCTGGCGGCGATCCGCGATCCGGATCCGGTGATGTTCTTCGAGCCCAAGCGCATCTACCGCCAGTACAAGGAAGAGGTGCCGGACGACGGCGAGGCGCTGCCGCTGGACGTGTGCTTCGTGCTGCGCGACGGCACCGACGTCACCCTGGTGACCTGGGGCGCGCAGGTGAAGGAGGCGCTTGAAGCGGCCGACGCACTGGCCGAGGAAGGCATCAGCGCCGAAGTGATCGACGTGGCCACGCTGACTCCGCTGGACTTCGACACCATTGCCGAGTCGGTGGCCAAGACCGGCCGCTGCGTGATCGTGCACGAGGCGCCGAAGACCGCCGGCTACGGCGCCGAGATCGCCGCGCGGCTGGCCGAGGAGTGCATGTACGACCTGCTCGCCCCGGTCGAGCGCGTCACCGGCTTCGACACGCACATCCCGCTGTTCCGGCTGGAAATGAAGTACCTGCCCAGCGTGGAGCGCGTGGTCGCGGCCGCCAAGCGGACCCTGGCCGCCAGCTGATGCGTCGGGCTCGTGTCGCCACCGCGCATCGTGCACCGGATCGTGAACCGATCCGGTGCACCGCGGGCGACACGCTGACCCTCGGCGAGCGCGACACGGAGTGGCCTGACTTCATCTGGGCCCAACTCGGCAACGGGCAAGGTGGCTGGATTCCCGCCGTCCTGTTCGCGCAGGCCGACGGTGGTGCCGTCATCACGCAGGATTACGATACCCGCGAGCTCGAGGCCGACCCCGGCGACGAGTTGCGCTTACATACATTGCTCGCCGACTGGTGGTGGGCCGAAAACGCGAATGGAACATGCGGCTGGATCCCGGCACGCGCCATCGTATTGATCGATTGAGGACCGACATGGCTGACATCAAGACGTTCTACCTTCCCGACCTTGGCGAAGGCCTGCCCGACGCAACCGTGGTCGAGTGGCACGTGAAGGAAGGCGACAGCATCAAGCTGGACGCCCCGCTGTGCTCGATGGAAACCGCCAAGGCGGTAGTCGATGTGCCCTCGCCCTACACCGGCAAGGTCACCAAGCTGCACGGCGCCCCCGGCGACATCATCGAGACCGGCGCCGCACTGGCCGAGTTCGAGCCCGACCCCAATGCGAAGCAGCGCGCCGAGTCGCAGGACACCGGCCACCAGCACGGCCCGAAGAAGAGCGTGGGCAGCCCCGCCGCGGATGACGCCGGCAAGGTCGTTGCCTCCGACGAAGGCGGCGAAGTGGACACCGGCGGCAAGGACCGCGAAGACGAGGGCACCGTGGTTGGCGCCATGGTCAGCGGCAGCCACGTGCACGTCGAGCAGGCCGCCAGCGTGGGCGGCGTGAAAGCCGTGCCGGCGGTGCGCGCACTGGCGAAGAAGCTCAAGATCGACCTCGCCCGCGTCAAGCCCACGGGCGCGGACGGCGTAGTCACCCTGAAGGATGTCAAGGACGCCGCCGCCAACGGCAGCGCCCCGATGGGCGCGGCGCCGAGCCGCGCGGCCCCGGCCTCCGCCGGTCGCCATCTGGCGCCCGAGCTGCCGCAGCCCGAACCGGCGCGCACGGCGACCTCGCTGTCCGGCAAGCCGGTGCGTACCGCGCCGCCGTCGCAGGCCGCCAGCGGCCAGCCCGAGCAGCTCAAGGGCGTGCGTCGCAACATGGCGCGCGTGATGGCCGACGCGCATGCCCAGGTGGTGCCCACCACGCTGGTCGACGACGCCGACCTGCATGCCTGGATCGGCAAGCAGGACATCACCGCCCGCCTGATCCGCGCCATCGTGGCGGCTTGCAAGGCAGTGCCTGCGCTCAACGCCTGGTTCGACGGCAAGAACCTCAGCCGCACGCTGCATCCGCATGTCGACATCGGCATCGCCGTGGACACCGACGACGGGCTGTTCGTACCGGCCCTGCGCAACGCCGACATGCTCGACGGCGCCGGCGTGCGCGGTGCGATCAAGCGCCTGCGCTCGCAGGTCGAGGATCGCTCGATCCCTTCCTCGGAGCTCTCCGGCTACACCATCAGCCTGTCCAACTTCGGCATGTTCGCCGGCCGTTACGCCACCCCGGTAGTGGTGCCGCCGACCGTCGCCATCGTCGGCGCCGGCAAGCTCAGCCACGACGTGGTAGCCGTGATGGGTGGCATCGAAGTGCACAAGCGCATGCCGATCAGCCTCACCTTCGACCACCGCGCCGCCACTGGTGGCGAAGCGGCGCGCTTCCTCAAGGCGCTGCTGGACGACATGGCCCGGCCGAACTGACCGGTCTTCGACCGGGAAAAGAAAGAGGGGGCGCCGGGGGCGCCCCTTTTTTGTGCCACGCGGGTGCATCACCATGGGCCTCTGCTACCGACCGCCACCGTCAGTTCGAGTCCATGCAGGAACCGCACTGACAACCCACCCGCACGCGCAGCGGAAACGCCATGCATGACCATGACATCCCGCCTGGGCCATCACCCCCTCCTGGGATGACCACTGCACCAGCCGGAGCACAGATGCCTGCCGGCCTAGCCGCGGAGCGCGTACGTTCCCTGCTGCGCGCCGGGCGGCCGGGCGAGGCGCTGGCATGGCTGGCGCAGCGTCCATCCGACCCCTCGCCCGCGCCCGAGCTGGAGCGTCTGCGGGCTCAGGCGCTGCTCGACCATGGCTCGCCGGTAGCGGCGGCCGAGGCGTTTAGTGCGGTGCTCGCGATTCTCCCGGCCGACGGCCCTGCGGCACTTGGGCTCGCAATGGCTTTGGGCGAATCCGGCCGCAGCAGCGACGCGGTAGCGGCGGCAGAACGGGCCATTGCCAGCGGCGAGGACCACGCTGTGGCCCATTACGTGCTGGGGCGCGCGCTGCTCGATAGCCACCGGCCCGACGAGGCAGAGGCGCGCTGGCGTGCCTTGCTGCAGCGCTTCCCCGACCACGCTGCCACGCACGAGAGTCTGAGCGAATTGCTATGGATGCGTTCGGGCGACCTGGCGCAGGCCCGCCATGCGCTGGATGCGGCGGTGCGCCAGTGGCCTGATCGTGGTGACCTGCGCATCCTGCTCGCCCGCCTGCTCGGAACCGCCGGTGACGACGACACCGCGGCAGCATTGGTCGAGGAAGGTATCGCCCGGATGCCAACGCATGTGGGGCTGCGCCTGGCAGCCGCGCGTCACCGGCTGGCGCACGCACCGGCCCTGGCGCTCGGCCACGCCCAGGCCGCACTTCAGGCGGCACCGGCAGCCGCCCCCGTGATAGCCGCCTATGCCGACGCGCTGCTCGCAAACGGGCTCGCGCAGCAGGCCGCTGTGCTGGCGGAACGCCTGCATGCAGCGAACCCGGGCGACTCCCATGCGCTGGCGCTGCTCGCCACCGCGTGGCGCGTGCTTGACGATCCACGCCGCGCCACACTGGTCGACTACCAGCGATACGTGCAGACGCGCCTCATCGACACGCCGCAGGACTGGCCGGACCTGCCGAGCTATCTCGCTGCACTGGCGCAGGAGCTGCAACGCCTGCATCACTGGCAGGCGCATCCGGTGGACCAGACGCTGCGTTCGGGCTCACAGGTAGCGCTGTACCCGGACTTCGCCGCGGAACCCGCGGTACGGGCGTTCCCCCGCGCCATAGCCCGCTCGATCGAGGATTACCTGTCTTCCATCGGCAATGGCCAGGATGTCATGGGCCGGCGCAACAGTGGCTGCTATCGCTACAACGGAATGTGGTCGGTGCAGCTGCACAGTCAGGGCCACCACCTGAACCACTTCCATAGCCGCGGCTGGATCTCGTCGGCGTGCTACATCGCCCTGCCTGACGGTGTAGGTACGGCCAGCGGCGACGGCTGGCTGACCTTCGGCGCGCCGGCAACGCCGACGCCGCGCGCGTTGCCACCGGAATACCTGGTACGCCCGGAACCGGGGCTGCTGGTGCTGTTCCCTTCGTGGATGTGGCACGGCACCGTGCCCTTCCACACGCCGCAACAGACACGACTGACAATCGCCTTCGATCTGCTGCCAGGCTGAGCACCATCGCTCAGTAATCGCGCACGTCCAGCAGAACCAGTTGTCGTGCGGTAGTGCCGGGCGCCAGCTCGGGCCAGCCGGTTGCCGCAATCACCTCACTGGCCGCCGGCCAGGGCTCGCCGTCCAGCAAGGCCTCGTGCAGGACCGCGCCGTCGGCACCGCGCCGGTGCAGCAGGTGGATCCAGTGCAACTGCGGCGACAGCGACAGCTGGCCAACCGCCTGCTGCAGCGCAAGCGCCGCGTCGGCGGGCATCGGCTGCGGCGCGGCGGCGGAAGGCCGGGTCACCAGCGGCCCGACGAAAACGTCCCAGGTGCGCACGCCGATGTCCCACGCGGCGATGCGCATGCGCCGGTCGTCGGTGAGGTACCAGCACGCCGCCAGCAGCAGGTGGAAGCTCGACTGCTCGAATGCATCGAGTGCTGCGCGTGCGTCGGTGCCGGCAAAGCTGTCTTCGATGCAGCGGTCCTCCGCCACCACCACGTCGACATCGAGCCGCCCCGGCTCGCCACCTTCGCCCGCTTGCCAATGGGCGCGGATCGCGGGGAAATCGCCGTCGGTGAGCAGCCAGCCATCCTCGTCCGGCTCCAGTTCCACCTCATGACGCTGGAACAATCGGCGCAGTGTGTTCTGCAGGGCGGCGTCATCCATCGTCATTCCTTCTTCTGGTCGGCGGCATCAGCCGGCGGCGCGAGATCGCGCCAGGTGAGGTACATGCGCAGGTCGAACTCGCGCTGGTGGTAATCCGGCAGCATGTGCTCGCACAGCTGGTAGAACGCCTTGTTGTGGTCCAGTTCCTTCAGGTGCGCCAGCTCGTGCACCACGATGGTTTCGAGAAAGGCCGCCGGCGCCTGGCGGAACACCGAGGCGACGCGGATCTCCTTCTTCGCCTTCAGCCGCCCACCGTGCACGCGCGAGATGGCGGTGTGCAGGCCCAGCGCCTTCTTCACCACGTCGAGCTTGGCGTCGTAGAGCACCTTGTCGATGCCCGGCGCGTTGCGCAGGTAGGCCTGCTTGAGCTCCATCGTGTACGCGTACAGCGCCTTGTCGCTCTGCACCGCGTGGCCGTCGGGATAGCGCGCGGCCAGATGCTCGCCCAGGCGACCAGCCTGCAGCAGTTCGCGCACCTGCTCGAGCAGATGATCGGGGTAGCCCTGGAGGTAGCGCAGCGTGGTCATCGGGGCATTGTCGCATTCCGGCCGCGGCGCGATCGGCAGCGCTCACGCCAGCAGCGCGCCGGCCCAGGTGCAGGCCAGCACCAGCAGCAGGCCACCAATCACCGGCCGCGCGAACGCGCGCCCACCGCCGAGCAGCGCCACCACCGCCTTGGATACCGTGTTGGTGCTCAGCGCCAGCAGGACTGGCCACATCGCCTGCTGCGCGGTGATGCTGCCGTCCGCGGCCAGCGAGGCAAACGACACCGCCGGTGCGTGGGTGTCGGCAAAACCGGCCACGGCGGCGGCGACCAGCAGGCCGCGCTGGCCGAGCCAGGCCTGCAGCGCGGCCGCCGCCAGCTGTACCAGCGCGATGGTCGCGCCCAGCAGCAGCGCGCCCTTCACGCTGAAGGCGGCCGCGCCGGCCTCCACGTCGGCGCCGGGTGCGCCGTCGCGACTGCGCCACACCACGACCGCGCCTACCGCCAGCGCCGCCAGACCACCCGCCAGCAAGGGCGCTGCCAGCACGCGCAGCGCCGGCCCATGCGTCACCGCCAGCACCGCGGCCATCTGCGCGAACGTGGCCACGGTGGACAACACTGCCGCCGCCACCGCACGCCGGCGCAACTCCGGCCGGTCGCGGGCGCGCGATCCCATCACGCCAATGGTGGCGGTACTGGAGACGAAGCCCGACAGCAGCCCCGCCAGCGGCAGCCCCACTGCACTGCCGAGCCAGCGCAGCAGCACGTGGGCGAGCGCGCCGATCGCCATCACCAGGATCACGATGATCCAGATCGTGCGCGGATGGATGGCGTCGAACGGCCCGATCGCGCGATCGGGGATCAGCGGCAGCACCATCAAGGTGGCCGCGGCCAGCACCAGCAGGTTGTTGAGCTCGGCGGTGGTCAGCACGCCGCGCACGAAGCGGTGCAGCCATTCGCGCGAGGCCAGCAGCGCGGTGATCGCCACGCCCACGGCGGCGGCCAGCAGCGGATGACGCGTGGCCAGAGCGCCCAGCACCAGGCAAGCCAGCAGGCTGGTTTCGGTGGTGAGGCCCGGATCGTTGCTGCGATCGCGCGCGTAGGCGATGCCGACCAACACGGTCAGCGCCAGCATGGCGGCCACCACCAGCCACGCATCGAGCGCGGCGCAGATCGCCCCGAACAGGGCCACCACGGAAAACGTGCGGATGCCGGCCACCATCCGCTGTGCATCGGTGCCTTTGCGGCGCTCGCGCTCGGCGCCCATCAGCAGGCCGATGCCGAACGCCACGGCAAAACCGGTCCAGGAGGTCACCGCGGCGCTCCGCGCAAGGGTATGCAGCTGGCGCCGATGTGCGTTGCAGGACGTGTCGATGGAGGTTGCTGCACGGCGTGCCTCGCTGGCCGAGGTGGATGAGCGCATCACTCCGGAAACACGCCCGCCGGCTGGCTCATCGACTGCCGCGCTGCGCGCGGGATCGGTGCGCTGCGGCCGGCTGCGCCTGTCGTTCGATCATGCCGCAGGGAATGCGGCGTGTCGCGCGCCTCAGCGGCGCGCGCGTCCCCACAGCTGCCGACGCACGATCAGGCCGAGCAGCAGCACCGCCACGCAGGCGCCGTAGCCGTACAACGCGGGCAGCACCTGCTGCCAGATCGCGCCGCTGGAGCGCCCGAACTGCGCCACCTGTGGCACCTGCACGGCCTCGTAGCCAAGCACGGCGGCAATGACCGTGGCGGCGACCGCAAGCAGCAGCACGGCGATGTCGAAGCCGCGACGCGCGGTCGTGCGCGGCAGGCTTTTCGGGTAGGCGGAATACGCCCAGCCCAGGATCAACAGCCAGGGGGCGAGCAGCAGGAGGGCGAGGTAACGCATGGCGGCAACTCCGACGTCGACCGGCACGAAATGAGCCGGTGCAGCAAAAAACGAAAAGAGCTCAGTCCTGCGCGGCGAGCTGGTCGAGCGCGTGGCGCAGGCGCGTCAGCGCGAGGTCGGCCGCAGCGGCGTCCTCGCCAACCTGCAGCCGCGCCACCGCCGTGCCATCGAGCTCCAGCATGGAGCCGTCGGACATGGCCTGCACCACCGCGGACGCGCCGCCTAGCGTGCGCAGGCGCTTCTGCAGCGCGCCGGCCGCCTTGGGATCGTCGAACGGCTGCGACAACAGCAGCTCCTCGCCGTCGCCGGAAAAGAGACGAAAGCGGAAGCGGCCGTCGGCGTCGCGGAAGCTGGCGAAGCGCGGCGGCTTGTCCGACTTCGCCGGCGCGGTGGCCATGGCCGGCGCGACGACGATGGACGCGCCCGAGCGCAGGCCGATCGCGTCGCGCAATTGGGCCAGCAGCGGCCGGGCCACGGCGCGCGCCTTGCTCGCGCCATCCTGCAGGATCGCCTCGATCTGCGCAGGCCTGGCCATCAGCTCCTCGTAGCGCGCGCGCATCGGTGCGATGTCGGTCTCGATGCGCTCGTACAGCACCTGCTTGGCTTCACCCCAGCCGATGCCCTCCTCCAGCGCCGTGCGGAACACCTGGCTTTCGGCTTCGCTGGCAAAGGCGCGGAAAAGGGTGAACAGCGCGGAGCTGTCCGCATCCTTCGGCTCGCCGGGCACGCGCGAATCGGTGACGATGCGCAGGATCGCCTCACGCATGCCCTTGGCGCCGGCTGCGAACAGCGGAATGGTGTTGTCGTAGCTCTTGGACATCTTGCGGCCGTCCAGACCCGGCAGCGTGGCCACCTGCTCCTCGATCAGCGCCTCCGGCAGCACGAAGAAGTCGCGGCCGTAGATGTGGTTGAAGCGCTGCGCGATGTCGCGCGCCATCTCGATGTGCTGGATCTGATCGCGCCCCACCGGCACCTGGTGCGCGTTGAACGCGAGGATGTCCGCGGCCATCAGCACCGGGTACATGTACAGGCCTGCGGTGATGCCCGCATCGGCGTCCTCGCCCTCGGCCACGTTCTTGTCCACCGCCGCCTTGTAGGCGTGTGCGCGGTTGAGCAGGCCCTTGGCGGTGACGCAGGTGAGGAACCAGGTGAGCTCGGGGATCTCCGGAACGTCCGACTGGCGGTAGAAGGTGACGCGCTCCGGGTCCAGCCCCGCGGCCAGCCAAGTGGCGGCGATCTCCAGCCGCGAGCGCTCGATGCGCGCCGGGTCGTCGCTCTTGATCAGCGCGTGGTAGTCGGCCATGAAGTAGAACGCGTCCACCTCGGCGCGGCGGCTGGCGGCGATCGCCGGGCGGATCGCGCCGACGTAGTTGCCCAGGTGCGG